>CAYVWB010000043.1:0-40191 GCA_964455395.1 uncultured Desulfovibrionaceae bacterium
ATGAGGGCGGCGGTGGGCGCTGTGGGTTCCGGCCGCCAGACAGGGAAATCCATCATCAACCGGCCGCTGGCGGTGTATTCGACGAGCAGAGGGCCGCTGGCGGACTCGAAGCGGATCACGGGGTCGTCATAGCCCAGCTCGGCGAAGAGCACGAAAGCAGCAGCCAGGGTGGCGTGGCCGCAGAGGTCTATCTCCGCCATGGGTGTGAACCAGCGGATGCCGAAGCCCTTGCCTTCGGGCGTGAAGAACGCCGTTTCGGCGAGGTTGTTCTCTGCGGCGATGGCCTGCATGACGTCGTCGTCCAGCCATTTCATGAGCGGACACACCGCAGCGGGGTTGCCGCGGAAGACCTGGCTGGTGAAGGCGTCCACTTGATAGAGGGGGATCTCCACGTGCGTCTCTCTGTGGCGTAACAGTGAAGGCGCAGCCGAGGTGTGGGCTGTGCTGCTTCGGGTTACCGTTTGGCGGTGACGTACAATTCGCCGCCGTGACTGTCGTTGATCACCGTGACGGGGAAGTCCTTCACGGTGAGAGCCCGGATGGCTTCGGGGCCGAGGTCTTCGTACGCGACGATCTCGGCGGCTTGAATCTTCTGGGAGAGCAGGGCGCCGGCGCCGCCTGTGGCGCCGAAGTAGACGCCGGTGTGTTCCGCAAGCGCATCCCGGACTTCCTGATTGCGCCGCCCTTTGCCGATGGTGGCTTTCAGGCCGAGGCGGTGCAGGTAGGGCGCGTAGGCGTCCATGCGGTAGCTGGTGGTGGGACCGGCAGAGCCGATGGGCCGCCCCGGCGGCGCCGGCGAGGGCCCCACGTAATAGACGATTGCGCCCTGGAGTTCGAAGGGGAGCGCGCCTCCATGCTGCAAGGTTTCCACCATGCGCTTGTGGGCGGCGTCCCGTGCGGTGTAGATGACGCCGGTGATGAACGCCACGTCGCCTGTCTTGAGCGCGGCCACGGCTTCGTCGGTCAGCGGGGTGGTGAGTCTGTGCTCGGCCATCAGAGGGTGACCTCCTTGTGCCGGCTGGAGTGGCACTGGATGTTCACGGCCAGGGGGAGGCTCGCCAGGTGCACCGGGCCCATGGCGATCTTCACGCCCAGACAGGTGGTCTTGCCGCCCAGCCCCATGGGTCCAACGCCCAGTTCGTTCACCAACGCGAGGAGTTCGGCTTCCTTGGCGGCGACGTCCGGGTCCGGGTGGATGTCGTCCAGGGGTCGCAAGAGCGCTTTCTTGGCCATCACCGCGGCGGAGTCGAACGTACCGCCCACGCCCACGCCGATGACGATGGGGGGGCAAGGGTTGGGGCCCGCCTCGGCCACGCGGTCCAGGATGAACTGCTTGATCCCTTCGTAGCCTTGCGCAGGGGCCAGCATGGTGACGCGCGACATGTTTTCGCTGCCGCCGCCTTTGGCCATGAAGCTGATCTTGAGGGCGTCGCCGGGCGCAAGGTCCAGGTGGATCACCGCAGGCGTGTTGTCGCCGGTGTTGGCGCGGGTCATGGGGTCGCATGCGGACTTGCGCAGATAGCCCTCGGCGTAGCCTTTGCGCACGCCTTCGTTGAGCGCCTCGCGCAGACCGCCTTCCACCCGCGCTTCCTCTCCCAGCTCGACGAAAAGCACGGCGAGGCCGGTGTCCTGACACAAGGGGAGGCCGGATTCCTCGGCCAGATCAGCATTTTCCAGCAGTTGCCGGAAGATCTCCCGGGCCACGGGGGAGTCTTCCGCCGCCCGGGCTTCCTCGAAAGCGCGGCGCACGTCGGCGGGGAGGTAGCGGTTGCCGTCCATGCAGAGTTTGGCCACGGCGTCCACAACAGTCTCTTTGGGGATGATTCGCATGGGGGAGCCCGCCTTACGCGAAGGCTTTGGAGTTGGGGTAGGACTTGCCGATGGCCGTGAGCGCGGCCTTGCGGCGCAGGAAGCCCAGCTGATCCTGCAGGGGGAGTCGTTTGGGGCAGACATCCTCGCAGGCGAGCAGCCCCATGCAGCCGAAGATCCCTTCGTCCGTGCCGATAAGTTCGAAATAGTCCTTGTCCGTCCGCAAGTCCCGGGGATCCAGCACGAAGCGACCCACGCGGTTCAAGCCCGCTGCGCCGAGAAAGTCCTCGCGCATGCGAGCCGTGCCGCAGGCGGCCACGCAGCAGCCGCACTCGATGCAGCGGTCCAGCTCGTAGATGGCGTTGGCCACTTCGTTGGGCATGCGCGCTTCTTCGGCGTGGGGGTCGAACTCCTTGTTCGTGTGGATCCAGGATTCCACGCGCTGGTACATCTGGCGGAACCAGGTCCCCGTGTCCACGGAGAGATCGCCCACCAGCTTGAAGAAGGGCAGGGGCAGCAGGGTTATCTCCGCGGGGAGTTCGGCGGTCTTGGCGTGGCACGCCAGCCCGGGCCGACCGTTGATGACCATGCCGCATGAGCCGCAGACCCCGGCGCGGCAGCAGAAATCGAACTGCACGGAGGGGTCGAACTGTTCGCGGATCTGGTTGAGGGCCAGGAAGAGCGTCATGGAGTCGGTCTCCTCCAGGGAGAAGGCGTCCATGTGGGGCGTGTCGTGCTCGTCCACGGGATTGTGCCGGAAGACATGGATGGTGAGGGTTCTGGCCATGGCGTTAGTCCTTGTTGGCGTCCCGGGGGATGATGGCGCCGCCGCCGTAGCCGCGTTCGCCGGGAGGGATCTCGAAGACTGCGGTGGCGTCCTCGTACCGCAGGGTGGGGAGGTCGTCGCCGGCGTTCCAGGTGGCGAGGGTGCGGTTCAGCCAATCGCGGTCGTTGCGCTCGGGGTAGTCTTCACGGGTGTGGGAGCCGCGGCTCTCCGTGCGCATGAGCGCGCCGAACGTCACACACTGCGCGAGACGCACCATGCCGGGCAGCTTGATGGCCAAGGCCAGTTCCGGGTTGGCGCCTTTGCCGTTGGACTGCAGCCCCACGCGCAAGGCGCGCTGGTGGATCGCCTTGAGTTCCTCCACGCCGCGGGCGAGGTCCGCCTCGTTGCGGTAGATGCCGGCGGCGTATTCGAGCACGTCGAACATGGCGTCGCGCACGGTGTAGACGTTCTCCCGGCCTGTGGCGCCGCGGACGATATCGTCGATGCGGGCGCGGTCTTTGGCGGCCTGGTCCTTGATGACGCCGGTGGGGATGCGGGATTCGTAGCCGTGCAGGAATTCGACGATCTTCAATCCCACGATGCCGCCGGCCACCACGGTTTCCGCCAGGGAGTTGCCGCCCAGGCGGTTGAAGCCGTGCATGTCCCAGCAGGCGGCTTCGCCAGCGGAAAAGAGGCCTGTCAGGCCGTACGCCGCGCCATCCTTGTTGGTCCGTACGCCGCCCATGGAGTAGTGCTGGGTGGGCCGCACGGGGATGAGCGACTCCACGGGATCCACGCCCAGAAAAGACTGGCAGATCTCGTCCACTTCGCGCAGCTTGGTGCGGATGTGCTTCTCGCCCAAGTGGCGGATATCAAGCCAGAGGTGTTGCCCATAGGGAGAATCAACCCCCTTGCCTTGGCGCATGTGGTGCGTCATCCAGCGCGACACCACATCGCGGGAGGCCAGCTCCGCCTTCTCGGGCTCGTAGTCCGGCATGAAACGATGGAGGTCCTTGTCCAGCAGGGTGCCGCCGTCGCCTCGACACCCTTCGGTCACGAGAATGTCCGTGGGCGCGATGCCTGTGGGATGAAACTGCACGGCCTCCATGTTCCCCAGGGGGACCACTTGCGTATCCAGACAGGCGATGTGCGCGCCGCCGTCGTTGATGACGGCGTTGGTGGAAGCGCGATAGATGCGGCCGAATCCGCCGGAGGCGATGAGCGTGGCTTTGGCGACATACGCCCGCAGCGCGCCCGTGCGCAGACACCGCGCGATGGCCCCGAAACAGACGCCGTCGTCATGGATGAGGCTGATGACTTCCATGCGGTCGTGGACGTCCACGCCGAGCTGCGCCGCACGGTTGTCCATGGTGTAGAGCACGCTATGGCCGGTGCCGTCGCACGCGTAGCAGGTGCGCCATTTGGCGGTGCCGCCGAACGCCCGTGCGTGGATGAGACCGCGGTTCGCCTCCAGCTCTTCCTTGTCGAATGGTTTGCCGCCTTTGTAGTAGGTATGCACGCCGGGCTCCACGCGGTTCCACGGCACGCCCCAGTGGGAGAGGCGGCGCATCTCGATGGGCGCCGTGTCCGCGAAAAGTCGGGCCACTTCCTGGTCGCAGCCCCAGTCGGAGCCTTTGACGGTGTCGGCGAAGTGGATGTCGGGACCGTCGCCTTCGCCCATGGCGCAGTTGGCGAGGGCGGCCTGCATGCCGCCTTGCGCCGCGCAGGAGTGCGAGCGTCGCGCAGGCACGAGGCTCAGACAGACGACGGAGAAACCGGCGCCGGCGGCTTCCACGGCGCAGCGTTCGCCGGCCAGGCCCGCGCCCACACAGAGCAGGTCGGTATAGAGCATGTCCATGGCGGCCTCCTCAGCGCACGACGATGGTCAAGGTGAGGAACCGCACGAGCGCCAGGACGCCGATCACCAAAAAGACGACGATCAACCCCCGCTCGATCTTCTTTCCCGTTCCGCGCGTGCTGCGGCGGATGAAGCCCCACTTCACCCCGATGCGGTAGAGACCCACGGAGATGTGCGCCTCCACCAGGGGCAGCAGCACCAGATAGAAGAGGAGCCACGGCCAGTGCTGCACCCGGGCCGCGCTCTTGAACGCCGTGATGGGCAGGTCAGTCAGCACGACCCACATGTGGATGACGCCCAGCAGAAGGATGACCATGGCGGAGACCGCCTGCACGATCCATAGCCATGTGTCCGTGTGCCGCAGCATCCGGGCGTGGCGGAACAGCACTTTCTGCTGTGCGAGACGAAACGGCGCCTTGCGCACGGCCAACACGAAATGCGCCAGGAAGATCACGGCCACAAGCGGTCCGCCCACTTGCGCCAACCCCGTGGTTTCGAAGAATTCGGCGATGGAGTTCATCGCCCCGGGGCCGATGACCACGCTCGCGACCAGAATCATGTGCGCCCACATGAAGAGCACAAGCGCCAACCCGGTCAACATCTGCAGCCAGTCCATATAGGCTGCCGTCTTCGCAGTGACCTTGGCCGGGAGGGCGCTCTCCATTGCGGTTCGAGCCATGATGCGCCTCCAGTGACAGCGGTTGTGGAGAGAACGTCTGGTTACATTCCAACACCAGCCCCGCTACGCTCACCGCGCCGCGCTGGACTCCCAAGCCGTCCGAAAAACCGGACTTGCGCCTCGCCAGGAACCCAGCGCCGAAAGACGAACGTGTCGGGTGGCGTTCATGTAAACCAATCCTTCGATTATGTCCATTGCGTGACGTCACACGACGCACTTTATGGACACCTTTCGCAGATATCGCCGACATCCAGCATGTTACTGCCTCGGACGCCAAGCCCAGGGTTGACGCACGCCGGCGCAGGACCGTCACCGAATCAGGCGGATTCCGGCGGTATCAGGCGGAAATCGGGTGGGGAATGGGGGGAGCGGCCATCGCGACGAACCGCCTCGACGCATGAATGCGTAGGCGCCTGTCTCAGGTCGGGCCACGGGAACGAGGGTGCGTCTTGCGGAAGAACGCCGCCGCGCGCATGGACCAATCGTGACTTCGTCACACCATTGATCGGGCGACTCGGGACGCTGATGGGCCGCGCGGCTTGCGAAGCGGCGCGGCGAGAGCATGCAATACACGTAACGGGAAAAGCGGCGGCGGGGTCACTCCCCTTCCACCCGCAGGCCCACGGGGCAGTGGTCCGACCCCATCACAGCCGGCTCGTGCCAGCACGCCTGCACGCGGTCCGCCAACTCGGCGCTGGCGAAGAAGTAGTCGATGCGCCACCCCACGTTCTTGGCGCGGGCGTTGCGCCACGGCGCCCACCAGGTGTAGTGGCCGCCCGCGGTTTCGAACTTGCGGAAGCAGTCCACCCACCCCGCCGCCACGAACCGGTCCAGCCAGGCGCGCTCCACCGGCAAAAAGCCGGAGGTCTGCGCGTTGCGGTCCGGGTGCGCCAGGTCGCGGTCCTGGTGCGCGGTGTTCACGTCCCCGCAGACGAGCACGGGCTTTTCCTCTCGCAAGGCCTGGACGTAGTCGAAGAACGCCTCGTAGTAGCCCAGCTTGTAGGCGAGGCGCTCCTCGTCCTTCTGCCCATTGGGAAAGTAGACGCCCACCACGTGGAAGGAGGGGTATTCCAGACGGATCAACCGACCCTCCCCCTGATAGCGAGGGTCCGGCAGCCCCGTGTGCGCGGCCAGGGGCGGCGTCTTGTAGAGCGCAGCCACGCCGGAGTATCCCTTCTTGACCTCGGCGGGGCGCCACACGGCCTCGTACCCGGCGGGCGCGCGGGAGGCTTCCTCCAGTTGTTCCGGCCTGGCTTTCGTCTCCTGCAGGAAGACGGCGTCCGCGTCTGAGGCTTCCAGCCATGCCGCGAAGCCTTTCTTCCAGATGGCGCGGTAGCCGTTCACGTTCCAGGTATAGAAGGTGTAGGTTCGCATCGTCCCACTCTACCCCGTGGGAGTCGTCTTGTCACGGCGTCCCTCATCTGCACACGAAAAACGCGGGAGCAAGCCCTGCGCACAAGGCGTGCTCCCGCGTTCATGCGCAGGGAAAGCGGAGGTCGCTCGCGGCGGCGTGACGGTGCGCCGGCGTGCGGATCTCGGGTGGGGGGGCGGTCGTTATTCGATGCCCATGCCGATGCGGTCCCAGCGCACGTCGCCCATACCTTCCCAGGACCAGTAGATGATCCAGGCCTTGCCTTTGATGAGGTCTTCCTCCACGAAGCCCCAGAAGCGGGAGTCGTGGGATTCGTCGCGGTTGTCGCCCATCATGAAATAGCTGTCTTCGGGCACGGTGAAGGGGCCTTTGTTGTCCCGGGCAGTGTCGAGGATCTGGTCGTCCGTGAACTGGACGTAGGGTTCGTCGAGGGGTTCGTCGTTGATGTAGACAACCTTGTCGCGAATCTCCATGGTGTCGCCGGGCACGCCGATGACGCGCTTGATGAAATCCTGGTCGGGATTCTTGGGGAAGCGGAACACGACGATGTCTCCGCGTTCGGGCTTGGAGAACTCGATGAGCTCGTAGTCGGTGAAAGGCGCTTTGACGCCGTAGACGATCTTGGAGACGAGCAAGTGGTCGCCTATCTGCAAGGTTTCCAGCATGGAGCCCGAAGGAATCTTGAAGGCCTGGACGAAGAAAGCGCGGATGACCATGGCCAGAATGAAGGCGACGATGATGGCTTCGGTATATTCTTTGAGTGCTTTTTGCCAGCGTGGTGTCATGGGGCGTCCTTCGTGACGGTTGTGACGGGGGATGACAATGTCTGCGGGTGTGGAGGGCCGGTGCGGCGCGCTACTCCTCGCCAGCTTTGAGGGCAGCGAGGAAGGCCTCCTGTGGGATCTCCACGTTGCCCATGCGCTTCATGCGCTTCTTGCCTGCTTTCTGTTTCTCCAGGAGCTTGCGCTTCCGGGTGATGTCCCCGCCGTAGCATTTGGCGGTCACGTTCTTGCGCATGGGCGCGTTGCGCTCCCGCGCGATGATCTTCTGCCCGATGGCGGCTTGGATGACCACTTCGAAGAGCTGGCGGGGGATGGCTTGCTTCAGCTTCAAGGCGATGGCGCGGCCATGCTGCTGAGCTTTCTCCCGGTGCACGATGGTGGAGAGCGCGTCCACGGGGTCGCCGTTGATGAGGATGTCCAGCTTCACCATGTCCGCAGCGCGAAACTCCGTCACCTCGTAGTCCAGGGAGGCGTAGCCGCGCGTCACGGACTTGAGGCGGTCGAAGAAGTCGAAGACGATCTCGGCGAAGGGCAGTTCATAGGTGATGATGACCCGGCTGGAGGAGAGGTAGCGCACGTCCTTCTGGATGCCCCGCTTCTCCTCGCAGAGCTGGAACACCGCGCCCACGTACTCGTTGGGCGTGTGAATCTCCATGCGGACGTAGGGCTCGTTGAAGACGGCGATCTCCGTCGGCGCCGGGAGCTTGGCCGGGTTGTCGATGTCCATCTTGGCGCCCTTGGTGGTCTCCACTTTGTAGACGACAGTGGGCGCCGTGGTGATGAGGCTCGCCTGGAACTCGCGCTCCAGCCGCTCCTGGATGATCTCCATGTGGAGCATGCCCAGAAAGCCCGCGCGGAACCCGAACCCGAGCGCCTGGGAGCTTTCCGGTTCGAAGCTGAACGCCGCGTCGTTGAGCTGCAGCTTCTCCAGCGCGCCCTTCAGCGGCTCGTACTCCGCGGGCTCCGTGGGGTACAGCCCACAGAAGACCATGGCCTTCACCGGCTTGAAGCCCTCCAGAGGCGTGGCGGCGGGGTTCTTGCCGTGGGTGATGGTGTCGCCCACGCGCGCATCCTGCAGTTCCTTGATGGCGGCGGTCATGAAGCCCACCTCGCCCACGCCGAGCTGTTTCGCCGGCTTCGGGTTGGGAGAGAAAACGCCCAGCTCCGTCACCTCGAAATCCTTTTTCGTGGACATCATCCGCACGGCGTCACCGGGTTTCACCACGCCGTCCACCACACGAAAGAGCACCACCACCCCTTGGTACGGGTCGTGCCAGCTGTCGAAGATACGCGCTTTGAAGGGGGCGTCCGGCTCGCCTTGGGGCGGCGGCAGATCGCGGACGATGGCTTCCAGCACGGCAGGCACGCCCACACCCGTCTTGGCGGAGACCTCCAGCGCCGCTGCAGCGTCCAGACCGATGGACTCCTCGATCTCCTGACGGATGCGGTCCGGCTCGGCCGAAGGCAGGTCGATCTTGTTGAGCACGGGGATGACTTCGAGGTCGTTGTCCAGCGCCAGATAGACGTTGGCCAGCGTCTGCGCCTCCACACCCTGGGTGGCGTCCACCACCAGCAGCGCGCCTTCGCAGGAGGCCAGGGAGCGGGAAACCTCGTAGCTGAAGTCCACGTGCCCCGGCGTGTCGATGAGGTTGAGCACATACTCGACGCCGTCCGGCGCAGTGTAAGGTATGCGTACGGTCTGCGCCTTGATGGTGATGCCGCGTTCGCGCTCCAGGTCCAGTCTGTCCAGGAACTGTTCGCGGCGCTCACGCTCGCTGACCAGCCCCGTGACCTCCAGAATGCGGTCGGCCAGGGTCGACTTGCCGTGGTCGATGTGCGCGATGATGCTGAAATTGCGGATATGGGGAACCTTGGACATACGGAGCTTTGGCGATGCCGGCGGCGGGGTTGGAGTTCGTGGCGAACTGGCGGCGGCGGTGTTGCTGCGTCCAGAGCGCCGGGACGTGGCTGCGCACAAAACGAAAGCGCGACCTCATGCCGCCGAAACAAAAACGACGGGTGCGCCAGCGGCGCGCGCAAACAGCACTTCTTACGGCATTTCCGCGTGGTTGTCTAATGCTCTCTGATCCCCTGCCGGATTTTTCATTGCAGCCCGCGCCGCCTTTTCGTATTCTGGATGCAAAGGAGGACGTCCCCATGCGCACGCCACACCACCGCTTCAATTCCCGACATGCGCCCCCGGAGGCCCCCAACGCGAGACTCGCCGCCGGAAACGGCGCTCCGGACACGCGCTTGGCGTCACGCCGGCACCCAAGCTGCGCGCTTTGCCTCCTTGGCGGACTCCTGCTCCTGGCGAGCCTTCTCGCGCCTCCGCCGGCCGAGGCGCAGTCCAACCGGGAGAAAATGGTGCAGGCCTTCGCCGAGCAACAACAGCGGGCGTGCAAAGGGCATGAACAGTCCGACCGAACCGCCGACGCCAAGCGCGACCAGGTCGACACGCTTGAAGAACGGGTGGCGGAGTTCGAAGCGACACCCGAAGCCCGCAAACATCTTCAGGAAATGGAGCGCACACTACGTTCCATGAAACGGATGGCGAGGAAAATGGGCGACGTCGCCGGCAAACTGCAGGCCATGTGCCGCCAGGGCCCGGGCCAGGGCTCGGTGCAGGCCCTTGTGGACGAATTCACACGACGCAACGAAAAACTGCAAGCCCTCGCCAAGGAATTCAACGAGTACGGGCAAGAATTCGGCGAGCTGACGCTGGAGTTCAACGAAGCCTTCTCGAACTACTCGATCCACGGCGGCGCCGCCATGGGCGCCATGCAGGAAGATTCCGAATAAGTCGCGCGGCTTCCCCCTCGCGGGCAAGCGACCGGATCACGACGAAAGCGGATCACGGCGCGCTCCGGACGTCGTCCGTCCATCTCCTTCCTGTCATCGCACGCAATCACCAGGGCCTGACGACACTCCACGAACCCCGCCGGCGCCTCCCCGCCACAACGCTCCTCGGCCCATTTCGATGGGACGCCCGGCAGTACGCCCCCCCCGCAGGCTCGCGTGAGACGCAGGCCCCGCAGACACAGCGAGGCCCTCCGGAGGACTGGTTCCCCGAATTCCAGGGCGCGACACGACTGGCGCGCGGCAGACCTCGTCGCCTCCTTCACGCACGACTGGCGTCGCCCTTGTCACCCCACATATGGAGCCGCACGCTGTACGCAGCATGCCGGGCGGGCCGCCCCACACTGCTCCAAACGCGACCATGGACGGCCGCCAAACGACCGAAATGACGCGCCCCGCGCGGCAAGGCGCTATTGGCGCGCCGCCGACGCCGCTCCCGCCTCGTCTGACCGGGCGACCTCGGAGGACTGCACCTGAGCGATGTCCTCCACTTCCCAGCGCTGGCCCAGTTGGCGTTTGCCGCCGGACTGCTCCCAGGCGATGAACTCCCGGATGACTTTCTTCACCTGATCACGGAGTTCACGGACCTTGACCATCTTGTCGCCGTCGGAACCCTCGATGACCTGCGGGTCCATGAACGGCAGGTGCAGACGGTGCGTCATGCCCGGGAAGATGGGACACATGTCCTCCAGGGATTCCGAACACACGGAGATGACGTAGTTGAATATCTTGCCTTCCTTGAAGGCGTCGAAGACGCGTTGGGGCTCCTTGTCGGAAACGTCCAGGCCCTCCTCGGCCAAGGCCTCGCGCACCAGGGGGTTCACGGGCTGCGGTTCGAAGCCCGCGCTCTCCACCTCGTAGGCGTCCCCGCCGAAGTGTTTCAGGTAGGCTTCCGCCATGACGCTGCGCGCGCTGTTGTGCACGCAAATGAACAGAACTCTGCGCATGATTGCTTTCCCCTCCGCGAGCGGTTCGCCGCCGCCCGAGCCCCGCCGTCGTCGCAGGACATCGCTCGGCGATGCGGCGGTCCTAGTGATCACCATGGCCATCCGGGGACGCGTGCCCGCGGCGGCTGCCCTCTGTGGTCGCCCCGTCGCCCCTCGCGCGGGACGCCGGCTTATGCCCGACCTTGACAAATGGACGTTACGAATCGGGGACGAACCGGTGACGCCGACGCGCCCTTGTCAACACGCCGGCGTTTGGCGAGACGTCGAAGGGGCTGCGGAAACCCCGGGCGGCCTGCATGAAGCGCAGGGATTCAGCGAAAGTTTCCTCCACCCGCAGCCCATGCAGCGCCCACACGCCATCCCGACGGGCGTTTCGCAGCGGCCCTTCCCGCCCTCGCGAGCGTGCGGCGACGCTCCGGCCGGCAGGACTTATCTCCCCGACCGCAGCCCACGCAAGTCCCGCAGGGCGCGGTCCGCGCGGCGCCGCCAGCGGGTGAGGAAGGAGGCGCGGCCCGCGGCGTCCTGAAACGGAGGCCAGCCATGGGGGCCGGGGGGGTCTTCCGGGCGGGGCTTGCAGGTGGCGCGCAGCCCTTCCGGCAGGAAGACGAGGTCCGCCTGCCAGAGGACGCCATGGGCGTAGCACAGATCCACCACATCCCACAGGAAAAAACCGTGCTGCTGACAGAAAGCGATGGTGGCGCCAATGCGGTCCGTGGCGGCCTCCACGATGAGACACGCCACATGCGGAAGCGTGCCCACGGCCCCGGCGAGGACGGCTGCTTCGAACCCATCCACATCGATCTTCAGGAGATAGGGCGTCGGCTCGCTGCGGTCGGCGAGGACGCCATCCAGCGTCACCACGGAGGTCACGATTCGGGAGCCGCCCCGGGCGGCGGGAGCGGCGGTCGGCTCCTCCGACGCGGTGTCGCTGTCGTGCAGGGGTGGTTGCGTCAGCTGGGAGTGGCCGATGAGCGCGTCTTCGGGATTGATCCGGAGAAGCGCCTCGCCGGCGGCCTCGCCCACGGCGGCCTGGATGAGCTCGTGGTCCACGCCGGCGTAATGTGCATGGATGGCCGGCGCGAAGTGGGGCACGGGCTCGAAGAGGAGATGGCGGGCCTTGGGAAAGGCGGCGATGAGCTCGTGGGTGGCGTGGGCCACGCCCACGTCCAGCACCGTGGCCGGCGGCGCGCCGAGTTCCCGGAGACGCGTCAGCGCGTGCGCCTTGGTGGCGAGCCGGTTGCGAGGGGTCCGACGGACGCCGAACGCGCTCATGGCCTGGCTTCCCGTGACGCGACGCCCTCCTGCATGACGCTGCATGTGGTGAGGATGCGTTCGACGGTCGATGTGGTGGAAAAGCCCGGCAGCAGCGGCAGGCTGCGGACCTCCCCTCCGCGGGCAAGAACCTCGGTCGCGCCCACGATGCGCTCCAGGGGCCAGTCCCCGCCTTTCACGAGCACGTCCGGCGCCACGGCCTGGATGAGCTCCAGTGGCGTGGCCTCATCGAACCCCGTCACCCAGTCCACGCTTTCGAGATGCGCCAGCACGAAGGCGCGGGCTGCATAAGGCGTCACGGGGCGTCCCGGCCCCTTGTTCAGGGCGCGTACGGAGTGGTCCGAATTCAGCCCGAGCGCCAGTCGATCCCCCAATGCTCGGGCGCGGGCGAGGAGGTCCACGTGCCCCGGATGGAGCAGGTCGAAGCAGCCGTTGGTGAAGACGATGCGTTCTCCGGCGGCGCGGGCGGCGGCCACTGCGTTCACGAGCTGCGGCTCGGCGAGCATTTTGGGGTGGCGTAGCAGCGCTTCATCCATTGGCGACGCCGGGTGGGTGTGGGTGGCCGCCGGAGCGCTCACGGCCGTTGGTCTGCGGGTTGCGCATCGGGATCCAGCTTGCGTACGCGGGGATTTTCGCCGTGGAGGACGAGTTCCAGCCAGTCGTGGGCGAAGGCGAGGGTGGCTTCCTCGTCGGTGCGCACGGCGTCGGGGTCATGGTCCATGTCGAGTCGCTCCAGCACCTTCATTTCCTTGAGAAACTGCTGGAACCTGTCGAGCTGGTAAAGCGCCAGGAGGATGAGGCCCGCCTTCCTGTGGTGGACGGGGCGCCCCGAGACTTTTTGCTTGGCCAGCAGCATCATGGTGCGGTCATTGGAGATGTTGTAGGGCTCCAGCCCCTGGTCTGTCATCCAGGCGGCAGGCGTCCACTCGGTGGTCTGCTCGAAGCCGCGGCAGTGGGGCTCCTTGATGACGAAGAAGCGCTCCGCCACTGCGCCGTCCTTGAGGCGGCTGGCGCGGCCCACGGGATAGGTCCGACAGGCGCCGGGCCGGTGCGGGTAGACGCTGCAGCCTTGACTGGTGACGAAGGGACACGGCGCGCCTTGACGGTGTTCCTCCATGCGCAGGTGGACGCTGGGGAACCCCGTATCCTGGTAGGCGGCGATGTCCGTGCGGGTGTTGAGAAAGGTTTCGCTGTCCTCGCCGAGGGCGCGACGCAGCCGCAGCACATCGTAGGGCGTGAGCGAGAGGTTCAGGTCGCCGCAACAGGCGTTGAAGCAGGGGACGTCGGGGTGGCAGGCGAAACAAAGCTGATCGTTCTCGCCGAGTTCCGGCAAGGAATCGAGAAACGCCTGGGTCTCGTCGTGTTCGGACATGGTTCCTCCGGGTCGCGAATTCCGGCCAACCTAGCGCACATCCGCCCCGGCTGGCAAACCTCGCCGGGCGAAAGGCCGTCTCCACAATACAACCGCTTGAGCCCCTTAAGTAAATCGGATATCCTCCGATATGGGAGCAAGCTCCTTTGATGGAAGGCCCACCATGTACAGACGCAGCATACCCTGCCCCGGCGGTCACGGCGGCCCCGAAACCAGCGACGCCGACGACCTGCGCGCCGAGCTGAGACGGTTCCGCCTCATCGCCGAGTCCTCCAAGGACCTCGAAATCTGGACCGATCCAGACGGCTGCGTGCGCTTCGTCTCCGACGCGTGCGAGCGCATCACCGGTCTTTCTCAGCGCGAGGTGCTCAACACCCCCCGGCTGCTGCGCGACATCCTCCGGCCCGACTATCGCGACGCCTTCGACGACCACCAGAGCATCATGGAAGCCGGGGCCCTGGCGCATTTCTGCGATCTCTGCATCATCACCACCGAGGGTGTGGAGAAGTGGCTGCGTTTCGCCAGCCAGCGCTTCATGGACGACCACGGCGGTCCTCTCGGCATGCGCTCCACCGCCTCGGACGTGACTGACCTGAAGTTGCTCGAGGTCCAGCTGCACCACCGCACCCTGCACGACGCCTTGACGGGGCTGGCCAACCGCTCCCTCTGCCTGGATCGCGTGGCGCGGGCTCTGGAACGCTCCAAACGGCGGGAAGACTATCACTTTGCGGTGCTCTTCATCGACCTGGACCGGTTCAAGACCATCAATGAAAGTCTGGGCCCCCGCGTGGGAGACCAGCTGCTGCGGGGCGTCGCACGCAGACTCCAGGCCGGCATGCGCAGTCTGGACACGGTGGCGCGCCAAGGCGGCGACGAGTTCATCATCATTCTGGAAGAGCTGACCAACACCCAGGAAGCCATCCATGTGGCGCGCCGACTGCGCGAGGAGCTGGAACAGCCCTTCACCTTCGGCGAACACACGGTGCACACCTCCGCCTCCATCGGCATCGTGGTGAGCCCTGCGGTGTACGACCGACCGGACGAGCTCCTGCGCAACGCCTCCTTGGCCATGCAGCGCGCCAAGAAGCTGGGCCGCAACCGCTTCAAGGTCTTCCACGCGCGTCTGCTGGAGGACGCGCAGAAACTGGTGGGTCTGGAGAACGACATGCGTCGCGGCGTGAAGAACGACGAGTTCTTCGTGCAGTATCAGCCCATCATCGATCTCCCTTCCAGCCGCGTCACCGGGTTCGAAGCGCTCATGCGCTGGCGCCACCCGCTCAAGGGAGTCGTCCCGCCTTCAGACTTCATCCCCATCGCGGAGGAATCCGGCCTTATCATCGTGCTGGGGCGGTGGATACTCCGGCAAGCCTGCCAGACCGTGGCCGCGTGGCTGACCGCCGGCCGCCCCGGCCCTGCGCCCACCATCCACGTGAACCTCTCGGCCAAGCAACTCGCGCACCCGGATCTCGTCTCCGAGGTGGCTCGTGTGCTGGAGGACACGGGGCTCCCCCGCGACGTTCTCATGCTGGAGATCACCGAATCCACCCTGATGGAGAACCCGGAACACGCCGTCTACGTGCTGCGTCGGCTCAAGGAGCTCGGCGCGCGACTCTCCATCGACGATTTCGGCACGGGGTACTCCTCGCTCTCCTACCTGCAGCGTTTCCCCATCGACGCCCTCAAGGTGGATCAAAGCTTCGTCGCGCGCATCGAGGAGCATGGCAACCGGGAAATCGTGAAGGCCGTGCTCGCCCTCGCCGCCAGTCTCTCCCTGGAGGTGGTGGCGGAAGGCGTGGAGGAGGCCGCCCAGCTCGAGGCGCTCACCACGCTCAACTGCCGCCAGGCGCAGGGTTTTCTCTTCGCCATGCCTCTGGACCCCGAAGACGCGCTCCGGACGCTTCTGGAACGCGGACAATCCTGACTCTTTTTTTCGTCCACTTGACGTACATCAATGCCGGCGCACGCGTTCCCGGGCATATCTGATCGCACGGCGCAGGGAGAAGTCCTCTGCAAGACCCGCCCTCCCGCCGCCGCAATCCCCCGGCGTCCACTTCAGGACGCCCTTCAGGAACGAAACGCCCAAGGAGCGAAACCATATGACCACCGCCACTGAAAAACGCCTCATCATCGAAATCAACGAAGACCTCTGCGACGGCTGCGGCCAGTGCATCATCGGCTGCGCCGAGGGCGCCCTCGCCATCGTCGACGGCAAGGCCAGGCTCGTGGGCGACGCCCTCTGCGACGGCCTCGGCGCATGCCTGGGAGAGTGCCCACGCGGCGCGCTCACCCTCATCGAACGCGAAGCCCCGCCCTTCGACGAAGCCCTGGTGGAGGCCCGACTGGAGGAGCTGGGCAGGAAGCCCCACGCCCCCACGGGCTGTCCGGGCGCTGCGGCGCAACAGCTGCAACCCGCCGCGACGACTACGGGCCGTGACGGCTCGGCCACGGCTTCGGCCCTGGGGCATTGGCCCGTGAAGCTGCGGCTCATGAACCCCGAAAAGCCGCCCTTCCCCAAGGGCGCCACGCTCTTGCTGGCGGCCGACTGCGTCCCTGTGGCGCACCCGGCCCTGCACGCCGACCTGCTGCCGGGCAAGGCCGTTGCCATCGCCTGCCCCAAGTTCGAGGAGCAGCAAGCCACGCTGGAGAAGTTGATCCAGCTCTTCACCGCCGCCGAGCCTTCCCAGGTGGTGGCTGCGCGCATGGAGGTGCCGTGCTGCACAGGGCTCTCCACCCTCGCGCACCAGGCCGCCGAAGCCGCCGCCCGTCAAGGCGTCCGGGTGGAGGTGGTGGACAAGGTCGTCACCCGCGACGGCCGCCTTGTCGACCCTGCGCCCACGCTTCGGACGCTGTAGGCGTCCCGTGCGGCCGAGGGAGCGGCCTTCAGCGCGTCCGCCAGACAGGAGAACGCACCGCGTTGCGCCGTGGCCTGCGGGCGCGCTGAAGGCGTCATCACCCCCCCCATGCAAGAAGGGAGGCGCGATCCATGGACCGGGCCTCCCTTCTTGCATGGCGAGGAGGTCTGCGCGGCGTTGCTTCCATACGGCGCTACAGCGCTGCTTCCATACGCTGCTACAGCGTTGCTTCCATACGGCGCTACAGCGCTTCTTCTTCTTCGAGGTCTCTGGTGAAGCGGCAGGTCTTGACGGGACAGGCGACATGCGGGCCCCGTGCGCGGGTGGTCTTGCGCACGAGGATTTTGGAGTCGCATTCGGGGCATGGCTCCGCGAGGGGCCAGTCCCACACGGCGTAGTCGCACTGGGGGTACTGATTGCACGCGTAGAAGACCTTGCCGCGGCGGGAGCTCTTCTCCACCAGCTCGCCCGAGCAGCCTTCGTTGGGACACGCCACGCCAGTGCTGAAGGGCTGCGCGTACTTGCAGTTGGGGTAGCCCGAGCAGGCGATGAACCGACTGCCCGTGCGCGAGCGCTTGATCACCAGGTCGGATTGGCACTCCGGACACTGGCCCACCACCTCCGGCTTGACGAGGTCTTCCTGCGCCACCTGGATCTGGCCGTCTTCATCCCGTGTGAAGTTCTTGGTGTTGCGGCAGTCCGGGTAGCCCGTGCAGGCGAGAAACTGCCCCGCTTTCCCGAACTTGATGACCATATCCTTGCCGCACTCTTCGCAGGTCAGGCCTGTGGGCAGTCCGCCTTTGACGGACTCCATCTTCTCCTTGGCTTCGTCCAGGGTCAGGTAGAAGTCGCCCGTGAATTTCTTGAGGAGTTCTATCCAGTCGCCGCCGCCCTCGGCCACCTTGTCCAGGGAGTCCTCCATGGAGGCCGTGAAGCGCACGTCCATGAGCTCCTTGAAGTGGGCGTCCAGCAAGTCGCTGACGATGGCGCCGAGGTCCGTGGGGACGAAGTGTTTCTCCACCAGTCGGCAGTAATCACGATCGATGAGGGTGGAGATGATGGCTGCATAGGTGGATGGCCGGCCGATGCCGAGCTCCTCCAGCTCCCGCACCAGGGACGCTTCCGTGTAGCGCGGCGGGGGCTGGGTGAATTTCTGCTCCTTGAGGAACGTGATGAGCGCCAGGGCGTCGTCCTGTGCGAGCTTGGGCAGATCCTGGCTCTTGGAAGCCGCGCTCTTGGCCACGGCGAGGAACCCCGGGAAGAGCAGCCGCTCGCCTTTGGCGCGCCAAGTCAGCTCGCCGTTTTCCACCAGCACGGTGGTGTCCCAGAAGCGGGCGGCAGCCATTTGTGAGGCGATGAAGCGTTCCCAGATGAGTTTGTAGAGGGCGAACTGGTCGCGGGGGAGCGTCGCTTTCAGGCTCTCCGGGGTGATGGCCGGATCCACGGGTCGGATGGCTTCGTGTGCGTCCTGGGAGCCGGATTTCGTCTTGAACCGGCGGGTTTTGGGGGGATAGTACTCCTTGCCCCATGCGTCCACGATAAAAGCCTTGGCGGCGTCCAGCGCGTCGTCGGCGATGCGCACGGAGTCGGTCCGCATGTAGGTGATGAGCGCCATCACGCCCTGGTCCCCCAGCTCCACGCCCTCGTAGAGACGCTGCGCCGTGCTCATGGTCTTCTTGGCGGAATAGCCCAGCCGCTGGTTGGCGGCTTGCTGCATGGTGGAGGTGATGAATGGCGGCGGCGGCGTACGGGAGCGCTCCTTCTGCTGCACCTCGGCCACGCGGAAGGGATTGGCCTTGCTTTCCCGCTCGATGGCGTCAGCTTCCTCGGCCGAGCCGATCTTGGGCTTCTTCCCCTTGACCTTGGCGAGCTCCGTCTCGAAGAGGCCCTCGGGGATGTCGGATTCTTGACTGCCCTCCTCCTGCTGCGCCTGCACTGCAGCGCGCACGGCCTCGGCCACGCCTTCCGGAGCCAGCCGCGTGCGCAGCACCCAATATTCCTCGGGCGTGAACGCGCGGCGCTCCTTCTCGCGACTGACCACCAGCTTGAGCGCCACCGACTGCACCCGGCCGGCCGAGAGGCCCCGCTTGACCTTGCTCCACAGCAGTGGGGAAAGCTTGTAGCCCACCAGCCGGTCCAGAATGCGCCGCGCCTGCTGGGATTCGTAGAGATGCGCGTCCAGCTCGCGGGGGTGCTCCAAGGCCTCGCGCACGGCGCGCGGAGTGATCTCGTTGAACTGGATGCGCAGGATGTTGGCGTTCTTGTCCTTGATGAGCTCGGCCACGTGCCAGGCGATGGCTTCCCCCTCACGGTCCGGGTCCGGGGCGAGGAAGACGCGCTCCGAGGTCGCAGCAGCTTTCTTCAGCTTGCTCACCACGTTCTGCTTGCCCTGGATGACTTCGTACTCCGGGGAGAAGTTGTTGGCTTCGTCCACGCCGAGCTTGTTGGGCGGCAAGTCGCGGACGTGGCCCACACTGGCCTCCACGGCGAATTTGGGCCCGAGAAACTTCTTGATGGTCCGGACTTTGGCCGGGGACTCGACGATAATAAGATCTTTTCCCATAGGGCAACGACCATAATCAGCCCCGAGCGGCTAGGCAAGGGGGCTATCGTGTCTGTGGGGTGAATTCCACGCGCGCCGCGCGATGCGGGCCATGGCACGCCATTTGCTTTTTCCCTGCGACGATTGACGCCGCCCGCAGGCAGCCGCCCAGTCGGCGCGGCCAGACGACGACACGACTCAACCAAGGGAGCTTCCCCATGGCGTTGCCGCCCCTCGCCCTCCACCTCGACCGGGACCGCTATCAAGCGACGGATTTCCAGGACGCCGCCCGCGCCGAGCGCACCAGCTCCACGCAAGGCGAGTTCCGAGGGCTGGTCAAGGACCTGCTCCTCACCGTGCAGCACTCCGCCGCCAAAGAGACCTCGCCGGATGACGCCCCCACGTTGCTTGGCGCCAGCCAGCGAACCGCGCCGGAAACCACGCTGAAGACCGGCGACGACGCGGCGCACTCCGGCAGCGCCGCCGCGCAACGCCGCGGGAGCGAACCCCCCGCCCCTGCAGTGACCGGCCCCATGGGACTCATGAATCTCAAGGCGCTCTCCCTCGTCTCTCGCATGAAGGACGAAAGCATGCAAGCGGAGCACGCCGGACAATCCGAACAACCGGGACAATCAGGGCAGGCCGGCGCAGCCGCCGGGGGGCCCATCGGTTCCGGCGCAGCCCTCACCACCCATGCGGACAGGGCCGTCGCTCCTGCCGGGAGCCATGGAGTGCGCATGGCCGTGAATCGGGACCTTGCGTCCCCTGCGCAGGCGGCAGAGGCGGATCAAAAAATTGACGCCAACGTCGCACATTCCAGCGTGGTGCGCATGCCCGTCACGGCAGAGCGTCGCGCCGCCACGGCCGATGAACTTGCCGCCGCAGAGTCCGGCTTTGCCCACGCCGCCACGCCGCCTGCGCACGCCTCCGAAGAACAAGCCATCCATTCCCACGTGCTGCGACAGCCGGTGCGTCGGGCGTATGTCGCCTCCGCCTCCTTCGAGGCGTTGGCCAAGGAGCACGCCGGCGCCGTGCAGAAGGAGCTGAAGAACCTGGGTTTTGACCAACTCCCGCCCACCTCCCAGGAAGTCATGCTCGGTTCTCTCACGGCGCGGTTCGAATCCGGACGCGATGGCGTTTCCGCCATCGGCTACGATCGCATGGGCGGGACGTCGTATGGCAAGTACCAGCTTTCCTCACGCGCCGGCACCATGGACCGGTTCCTCACCTATCTCAAGCAGGAAGAACCCCAGTGGGCGGAACGTCTGGAAGCCGCCGGCCCAGCCAACACCCGCTCCCGACGCGGCGCCATGCCCAGTGAATGGAAAGCCATCGCCGCGGAAAGCCCCGAGCGCTTCGAGATCCTCCAGGAGAAGTTCATCCTCAAGACCAGTTATAAGCCCGCGCTGGAGTCCGTCAAGGAATCCGCCGGCTTGGATGTCAGCCAGCTCTCGCTCGCCGTGCAGGAGGTCTTGCATTCCACCGCCGTGCAGCACGGCGCCAACGGCGCTTCCCGTATCTTCGCGCGGGCTGCGCGCAAGGCCGGGGAGATGGACGCACCCAATTTCGAGGCCAAGCTCATCGAAGCCGTCTACGACCGCCGCAAGCTGAACTTCGGCGGCTCCACCTACAGCGTGCAGATGGCCGTGAAAGCGCGGCTGAACGAAGAGAAGTCCCTGGCGCTGGCCATGCTGGAAGGTTCCGCCAAGAAGCTGGCGTAGCGTCTCGCGCGCGAATCACGCAGCCACACAATCACGCAGTCACGCCGGGGGGCGGCTCCCGAAGGGCTTCGTTTTCTCTTGAGCCATGGGATCATGCGGGCGCCCCACGGTCCCCGCTTCTCGAGCCGGGCCTGCCGAGTCTGGCCGACCAAGTCAGATGGAGCGACCAGAGTGGGCCCGCTGCAGGCCCAGCGTGTTTCCCGCGCCCGTGCTGTTCCGCGTCAGAAGATCAACATCCGTCAGCGCCGGGGGGCAACGCTTTGCGCCGCGTCAAGGAATCGTCCCGCATCTTGAAGTAGCTGACGACCTCCCGGAGATGTTCCGCCTGACCGGTGAGTTGCTCCGCGGTGGAGGCCATCTCCTCCGAGGCGGAGGCGTTCTGCTGCACCACGTGGTCCAGCTGCTGAATGCTCCCGTTGACTTGGCTTGCGCCGGCGTCCTGTTCCAAGGACGCAGCCGCGACTTCCTGGACGAGCTGGGCCGTGCGCTGGATGTCCGGCGCCATGGAAGCGAGCATGGCGCCTGCCTGCTCCGCCACATCCACGCTGGAGCCGGTCAGCCCGACGATCTCGTTGGCGGCCACGCCGCTGCGCTCCGCGAGCTTGCGCACTTCCGCAGCCACCACGGCGAAGCCCTTGCCCGCTTCACCGGCGCGCGCCGCCTCGATGGCGGCGTTGAGCGCGAGGAGATTCGTCTGGCGGGCGATGTCCTCGATGATGGTGATCTTCTCCGCGATGTGGCGCATGGCTTCCACGGTGCGCGCCACGGACTCGCTGCCTTGGCGCGCTTCTTCGGCCACTTTCACGGCCAGGGTTTCGGTTTCGCGGGCGTTGTCCGCATTCTGACGGATGTTGGCGCTCATCTGTTCCATGGAGGAGGAGATCTCCTCCACGCTGGCGGCTTGTTCCGTGGCGCCTTGGGAGAGACTCTCCGCAGTGGCCGAGAGTTCCCCTGCGCCGGCGGTGACATTGGCCACACTGTGCTGCGTATCCAGAATGAGCGCGCGCAACCGTTCGCCCAAGGAGTTCACCGAAGAGCCCAGGTCGTTGAGCTCGTGGCCCGCTCCACGCTTGAAGACGCGGCAGTCCCGGCAATCCTGCCCAGCCAGCACCACGGTGCAGGTGGGCTCCGCGTTGAAGGAGCCGGACTTCACCCAGCAATGGGTTTCCTTGCCATAGGAAGGACAATCCTCCCTGCCGCACTCCATGATGGAGGAACACGGCATGGCCCGGCCCATTTCCAGGCGGTCGGCGTCCAGGTCCCCCAGATTGTATTGCTTGAGGGTGTGCGTCACCTGCGTCAAGGGCCTGGTGATGGAGCGGGCGAGGAGCGAGCAGAAGAGCGCGCTGACGAGGAAGATCACCACGCCGGCGGCGACGATCCACTCCAACATGGCGCCCAGTTCGCCCCGCACGGCAGCCTGCGCCGCTTCGAATTCATCGCGATAGGCCGTGGCGAGGATGATCCAGTCCCATGGCTCGTAATAGATCACGCTGGCCACCTTGCGTCGTTCGGGATCGCCGGGGTTGTCGCGCCAGAGGTAGTCCACCACGGGGGCCTCCCCTTCCGCAGCGGCTTGGGCGGCTATGATGGCTTCGGCGAAAGGCCGTGCGCCATCGTCGGCTTGCACGTCGAGGACGCTGCGGCCCACGGAGGCGTCGTTGGGGTGGATGAGGATTTCGCCTTTGTCCTCCCCGGAGCCTTTGAGCACGGTCACGTAGCCATGCTCGCCCACTGTCATGCTCTCCAGAGCTTCGCGCAAGGAAGGCGAGCGCTCCTGCCGTATGCCTGTATACAATGCGCCGATGACGCGGCCGTTGTCGTCCCGGATGGGGTCGTAGACGGTGAGGTACCAATCGTCCACCACGTAGGCGACGCCGCGGAAGGTCTCGCCGTCGGCGATGGCCCGGGCCACTGGGGAGTCCGCCGGGATGTAGGTGCCCACGGCGCGCTGGCCGTCCTGTGTGACGATGTTGGTGGCCACGCGCAGCAGGTCGCCCCGGTCGTTCATCACCTGGAAGATGGTGCAGGTGACTTCCATGGTCTGCTGGATTTCGTCGACGAAGGGGGTGGCTTCCCCGGGGTCGGTGTTCTGTCCCAGCCATTCGCCGCCAAGAGTCATGACAGGGAGGGTGACGCGGCTGGCGGCCTGGGTTGCCTGGTTGACGGCGCTCCACGTCGCATCGCGGCTGCCGAGTGCGAAGCCGCCTTGGAGTTCCGCCATGGCGTGCGCCACGTTGATGCTCGCTTCCAGTTCCTTGCGGAGCAGGTCGTCCGCCATGCCCACGAGCCGCGTCGCGTCCCTGGCGGCGCCTTGCATGTCGTTGTCCGCCTGCTGGGTGAAGAGCGCGCCCAGCTGGGTTTCCAGCCTGGATTCTCGCCAGAAGAACACGGAGAGGACGACGATGATGGTGACAGCCACGACGCCCACGCCATTGGCCATGACTTTTGAACCAATCTTCATGATGCGTACGCCTCCTCCGGATGTTGTGACAAAGAAATCCAGACGTCATGCGGGCTGCATACACCATACCCACTGAACGCATGGTAGATTCTACCCCCATGGCAGTCAAGAACTCGAACGCGCTGCGGCATGCGCCATGGAACGCGCCGAAATGATACCCCACACCCTATCCTCATAATGCGATCGGGAATCGTCTCACAAGGCAGGTGTTCCACGTTTCACAAAAAAAACGCGGCCCCACGCCCAAAGGCGAGGGACCGCGGTCTGCGGCGGGAATTGGTGGAAGGTGGACGACGCCCGAGAGCAAAGACGCGAGCCGAAGGCCCGGTTCAGCAGCCCTCCCCCGTACCGGTGCAGGTGCGGCCGCAGCCCTTCAGATTCTTGACCATGAGCTGGCGCAGATCCTTGCCGCTGTAGACGGCTTCCAGGCCTTGCTCGATGAAGCCGTTCATCTCCACAGGGGTGACGCCTTTGCTGAGCAGGATCTCGCGCGGGGTTTCACCCAGAGCAGCGCAGAGCACGGCGCGGCAGTCCTTCAGTGTGGCGGCCACGGCTTCCCAGCGTCTGGGGCCGGCGCCGGCGCGTGGGGCTTCACGTTCTTCCACAAGCTCGAAGGCGTCGCCTTTTTGCGTCCAGATCTGGAAGCGGTGCGCTTCGCCGAGATGCTGATTCACCAACAGGCCTTCCTGGGTGGCCACCGCCACGTGCGGTCGGGCTTCTTCCTTGGGGATATCCATGGTGGAACACTCCTTCAGACAGCTTGAGAGTTCGCCGGAGCGGTCCTTGTCCAGCAGGCCCACGGCGTCGGCGCGGCACCGGCGGCAGTGCCGCATGAGGGGCAGGCGTTGCTCCACTTCGGCGCGGACCCGCTTGAGCATTTCGCCGTCCGGTTCGGGAATGTTCTCGAAAGCGGCGCCAGCCACGGGTTTCATGGGCAGTACGTTCATGAGGTCCGCGCCCAGGTCCGCCACCACGTCGGCGATCTCGCCCACATGGTGGTCGTTGATCCCGGGGATGAGGATGGTGTTGATCTTGACGACCATGCCCAAGGCCTTGGCTTGCTTCACGGCTTCCAGCTGACGTTCCAGCAGAAGCTTGGCTCCTTCTTCGCCGCGGTAGAGGACCTTGCCGTCGCGGATCCAGCCGTAGATCTTGGCGCCGATGGCGGTGTCCACGGCGTTGATGGTGATGGTGACGTGGGAGACGCCTGCTTCAGCCAGCGCCGGCAGCTTCTCTGCCAGGGCCAGGCCGTTGGAAGAGAGACAGTAGAGCAGCTGGGGGTGCTGCTCGTTGAGGCGGCGCATGGTCTCCAAAGTCTCGATGGGATTGGCCATGGGATCGCCGGGGCCGGCGATGCCCACCACGCTGATGCGGGGCTCGGCTTCCAGGACGCGGTCCATGTAGCGGCTGGCTTGAGCCGGGGAGAGCACAGCCGAGGTGACGCCGGGCCGGGACTCGTTCACGCAGTCGTAGTCACGGTTGCAGAAGTTGCACTTCACGTTGCACTTGGGCGCCACAGGGAGGTGCACGCGGCCATACTGGCCTTTGGCGTCCTTGTTGAAACAGGGGTGTTTGGCGGGATCCTTCGTGGGCGTCGTCATGATGTCTCTCCTTGAGTTGGCGCGGGGCGTGAAGGGGTGAGGGTGCGTCTCGGCGGTTATACGTAGCCCCACTCCATGGGGGAGTCGTTCTGTTTCTTTTCGATCACGGCGTTGACGATGCGGTCGAAGAGCTGCTGCGTGCCGCGGTAGCCCACGTGCATCAGGCGCTGGGCGCCGAACCGGTCGTGGACGGGGTAGCCCACGCGGATGAGCGGCGCGTTCCACTGGTTGGCCAGCCGCAGCCCCTTGGAGGAGCCCACCACCAACTCGGGCTGCTGCTCCTCGCCCAAAGCCGCCACGGCGTCGCCGATCTGGTAGAAGTCCACCCCGGGCATCACTTTGGGCGGCTCCCGGAGGATGCCGCGCGTCACCCGCTCGATCTCCTCGGGCAAGCCTTGGGCTTCGCCGCCGGAAGCGACCAGCACGGGCTTGATCCCGATCTCCGTGAGGAAGGAGACGAGTCCCACCAGGAGGTCTTCCTCCGCGTAGACCACAGCGCGCTTGCCCGAGAGGTACTTGTGGCCGTCCACCATGGCGTCCACCAGGCGGCCGCGTTCGCGCGCGTGCCGCGCCGGCGTCTCCCGCCCGGACAGTTCTTCCAAGGTCTTGAAGAACTTGTCCGCAGCGCGCAGGCCCACCGGCATGGGGATGCGGCGCCCCGGCACGCCGTGCTTCTCCTCCAGGACAGTGGCGCCGGTGGAGCCGGCGCGCCGCAGCACGGAGCCGAACTCCACGCTGGCTTGCGCGCCGGACATGGCCTTGAGCGTCGCCATGGGCAGCCCGCCTGAGGGGATCTTCTCGTAGTCCGCCAGCGCGGGAGCGTCCAAGGTGTCGGAGTAGTCGGGCAGGATGGCGGGTTCGAGCCCGAAGTCCTCGAAGACGTCGCGCAGGTGGCGGATGTCCTCCGGAGAAACGAATCCCGGCAACAGGTTCACGCCCTCGTGTCTGGCTGCGTCCGCTTCGGGAAGCTGGTCGCAGACGGCGCGCACTGCAGCATGGAAGCCCTCCATGTGCGAACCCTGGTAGGAAGGCGTGGAGACCCAGACCAGCTCAGGCAGCTCCAGATCCTTGAATTCCTTCTTGAACTCGTGGATGATCATGGGCACGTCGTCGCCGATGGTCTCCGTGAGACAGGTGGTGGCCACGCCCACGACCTTGGCGCCGTATTTCTTCATCACGTTCAGCACGCCCAGCTTCAGGTTGGGCCCGCCGCCGTAGACGGCGTGTTTCTCCCCAAGAGAGGAGGACGCGATGTCCATGGGTTCCCGGAAGTGGCTGATGAGGTAGCGGCGCATGTAGGTGGCGCAGCCCTGGGAGCCGTGCAGAAACGGCACGGCGTGCTCGATGCCCCGGAAGACCACGGCGGCGCCCAGAGGCGAGCACGCTTTGCACGCGTTGGTGGTGGAGACGTAGTCCTCCTTGGGCGCACGGAGGGTCTCCACAGGGGTGGATTCAGCCGGTTCGGGGCAGATGGCGTCGTTGGTCATGTCAGATGTCCTCCATCTCGCACGCGGCGTAGAGGCCTGCGCGACGGGGTGTGAAGCGCCAGACGGGGCTGGTGACGGTGCGGTGGACTTCCTTGGCGAAATTGACCATGCCGATGAAGCCCTCCAGGCACTCCTTGCGTTCGTGGTTGTGGTCGCAGAACCCCACGCCCAGCTTGTGCGCGATGGGCCGCTCCTTCACGCCGCCCACGAAGATGTCCACGTCTTTTTCCTTGATGAACGCCTGCAGCTCCAGGGGGTTGGAGTCGTCCACGATGATGGCGCCGGGGTCCGTGATGGCTTCCAGCTCGGCGTAGTCCTCTTTGGTCCCGGTCTGCGAACCCACCACGGCCACTTCCATGCCCAGGTGGCGGAAGGTCTTCACCAGGGAAAAGGCCTTGAAGGCGCCGCCCACGTAGACGGCTGCTTTCTTGCCTTCCAGATCTTTGCGCAGCGTCTTGATGGTGGGCATGATGGCGGTGATCTCTTCCTTCACCACCGTGCGCGCGCGCTCCAGAATGTCGGGGTCCTGGTCCTGAAAGAATTCGGCGATGTCGTAGAGGGCCTGGGCCATGTCCTCGATGCCGAAATAGGAGACGCGGATGTAGGGTATGCCGTACTCCTCCTCCATCATCTCGGCGTAGGGGAGGGTCGCTCCCGAGCACTGCACCACGTTGAGCTTGGCGCCGTGGCTGCGCCGGATGTCGTCCACCCGACCGTCGCCCGTGACGTTGGCCACGGTGGCCACGCCCATGCGCTCCAGGTAGTCCCGGATGACCCAGATCTCGCCGGCGAGGTTGAAATCGCCCAAAAGGTTCACTGCCACGGGGGGGACGTCGTCGATGGGCGCCGTGCCCGCGAGACGGATCATCGCCTTGCACGCAGCATCGTAACCTTCGCGCTTGTTGCCCTTGAACCCCTCGGACATGACCGGGATGACAGGGATGCCCTTCTCCTGCGCCACCTTCTTGCAGACGGCTTCCATGTCGTCGCCGATGATGCCGACGATGCACGTGGAATAGACGAACGCTGCGCGGGGCTGGTGCCTGTCGATGAGTTCCTCAAGCGCTTTCTTCAGCTTCTTCTCCCCGCCGAAGACCACATCCGTCTCCTTGAGGTCCGTGGAGAAGGAAAGACGGTGCAGCTCCGGCCCAGAGGAAACAGCGCCGCGGATGTCCCACGTGTACGCCGCGCAGCCGATGGGCCCGTGCACCAGGTGGAGCGCGTCCGCAATGGGATAGAGGACCACCCGGGAGCCGCAGAAGACGCAGGCGCGCTGGCTCACCGCGCCGGCGAGGCTTTCGCGGTTGCACGCCATGTCGAAGGGCTCGGCGCCGCCTTTGACATGGATCTGGTTCTTGCGTTGCTCGAAGATGGGCTGGCTCATGGGTCGCTCCCCGTGTCGCGAAGCGCAAAGCGCGGCTTCGGTTTCCTGCGGATTCACAATCTTGAGTAGTCTACTATAACGCTGCGCCCTGAAGTCAACCTGTTTTGACAAATTTGTGGACGATGCGCCGGCCGACCCACCCTGGCCCGGGCCGTCGCCGGCCGGCGTCTTGAATAGTCCGCTACAGTGCGTAGTCTTCCGCTGTCTCGCCGTCTTCCAGCGCGTCCAGAATGGCGTCCACGGCTTCTTCGCTGTTCACTTTGCCGTACCAGATGTTGTTGGGGTGGATGACGACCACGGGGCCGTCCTCGCACTGCTTCAGGCAGCCGGTGGTGGTCAGCAGGGCGTCCAGGCCGCGGTCGAGGATCTCTTCCTCCAGATACTGCGCCAAGCCTTCGGACTGCTTGTGGCACACGCCCTTGGGCTCGCCTTTGGCGCGGAAGGACTGACACAACAGGAAGTGGTACGTGGGCTTGTCCATGGGTCTCTCTCCTTGGTTGGTATGGTGTTGTCGGGATGATTCGTTATTTGCCTTTGCCTTTGCCCTTGGGCTTCACGCCGAAGGCGTGCAGCACCGCGCCTTGCAGAGGGGCGTCGTCCAGCACGCGGACCTCCACGCCATGCTCCGCGAGCACACGGCGGGGGTTCTCGCCGGCGCTGGCCACTATAAGGATACGGACGTCCTTGAGCGTTTCAGCCAAAGTCTTCCAGCGGTCTTCGCCGCCGCCTTTGGGGGGGGCCATGCGCGCTTCCTTCATGGCGACGTAGCCGTGGTCGTGCTCGAACACGAGGAGCTCCTTGGCGTGGCCCAAGTGGACGTCCACGGTTTCGCCGTCAGTGGTGGCTACGGCCACGTAGGGTCGTTCGGCGTCGGGCATCACGCGGCCGTCGTCTTTGTGGATGGGCGCGTCCTGGGTGGCGAGTTCCACGCGGCGCAAGGTTTGGGCGGCTTCTTCGGGCCCGAGCAATGCTTCGGCGTCTTGGGGCGCATGGCCAACCACCACATCCGGGAAGAGTTCCGCCACAGCAGCTTTGGCGGTCTCCATGTCGGCAGGGGTGGCGGCCTTGGCGGTGTGGACGGGCGAAAGCGCGCGCGGCTCGAAGGGGACCAGCTCCAGGGCGTCCACCCCCCAGCCCTTGAGGGTCTCCGCGGCGGCGCGCATGCTGCGGCGGGGGTCCTCGGCGAGAGTTGCGGGATAGTCCGGGATATCCGTCCCGGCAGGGATGACGAGGGTCACGGCGGTGACGCCCATGCCGAGCGCCTGCACGGCGCGCACGCCCCTCTCCCACTGGGAGAGCAGCAACGCCGCAGCGTCGGCGCCCCGCAAGGAGCGCTTGCCCGGCCGGATGAAGGCGATCAGCGCCTTGAGCGCGTCCGGGTCCAGCGCCGGCGTAGCGAGCCGCACCCGGGAGACGCCGGCAAGGGCCAACCGCTCGGCGAAGTCCGGCAAGGCGAGGCCGTTGGTGGCCACCAGACGGGGGAGCTCCGGGAGCTGCTGCTGGAGCAGGGCAAGGGTCCGGAGGGTTGCATTGCCGGCGTCGCCTCCGGCGACGGGCGCAGCGTCGGGAATGGCTTCGGCCAGAGCGTCGCCGGGTCCGGCGATGAGCGCGGCCGCGTTCTCCGGCGTGAGATCCGGCCGCAGGCGGAGCACTTCTTGCGCGTACGCCACGGCGGCGTCCGGGGTGAGCAGCTTCGTGGCCACGGGGTTGGGCGCAGTGTAGCCGCAATCCATGTTGCGGTCGCAGAAGCGGCACTGGAGGTTGCAGCGTGGGGCGACAGGCAGGCGTATGAGGGTGGTGTGTGGGGTGATGGCGCTCATGGGGGGCCTCCTGCGCCGGGGCGCTGCGTTCAATAAATTATCAATAAATTTAGAGTGTTGAAGATTCGGTCCGCCATCCTTTGGGGGCAAAAAGGGCGCGCAAGACCGGCCCGTCCGGCCTTACGCGCCCAGCCCAAGGGAGGATCGTGGAGTCGACGAGACTAGTACACCAGCTCGAAGGTCTCCACGGGGTTGTCACGGTCCAGCCGGGAGAGAAGCGCGTCGAGCATCTTCTCCAGAAGCCGGATGGCGCCGCGGTAGCCCACGGACGGGAAGTACTGGTGGCCCATGCGGTCCACGATGGGGAACCCGTGGCGGATGAGGGGGGTGTCCTCGTCGCGGGCCATGTACTTGCAGTAGGTGTTGCCGATGATGAGATCCACAGGCTCGTTCTTGATGAGCTGGTGGGCCAGGAACATGTCGCCGGACTCCTTCACGTTGGGGGTGAAGCGACAGTCCTTGGTGATCTCTTCGATGCGCTGATAGAAGCGCTTGCCTTGCGTGCCGGTGACGATGTGCACGGGCTGCATGTCCACGGAGACGAGGAATTCCGTGAGGGCGATGAGCTGGTCCGGGTCGCCCACCAGCGCCACTTTCTTTTCGAAGAAGTACTGGTGGTAGTCGGAAATGACGTCGACGAGTTGGCCGCGTTCGTGGAGGATTTCCTCGGGCACGCTCACGCCGCCGAGGCGACGCAGCGCGTCCACGTACATGTCCGTGTAGTTCAAGCCGATGGGCAGGGGCAGGATGGTGCAAGGCACCTTGTGCTCCGTGTCCAGATAGCGGGCGGCGTCGGCGGTGGCCCATTCGCCCAGAGCGAGGGTGCCGCGGGAATTGGCCGTGTCCTTGAGTTCCGCCACGGTCACGCCGCCTTCGGGGAACATGCGGTATTCGCCCGTGAGGGGCCCGTTGAGCACGCCGGAGGTGTCCGGCGCAGTGATGGTCTTCACGTTCATGAGCTTGGCCAGGCGCTTGACTTCCTCCATGTCGGAGGGCTCCACGAAGCCGGGCAGCACGTTGACTTTGCCGTTGGTCTGGCCGGTTTTTTCGGCGCAGTCCTTGATCATGCCTTTGACCATGTTGGCGTAGCCCGTGACATGGGAGCCCACATAGGAAGGCGTGGAGGCGCTGACCACGGTCTTGCCTTCGGGGATCTTGCCGTCCTTGTCGGCTTTGTCCACGATCTGAGGCACGTCGTCGCCGATGGTCTCGGAAAGGCAGGTGGTGTGCACGGCCACCACTTCAGGCTCGTACACGGTGAAGATGTTGTTGATGGCCTGCAGCAGGTTGGCTTGTCCGCCGAAGACGGAGGAACCTTCCGTGAAGGAGCTTGTGGAAGCGGCCACGGGCTCCTTGTAGTGGCGGGTAAGGGCGGAGCGGTGGTAGGCGCAGCACCCTTGGGAGCCGTGGGAGTGCGGCAGGCAGCTGTGGATGCCCAAGGCGGCGTACATGGCGCCCACGGGCTGGCAGGTCTTGGCCGGGTTGATGTTGAGCGCTTTGCGCTCGATCATCTCGGTAGGGGTATGGCGAAGAAGCTTGGTCATGGCTTCGTATCCTTCTCGTCGCTCGGGTTGGTCCTCCCCGTCCGGGCGGGGTGGAGCCTCCCCCCGGGGGGCGTACGCCGGGGGGAGGGTCGCGTGCGTGTGGCTTGGGTTAGTTGTTCTCCCAGACGTAGGAGCCGGAGAGCACGGGGTTCTTTTCCCAGGGCGCTTTCATGTAGCCCCAGATCTTGCTGTTCACCAGGCGGTCGATTTCCAGGTAGTAGTTGACCGCGCCTTTGAAGCCGGCGTAGGGCCCGCCGATGTCGTAGGAGTGCAGCTGCTTCATGGGCACGCCCATTTTCTGGATGCCGAACTTCTCCTTGATGCCGGCGCAGAAGATGTCCGGGCGGAACTTCTCCACCAGCATGTCGGCTTCGTACTGGTTCAAGTCGTCGATGACGAGGGAGTTCTCGTCCATGTCGGGCATCATGCCCTCGTAGTCCTTGAACTCGTAGCCCTGCTTTTCCAGCGCTTGCAGCTCCGCTTCGGACTTGCGGGGGTTGAAGTCGTTGGGGCAGGCTTCGACCTCCAGCTCTTCGATGTTGCGGGAGTCGGCGTCGATCTTGATGTCCGGGATGACGCGGCGGCCTTCGTAGTCGTCGCGGTGGGCGAACTCGTACCCCGCAGCGATGGTCTTCATGCCCATCTCACGGAAGAGCTCCTGATAGTGGTGGGCCCGGGAGCCGCCCACGAAGAGCATGGCCGTCTTGCCTTCTGTGCGCGGCTTGACTTTGGCCAAGGTCTCCTCCACGGCGACCATCTCGTCCTTGATGACTTCCTCCACGCGGTCGATGAGCTCCTTGTCGCCGAAGTATTGCGCGATCTTGCGCAAGGACTTGGCGGAAGCTTCCGCGCCGATGAAGTTCACCTTGATCCAGGGAATGCCGTACTTGGTCTCCATCATTTCAGCCACGTAGTTGATGGAGCGGTGGCACATGATGCAGTTCAAGTCCGCAGCGTGAGCGCGCGCGAAGTCGTCGTAGGTGGAGTTGCCCGAGAACGTCGCGTTCACGGTGATGCCGCAGCGCTCCAGCACTTCCTCGATGACGAACGCGTCGCCGCCGATGTTGTACTCGCCGAGCATGTTGATGACGTACTTGCCTTCCTTGCCCGTGTCCGAGGTGCCCACGACGTTGGTGAAGATCTTGTTGTTGGCGATGTGGTGTCCGGCGGACTGGGAGACGCCCTTGTAGCCTTCGCACGAGAAGCCGAAGACGTTGATGTCCGTCTTGCCCTTCTCGGCGAGCTCCTTCATCACCTCTTTGGCCACGGCGTGGATGTCGTCGCCGATAAGACCCACGGGGCACGTGGCGAAGATGGCGATGGCCTTGGGGTTGAAGAGCTCGATGGCTTCGTAGATGGCGGCCTTGAGTTTCTTTTCACCGCCGAAGACGATGTCGTTCTCGTTCATGTCCGTGGAGAACGCATACGTCATGAAGTTCTCGGAATCGTCCGTTTCCGGGCTGGTCTGGTTGCGGCGCGTCAGCCAGGAGTAGAAGCCGCAGCCGATGGGGCCGTGGGTGATGTTCACGATGTCGCGGGTGGGGCCCAGAATAACGCCCTTGCAGCCGGCATAGGTGCAGCCGCGCATGGTGATGATGCCCGGAATGGTGCGGACGTTGGCTTGAATCTCGGGCGGGTTGCCGTCCGAAGCTTCGTTGATCATGAACTGCTTGGCGCGCTTGCGCGCGACTTTGGGCGGATACTTCTTGAGCAGCTCCTCTTTGAGGTCGCTCAAGTCCTTGTTGGTCAAGTTGACGAGCTTTTGCTTGGTAGCCATGGCGTGAAAACCCTCTCTTAGGCTCGGGTTGTCTAATCGATGTCGATGGAGGCCGCGCCGGTCTCGCCGGTGCGCACCCGGACGGCGTCCTTCACGGGCGTCACGAAGATCTTGCCGTCGCCGGGACGCCCCGTGATGTTGATCTTCATGATGGTCTTGACCACTTCGTCCACGTCCTCGTCTTCCACGACGAGGGTGACCACCCGCTTGGGGTAGAGGCGGCCCGGCTCGCCCAGCAGCGCCACGGCTTCTTCGTGACCCTTCTGCGCGCCTTCAAGTATGGTGTAGGGCACCAGACCCTTGCCGCGTCCCGTGGCTTCCCGCGCGAAGAAGGCGGGGAAGCCGGCGTCCGCGAGCGCTTCCTTGGTCTGGTTCATCATGTTCATGCGGATGACAGCCATGATCTCTTTCATGTCAGGAGACCTCCTCGACCTCGCCGGGGCTGGTCTCCTTGATGCCGGAGGAAATGGTGTACACCGACTCCACCGGGGTGACGAAGATCTTGCCGTCGCCGAAGGCGCCTTTCTCGCCGGTGCGCGCCGCCGCCATGACCGTCTTGATCACGAAGTCCACGTCATCCTCGCCCACCACTGTCATGAGCAGGGTCTTGGGAATCTCGTCGTAGGTGATCTCGCCGATCTTGATGCCGCGCTGCTTGCCGCGACCGGCGACCTGGAACTTGGTGACGGCGGGGAAGCCGGCATCCATGAGAGCGGCCAGAACATCGTTGACTTTTTCGGGCCGGACCACGGCCCGCACCATGTTGAACATATCGAAGCTCCTTCTCTGGTGAATCGTGTATTGGCGAACGAAGTGTCTTGCCGCTTAGTTGGCGATGCCGTATTCGATGAGCAGCTGTTCCAGCTCGTCGATCTCCAGGGGGGACGGCACGATGAACATTTCGTTTTCGTCCATCTTCTTGGCCAGCGCGCGGTACTCGTTGGCCTGCTCGTGGTCCGGAGAAAAGTCGATGACGGTCTTGCGGTTGATCTCCGCGCGCTGCACCTGGTTGTCACGCGGCACGAAGTGGATCATCTGCGTGCCCAGACGGCGGGCCAGCTCTTCGATCATCTCTCTTTCGTTGTCCACTTTGCGGCTGTTGCAGATGAGGCCGCCCAGGCGCACGCCGCCGGCGTCCGCGTATTTCACGATGCCCTTGCAGATGTTGTTGGCGGCGTACATGGCCATCATCTCGCCGGAGACGACGATGTAGATCTCCTGCGCCTTGCCTTCCCGGATGGGCATGGCGAAACCGCCGCAGACAACGTCGCCCAGCACGTCGTAGAAGACGTAGTCGATGTTCTTGTCTTCCTTGTAGGCGCCGAGCTGCTCCAGCAGGTTGATGGAGGTGATGATGCCGCGGCCGGCGCAGCCCACGCCGGGCTCGGGACCGCCGGACTCCGTGCAGAGGGTGCCGCCGTAGCCTTCCTTGACGATATCTTCGAGCTCGACGTCCTCACCTTCCTCGCGCAGGGTGTCCAGCACGGTCTTCTGCGCCAGGCCATGGAGCAGCAGGCGGGTGGAGTCCGCTTTGGGGTCGCAGCCCACGACCATGACTTTCTTGCCCATCTCGGCCAGACCGGCCACGGTGTTCTGCGTGGTGGTGGACTTGCCGATGCCGCCCTTGCCGTAAATTGCGACCTTACGCATGTGTGTATCCTCCCATAGGAATGTGGTTGATGGCGTATTTCCGTAATCCCGTGTGATGGGAGGCACTAGGGCAAGGGTTGTGCCAAGACCGACACACTTCTGACAAGCCTCCGAAACCACAGGCGAAAGACACTCAGCCCCGCCTTGCGGCATGGGTATGCGCCCCACCAAGGCTTACAATTGTGAAGCACTTTGTACTACAAAAGTGTAAGATTTTTACTTTTGCGTAAACTGCGCGGAAAGGGGCGCAGTATTTTGCCACATTTTTTACAAATCCGCCACACGCCGGTCTTTTTTCTTCTCCCCCCCCTTGCGCCATCGTCTGCGAATGGCTACATCCCACGCCATGCGTGAGCCTCATCCCCCCAAGTCCACCAAGCCGGCGACTCCCCCGAAGCCTACGCAGGAAGACGCCCCCACGCTCTATACCGAGAAGCGCTTCTTCTCCCTCGCCGAAGGCGTCCACCCCTTCGACCTCGAAGGCGGCGGCCGGCTCTCTCCCGTCACCCTCGCGTACGAGACCTTCGGCGAGCTCAGCCCCGCCAGAGACAACGCCGTGCTTGTCTGTCACGCGCTCACCGGGGATTCCCACGTGGCCGGCTTCTACACCCCGGAAGACCCCAAGCCCGGCTGGTGGGACCTCATGGTGGGCCCCGGCAAGCCCATCGACACGCACAAGTATTTCGTCATCTGCTCCAACGTCCTTGGCGGCTGCATGGGCTCCACCGGCCCCAGCTCGGAGAACCCCCGCACGGGTCGGCCCTACGGTCTGGAGTTTCCCACCGTCACCGTAGGGGACATGGTCCGCGCACAAAAGCGACTGGTCGAGCACCTGGGCGTCTCCCGTCTGCTCGCAGCCGTGGGGGGCTCCATGGGCGGCATGCAAGTGCTGGAGTGGTCCACCCGCTACCCGGACGCCTTGGCGGCGGCCCTCCCCCTGGCCACCACGCCCCGACATACCGCCCTCAACATCGCTTTCCACGAGGTGGCGCGGCAGTCCATCATGGCGGACCCCAACTGGCGCCGGGGCGACTACTACGGCGCGGACAAACCAGAAACCGGCTTGGCCGTGGCGCGCATGATCGGCCACGTGACCTACCTCTCCGACGAAGCCATGCGCAAGAAGTTCGGCAGACGCCTCTTCGAAAAGAACGCGTTCAGCTTCGGCGTGGATCTGGAATTTCCGGATTTCCAGGTGGAAAGCTACCTGCGCTATCAAGGTCGCAAGTTCGTGGAGCGCTTCGACGCCAACAGCTTCATCTACATCACCAAAGCCGCCGACTTCTTCGACCTCGCGCAGCAGCACGGCCAAGGCTCCCTGACGGAAGCCTTCTCCCAGGCCAGCTGCCGCTATCTGGTGGTCTCCTTCTCCTCGGACTGGCTCTACCCCACAAGCCGCTCGCGCAAACTGGTGCAAGCCATGAAACGCGCCGGCCGCGAAGTGAGCTTCACCGAAGTGGAAGCCGAGTATGGCCACGACGCCTTCCTGTTGCGCAACGAACGCCTCTTCGAGCTCGTGCAGAGCTTCCTGGCCAACACTCTGGACGCCGAACGCGCAGGAGGCCGCTGAGCATGCGCTTCGACCTGCAGGTGATCGCCTCCTGGGTGCCGGAAGGCAGCCGCGTGCTGGACCTGGGCTGCGGCACGGGCTCCCTGCTGGAACACCTGGTGCGCGTCAAAGGGGTGACCGGGCGAGGCATCGAGATGGACGAAGCCAAAGTGGCCAGAGCCATCGGTCGCGGCCTCTCCGTGGTGCAAGGCGAAATCCTCGATGAAGTGCGGGACTACCCGGACGGCTTCTTCGACATGGTCATCCTCAGCCAGACCCTGCAACAGGTCTACAAGCCGGAAGCCGCCATCCGGGAAATGTTGCGCGTGGGCCGACGCGGCGTGGTGAGCTTCCCCAACTTCAGCCACTGGCGCATCCGCGCGCAACTGCTGTTCACAGGCAAGGCGCCGCGCACGAGGGAGCTGCCCCACCTCTGGCACGATACGCCCAACATCCGCCTCATCACCTTGCGCGACTTCCGCAAGTTCTGCGCCGCCAAAGGTTTCGTCATCGAACGCCAAGCCGCCATCGACACGGATTACCGACAAGAACACGGCCACGTGCTCCACTGGCTGGCCACATGGCGGGCGTGCTACGGCGTCTTCCTGCTGGGCGGACGGGACTGAACGACCATAGCCCGCGACCCTCTCAAAAATCGGCGCCGCATCGGTGCGCAACCGATCTCATGCCGATATACCGGTATACTGCCGATATTATCGCGCGCTGCCGCCGTCCTCATCCCCGTGGACGATTTTCAGAAGCTGCCGCACGGCTGTCTGCGGCGACTCGTGCTGGATCACGTTGCGTCCCACAAGCACCCCCTTCGCGCCCAAGGCCAGGGCTTCACGCAGCTCCTCCTGAAACCGATTCCAGTCCTGTCGTCCGGGCCCTCCGGCCACCAGCACCGGCGCCGGCGAGGCTGCGACCGTGCGGCGGTAAAGCGCAGCGTCTCCGGCGAAAGGCGCAGCCACCACGTCCGCGCCGAGCTCGCCGCCCAGGCGGATGGCGTGGCTCACCAGGGCTGGGTCGCGCTCGTTCACGATCTGCCCGCCCCGAGCATAGATCACCGCCAGGACCGGCAAGCCCAGCTGGTGCGCTTCGTCCGTGGCCACGCCCAGGTCGCTCAGCATGCGGTCCTCCATTTCGTTGCCGATGTTCACCCGCACGCAGACGCCGTCGGCGCCCACACGCAGGGCCTCCGGAGCGCTGCACACCAGGCTCGTCATGTAGGGAGGCAGCCCGTGCCGTGTGCCGGCGGAGAGCTGCGCCCACAGCATGACCTCCGGAGGGACCAGCTCGCCGAGGCTGCGCGCGAGCCCCTTGTTCAGCACCACGCCGTGCGCTCGCGCTGCGGGGTCGGCCATGGCCTGCAGCAGAGCCGGGGCGTCATCCAGGCCGGGGGCCATGCCATCCGTCACGCCGTGGTCCAGACTCACCAGGACGCACCGCCCCTCGGGTGAGGAAAAAAGCCGCTGCAGCCGTCGCTTCACACCTGTCATGCCTGTGTTTCCTTGTTTTTCCTGAGCATTGATGCGCCGTGTTCACGCGCCGGTCCAGAGCACACGGCGCTTCTTGACCGTCACCCACCCCAAAGGAAGGTCCCTGTAATACAGAGGGAGGGCCTTGGCGTCCACCGGCTGGGACAGGACGACGCCACGCCCCGCCAGGAGATCCCGCAGCGGCTCGGCGTCCTCCACGACGATGGCGTCTCCTGGCGCGAGGGTCTGCGCCGGCGGGACGAGCGTCCTGCAGCGCGGGGCGGGCCGCACCTCCCCTCCCGCCATTTTGCCCAGCGCGAGCCCCTGCCATCGCGCCTGTGTCGGCAGCAACTGCAACGCCCGGGCAGGCAGGAATCGCGCCGTCTCCTTGAAGGCGACCACCGCGCCGGGCGGCAGCAGGTCCGCGTGTGGCGTGGCGTCCGGGGGAAGAAGGCGTCCCCCTTTGGCTATCATGGCGGCGAGCGCGTTTTCGGCGTGGATGTCGTCAGAAGGGAGCTCAGCGGCGACCCCGACGCCGCTGCGCGCGGTGTCCGCCGGCAGACGCCCGCCGGGTTTCGTCAACAAGGCGATGAAATGCCCTTGCGTTCGTGATGCGGCGGCCGCCACGCGCAAGGTCCCCACGGCGTCCGGGTGGGCCGGTTCCTCGAAGACGAACCCCGGCGTGGGCGGCAGGGGCGAGAGCGACAAGCCGAGGGACGCTGCTGCATGGAGCGCCTGGAGTTCGTTCTCTTCCGGATTCGTGGTGCAGGTGGAGTAGACGAGCCGCCCCCCGGGGGCCAGGAGCCGGGCCGCCTCCTCCAGGAGCTGACGCTGCAGGGCGACGAGCGGCGCGACTTTGTCGCCTGTCCACAGGGTGGCGACCTTGGGATGTTTCTCCGCCGTGCCCCAGCCGCTGCAGGGGGGGTCCAGCAGGATGGCCGGGAACGAGGCGTCCCGCAGGGGGAGCTTCTCGCCGTGGCCGTGGAGGGTGACGACTTGGGGCAGCCCCAGCCGCGCGACGTTCTGGCGCAAAGTGGCGAGGCGCTGGGGATTGGGCTCGTTGGCGACCACGAGTCCCCCCTGCCCTGCAAGCTGCGCCAGGAAGGTGGACTTGCCGCCCGGGCTGGCGCACATGTCCAGCACGGCTTCGCCGGGTTCGGGAGCCAGCGCCAGAGGGGCGATGAAGGAGGCGGCGTCCTGTATGTACAGCAGACCGAATTGCGCGGCGAGGCTGGCGCCCAGTGGTTTGCCTGCGGCGGTCTCGTCAGCGGCGCCAAGCTCCGGATGCGCTGGGTGCGTCGCGAGGCCGTAGCCTTCCTGCTTGAGGAGTTCGGCCAGAGCGCTCCGGCGCTCCGGGGGACAGATCATGCGGAAAAAGCGTCGTTCGGCGAGGGTGTGGAGGGGCATCGAGGCTCCTTGCAGCCATGAGGTTACCAAACAGTAATAGGGCATCGGCCCGCTTTACTGGACCCCGGGAATGAAGTATGGCGTAATGCGCAGCGGGTGTTGGCCCTGTTTGCGTCCGCCAGTTCGGGCCGCGTCGTCGCTGTGTGGGCGCTTTCGACCGGTTCGCTTTGTTTGGCGCATGCGTCCGCATGGGCTGACCTGTCCGCACTTCCCAGCTGCCGCGCCGGGGGCAGGACCCGCAAGGCCGGAGGCTGCAGGACCACGGAAGTGTTGGACCACGTTTCTGGGTCCGGAATCCGGGGTCCGTGGTGTGGACCAGGAGAGCAGGGGCGCCCGCCCGATCCCGACCGTCATCATCGAGCGCGTTTCGCAAGCCCACCTCAATACCACGTTTTGCTGAGATATTGCATCGAAGGAGTCCCCATGCGCACCGTCCGCACACTCGTGACCTTCGCCCTCGCCATGAGCCTCACCCTCGCCGCCGCCGGCGCAGCGCATGCGTTGCAGCAGTACGCGGTGGCGCCGTTCGTGATCAACGGGCCCTCGGAGTACGCCTACCTTTCCGAAGGCGTTCAGGACATGCTGACCACCCGGCTGCATACCCCCGGCGAGTTGGAGGCCGTGAGCCGCTCCGCCATGAAGGAGCTTTCCCCCATTGCGGCGCTGGACACCGAGGCCGCCGCCCAAGCCAAGCAGCGTCTTGGCGCGGAGTACTTTTTCTGGGGCAGCGCCACCGTGCTGGGCGACTCCGTGAGTCTCGACCTGCAGATGCTGGACCCGCAAGGGGCCGTACATCCCAAAAGCGCCACTGTCCATCCCGACCAGGTGATCCGCACCCTGGCGAACCTTGCGCGACAGTCCGTGGCTTCCATCGTGGGCTCGCCCCAAGCCCCGGACTTCTCCGAGTCCGCGTCGGAGCCCAGCCAGCGCAGGAACGCCATGAACCCCGGTCTGGTGCAGAACGAGGTGGACCGCAACACCGAGTTCTATCTGAACCCGCAGTTCCGCTACGCCGGCGACGCTGTCAGCGAGGGCCGGCTGCGCACCAACTCCCTGCCGTTTGCGGCTTCGGGCATGGTCCCTGCCGATGCGGACGGCGACGGTTTGCCGGACTGGTGGGAGGCCATGTTCTTCAGCGGAACGGCCGATCCGGAGGGCGACTTCGACCGCCTCATCGTCAGCGACGACGGGCAGACCGC
>CAYVWB010000044.1:0-37560 GCA_964455395.1 uncultured Desulfovibrionaceae bacterium
CGCCGCATGGGTATGCGCCCCAGCCGCCGCATGGGTATGCGCCCCAGCCGCCGCATGGGTATGCGCCCCAGTCGCCGCATGGGTATGCGCCCCAGCCTGGGGACGAGGACGACATCCCAACGGTGGAGGACATTGTTTCTGTTGATGAGGACCTGGTGGAAGCCGAGCCGGACCACGCGTCCATCCCCTCTCGTGAACGACTGCCATCCCAGCGCTATCGGAATCTCGAAGAGTTCGACGAGGCCTTGCCGATCATCCATGTCAGCGAATCTCGCCAATTTTTCGCCAGCTGCGCGCAGTGCGAAAAGGACACGGCGGTGGATGTCTCCCAGGACCCCAACCCCGGCCCGTGCATCGAAGTGGACGGCGTGTGCGGCCACAGCTTCAAGGTGCGTCTGGAGTTCCGGCGGACCTATCGCAAGCGGGTCATGCTGGACGGCTTTTTCGTTGACGCCTCCAACCGCCGCGGGGAAATGGTGGTGCGCGATCTCTCTCTCGGCGGCATGGGGTTCCAGACCCGTACGCCCCACAAGCTCAAGATCGGCTCCTCCGTGGACGTGCTTTTCCACCTGGATGATTCCAAGGCCACACGCATCGAACGCACCGTGAAGGTCCGCACCATCCGTGGCAGCTTCATCGGCGCCGAGTTCACGGAACACCGCGAACGCGAGAAAGAGATCGGCTTCTACCTGATGGCCTGAGCGCGCCGCAGGACTGCTGCGCCTCCGCCAAACCGCATCCCCCTGCACACTGCGCGACATTGCCGCGCGTCGGACGCCTTGTCCTGCGTCGGGAATGCGCTCTCGCTCCGCCGTGCTTCAGGCGACCTGCACGATATCAAGGCGACCCTTCCAGACACGCCGCCGTCAAGGCCGTGTTCTGCCCCGGCGCCGTGCGTGCGGTTTTGAGCAACGCCGCCAGCGCAGTTTCGTCGGCCGGGGGCGGTCCCGGGATATCGGTGTAGAAGGTTCCCACTGCGCAAGGCCGGTGAGCGTCCGAATTGTGCAAGGGGGTCAGGTCATACCGCTCCCGGATGGCTTGGTAGAGGGCGTGATCGCGGGGCAGGTAACGCCCTTCGGCGAAGTGGAGCGCACCCCAGAGGATGTTGATGGAGCACATCTCCACGCCGTCCATCTCCTGGAGAACCCATTGCATGGCTGCATCGCAGCGGCTCACGTAGCGGAAGGGGTGGGCGATGCAGAGGAAGTATTCGCTGCGGCGGGGCGCGAGGCGTTTGGCGAGCTCTCTGGCCGGGGCGCCGCGCATGCTGTCGGCGTCGAAGGGAGGGCCGATGACGACCACGTCGTGGCCCTCGGCCACGGAGATCTCCGCACCGGCGTAGAGCCTGAGGCCTCCCTCCGGAAGGACGCGCCGGCAGAGGGCGTCGAGCTCCGCGACATCCCATTGATGGTGGTGTTCGGTGAAGACCACGGCGTCCAGGCCGCGCTCTGCGGCCAGTCGGACGAGTTCCTCCGGCTCTATGCGTGAACACCTGGAGTGGCGTGTGGTGTGGACGTGGCAGTCGAGGCGCATGGAACCCCGGTGTGGCGGATTTCTTTTTGACAATAATTGTTGGAAGTTATAAAATGTCTAGAAAAGGTTCGCAACCATCGGAGATGACCCGCCTTTTGCGTAGCATCGTCCTGCTTCGCGCTTGTTCCGCGAAAGCGACACGGCAGGGGCGCTCCACACACCGCATGAACCGCCTGGAGCAGACGAGCCTATGGAGCCCGCCGACCTTGAGAATCTGAACAAGAAGCTGGACGAGGTCAAGGAGGAGACGGACTATCAGCTGCAGGCGTTCTTCGAGGAGACGCGCGCGCTCATGGAGAAAACCCACCGGCGCTACAGGCAGATTCTGTTGTGTCTGCTGGCGCTCTTCGTGATGGAAATATTCGCGGTCTGGAAAATTTCCTCCATTCGGGACTACGCCTTCCTCATGGGCCAGCATGTCACGAATCTCTACGAGAACCTTATCCAGCTGCTCATGCAAAGTCAGTAGCGCGCCCGGCCGGGCCTGGAGACTCCCATGAACATGAAGATCGCGTACGCACTGCTGGGGGTAATCTTCGCAGCCATGGCGATGATCGTTTACAGCCAGCTGCGTTTCGGCGAAGACGCCTCGACTGAACCCGTGGCCAGAACGGAGTCGTTGGGGCCGCCGGAGTCCGTGGCGCCCGATTCCACGACGGCTTCCGGAGAGCCGCCTGCCGCCCTCCGCGAAGCGGACCTGCCGCCTGTCGCCGACTCGGGTCAGACGGCGCCGGCTTCTCGCGACCGTGAGGAGTCCCTCTCCGCCGGTGAAATCGCCGCCGCGCTGGAAAAGGCCCGCGCCAATGCGGAGCGCGTCAGACCGCCATCGCACACGGCCATGCAGTCCCGGGAGGACTCCGAAACCCCCGCAGCTCCGGCTACTTCCGCAAGCGACGACGCCAGCGGAGGCGCACGCATCGCCCAGGCGCCCCAGCCGCAGCCTGCCCCGGCTTCGCCCGCACAGCCCGCGCCCGCACCTCAGCGTCCGGCCCAGATCGAGCAGACGTCCCAGCCTCCGACCCAGGCCCAGCAGACCCCGCCCGCGCCGGCGCCCGCTCCTGCCGAGACACAAACCGGGACAGACCCCAAGCCCGAGCCTGAACCGAAGACGAAAGCCGAACTGGCTGCGTCCCTCTCCAACCCCGCGCCGGGCTATGCGCCCGTCAAACCGGAAGAGCTGGACCACGTGAACACCCTGCGCCAAGTGCAGGTGGAGACACGCGACGGCGACGTCGTCCTCCGACTCAAGGCGGACAAGCCCTTCGGCCGCTACAAGTACTTCCGCCTGGCCACCCCGGCGCGGCTGGTGGTGGACCTCATCGGAGACTGGACCCAGAGGAGCCCCGGCGTGTCCACCCCGGACAACGAGGCCGTGAAGGGCGTGCGTTTCGGTCGTCACCAGAAAAAACTGCGCATCGTGGCGGACCTCACCGACAACGACGTGGTCGAGCCCACGGTGGTCAATACTCCAGGCGACGAGCTGATCATCACTTTCAAAGGCGTTCGGTAGGGCTGTCCCACACGGGGTCGCGTCCTCACGGCCTGTCTTCATGCGTGAGCGTTGGCTGATACATCCGCATGAAGCGTTTGTCGATGCGGTCCTTCAGGATCATCCAGAGGCGGTGGCGGAAGGCGAGGCCGTTGCGTGTGAAGAGGGCGTCGCCGTCGCCCAGGTTGAAGAGCAGCATGAAGTCCCGGGACTTGGGGATGTAGCGTCGCGGCGGGGCCGCGTCCTCCAGGGCCGCCATCACATTGGGCGTCAATATGTCGGCCATGCGCACCGCTTCAGCGCCCACACGCTGTTGCGGCCAAGCGGCGGCGCGCGTTTTGTCGACGTCCGCCGGGGGCGCTGCGTCCACACAGTCCCCTCCGCCGAAGAGTTCGGGCCGCTCCGTGCAGCGCAGGGAGCCATCCACGCGCAAGCCTCCCCGGGGCCCGACAGGGAGCCCCGCCTCGGCGAAGAACGCCGGCGCTTTCGTGCCGGTGCATTCCACCACCACGTCCGCATGGACCAGGCGTTCCGCGTCGGTCATCACCCCTTCCGGAATGACGAGTTGCGCGCGCTCGCCCTCCAGCACCGCAACGCCGAGCCGTTCCAGACGCGCCAGCGCGATGCGCCGCGCCCGCGGCGCGAAGGCTTTCAGCAAGCGTGAGCCCGCCACCAGGGTGATGGCGAGCCCGTTCGCCGGGTCCGGTCCGGCTTCCCGTCTCCCCAAGGCGGCGAGGTTGATGGCCACCTCGAACCCGGCTGCGCCGCCGCCGGCGAAGACCACCCGCACAGGTCTTTTCCCTTCATTCAGCCGGGCCAACACGCGCTCCCGCAGAAGCAGGAGGTTCTCGATGGGCTTGACCGGAATGATATCCGGCCGCTGGTCGGCGCCATTATCCCACTGGCGGGGCAGGTGAGGAATCCGCGAGCCGACATTGAATGAGGCGATGTCGTACTCGACGTGCGCGCCGGAAGCCAGGATCAGCGCGCGCGCCTCGGGATCCACGGCGATGACGCGGTCCTCCAGGAAGACGCCGCCGGCTGCTTCGGTCATGTGTTTGACGGGGAAGCTGATGGCCTCCGCGGTGTAGCCCCGGGAGAGCATGCCCGGCCCCATGCCGGAGTAGTAGTGTCGGGGCCCTGGTCCGATCACCGTGAGATGGACGCCGTTGCGGACAATCGCGTGCGCGCGGCGCAGCAAGCCGAGGTGCGCATGGCCTGCGCCAGCGAGAACGAGACGCCTGGGACGATGGGCAGCGTGCGGCATGGTGGCTTCCTCCGGAAGTTTCGCGGAGCATACCGCAAAGGACGCGGCGGGTCGAAGGCGCCGCGGCCGTGTGGAGAGGGAGTTGTCGGGGCGGAGGGGCTAGCCGGTCCCTTCGTCCACGTAGTTGAGCTGGGAGTCGAAGAGCTCGTGGGGGCCGATGCAGAAGACGCTCATCACGCCATACTCGCTGCAGAGATCCACGGTGAAGAACTGGGCGTCCTTGTAGCGCGCGACGCGTTTGGCGCGGGTGAAGACCACCGGGGGGGAGAGCCGCACAACCCGGTCGCCTTCGGCGAGGTGCTCGGTGATGTTGCCGGTGATGATGTTGATGATGTCTGCGGCAGTCTCCTCGACGAACTCCTCCACCTCTTCCTCCTTCACCTCGATGTCCGCGGTGTAGCGTTCGAAAAGCGTGAGGATGAGGGGTTCATCGAAACTGAAGGCGAGGTAGGTGTTGTAGCCGCCTTCCACCACCATGAGCGCCGTGAGGTGGCGCAGATCCAGCCGTTGCACGTCTGAGAGCTCAAACTTGCACGGAGCGGCGTGCACCCCGAGCTCCTGAGCGAGGAACTCTTGCGTGCGTTGGGTGACGCAGTCCATGAGGTGCTTCACCTTCACTGTGGCGGCCATACGACGCTCCTTCTCTGCTGTCGGCAGTCTCCATGGCTGGTGCGCGCGCTGTGCGACATGCACGGTATGCGATATCGTCTTCCGCTAGGGATGCGCATTCAGCGCCGCGACGTCAAGTCCGATGTGGCGCTTACAGGATCTGACTCAGAAACAGTTTCGTACGTTCATGCTCCGGATTGGTGAAGAAATGCTCCGGCGCGCCTTCCTCCAGCAGGGCTCCGTAGTCCATGAACAGTACACGATCCGCCACTTCCCGGGCAAAGCCCATCTCGTGAGTGACCACGACCATGGTCATGCCGTCTTTGGCGAGGGCCTTCATGACGTCGAGCACTTCGCCGATCATCTCGGGATCCAGCGCGGAAGTGGGTTCGTCGAAGAGCATCACCTTGGGATCCATGGCCAAGGCGCGCGCGATGGCCACGCGCTGCTGCTGCCCCCCGGAGAGCTGCTCCGGGTACACGCCCGCCTTGGCGCCGACGCCCACTTTTTCGAGCAAAGTCAGGCCCTTGGACTCGGCTTCCCGGGAGCGACGCTTGCGCACCACCTGTTGGGCCAGGGTCACGTTCTCCAACACGGTCTTGTGGGGAAAAAGGTTGAAGGACTGGAAGACCATGCCCACATCCGCGCGAACGGCGTTGATGTCCGTCTTGGGGTCGAGGATGTCCACGCCGTCAATGAGGATATGGCCCTCGTCAGCGTACTCCAGGCGGTTCAGGCAGCGCAGGAACGTGGATTTTCCGGAGCCGGACGGCCCGATGACCACCACCACCTCGCCAGCCGCCACCGTGGTGGAGACGTCCTTCACGGCGTGCACCACGCCCCCTTCGGCGTAAGGGGTATGAAAATATTTGTTGATGGACTGGACGTCGATCATCAGCTCATCATCCTCTTCTCCATATATTGCAGGGCCATGGAGAGGCTGAACGTCAAGACGAGATAGAGCGCGGCGCAGAGGAGCCAGAGCTCGAAGGGCATGAGCGAACTGGAGACGGCTTCCCGCGTGGCTTTGGTGACTTCCCGGATGGCGATGACGCCGAGCAGGGAGGAATCCTTGATAAGGCTGATGAACTGCCCGGCCAGCGGCGGTAGGATGCGTTTGAACGCTTGCGGCAGCACCACATGGCGCATGCACTGTACGGAGCTCATTCCCAAAGAGCGCGAAGCTTCAAGTTGCCCTCTGTGCACGGATTGTACGCCGGCGCGTACAATTTCCGCAATATATGCGCCGGAAAAAGTCGCTAGTGAAGCAACGCCATACCAGAGGGGTGAAGGTTGACTCAATCCGTACTGCGCAAGGAGTTGATTGATGATGGTGCCGAAGACGAAATACCATACAAAAATTTGCACCAACAACGGCGAGCCACGGATGAGTTCGATGTACGTCATGGCGGTCCAGCGCAAAGCCGGATTGTGTGAGAGCCGGGCGAGTCCCGCCATGAGGCCCAGCACCACTCCCACGGCGATGGCCAGCACGGAGACCTTCATCGTGACCCACAAGCCCTCCAGAAACAAACCGACGCGCCATGCATGGTGCACGCCAAGGATGTCGCCGGGATAAATGAAGTCTCCCTCGCTCACCCGGAGCTCGCCGCCGGGAGGAATGCGGTAGGCTTCCTCTTCGCCGTCGCCAGCCACCACCACGACCACGCCGTCGTCTTCGGCTGGAGTCTGCTCGATGGAGTCGACTTCCCCCTCGATCATGGAGGTGGTTTCGATCGTCTCTTCGTAATAGAAATATGTGGGAATCCGGTTCCAGCGCCAGACGTAGTCCACTTGCTTGGTGGCGTAAAAAAGTACGCCGAGCAGCAAGAGCACCATGACGACGAAGAAGCTCTTCCAAAAGAGAAAATAGCCGCGGGTGCGACGCGTATGGATGCCGGCTACGGGCTTCATGAACCTGACCGCCCCCTGGCTTGAAGGTGTGCGAAAGAAATGGGCGGGAGGACGTTTCCGACGCTCCCGCCCGCAGTGTTCGCTACTGCTGTACGTCCTTGATCCAATCTGTGGATTTGATCCATTTGTTGTAGATACGGTCGTATCGGCCGTCATTCTTCATCTGGCGGAGGAAGTTGTTCAGCCAGTTCAGGAAGTCCGGATCGCCACGGTTGATGGCCCAGGCCAGGGGTTCGTAGGTGAAGGGCTCATCCAGGAGAACAAGGCCGCCTTCGGCGCCGCGCTGCGCCATGAAGACCACGCAGTAGGGCAGGTCATACACGAAAGCGTCGGCCTTGTCGTTCATCACTTCCAGCGCAGCTTCCTGCTCCGTCTCGAAGGATTTGTAGGTGGCCTTGGGGATCATGCGCTTCACGGCTTCTTCGCCGGTGGTGCCCAGTTTTGAGGTGACAACGAATGAAGGATCGTTGAGGTCCTTGTACGAGGTGACCGTATCCTTGTGCTTGGGATTGATGATGATGGTCTGCCCCACGATAATGTAAGGATCGGCGAAATTGACCTTCAGGTTTCGGGACTGCGTGACGGTCATGCCGCTCATGATGATATCGAACTTGTCGGTCAGCAGTGCGGGGATGATACCGTCCCAGGCGGTGTTGACCGGGACGAACTTGACGCCCATCGCTTTGGCCATTTCCTTGGCCATGTCGATGTCGAATCCGACGAAATCACCTTTGGTGTTCGTCATTTCGAAGGGCATGTAGCCGGACTCGAAGCCCACACGGAGCTCCCCTGCGGCGAGGATCTTCTCGATATGGGACTTCTTGGCCAGCTCGATGTCCGCGGCAAACGCTGTGGACGCTGAAAGTACGAAGACAGCGATGATCATCAGGACGCGCTTCATGGTATTCCTCATTCTTGAGCTGAATTGCAGGTGGACGAAAAAAGTACGAAATCCTCACACAAAATTAGTTATAATGAGTGTCGTAGTGGACACACAAAGCTCAATTATAGGCAGATGCTGGGTGCTGTTTTATTCAATGTCAGTATGATTTGCCTTCTTGCAGCAATTCACTCAGCATCATCTGCTTTCGACACACAGGGCATTGTGGAATTTCTTCCCGTGGAATGTACACGATTTCCGTACGACCACATCGGGGACACACCACCTCTACCGGTTGCGATTGCTCCCGACCCTTTCGTTCCGACATCGCACATTCTCCTTGCGGCGGATGCCGCGGGCTTGAGGAAAACTCCCCAACATGGTGAAAACCGCGTTCTGCTTAGCTGGATTGCACGGAGAAAACAAGGTCTTTACGACTTTGTGACGCGCGACTTCCTGCGACAGGGCGCTTGCGTCCCATACCCCACCGTCCCGCCGTCCCTGCATACCTGCCCGACGGGCTCCCATGGGGACTTGTCACGACGACACGATGACGAACTGGCGAACGCACCCCCCGGCGCTCAGTGACGAAACGGCGCCAATGCATCCCGCAGAAGCGCGCTGGCATGGCGCGGATGAAGTCTGCACCGGGGAGGGCGAAGCCCCGGAATCAGACGCATGGCCTGCATCAATACACCGAAATGATACCGGGAACGCATGAACGTCACAGATCCGTAACAAGTGACGTTTTGGAAATACGCCACGAATGTGTTGCGCTTTCGTGACGAGCTGGTATCCTGGCCAGGTCGTTCGTTACAGACATGTGCGTCATGCCACAGGCCGCCGGTGGCGAGGTCCCCCACCCGCGAGCGCCAGACCGACATTCCCGCAAACGCTCGGCGCCGACTGCGCGTCAAGTCGTGAGCGCTGACGCATAACATGATACACGGTACAAGAGGTGTCCCCATGGATAGTCGCACCGGACGCTCGCACGATACGGAAGAGAAGGCGCAACAGACCCTTTGCTTCACCATGCCGCAGAGCCTGGCGCACAAGGTGCGTCACAACGCCGACGCAAAAGGTCTTTCCGTGCCGGAGCTCATCATGGATGCGCTGCGCAAGGAGGTGGAGCGGCCCATTGCGCCGACTTCCCGCTTGACACGCGTCGTGGATGGCCTTGGCGCAAACCTCTCCCGGGAACGGCGCCTTTTCCCGAGGCACGAGCTGAACCGTCCCGGCGTCGCCCAGCTCCTCCAGACGCCCGTGCGGCGCTACCTCCAGTGCACCGTACAGGATATCTCACTCGGCGGCGCGCAGGTACGCTTCCCCCGCAACACATGGGACTCCATGCGGGATGACGACATTCTCAAGGCCTTGCGCCATGACGACGCCTTCGAGCTGCTGCTGAACCTGCCGGACACCAACCGCTCCCTGTGCCTGAGCTGCCGCGTGGTGCGGCTGGAGGAACGCCACGGCGGGGCGGATGTCGGCGCAATCTGTGACAGAACCCAGATGGAATGCCGCGACCCCGCCTTGTCTGCCCGCTCCGTCTGAACTCGACCTTCGTGAACGCGCTCCCTGGCGGCGTCATCGTCACATGACAGGACCGCGGCCGCGTCGGTCGTCCGCTACGGGTGGGTCAAGCCTCTTCGTCCATGCGCTCGAGTGTGCGCCAGAGTGTGGAACGGCTGAAGCCTTCGAGCTGCTGCTGACTTGCCGGGCGCCAACCGCTCCCTGCGCCTGATCTGCGGCGTGGTGCGGCTGGAGGAACGCCACGGCGGCGCGGATGTCTGCGCAATCTGTGACAGAACCCGGATGGAATGCCGCGACCCCGCCTTGTCTGCCCGCTCCGTCTGAACTCGACCTTCGTGAACGCGCTCCCTGGCGGCGTCATCGTCACATGACAGGACCGCGGCCGCGTCGGTCGTCCGCTACGGGTGGGTCAAGCCTCTTCGTCCATGCGCTTGAGTTTGCGCCAGAGGGAGGAACGGCTGATGCCGAGGATGTCCGCGGCGGCGTTGCGGTTGCCGCCGGTGATGGCCATGACCTTGCGGATATAGGCCGTCTCCAGTTCGGCGAGGGTCATGAGCGGCTCCAGGGAGATCACATCCGACGATGATTCCGTGGCGGGGTGATCGCGCGGCGTCGCGAGCGGTGCGCCGGCCATTGGAGCGACGCCTTCGGGATGGAGCTCGGGGGGCAGGTGTCGGGGGCGGATGATGTCCTCGTCGCAGATGATGACCGCGCTTTCGATGACGCTCTCCAGCTCGCGGACGTTGCCGGGGAAGGGGTAGCGTCGCAACAGCGCCATGGCCTCGTCGTCGATGGCGCCGCACTCCGCGTCCAGTTCCGCGGCGAAGCGGTGCAGGAAATACATGCTGATGAGCGGGATGTCCTCGGCGCGTTCGCGCAAAGGGGGAATCTCCAGCACGAAAGGCGACAGCGCCTGGTAGAGCGACGGGTTGAAGCCGCCCTGTTCCGAGAGCACGGCGAGGTTCTCCGTGGAAGCAGCCATGAACCGTGTGTTGACGTCCACGGCGTTCACGCCGCCCATGCGCACCAGCCGACGTTCGGCGATGACGCGCGCCAGCTGCGCCTGGATAGCCGGGGAGAGGGTGTCCACCTCGTCCAGAAAGAGCGCGCCGCCAGCGCCCGCTTCGATGAGGCCCTTGCGCGGTTGCCCCCAGGCGGCGTCGGTTTCCGCGCCGAAGAGTTCACGCGCCAAAAGCGGCGCTTCGAACATCTCACAATCCACGCCCAGGAAAGGGCCGCTTACCCGGGGGTTGAGGTGGTGGATGGTGCGCGCGGCAAGCTCCTTGCCCACGCCATCTTCCCCTTGGATGAGCACGGCGCAGTCCAGCACGGCCACTTTGCTCATGGCGCTGAAAAGTTCCCGCATTGCCGGGGATTTCCCCACCAGGCGCTCTTTCAGCGGGCTCGGGCCGGAATCCACGGCGTAGCCATGACGTTCCCCGTGGCGGGGTCTGGCGGTCTGGAGGTCGGCTTCCCGCACCAGAGGGTAGGGCGCCTTGTAGAGCCGTTTCACGGCGCGTTGCAGCTCGTGGAGATTGTCCTTCAGCAAGACGGGCGCTTGCAGTTCATCCGCGCCCAGCGCTTCCCTGTTCGCAGCAGCGCTGCCAGCGGAAACGAGAAAGACAGCAAGGAGGTCCGGATGCGCGGCCTTGAGCGTCACGGCCGTCTCGCGCGCTTCGGCGGCGGAGGCGTCGGCATCGATGAACGCCCACCGCGCAGGGCGTCGATCCGCGACACGGAGGGCCTCCTCCCGACGGTTCACCGCGAGCAGGATGACGCCGCGCTGTTGCGCCAGGGCTGCGAACTCCCGACGGAAATCCGCGCTGGCTTCGGGGGCCACCAACAGGGCCACCCGCGGTCCGCCGGGCGGCGCTTCGCTGCGCGCGGCGGGGCGTTGGGTCGCTGCGGGGGTGGAAGGGCCGGACCCATGGCGTCCAGCCCAAGTCGTCTTGTTGTGTGCAACCATGATGCGTACGGGTGCGTTCATGATGAGGGCAGGCGGTGTCGCGTCAGTGCGGGGCAGCGTGTGTCATGCGGCTGTGCTGTCGAGAGCTCCGAGGCGTCATTGCGCCTGGGCGATGCGTCATCGAAAAGCGCAGCCATCGCGGTAGAGCCTCGTATCCTAACGCGCGTCCAAGGTCTAGTGACCGCCCGAGCCAAGAATGCCGGAGGCCGCCAGGGTCAGCACGACGATCTCCGCCACGCAGATGTAGAAGAGCTTCATGTTCTTGCGCTTCAGGTACCCGGGCAACAAGGTGAAGTAACATGGGATGGTGATGGCCGCGAGGATGGCCAAACCGATGTAGTTGAGGAAATCGCCGTACCCGACAAGGGAAGTCCAGCCCCATCCACCCGGCTTGTTGGTGATCTGCATGTAGTCGTGCAGACCTTTGTCCCAGTTGTTCACCACCATCTGGATCTCGGCGTGGGGCGTCAGAAACCCGAGCACGTAGACGAGGTAGGTGATGAGCAGAAGGAAGAGGCCGATCCACGCGCCGTAATACAACAGGCTGGCGTAACGCATCTGCTCAGGCGAGGCCTTCAGCTGTTCCGCTTCGGAAATGGTCTTGTCGCTCATGTCTTGATTCCTCCGTGATTATCCCAGCAGGCCGATGCCCAGGCCCTTGTCCATCGCTTTCAGACCGGCGAACAGCAGCACGCCGATGACCATGTACCGAATGAACTTGGGCTTCGCTTTGGCGAGCAGGCGCACCCCCACCAGCGACCCCAGCATGAGGCCGATGATGGACGGCACCGCCATCAGCGGGATGACTGCGCCCTGGTTCAGATAAATCCACGCAGCGGACGTGTCCGTGATGGAAAGCAGGAACTTGGATGTGGCCACGGAGACCTTCAGCGGCGCGCCCATCATCAAGTTCAGCACGGGCACGTTGGCCCAGCCGGCGCCCAGACCGAACATCCCCGCCAGAAGACCGATGAGGATGAACGTCAACAGACCCATCAGCGTACGGTGCGTCTTCCAATGGATGATCTCGCCCGTGCTCGCTTCCTTGAAGACCCCATGCATGCCCAGCGCCACGCCCACGGCGTCCTGCTTCGTCACCACAGGCACGGCCGTGTTCTTGGAAAAGATGAGCAGCAGCGCGATGCCCACGATGGTGCCGCCCAGCGCCACCTGCACGTACGCCGGGTTCAACGAGGAGAGAAAAAGCCCCAGCATGGCGCCCACGATGGAGAACGACGACGCGATGAGCGCCACCGGCAACGCCAGCCGCAAACTCGCCAGGTTCCGCCGCAGCAGGCCGGGGCCCGCCGCCAGCGCCCCCGCCAACGCCACCATCAGCCCCGCGCCACGCACGAAGTCGATGTGAAACGAAAAGAACCCACCCACCAAGGGCACATAGAGCACGCCCCCACCAACACCCGCAAGCACCGCGATGACGCCCAGGATGAAGCAGAAGACGAACAGGATGATCGGCCAGAACCACCACGGCATGCCATCGCCGGCAGGAGAAGCCGTGGCGGCGACTGCGTGCGGGACCGCCTCGGACGCGACAGCGCCCAGCGGCGAACTCAGGAGGAAAGCGCATGCGCAGGCCATGGCCGCGCTTCCCCGGGCAACGAGTGTATGCAACATGACTGACCCCTTTGTTTGTGCAATCACAATTTCATCTTGAAACGTGAGTCGCTTGTAGACTGTTTCAAAAACAGCTGTCAAGGGGGGGTGTGTTCCAAAATGGAATATTTTTTCGGGGCGAGTGAAGCCGAGGCTCACGGGCGTGGCAGTTTTGAACGGATCCGGATGTCCTGAGTGTTTCATGGTGAAACAGTCCGTCGCGCTCAATTTCGCTGACGTGGGGTGGCCTCCACGCCGCCCTGTGGTATCATGGTGGACGTCCCCTTCACGTTCAACGCTGGAGCGCCTTATCATGCCCACACCCCTTCGCGACATCGGTCTGGTCGGCCTTGCCGTCATGGGCCAGAACCTTGCGCGCAACATGGCCAGTCGCGGCGCGCGTGTCGTCGTATACAACCGCACCGAAGAGAAAACCCGCGAGTTCATGGCGAGTCTCCCGCAGGAAGCCACCCTCCATGATGCTTACTCGCTGCAAGAGCTCGTCGCTTCGCTTGCCCGGCCACGACGCGTCTTCCTCATGGTCAAGGCCGGTCTTGCCGTGGATGCTGTCATCGAGGAACTCGCGCCATTGCTCGAACCAGGCGACTTGATCATGGACGGCGGCAACTCCCACTACAAGGACACGGAGCGCCGCCGTGAAGCCCTGGCCGCCAAGGGATTGGGGTATCTCGGCGTGGGCGTCTCCGGTGGGGAGGAGGGCGCGCTGCATGGTCCCAGCATCATGCCCGGCGGTGACGAAGCCGCCTGGCGCGAGGCGGAACCCTTGCTCACGGCCATCGCCGCGCAGGCCGACGACGATACCCCTTGCGTGGCGTACATGGGCCGCGGCGGCGCCGGCCATTTCGTCAAGATGGCGCACAACGGCATCGAGTATGCAGACATGCAGCTCATCGCCGAGGCCTACGACCTGCTCCACCGCGGCGCCGGCATGCGCAACGAAGACCTCGCAGCGCTCTTTAGACGGTGGAATGAGACGGAGCTTTCATCTTATCTAATCGAAATTACTGGTGATATTTTTACAGTTCAAGACGAGGAGACCGGAGGCGCCCTGCTGGACGTCATTCTGGACAGCGCCGGCCAGAAGGGCACCGGCCGGTGGACCTCCATGGCCGGCCTGGAGTTCGGCGTCTCCATGCCCACCATCAACGCTGCAGTGGAGGCGCGCCAAGTGTCCTCCTATACGGACCTGCGCGCCGTGGCCAGCGGGGTGCTGGCTGCGCCGTGGGGTGACGAGGCCAACACGCCGCCGACGCTGGACGCCGCCGCCTTGGCCGCCATGACCGAGGACGTGCGCCAAGCGCTCTACGCCGCGAAGATCTGCGCCTACGCTCAGGGCTTTCACCTCATCCGCGCTGCAGACGAGGCCCATGGCTGGGGCGTGCGTCCAGGGGAGGCCGCACGCATCTGGCGGGCCGGCTGCATCATCCGCGCCGCCTTTCTGGACCGTGTCACGCAGGCTTTCGAGGAGACGCCGGAACTGCCCCACTTGTTGCTGGCCCCGTATTTCGCGGACGCCTTGGCGCTGGGACAGGCCGCCTTGCGTCGCGTGACGGCCACTGCCGCCCAACTCGGCGCACCCGCGCCGGCCATGAGCTCCGCCCTGGCCTACTACGACGCCTTGCGCAGCGTGCGGCTGCCGGCGAACCTCATCCAGGCGCAACGGGACTACTTCGGCGCGCACACCTACCAGCGTGTGGACCGCGCCGGCGTCTTCCACACGGAGTGGCTGGAGAAGGCCCGTCGGCGCGACGGCGAGTAGGCGAGCGCTTGCTGCGCCGAGGGGGATGCTTCCTTGGTGTTTGCGGTGTGGTCTCGGCTCTGAGATGGCGCCTGGAGTGCGCCGGCAAGGAGGCCGTCCCCCGTGAAGGCCTGCCCTCGGCGCGTCAGGATTTCCCGTCGCGGGCTTCGCCTTTCCAAGGCAACCGACCGGTAAGCTCGATCTCCAGGGAAAAGCTCAGGAAAGTGCGGATGAGCACCAGCAAACCGAGAATGGTGAGGTTCTGGACGGAAGGGTGGGTGGTCACGGTGGCGATGATGTCCGCCGCCACCAGGATCTCCAGGCCCAGGAGTATGGCCCGGCCCAGGTCTGTTCGGAAGCGTTCGTAGGGGGAGGAGGTCGCGTCCTTCCCCGCAAGAGCGCCGGCGTGTGTCAGCAGGCCACGCAGATACCGCGCGCCCGCCACAGCCAGACCGATGACGATGACGCCCACGCCAAGCACTTCCACGGAGAGGGCGAGCGTGTTCATGAGAGGGCGGATGGCGTCGGGCGTCTCCAGGGCCATGCGAGCTCCTTCGGCGTTGGGGGGAAGCGGGAAGGTTTGGAAGGGCCGCCCGCCGCACCCTTCATGAAAAGGCGCGGCGGAAAGCGCGGATGCCAGGCCGCGGATTCGCGGAGGCGCTCCGTCAGCGGTGGCTGCCCGGGGTCACGGCGTGGGGCAGGAGCTGTCCGTGGGACCGAAGATGCCCGGGATGGGGTTCTGGCCCGTGGACTCCATGACGGCGCGCCAGTAGTCCGAATTGATGTTCAGCTTGCGCCGCTCCTTGGTGACCTGGGAGAGGGGCAGGTGCACGTAACGGTCTTGCAGCTTGGAGACGACCATGCCCGTCTTTCCGGCCAGGGCCGCGTGCACCGCGTGTTGTCCCAGAAAGCCGCAGTAGACGCGGTCGTTGGCGTTGGCTGGCACGGACCGGATGATGTAGCTGGGGTCGATGAATTTCAAGGTGATGGGCGTGCTCTTGCTCTTGAAGTAGGTTTTGATCTCCTTCTGGAGCAGGGTGCAGATGTCGCCCAGCACAGGGTTGCCGGAGGGGTCCGTGTCGCCGGAGGTCTGCAGCAGGTGCTGCCCGGCGCCTTCCGCACAGACGATGACGGCGTGGCGTCGGCTCGCCAGGCGCGCTTCCAGTTCCTTCAGCAGACCGTCTTCACCGTAGAGTTCGAAGGGCGTCTCGGGCACCAGCACGAAGTTCACTTCCTTCAGCGCCAGGGTGGCCTGGGCGGCGATGAAGCCGGACTCCCGACCCATGAGCTTCACCATTCCGATGCCGTTGACGGCGCACACGGCTTCGGTGTGCGCGCACTGGATGGCCTCCGTGGCTTTCTCCACTGCGGTGTCGAAGCCGAAGGAGTGGGTGATGAAGTTGATGTCGTTGTCGATGGTCTTGGGGATGCCGATGATCGAGGTGCGCAGCCCACGATTGCGGACCTCTTCGTTGATGGTGGACGCTGCGCGCAAGGTGCCGTCGCCGCCGATCATGAACAGACAGGAGACGTTCATGCGTTCCAGCGCGTCCACGATTTCTTCAGCGGACTGCGGTCCGCGGGAGGAGCCGAGGATGGTGCCGCCGAACTGGTGAGAGCTCGCCACGGCGTTGGGCGTCAGTTCGATGACGTCGTGACCGTATTTGGGGATGAAGCCCTCCAGGCCGAAGCGAATGCCCAGCACGTTGGCCACGCCGTAGCTGTGATGCGCTTCCATGACCACGGCGCGGATCACGTCGTTGATGCCGGGGCAGAGGCCCCCGCAGGTCACGATGGCGCACTTGGTCTTGGTGGGGTCGAAATAGAGGTGGCGGCGGGGGCCGGCGAGTTCGAAGTCCGCGTAGACCGGCTCATCGCCGATGTCTCGCATCTGGTCTTCGGTGATCTGGATGAGCACGCGCGCGTCGTCGTCGGTGAAGTGGCAGACCGTGAGCTGGGACGGCACTTTCGCTTGCCCCACGGTGGGTATGGTCGTTTCTATCTGCTTGGCTTGTTCGCTTGCGGACATAGCGGCGCCTCGTTTCCTGTTTGCCTTGACGGGGTGGGCCTGAAGGGCGTGAGTGGTGTGGACGGCACGATCGCCGAGGAGATGGCGTCCAGCATAGCACACGATGTCGGTCCAGGCCAAGCGGGACGCATGACGTTTTCACGACAAAACGCGCCCCGGGTCCCACGTCTGACACATGGGCGCCCGGGGCGCGGGGGGCGTTCATGGCGCGCGCTGGCGTTAGGCTTTGTCTGGCGGCTGCGGGGTCTTGGCCGTCTCGTCGCTCTGACGCCCGTCTTCCACCGTGTTTTCGTCGCGCTCGTCGTCATCGTCGCCGTCATCGTCGTCATCGTCGTCGTCGGGCTCTGCGGCTTTCTTCCGTCCGAAGATCTGCGCAACGATGATGGATATCTCGTACAGCAGAATCAGCGGACCGGACATGAGCAACTGCGAGATGACGTCCGGCGGCGTGAGGACCGCAGAAAGCACGAAGCACGCAAGGTAAGCGTACTTGCGGTGCTTGCGCATGAACGCCGCCGTGACGAGGCCCAGCCGCGCCAGGAAGAAGACCACCAGGGGCAGCTCGAACACCACGCCGAAAGCGAAGAGCAGTTTCAGCGAAAAGCCCAGGTATTCCCGCAAGCTTGGCAGCGGCTTGATGTATTCCGTGGTGAAATCCATGAAAAACGAGAACGCGAAGGGGAACACCACGAAGTACCCGAAACTCGCGCCTGCGGTAAAGAAGAGGGCGGAGAAGAAGCCGATGGGCAGCAGATACTTCTTCTCCTCCTCGTAAAGGCCGGGGGCCACGAAGAGCCAGAGCTGGTAGAATATGTAGGGGCTGACCAGGAAGAAGCCGCCCACCAACGCCACCTTGATGTAGGTGAAGAAGGCCTCCGGCAGAGCCGTGAAGATGAGGTGCGACTCGGGGGGGAAGACTTCCACCAGCGGTTGCACGAGGATGTCGAAGAGTTCCTTGGAAACGCCGTAACACGCCAGGAAACCCACCGCCAGAGCGATGAAGCATCGCGTCAGCCGAGAGCGCAGCTCTCCGAGGTGGTCCATGAAGGACATGGCTCCGGCGTTTTCCTCGTCCTCGTCCTCTTCCTCTTCCTCGTCGTCATCCTCTTGGGAGGCGGCGGCGCGTTTCGGAGGCGGAGGCGGACTTTCACCCCCGCCGCCGGCGGCTGCAGGCGCCGGGGTGACGGCGTCCGGCGCGTCTTGCGCGTCTTGTGAGTCCGGCGAGTCCGGCGCGTCCAGGGAGGGATCGTCGGTTCCCTCGATGGTCGCGGCCTTGTCTTTGCTGTTCTCGCTGTTCTCGCTGTTCTCGCTGTTCTCGCTGCTCTCGCCGTCCTGGGCGTCCTGGGCGTCGGGCGCGTAGTCGGTCGGAGCGTCTGGCGGCGCGACGGCGTCCTCTTTCGGATCGGTGTCCTGCGAATTGTGGGGACCCGGAGCGCTTGGGGTGCGATGGTCTTCGCTCATGCCTTGGCCTCCCCGTCACGCGGGCGCTCTTTCGTGTCGACGTCATCTTTGCCGAGTTCGTCTTCGGCGTCGGGCTGTTGCGGCGTCGCCTGGGCGGTCTGCGTCGCTGCTGGTCGTGCGGGCGCTTCGTGTTCGGCGTCGCCCAGGCCGTGTGGCTTGTGCGCAGCGGCGTCGGCGGTCTTCGCGGCGGAGGAGGTTGTGTCCTTGCCGGCGGCGGCAGCGGCGGCGTAGGGGTCTTTGAAGCCGCCGGCGCGGTTGGACTCGGTGGCGGACTGGAAGGTCATCTGGGTGGTTTCTTCCAGGGTTTCCTTGGCTTTGTCCGCGACGAACTCCTTGAGGTTCTTGGGCTTCTTCTTTTTCTTGTCAGCGCCTTGGGCTTTCTTGAGGGATTCTTCCTCGCGGGCGATTTCGGTGTTGATGGTGCGCTGGAGGTCCGTGGTGGCGCGCTTGAACTCCGCGTACCCCTTGCCGATGGTGCGGGCGATCTGCGGCAGTTTCTTGGGACCGAGGACCATGAGGGCCACGACAAGGATGATGAGCAGTTCTGTGGATCCGATGCCGAACATGGCGACTCGCAAGGCTCGTTGAGCCTGGGTTTATCGCGCTTTGCAGGCGCGCTGTGGCGTTGTGCGCGAAAACTACTCCCACTCGATGGTGGAGGGTGGTTTGGAGGAAATATCGTAGACGACGCGGTTGACGCCTTTGACTTCGTTGATGACGCGGCTGGAAATGGAAGCCAGCACCTCGCTGGGCAGCCGGGTCCAGTCTGCGGTCATGGCGTCCACGCTGTCCACCACGCGCAAGGCGATGACGTGTTCGTAGGTGCGGTCGTCGCCCATCACGCCGACGGTTTTCAGGGGCAGCAGCACGGCGAACCCTTGCCATACCTTGCGGTACCAGTTGGCGGCGTGCAGTTCTTCCTGGACGATGCGGTCGGCTTGGCGCAGAATTTCCAGCCGCTCCGGTGTGATCTCCCCCAGAATGCGGATGGCGAGCCCCGGTCCGGGGAAGGGGTGGCGCCAGATGACGAAGTCCGGCAAGCCGAGCTCCACAGCCACCTTGCGCACTTCGTCCTTGAAGAGCTCGCGCAGGGGCTCCACCAGTTCCAGCGCCATGCGCTCCGGCAGGCCACCCACGTTGTGGTGGCTCTTGATGACGGCGCTGGGCCCCCGGAAGGAGACGGATTCGATGACATCCGGGTACAGCGTGCCTTGCGCGAGGAACGCCACGTTCGGAATGTTCTTGGCTTCGCGCTCGAAGACTTCGATGAACGTGCGGCCGATGATCTTGCGTTTCTGTTCCGGGTCGTCCACGCCGTTGAGCTTGTCCAGAAACTCGTCTTGCGCTTGTACGTGGTGGAGTTGCAACTGGAAGTGCTCGTTCAGGTAGCGGACCACTTCCTCCCCTTCGCCGTAGCGCAACAGCCCGTTGTCCACGAAGATGCAGTGCAGACGGTCGCCGATGGCTTTGGCGATGAGCACGGCCGCCACCGTGGAGTCGATGCCGCCGGAAAGGCCGCAGACCACCTGCTTGTCGCCCACTTGCTGGCGGATGGTCTCCACGGCTTGGTCCACGAACGAGCTCATGGACCACTCGCCTTGCAGTCTGGCCACCTTGAAGAGGAAGTTGCGCAGCATCTTGTCCCCGTCGTCGGTGTGGTGCACCTCGGGGTGGAACTGCACGGCGTAGAGCTTGCGGGACTCGTCGGCCATGGCCGCCACGGCCACGCTGCGGGTGCGGGCCGTGATCTCGAAGCCGGGAGGCGTCTCCAGGACCTTGTCCCCGTGAGACATCCAGACTTTGTGGCTGGTGTGGTCCGGGAGGGCGTCCCAGAGGGCGCAGCGGGCGGCGAATTCCAGATCGGCGCGGCCGTATTCGCGGTCTTCGCTGCGGGCCACGCGGCCTCCCAGGTGGTGCGCCAGAAGCTGCATGCCATAGCAGATGCCCAGCACGGGGACGCCCAGCTTCAGCAGTCCCGGCTCGAAGGGCGGCGCGTCGGCGTCCGACACGGAGGAAGGCCCGCCCGAGAGCACGATGGCCGAGGGCTGCAGGGCTTCGATCGTCGCAAGGGGCGCGGTGCAGGGGTGGATTTCCGAGTAGACGCCTGCTTCGCGCACCCGTCTCGCGATGAGCTGGGTGACTTGGGAGCCGTAGTCGATGATGACGACTTTTTCTTGCATGTCCATGGGTTCTATCCCGATGCGGAGGCGGGGCGGCCCGCGGCGTTAGAAGTTCTCCACGCGGTAGTTGGGCGCTTCCTTGGTGATGATGACGTCGTGTACGTGGCTCTCGCGCAGGCCTGCCGGGGATATCTCCACGAAGCGTGCATCCTGCTGCAAGCTCTTGATATCCTTGCATCCGGTGTAGCCCATGCCGGAGCGAAGGCCCCCGATGAGCTGGTAGATGGAGTCGCCCACGGGGCCTTTGTAGGGCACGCGGCCCACGATGCCTTCCGGCACCAGCTTGCCGCCCTCCTTCTCGTCGGTTTTTTCCTGGAAGTAGCGGTCCTTGCTGCCTTCGTTCATGGCGTCTATGGAGCCCATGCCGCGGTAGATCTTGTAGCGACGGCCTTGGTAGAGGATGGTCTCCCCGGGGCTTTCGTCCGTGCCGGCGAAGAGCGAACCCACCATGACGCTGTCTGCGCCGGCGGCCAGGGCTTTCACCACGTCGCCGGAGAACTTGATGCCGCCGTCGGCGATGACGCAGCGGTCCAGCTCCCGAGCAGCGCGCACGCATTCCATGACAGCCGTGACTTGAGGCACGCCCACGCCGGCCACGATGCGCGTGGTGCAGATGGAGCCGGGGCCGATGCCCACTTTCACGGCGTCTGCGCCAGCTTTCAGCAGAGCGCGCGCGCCGTCGTACACGCCCACGTTGCCGGCCACGATCTGCGCTTCGGGAAAAGCGCTGCGGATGGACTCCACCGCGCGGATGATGTTGCGGGAGTTGCCGTGCGCGGAGTCCAGCACCAGGAAGTCGCAGCCGGCTTGCAGCAGGGCTTCGGCGCGGGCTTCCCCTTCCGGACCGGCGCCGATGGCTCCGCCCACGCGCAGGCGGCCCCGGTCGTCCTTGCAGGAGTTGGGGTATTTGCGGATCTTCTCGATATCCTTGATGGTGATGAGTCCGGAGAGCTTGCCTTCCTCGTCCACCACCAGCAGCTTTTCGATGCGATTCTCGTGCAGATGCGCTTTGGCTTGCTCCAAGGTGGTGCCTACCGGCACGGTGACCAGCTTGTCCGCCGTCATCACGTCCGCAACCTTGAGGTCCAGGTCGGAGACGAAGCGTACGTCGCGGTTGGTGAGGATGCCCACCAGCTTGCCGCCGTCCACCACGGGCAGCCCGGAAATCTTCCACTCCGCCATCACGTTCAAGGCTTGGCCCACGGTGATCTGCGGCGCGATGGTCACAGGGTCCACGATCATCCCGGATTCGGACTTCTTGACTTTTTCCACCTCCACGCGCTGGCGTTCCACGGGCATGTTCTTGTGGATGACGCCCACCCCGCCGTTGCGCGCCATGGAGATGGCCAGACCGGACTCCGTGACGGTGTCCATGGCGGCGGAGATGAGGGGGATGTTGAGGCTGATGGCGTTGGTGAGATGGGTGGTGACGTCCACAGCGTCCGGCAAGACCTCGGAGTAGGCCGGCAGCAAGAGGACATCGTCGAACGTGAGACCTTTCATGACGACCTTATCCATGGATGTTGGCTCCTTTGGCGTGCGTATGAGGTGGCGTGTGCACGGGGCGGCTGGTCTTCGTGGCTTCTGCGTGGGCGGTTCGCCCGGTGATCCGTCGCGCACATGCGCAGGCGGGTGCGTTCCGCAGAAAGCCGGCGTTCGAACGTTTCGGCGCGGCGCGCCTCTTGGCGTCAGTCCAGACCCAGGTACGCAGCGCGAACCTGGGGGTTGGCGGCCAGCGCGGAAGCTGCGCCTTCCAGGTGGACTTCCCCGGTGGCGAGCACGTAGCCGCGGTCTGCAATCTGCAAGGCCATTTGCGCGTTCTGCTCCACAAGCATGACAGTGACGCCTTCCCGGTTGATGGTCTGGATGACCTCGAAGATATTCTCCACGACGATGGGCGCCAGTCCCAACGAGGGTTCGTCCAACAGCAGCAAGGTGGGCCGCGCCATGAGCGCGCGGCCGATGGCGAGCATCTGCTGCTCCCCGCCGGAGAGCGTGCCCCCGGCTTGCTTGCGGCGCTCCGCAAGAATGGGAAAGAGCTCGTAGGCGCGCTCTTCGTCGGCGGCCACGGCGTCAGAATCCTTGCGCAGATACGCGCCCATCATCAAGTTCTCCCGCACGGTGAGCCGGGGGAAGATCATCCGGCCTTCCGGCACTTGCGTCACGCCCATGGCCACGATCTTCTCCGAAGCCACACGGGTGATGTCCGTCCCCTCGAAGACGATGGTCCCCGTGCGAGGCCGCGCCACGCCGGAGAGGCTCATGAGCGTGGTGGACTTGCCTGCGCCGTTGGCGCCGATCAAGGTGACGATCTCGCCTTTGGTGATGGAGAGCGAGACCCCCTTGAGCGCATGGATGGAGCCATAGTACGTGTGGATGTCCTGAATCTCAAGCATTGGCTGCAGCTCCCCGTCCGAGATACGCCTCGATGACGTTGGGGTCGTCCTTGATGGAAAGGGGCGGCCCTTCAGCGATCTTGACCCCGTGGTCCAGCACCACGATGGAAGCGCAGATGGACATGACGAGCTTCATGTCGTGCTCGATGAGCAGCACTGTGACGTCTTGCTCCAGAATCTGATGGATGAGGTCCTTCAGCTCGGCTGTCTCCCGAGGGTTCATGCCGGCGGCGGGTTCGTCCAGCAAGAGCAGCGCCGGCTCCGTGGCCAGAGCGCGGGCTATCTCCAACCGACGCTGGTCCCCGTAGGAGAGCGAGTGCGCGCGGTCCAGCGCGAACCGGCCCAGGCCCACGAAGTCCAGCCACTTCATGGCGGTCTCCACGATGGCGGCTTCCTCGCGCTTGTGCGCCTTGGTGCGCAACACAGCGCCGAAGAAGTTGGAGCTGGTGCGGGGGTGGCGGCCGATGCGGACATTGTCCAGCACGCAGAGGTCCGAGAAGAGCCGGATGTTCTGGAACGTGCGCGCAACGCCCAGCGACGTGACTTGCTCGGGCTTCTTGCCGTTGATCACGGTCTCGCCCTTGTGGGGGGACTGCAGCGTCAACGTCCCGCTGGTGGGCTTGTAGACGCCCGTGACGCAGTTGAAGAGGGTCGTCTTGCCAGCGCCGTTGGGCCCGATGAGACCTTTGATGGCCCGCGGTTCGATGGCGAAGGAGACGTCGTGCAGGGCCATGAGCCCGCCGAAGCGTTTGGAGAGGTTGGCGATGTCGAGTATGGGGTGCATGGCGTCAGCGTGGCGCGCTGCTCAGGCGGCGCGGCGCTCCAGTTTCTTTTTGAGCTCGCGGATGAGCGGGTTGTCCATCCCCGCAGCAGCGATGCGCGGCAGAAAGCCCGAGGGTTTGAAGCGCATGATCATGATCATGATGAGGCCGTAAACCAGAAAGCGGCTCTCCGCAGGGAGGTTCAGCATGGGCAGCACGACGCGGAGCACCTCGCCCAGCGCCACCAGAATCACGGCGCCGAGCAGCGCGCCGTTCAGGTTGCCCAGGCCCCCCAGCACCACCATGCACAGCACCAGGAAGGATTCCCAGAACTTGAACATGTCCGGCGAGAGGAACATCGTCCACCGTGCGAAGAACGCGCCGCCCACCGCGCCCACGCCGGCGGAGATGGCGAACGCGATGACCTTGTAGTTCAGGATGTTCACCCCGCTGGCGGCTGCGGCAAGGGGGTCCGCCCGGATGGCGTACCACGCCCGGCCCAGACGGGAGTCCTCCAGCCGACGCAGGATGAAGTAGACCACCGCCACCATGACGATGGCGAGATAGAAATACGGCTTTGAACCCACGAATTCGTAATACCAGTCCCACTCGGGGTTCAAGGCCTTGGACAGAAAGGAAAGATCGATGGTCACGGGATCGATGCCCGGCAGGCCCAGGGGGCCGCGGGTCAGCCAGATCTCGTTGGTCAGAAAAAGCACCACCAGCTCCGAGAAACCGAAGGTGACGATGGCGAAGTAGTCCCCCGTGAGACGCAGCGTGGGCGCGCCCAGCAGCATGCCCCACAGCGCGCCGTTCAAGGCCGCCAGAGGCACGATGACCCAGAAAGACAAGCCGTAGTGCACCGTGAGCAACCCGGCCGTGTAAGCGCCGATGCCGTAGAAGCCCACGAAGCCCAGATCCAGCAGACCGCAGAACCCCGGCACGATGTTCAAACCCAAAGCCAGCACCATGTAGACCATCACCAGGATGGCCACGTGCAACGCATACTCGCTGGCGAAAGGCGTGAGCGGGAACAACAGGGTGAGACCCAGCAGCGCTGGCAGGGTGTAACGGTTCAGCATGGTCATCGCTGCCCCCTTACGCCTTGTCCACCAGGGATTTGCCCAAGATGCCCGAAGGCCGGAAGATGATCACCGCGATCATCACGGCGTACGCCACGCCGTCCCGATAGAGGGAGGAGACATAGCCGGCGCCCATGGCTTCGGCCACGCCAAGCACCAGCCCGCCGAACATGGCTCCCGGCACGGAGCCGATGCCCCCAAGCACCGCCGCAGCGAAAGCCTTCACCCCGGCCGTGTAGCCCATGGTTGGGTACAGCGTGTTGTAGAACATGGCCACCAGCACTCCGGCCATGGCGCCCATGGCGCTGCCCAGCGCAAACGTGAAACTGATGACCCGGTTCACGTTCACGCCCATGAGCTGGCACGCCGTGCGGTTCTGCGCCAGCGCACGCATGGCTGCGCCGATCTGCGTTCTGGATATGATGAGGTAGAGGCCCACCATCATGATGGTGGTCACGGCGAAAATGAACAGGTGCAGCCACGTGATGTTCACGTCGCCGAAAGCGAAGGCCTGCTCGGCGAAGAAAGCGGGCACGGCGTCTTGCGGGAACGCTTTGGGTCGGCTGCCCCAGATGACCAGCGCGAGATTCTGCAAGAATATGGACATGCCAATGGCCGTGATCAACACGGCGAGACGGTGCGAACCACGCAACGGTCTGTAGGCGATGATGTCGATGAGCACGCCGAGCACTGCGCAACACGCCATGGCCATGAGGATGGCAAGCCACAAAGGCAAGCCGGCCAGAGTGATGAAGGTGACGCAAAAGAAGGCGCCGAGCATGTAGATTTCGCCATGCGCGAAGTTGATGAGCTCGATGACGCCGTAGACCATGGTGTAGCCCACGGCGATGAGCGCGTATATGACGCCGAGGGTGAGTCCGTTGACGAGCTGCTGTTCGAACACGATGCTGGCCGGTGGTTGGAGGGTGCGCGATGCGTAAGGAAAACAGGCTGAGCCTTTCGGCCCAGCCTGCTGGGAGCGTCGTTGATGCAGACTCTAGTTGAGCTGCGTCTCCGCGGGTTGGAAGGCGCCGTCTTTCACCACTTTGACGAAGGCGCTCTTCTGGGAGTCGCCGTTCTCGTCGAAGTAGGTCACGCCGGTCACGCCCACGTACCCTTTTTCCGGGGTGTTCATGCCGGCGAGGTATTCCTGCACCTTGGCGCGGTCGGGTCCCACGGCCTTGATGGCTTCAATGAGGATGCCTGCGGCGTCGTAGGCGTTGGCGCTCATCCAGTCGGTCTCGCGCTCGTAAGTCTCCTTGAACTTGGTCAGGAAGGCTTGCGCGTCTTCGCCGGCGCTTTCAGCCAGGAAGGGCACAGTCATGTAGGTGTTGTTGGCGGCGTCGCCTGCCAGGGAGATGAAGTCCACGTTGTCCAGACCGTCTGCGCCGAACTTCACCACGTCCATGCCCAGCTTGGCGGCTTGGCTGGCGATGAGCGCGCCTTCGTTGTAGTAACCGCTGATGAAGAGGCCGTCCGGATTTTCGTTTTTCAACTTGGTGAGCTGCGGGGTGAAGTCCGTGGAGCCCTTCACGTAGCCCTCTTCGCCCACGATCTCCAGGCCGATGGACTCGGCTTCGGCGGTGAAGGCGTCTTTCAGACCGATGCCGTAGTCGTTGTTCTCGTAGAACACGGCGATCTTCTTCAGACCCAGCACTTCAGCGACATAGCGCGCCAGGAACTTGCCCTGGAAGTCGTCGCGGTAGACGTCGCGGAAGGACCAGACCTTGCCGTCACGGTCCTTGTTCTTCTCGGAGATGGTGACGTTGGTGGCGGTGGGGGAGATGGCCGGCACGCCCTTGCGCACGTACGTGGGCAGCGCCGCCAAGTGCGCGGAGGAACACAAGTGGCCCACGATGCCGACAATGTCTTCGTCCTGTGCGATCTTCGTGGCCACGGTGGCGGCTTCCTTGGGCTCGCACATCTCGTCCAGGTAGACGGCTTCCACCATCACGCCGTCCACGCCGCCGGCGGCGTTCACTTCGTCGAGCATCATGGAAACGCCGGCCTTGACGTTGTCGCCGTAAGCTGCTGCAGGACCGGTGAAAGGCGAGGGCACCGCGATCTTGATGACGTCCGCGGCGAAAGCGGGGGAAGCCATCAGCAGCACGCCCGCCAAGGCCAGAAGCACGTTACGTAGAGATTTCATAAAGGATCCTCCGTAGGAAGGGATACGGACGGCGCGTGGCGCCGCAGTTATTGGGTGATGCGAACAGGATTGCTTGACGTATACGTGACCACGGCGCGAACAACATCCCGCAGTCGTTGGAAATCTCATCATGCCGGACCGCACTCGCCCGACCCTGCCCGTGCAGCTTCCCCGCGCGAGGTCGGGCTTGGCTGCGCCGCCATACGCCGGGCGCCGAAGCTTCCTTGCCACTAAAGTTACAGTTCCGTCAACATTTCGCGTGAACCTATGACCGCCAACGCCTTCCGGAAGGCGCAACGCCCTGAAGGACTGACAGGGTGTCGCCGGCGTCGCTTGATGACGAGGCTTCCCCCGCGCATACGACCAGGACAACCACGACGACTGCGACGACTGCGACGACTGCGACGACTGCGACGACTGCGACGACTGCGACGGCCGGCGGGCGCGCAGTGACGCTAGGAAGCGCCTGCCGTGGCGTTGGCGGGACAACACGACGCAGAGCCGTTCGTGGCGTTGGCGTCTTCGGTGTGGTCGTGGTCCGGCGCCGGCATGTCTTGCGGGTCCCTGGCGAGCCCTTCGCGGGCCATGGTCCCGATACGGGCGTCCTCGCCAGCCAGTGTCGCAGCTTGTTCCAACAAGGCGTCGCCTTGTTCGGGGTCGTTCAGGAAGAACTTGCGCAGCATGCCCAGATTGTACGCGGCGGTGGCGTTGTCGGCGTCGAGCTCCAGCACGCGTTCGAAGAGGTCCGCAGCTTGCTGATGCTGGCCGGCGCGGGAGCGCGTCACCCCGAGAAGGAGGGCGGCCTGGAGGTTGGCGGGGTCCGCCACGAGAGCACGGTTGAGGAACTCCTCGGCGCCGGCTTGGTCGCCGGACTGCAGGAACGCTTCCCCCAGCGCCAGCAGAGTTTGGGGATCGTTGGGATTTTCCCGCATGCGCAGCATCAGCGCGCGCACTTGCTCCATGTCCTGGCCTTGGCCCACGTCTTGGCCCATGGGGACGCCGCCGCCTTGGGCTTGCTGCTGCGCCAGGGCTTCGCGCATGGCGGGGGGCATGTTTTCGGGCATGGCTTGCCCCGCCTGGCCCGCTTGGGGGGCCGGGGCTTCGGCGCTGTGGTCATGGTCCGTGGGCACGACCTCGCGGTGTGTGGTGAGCGGCTGGCCCATGCGGTAGATCATGGACGTGATGAAGATGGCCGCGAGACACCCCAGCACCATGGCCAGAGCGAGCTTTCGGGTGGGCGTTCTGGTGACGGGGGGCTGCGCTTTGGGCGCTGCGGGTTGCTTGCGTGCGGCTGCTTTGGTGGGGTTCTTTTTCGCCATCATGCGTCCTGCTTGCGGGTGGTTTTCGGTAAGGGATGGGGATGAGCTCGGCCGCCCCGAGGAGGCTTAAGGACCCGGACTCCTCGGGAGAATCCGAAAAAGTCGTGGGGGATGCGTCGGAACTCGGCCAGCGGCGTCGGAATGGCCGGGGGCCGGGCATGGCGTCGCGCGTGACGCGCTCGTGGGGAGAGCGCGCCTCAGCGGAGCCGGTCGTCGTCGTCCCGGGAGAGCTGCTCCAGCTGCGTCAGGCGATCCTGCAGGCGTTTCTGCCCTGCGGCCAGCCAAGCGAGGTAGCCGCCCACGCCAAGCCAGATGACGGCGTTGGCGGCGATGAGGAACGTGGTGTGGTCCATGTCATTGCTCCTTCCAGATGATGCGCGCTTCCACGCGCGCCGCCGTGCGCAGCTGGTGCAGCCGCGCCAGGGTGAGGGACGCCCAGACCAGCCCGAAGGCCGCCAGGCTGACGAACAAGGTGGTCAGCATCTCCGGAGGCAGACCGCCGCCGTCCGAGGTGAGCACCTGCGGATGGATGGTGCGCCACAGCCGCGCGGAGAAAAAGACGAGCGGCACGTCCACGAAGGCGACGATGCCCAGCACGGCGCTGACCACGGCGCGACGGTCCGGCGCCATGGGCAGCGTGCGCACCAGCAGGTACCCCGCGTAGATGAACCACATCACCAGGGTGGTGGTCAGCCGCGGGTCCCACGTCCACCAGACATTCCAGGAAACGCGCGCCCACATGGAGCCCGTGGCGAGCGCCAGCAGCGCCAGCACCACGCCCACTTCGGCGGCGGCGCCGGCCACGTGGTCCCAGAACCGGCGGCGCGTCGTCAGGTAGGCGATGCTCGCAACGAAGACTGCAAAGAAGCTGATGAGCGCCCACCACGCGCACGGCAGATGGAGGTAGAAAATCTTCTGGATGGGGCCGAGCGTCGCTTCCACGGGGGCGTACAGCCAGATCATCACGTGGCTCGCCGTGACGGCGAGGCCGCCGAGCAGGCCGAGCAGGACGCGGGGGGATGCAGGTAGGGACGCCATGGTTCTTCAGGCAGCTCACTGGGTTGGATCGTTCCAGGGACGCAAGGGCCGACGCACGGGCTTCGGTTCAGAGTGACGGCATAGAGTCTTTTTCGCGCAGTGGCAACCATCCCGGGCCTGGGATGACGAAGGATCGTGTGGCATGGCGGCGCTCACTCGCCGGCCTTGTACAGGATGGGGAACAACAGCAGCGCCAGGGCAGAATAGAGCGCGCTGAAGCCCAGCGCCAGCCCCAGCCACGCCTCGTAGCCCACAGGAGGCGCGCCGCTGAGGAACCCCGTGGTCAACCGGATGCCCGCCAGCAGCACAGGCACCACCAAGGGAAAGAGAATGAGCGAAAGCAAGGACTCCCGTCCGGACTGCCCTTGCGCCAGCGCGCCCAAAAGCGCCCCTACCGCGGCCAGACCCCAGTCCGTCAGCAGAATGGCGACCACGCCCAGCGCCCAGCCCATGGCGTCGCCGGAGGGCTCCCGACCGAGGAAGACCACCACCGCCGGCAGGAAGGCCACTTGCGCCGCCGCCAGCATGAGCCACGCTGCGAACCCCTTGCCGCACCACACCGCAGCCAAAGGCGAGGGCGACAGGATGAGTCCGCTCCTCGCGCCGCTTTCCTCCTCCAGACTGAAGAGTGCGTTGGCCGCCAGCACCATGGTGAACAGCGAAGCCAGCCAGAAAATGGTCGCCGCCGTCTGGGCAGGGAGGATCTCCCCGGCTTGGCGGGAGAGGCTGAAGACGAAGATGAGCACAAGCCCCAGCAGCAGCGCCTGCGCCAGACCTGCCCCGCGCGCCAGCGTCAGCGTGAGATCCTTCTTGGCGATGGCGAACGCGAGTCTCAGCATACGCACTCCACCTCGAAAGCCTCGGCGGGACCGATGAAGGCAGTCTTGCGCTTGGCCAAGGCCAGCACGCGGTCTGCGTGAGTCAAGTCCGAATCGAAATCGTGGCTGACCCAGACGACGCCGGCGCCGCGGGCTTTGGCCTGGGCTATTTCCTCCCGTAGCACGGCGGCGGAGCGACGGTCCAGGCCGGCGCCCGGTTCGTCCAGAAAGAGCAGCAGCGGATCCGTCAGGAAGACGCGCGCCAGGTTCAGCCGCTGCAGCATCCCGCGGGAGAAGGCGCCGGCGCGCTCTTTGGCGAAGGGAGCCAGGTCCACGCGTTCCAGCAGGGGGGTGAGCCGTGCGACGTCCCCGGGGACCCCGTAACAGTCCGCCCAGAATCGCAGATTCTCCAGCGCAGTGAGCTGCGGGTAAAGGAAGGGTTGATGCCCCAGGAAGCCGATCTTGCGCGGCGGCGCCTCCCGCGAGACCACGCCCCGGTCCGGCGTGGAAATCCCCGCCAGGATGCGCGCCAACGTGGATTTGCCTGCGCCGTTGGCGCCAGCCAGCAGCACCACTTCGCCGGAGACCACGGTCAGGCTCACGTCCTTGAACACCAGCCGGGGGCCGTAGAATTTCGCCAGGCCCACGGCGTGGAGCAAGGTCTCCCGGGGGAGTTCGGGCGCAGCGCCGGCGCCGGTGGATCCCCGTGGGTTTTGACGGGTCGCGTCAGCCATGGTCGCAGACGCTCCCTCAGTCCTTGGCCTTGCGTTCCGCAGCGGGCTTGAACCGTTTCAGTCCCAGGAAGGGGAAGAGGCACATGAGCGCGCCGCCGATCCAGATCCAGTTGACCAGCGGATGGACCGAAAGCCGCACAGAGGCCTCGCCCTGTTGGTTCAGACCCAGGAGGGAAGCGTAGACTTCGTCGCCCAGACTGAAGATGGTGGAGGCCTCCGCGAAGGGCTGGCGGAACTTGTGGTAGGCGCGGCGTTCCGGATGGAGCATGCCGATGGTTTCGCCTTCGCGGGTGACAAGGATGTCTCCGCGCAGGTAGATCATGTTGGGCCGCTCGCCTTGGGTCAGCTCCTGCAGAGTGAATTCGTAGCCTTTGATGATGACGGATTCGCCTTTGCCCAGGAAGACTTCCTCCTCCATCTTGTAAGGACCCGAGAACGCAACGCCCAGGAACATCAGCCCCAGGCTCAGGTGCACGCCGTATGCGCTCCAGGCGGTGAGACGTTTGCGCACGGTGGTGTCCGTGGCCAGCAGCAGGATGGCTCCCGCCACGATGGCGACCCCCGCAGCCGCGCCGATGAGCGCCAAGGGGATGGTGACGCCGGTGGTTCCCAGCAGCACCGCAGCGCCCACGAAGACCCCGGCCACGCCGGCAAGGGCCCGCGGACGCGCCACGCCGCCCTTCCAGCCGACGAAGGGACAGACCGTGAGAAAGAGCCCTATGAGCACGAAGAAGGGCAGGCAGACCCGGTTGTAGAAGCCTTGCGTCAAGCCCTCCGGGTTCTCGCTCCAGAGGTTGCTGATGACCGGCCACATGGTGCCCACGATGATGACTGCGCCCAAAATCAGCAGCAGCCACGTCGTCATGAAGAGCAGACCCTCACGGCTGGTGGGGCCGGCCAGGGGGGCGCCTTCGCCCTTGGGGCCGAAAGCGGCCACGCTCGTGAGCGCCAGGCCGCCCAGAATGAAGAGCATGAGCGGCGTGCCCACCCCCCCGTCGCCGAAGGCGTGCAAGGAGTCGATGACGCCGCTGCGCACCAGATACGTGGCGAAGATGCTCATGAACAGCGCCAGCGACGCCAGAAAGACGTTGGTGCGGGGCAACGCGCCGCGCCGACGCGCCAAGACGCCCGTATGCAGAAACGCCGTGCCCGCGAACCACGGGATGAGCGACGCGTTCTCCACCGGGTCCCAGGCCCAGTAGCCGCCCCAGCCCAGTTCCATGTAGGACCACCAGCCGCCCAGGATGATGCCGGACGTCAGGAAAAGCCACGCCAGCAAGGTCACGTTGCGGGACGCGTGAATCCACAACATGCCCTTGGCGGCCGGGTCCCCGGCCAGCCGCTGCGCCAAACCCAGACACCCCGGGATGGCGAAACCCGCATACCCCAGAAACAGCAGCGGCGGATGGAATATCATCCCCGGATGCTGCAGCAAGGGGTTCAGACCGCGGCCGTCAGCCGGCGCAGGCAGCGTCTGCAGGAAGGGGTTGCTCCACGCAGTCAGCAACAGCAGGAAGAACGCTTGCAGCGTGAGGAAAAGTATCCAGTGCCAGCGCTTCGTCTCCTCGGAGAGGGTCCGGTAACTCGGTGAAAGCAGGAAGAAACAGCCGAAGAGCGCCATCACCCACAGCCAGAAGAGCAGACTGCCCGCCTGGCCGGCCCAGAAGGCCGTCACCCGGTAGAACATCGGCAGCAGAGTGTCCGTGTAATCCGCCACGTAGTTGATGGAGTAGTTCTGCTGGACGAGGAAGATGAGCAGGACGATGGAGGAGACCGTGGTCAACCCCGTGATGACAAGCTGGCCGCGCTCCATGACAGTGACGGCCGCGGCTTGACCGCGCCAAGCCGCCCAGGCGGCGTGCGCGGCGAGGAGGACACAAGCCAGCATGGCGGCGAGCAGGCAGACATACGCGAAGATGTGCATGGATGTAGGGGCTCCGTAATGCGACGCCGGCCCGGGACTCGTGAAGAGCCCGAGCCGGCGCGGTCAGGGCGTGGGTATGCTGAAGGGTCGTGAACGCGAGAATTCCAGAGCGTCTGAAGAGGGTGGGACAACGCGTCGGACAGAGCCTGCAAGGCGCTCCGCTGCAGCGCGTCGCGCCGGCATCAAGTCTCCCGATTATCCTTTTCGTACTTGGAGGGACACTTGGTCATCAATGTGGTGGCCGTGAAGACGGGGGCCGCCGGGTCCGCGCTCAGGGCGCCTTCCACAATGACCTCCACTCCGGGCTCGAAGGTGTCCGGCACGGCGCCGTCGTATTGCACGCGCAGCGTCTTGGCGATGTTTTCCTTGTCCACCAGGGTGAAGACGACGCCGGGTCGCTCCGTCCCGTGCTCCAGGTTGTCGGCGGCCACGTTGCCGAAGAGTCTGGCGTGGCCGAGCTGCTCCGGCTCCATGGCCAGGGCTTCGGAGACGTTGAGGAAGTAGGCGGAGTCCTCGGCGAAACCGGTGAACATGAGGAACCCCAAGCCGCCCAGCAGCAGCAGGGCGATGGCCAGATACGCGGGGGTGTTGGATTTCTTGGTCATGGGCGCTCTCCGGAAGGAAGCTCTCTGAGGAAGCGCGGTCAGCGCTCCGTTTCGGGGCCTTGTGGTGTGGGGGAACCGCTGCGGGCGGACGCCCCGGGGTGACGTTTCGCCGCCTCGTCCTGGTTGTCGCCGCCGGCTGTTCCCGTGTCAACGCGGAATCTTCAGGACCGCGGACTCTTCGGGGCGGCGTATCGCTGCGTTGCGTCGACAGAAGCCCAGTCGGGACAGCTGCGCCGCGCGCCGTCATGCGCACCCAGGAATTGGTGACAATGTAATATTCAACCGCTCCTCGTCAACTGTCTGCGTTGCTGCCGAGCAAGCTCGCGCATGTCCTCCACCTGATCGGTTTCGTCCACGATCTCCTTGCCCAGCATCTCCTCCAGCACGTCTTCCAGGGTGACGACGCCGCCTGTTCCGCCGTATTCGTCCAGCACCACGAAGAGATGGAGCCGGCTTTCGAGAAAGCGCATGAGCAAACGGTCCAGGGGGAGCGTGTCCAGCACGAAGCGCGCCGGCCGCATGAGACGGTCCAGGGTGACATTGTCGCGGTCGTCGGCCAGTGCGTCCAGGATGGCGCGGCGGTAGACGATGCCCACCACGTCCTCCGGGTCGTCGCCCTCGTAGACGGGAATGCGGCTGTGGTTGAAGAACTTGGGCTGATTGCGCGCGTCCTGCACGGTCATGGCTGTCGGCAGGGTGAAGACCACGGTGCGCGGCGTCATGATGTCGCGCACGACCTTGGCGTCCAAGGTGAGGATGTTGCGGATGGTCGATTCCTCGAACGCCTTGAGGATGCCGGCTTTGCGCGTGAGGCTCACGATGGCCATGATGTCGTCTTCCGTGGTGGGCGGCGCGGCCGTGGTGGGTCGCACCAGCTTGGCCAGCGTCCCTGTCACCCAGATCAGCGGAGAGAGCGCCACCACCAGCCAACTCAGCGGCCGCGCCATGAACTGCGCGATGGGCCGCGCGTACGCCACGCCCATCGTTTTGGGCAGAATCTCCGAGATGATCAGAATCGACAGGGTGAACACCGCAGCGAAGACGCCGGTGTACGTCTCCCCGAAATAGTTCACCGCCGCAGCCCCCGCGATGGACGCGCCGGCCGTGTTGGCGATGGTGTTCAGGATGAGAATCGCCGAGATGGGCTTTTCGATGTCGTCCCGCAGCTTCTGCAGCACAAGGCCAGACCGCAACCCCTTCATGCGCAGCTGCTCCACATGGCTCAAGGGGACGGAGTACAGCGCCGCCTCCATGATGGAGCACAAACCGGAGATGAGGATCGCCAAACCGGCGGAGATGATCAGTTCGATCATGATGGAGCGTGGGGCTGCGCGGCGTCGCGGTGGCGCGCGGAGGAAAAACGTCTCGCAACGGGCATGCCCCTCTCTCTACTGAGGCCGCGCGAAAATTGCAATCATTTCCGGCGGACTTCCCCATGGGGCCACACAACCCGCCGACCACTCCACTTGACGCCGCCGCCCCTTCACCCTCTATAAGAATTCATGCGAACCCTCTACTTCGACTACAACGCCACCACGCCCGTGGCTCCGTGTGTGCGGCAGGCCATCCTGCCCCATCTGACAAACGACTACGGCAACCCAGGCTGCAGCCACGCCAAAGGTCGGGACGCCCAGCAAGCCGTGGCCCTCGGCCGCGCCCGCCTCGCAGCGTTGCTCAACGTCCCCCCCGACACGGTCTGCTTCACCAGCGGCGCCACGGAAGCCGACAATCTCGCCGTGCTGGGCGTGTGCGGGCCCCTCGCCGGGCCGCATCGGCGACGACAGCTCGCGCTTTCCGCCACGGAACATCCCGCCGTGGCCGCGCCCGCTGCCGTGTTGGCGCGACATGGCGCGACCGTGGACACGCTCCCCGTGGACGCCGACGGCCTGCTGGAACTGGACGCCCTGGCTGACAGCCTGCAACGCAAGCCGCCGGGACTGCTGGCCATCATGCTGGCGAACAATGAGACGGGCGCGCTCCATCCCGTGGCCGAGGCTGCGGCCCTGGCGCATGCGCACGGTTGGCTCGTCCACTGCGACGCCGCACAGGCCGTGGGCAAGATTCCCGTGGATGTCCCGACGCTCGGCGTGGATTTCCTCGCCGTGGCCGGTCACAAATGCCACGCGCCCAAGGGCGTGGGCGCTCTCGTGGTCGCCACGGCGGCGGCTCGCGACGCCATTGCGCCCATCGTCTACGGCGGCGGTCAGGAAGGAAGCCTTCGGCCCGGCACGGAAAACGTCGCCTTCATCGCGGGGTTGGGCGCAGCCGCCGCGTTGGCGTCCGGAACCCTGGAGGATTGCGGGGCGCTTGAGGCGCAGGGGCTCGAGGCGGAAGCCATGCGTCAACGCGCCCTGGGCGAGCGTCTCCTGGCGGGCTTGACGACCCTGGACAGGCCGTTCACCCTTTTCGGTCCCGCCATGATGCGACCCGAGCGGCTGCCGCAGACCGCCAACGTGGGGTTCAGGGACCTCGCGGCGGGAGACCTCCTGGCGGCGTTGAACGCGCGTGGCGTCGCCGTCTCGGGTGGGGCGGCGTGTCACGCAGGGCAAGGCGGGGTCTCCGGGGTGCTCGCGGCCATGGGCGCCGATCCGGCGTACGCCCGCGGGGCTCTTCGCTTCAGCTGGGGGCGGGGGGTGCAGGAGGACGATGTGGACGAACTGCTCGCGCGGCTGGAGTCGGCCTTCGCGTCGCTGTAGGGGGTGAGGCGCAGACGTTTCCCGCAAGGACTGCGCGCACGACGACCCGAGCGAAGGTCCGATGGCCGGCGCGCCGGCCTCAGCTGCGATGGAGGTCCGCGTGTTCACGGCCGTCCTGCGCATGGTCTGCCATGCGACGAGAATCAGGGTGGCCGACGTGTTCACGAGGTCGCCAGGCGCGCAGAGCATTCTGCTTGTGCTGGCGAACGTGAACCCCACGAACAGGCCGACGTCCGGACTCCGGGCTGACGGCTCCGGAAGGATTGACGAGCGGGGACCCAGCTTCCCGAAACCGTTCGTCCCCACCGACGACGGGGTCTGGCGGGGGCGCCTCTTGAAGCGTTGCGATGTGTCGGCGTCGCGAGCGACGTCATGCGGGCGTCAAGCGATACATTTCCTCCGATGCGAAAGGCCGTTCAGACGAAACGGGCTCCGGGTTCCCTCCGCGTCGAAGGGATGAGGGGGCGAAGGGGCGACTCGTTGGAAAGGGCGGCTTCCATTCATGCGCGCCTTTGCCGATCGCAATGGATGAGCGGCTGAAAACTGCAACAACGCTGGTCCATGACGGCAATTCTTCGGGAGGGGGTCGGTGGAGGGCGTGCATCGGAACGGAGTTCCTCGGGGGCTCGCGAGAAATGACCCTCGTTGTTCAATCCCCGGACTCCGCGAAGGGTTTTCCTTCCTTGTACAGCGCAAGCCGGTCGGTGAAGGCTGCGCGCAAATCTGCGTCGTCTTCGGAGAGGTTTTCGAGCGCTTCCTGCTGGGTGCGCACCGCCTCGGTGAAGCGGCCGGCGCGGGCTTGAGCCGCAGCCAGCGTCTCCAGAAAGATGGCGGAGCGGTCCAGGGCCACGGCGCGTTCGGCCAACTGCACGGCTTCATTGCCGTCACGCAAGGCTTTGTCCGGGGCGGCGGCGCGCAGCCAGGCGAGGTTGTTGAGCGCTTCGGCGAGGTCCGCATGGTCCTCTTCTGCTGAGGACTGTGCGATGGCGGCGGCGTAGTCTGCGGCGGCTTGGGTGAGATTCCCGGCGTCCTGGTGGACGAGGGCGCGGCCGAGGTGCGCTTCGGCGGCGTCTGTGGCGTCCAGGTCCATGGCGATGGCGGCGTCGAAGCGGGCGATGGCCGCGTCGAACTGTTCGAGCATGTGCAGAGCCGTTGCAGCGCTGAGAAGCGCGCTGGGCGACTGCGGCGCCACGGCTATGGCGGCTTCGGCGTCCGCCAACGCTTCCTCCATGCGGTCCAGCACGAGGAGTGCGCTGGCGCGGCCCAGCAGCACGTCCACATCTTCGGGGGCCAGAGCCTTGGCGGCGTCATAGTCCGGCATGGCGCCCGCGGCGTCGCCCAGGTCGCTTTTCAGCTCGGCGGCGAAGAGCGGCGGGTAGGGGTTTTCGGGGGCGAGTCGGCGGGCCTCGGCGTAATCCTGCAGCGCAGCTTCAACATTTTCGAGCTCCGCGCGCACCAGCCCTCGGGAGAGATACGCCTCCACGAGCTCCGGGTTGAGCCGCAAGGCGAGGTCCAGGTCCGCCAGCGCGCGTTCGGGATCGCCGAGATCGTCGTACGCGTTGCCGCGGAAGAGATAGGCCTCGGCGAGGTCCTTGTCCTGGGCGATGGCTTTGTCCAGCACGTCGATGGCTTCGCGTTGGCGGCCCTCTTCGGCGAGGGTCATGCCTTGGCGCAGCAGGGCGAGGGGGTCGGCTTTGGGCATGGCGGGTCTCCTGTGGCGGACGGGGCGAGGGGTGGCGGGGCTGGGGAAGCCGTCAGGATGCGAAGAACGCAGGCCCCGGGAAAAACGACGCAGCCGGCCCCCCAC
>CAYVWB010000045.1:0-36557 GCA_964455395.1 uncultured Desulfovibrionaceae bacterium
GGCCGCGGCGCAGTCTGCTCCGGATGGTTTCGTCGCCGGCTTGCCGCACGGCGTCGTCATCGACGAGGTCCAGAAGGCGCCTGCGGTCCACCTGCTCTCCGCCATCAAGGAGCAAGTGGACCGCAGGCGCGTCCCCGGCAGCTGGTTGCTGACGGGCTCCGTGAACATCATGGCCTCGCAGGCGGTGGCGGAGGGGTGTGGGAGATGATAAAAAAACCGCTCTTGGGCAAGCGCCGACAAGCCGAGCACATGCAGGGAGTCCTGCTGTAGCCCACGAGAAACACTCAACAGCTTTCTTGGAGGCCACGTTGAATATCTTTCCAGCAGAGACGAATGCATGACAGGAAATCAGGAGACGGCAATGCGATCTGTTCGACTTTTCTTCACTGCGGCTTCGCTGGCCGCCATTTTCCTGGTGTCTGCGCCAGCGACAGCCAAATCCCTTGTCCTGCATCCTCCAGTTAATATCGAGGCGGCGCCGGGTTCCGAGATACTGGGCTATTTCGACGTCGACCCCAGTCCCGAACGCCGGGATTACCACGGTGGCATGCTTTCCTATGACGGCCATACCGGCACGGACATCTACGTACCCTGGAACATTACCTTTTCAGAGGATGGCATGCCAGTCCTGGCCGCGGCCGCGGGGGTGGTCAGGGCCGTGCGGGACGGCGAACCGGATGTGAATGTGAATCACTTGGGCGAGGAAGCCGTGAAGGGGCGTGAGGCCGGCAATGGCGTGGTCATCGACCATGGCGATGGCTGGGTGACGCAGTACAGCCATTTGCGCAACTCGTCCGTGCAGGTCAAGCCCGGGGAGCAAGTCGTTGTCGGGCAGGTGCTTGGTTTGGTGGGCATGTCCGGCTCCACCGAGTATCCTCATGTGGAAATGGAGGTTCGATATAACGACAAGCCCGTGTGCCCGTTTCTGGGCAAGGCGGTCCATGATGGATCAGAAGCGCAGCCGCTGTGGTCGGCAGAGGCGCAAGAGCTCATGCCATACGTCTCTGGCGGCGTGCTTTCCAGCGGGTTCTGCGATCGTGTTCCCACCCTGGAGGGCCTCAAGCGGGGCGAGTGCGCTATGATTTCTCTGCCGAGGGCGAGCAAGGTCTTGGTTTTCTGGGCCCTGGCCTTTGGCGTGCAAGCGGGCGATATCTTCGACCAGGTTGTCACGTCACCGGATGGCGGAGCGTTGGTGAAGGACCAGGCGACGCTGGAGCGCACCCAGACTCTGCATATGCGCTACGTCGGTAAAACGCTCGGAGCGTCCGGGTGGGCTGCAGGTGAGTACGTCGGCGCCATCAGACTGCTGAGAAATGGAAATACCTATGACGAAACTGTACGACGCCTTGTCGTGTACTGATCAATGAGCCGTTGCCTTTGCCATACCAGAATATGCACCACATTGGTTTCATGTACGCATGAGAAGTCCATCATGGATCCCAGACGAGTTGATTCTTGCACTTGGCCTTTACATGAAGCACGGAAGCAGGATTCTCCCTTCCAAAAACAGCAACGATGTGTTGAGACTTTCCGAGCAACTGAATCACACGGGCAAAACTATTGATGATCGAAGGGAGCACTTGCGGTGTCCTGCTGGCGTCTACATCGAACTGATGGCAATTCCCACGAAAAAAGTGGTTCTGAATGGTAAAGGCTGCGCAGCCATGGCGCGCCTCACTCTGGGAGGGCGCCCTTCCAAAGCAGTGTGCGGCCGCTTGTTTTTGCAGGTCCATAGCCACCTTTTTCGGGGGGATTACCCGGCCGTTGAGTCATTCGGAACAGCGTCGGATTCTTCCATCTCGATCTCCTATGACCTGCGCTCCTGACTGCTGAAGTACTTTAAATATTTCGGTATATTGAGCGGCGTCAGCGGTCTTGTCCTGTTCACTGCCGTGAGGCACATAGATCGCCAGTCCCGCTCGCGCGCGAGTTAGGAGCACCCGGTAAGCGTTGCGCCGATACTGGCGAACCTCAGCACTCCGCGCGATCTGCCAATTGGGCGCAGACATCTTCCTCGGCGCCCACTGATCATCCAGCCAGATCAGATCATTTCCCCAGCACAGTCCAACATAGTCGACTTCGAGACCTTGGCACACAAACTCAGACAATGGGACCTCAAGGGAGTTCGAAGAGCGATAGTCACCTTCAGGCTTCAGGAACCAGTGAACGACTTGATCGAGTTCATTGGACCGTGGAGATGGCGGAATTCCCTCGGCGATCAAACGCACCGCGCCGGAGCTGGCTAGAAGGCCGACCCGTTGCGCACCTCGCCGACGAGCTCTCAGCCACTCTCTCAACTCGTCCAAGTCACGGGTAAGATAGGCAGGTGGATGCTCCAAGCGCTCTGCAATCCTAGCCGCTCGATCGAGTTGGCCCGCGATAAGCGCCTCGACCCAGTCGCAGTGTTCAGTTTTGCGATACGCGCGCAGATTGGACTGCAAATGTAAAGCTGAGCGCTGGTCGACAGGAAACGCTGCTTCGCCTGTGGAATCGAACAGACCAGATACGCCGCGCGCGCCTTGGAGCGCAGCCTTGGAGGCATAGCTCTTCCAGCGTGCGCCGTAGTGAGCCAGACCCTCGCCCCAGAGACCAAGACCGCCTTCGCCGGTATTGATTTCCTGTCCGGGTCCCACCAGGCAGACCAAGCAAGCCCAGGGCAGGCGGTTGAGTATTTCGAGGAAGATGCCGGGCTCGGAAGCCTCACGATTGAGCAGCTTTTTACCGGTTGCCGCATCCCAGGCTCGCTGCGCCTCATCGAAGACAATCACGTGTTCGGGCGGTGGACAATTTGCTTACGCCATGCATGAATTTGCTGTCTTTCATTGCCGCAATGCTCAAGAGAAACTCGCCTTGCCAACGTACTTACAATAGATTCAGATCTCAATCTGATAAATGATCCGACGTCACTCGCGTAGTATGAACGTGTGGCCGCCGAAACGTTTCCATTAGTATGCTCAATAGTCTCTTCACTGTCGGATGCATTATTACACATTCGTACATTTCTCTCGGAGTTATGCTCATTTCTGGTGCTTGAGGCCGTGTGCAGGCCGACATCCCACGGCTTCTTCCACACGAACCGCGCTTATGAGGGGGAGACGCCCGCGAGTCCGCTCGGGAAGTGCGCTCCATCATCGTCGCCCTGGACGCGCAAGAGCGCCGTGGCGTTCATCCACGAACTCGGCGGCATCTGAAAAGAGTCCCTGACGATGGCCAAGGGCGTCGGCTATAGCGGGGGGGCATCCGGCGGGAGCTCGCAGACAAGCTCGTGAAGGAGACGCAGGGCGTGTCAACGGCTTACCCACCCTGGGTGGCGTCACCGTTGCTGGAGTGCTTGACGCCGCCACGGAAGGCGGCGTCATGATGTCGCGGCCTCAGGTCATCAACTGTCGCTGCCGCCATTCACACCGTCACTGTCGTCATCCCCGTCGTCATCCCCATCGTCGTGGCCGTCGTCGTGGCCGTCGTCATTGTCGCCGTCGTCATTGTCATTAATGAAGCGCCGTTCGTCGCCGCCGCCTTTCTCATCGTCCTCGTCATCATCGACGAGGGTGAAGGTTCCCACGGTGTTCAGGTCACCCCCAAAGAACGTGGTGAGTTCCCCCTCGTGCACCAGGTCGTCACCGGCTGAGGCGTTGGCGGAGAAGCCGGAGATCAGTGCCAGCAACAACGAAGCAACAAGAATGTAACGCATGCTAGACTCCAGGATACTGGGCCAGGTTCAAGCGAGCCGCCTGTCCGACACCACGCCAGACCGGGCGTATCACCTCTATTTCACTTGCAATAATATCCCGACAAAGATGATGATCATCTCACCCGCGTGGTGGACGTTTGGATGTCCGTCACTAAATCATCAAAGCAAACTTCATCGACAATGTCCAGATCAGGAACGGCTGTCTGATGGTTCGAGGCGGACTGAACCTGTTCGTGCGCTCCTTGGCAGCATCGACCTCTTTCCGCACTGGCGTCGCAAGAGGGATTCAAGACTACTGCCCTCGCCATGGCCCTTGCAAATGGAGAACCGGGCGGGCGCTTCCGGCTGCTCGCGCGTGATGCGTTTTTTGGGCCTGATACGCATGTCGAGCTCCAATTCACAATAAATCCGGCAAACTCGCTTGTAGTTTCAGTCGAATTCCTTGACGTTGCGCAGGGACAGAACGCAGAGCCCGAAGCCCCGGGGAGTCTGCAACCGCGCTGGTTGTGCGTCAGCCGGACGAGCCATGCGGCGACCATTACGTTCTCGGCCGAGAGACTTGGCGCACATCGGGAGCAGTGCGCCCGAAATCCGGCGTTTCGGCTCACAATGGGGCCGAGAGGGCGGGCTGGGGGCGGGAATGGACCGGAAACCACACTGCGGGAGGCCCAAAAACAACTGAAGGCAGACGAACGCGCTCATTGACGGGAATGTGCAGAAGCCTCGAAATAGTTTTCTTTTCAATTACGGCAACTTTTCTGGACTGTTGTTTGTCAGCCAGTTTTCAGGATTCCTCTTCCCCGCGGGATCCGACTTCCCCAAAGCGTATGGACATCAAGCCTGCAAGGCGCGCTGTGCGAGGAGGTTGTCACTGATCGGAGCGGCAGTCAGCCCGCTTCGCTCGACCTCCGCATGTCTCCCGACGCACCCAGACGGCGGGCAGCGTTCACGCTGCAAGCAACTTCCCGGGCTTTTGTCTAGGCGACGCGGCGCGCTTGCCCCCCTCACACACTGCGAGCCATTCGTTGTTTGACCCGCGTTCCTGTGTTATACAAGGCATGCCCACGTCTCTCTGGCGCATGATGTGGACGCCTGGACACGTGGGCGCCTGGACGCGTGGACACGTGGACGCGTGGACGCGTGGGCGCCTGGACACGTGGACGCCTGGACGCGTGGACGCCTGGACGCTTCCATGACCCCACGCGCCGGTCCTGTGGGAGCGCCTTGGCGCCGCGCATGCGACATTCCGGCAAATTGACTGTCGTCACGAGCGTCACTCAAGGAGGCCGTCGGCGAATGATCGTGCTTATCGCGAGCGGGAGGTGTTGTGACGACCCGACAAGGCAGCTTCTTCAAAACATCCGCATTCGCGGCGTTGACCATCGGCGTTCCCTTTTGCGTCTTCAAGGGGCTCTTCGGCTTTCTATTAGTTGATAATAAATACGCCGTCATTGGCGCGGCGTGCATTGCCTGGGCCGTGGCGGATTGCGCCATGAACCTTGTCCGAGCCGGCATGGAGCTGGCCGGCGCGAGAGATTCCTCGCTCCAGTTTTGCCTGCTCGGTCAGCTCGGCGCGCGGTTCGGCAGACGGGATCTGCTCATGGCCATGGACACGTTGTTGGCGTTCGCCATCATCTGCGGCGTGCTCTGGTCTGGTTGGATTGCGCAGTTGCCTCCGTGGGGACACGCCCTGTGGTTGGGCGCAACCACGGTGAACCTCATGAGCCTCGCCATCATGCACGTGTGGTTGGAGATAGCGCGCGGCGCGCGCTCCGACGAGTCTTGAACCTCAGACACGCACACTCGCGCCATCAGCCAAGGAGCACCGCCATGTCCGATGTCTGCGCCCACCGCGGCGCCCTCCTCCACTTCAAGGATAACGCGACGCTGCAGAACGCGGCCACGAACTATGAATACTTCGAAGACGGCGTCCTCCTGGTGGAGGGCGGTCGCATCAAGGCCGTGGGAGCAGCCGCTTCTCTCCTGGACGCACTGCCGGAGGGCGTTCCCGTGGTGGACCACGGCGAGCGTCTCATCACGCCCGGGTTCGTGGACGCGCATTGCCACGCGCCCCAGACCGGGGCCATCGCCGGCTATGGCGAGCAGCTTCTGGAGTGGCTGGAGAACTACATCTTCCCGGAAGAAGGCCGCTTCGCCGATCCCGCGTACGCGCACGCAGGAAACGGTTTCTTTCTTGACGAACTGCTGCGCAACGGCACCACCACCGCAGCCATGTACTCCTCCTCCCACCGCGATGCAACGGAAGACCTTTTCGCACAAGCGTATGCGCGCGGCGTGCGCGCGGTCATCGGCAAAACCCTGATGGACCGCAATGCCACGCCGGAGACGATGGATACGCCGGAATCCGCCGCTGCGGACTCCAAGGAGCTCATCGCGCGGTGGCATGGAAAGGGACGACTGCGTTACGGTCTGACGCCCCGATTCCTGCCGGCGTGCTCGCCGGCGGAGATGGAGTTGGTGGGACGGCTCAAGCGGGAGCATCCGGACGTGTACATCCAGACGCACTTGTCCGAGAATGTGAACGAGGTGGCGCTGGTGAAGCGGCTATACCCCGAGGCCGTGGACTACCTGGACGCATACGACCGCTTCGGCGTGTTGAGCGAGAGGACTCTGTTCGGGCACTGCATCCACTGCTCTGACCGCGAATTCTCCCGCATGGCCGAAACGGGCTCGGTGGCGTGCTGGTGTCCGGACTCCAATGCGTTTCTGGGAAGCGGCATTTTCGATTTGGCGCGGGCCACTCGCATGGGCGTGCGGGTGGCGCTGGCCTCGGACCTCGCTGCGTCCACCAGCGTCTCCATGTTGTCCATCCTGAGCCAAGCCTACAAGGTGACCGCCCTGCGCGGCGATACGCAGCTCTCTTCCTTCCAAGGGTTCTATCTGATCACCCTCGGCGGGGCGAACGCGCTTGGCGTGGACGACGCCATCGGCAATTTCGCGCCGGGCAAGGAAGCGGATTTCGTGACGCTGGACCCGGCGTGCACGCCCCTCATGCGCTACCGCATGACCCGGTCGCGCTCGCTGCAGGACAAACTCTTCGTCTACATGATGCTGGGGGACGACCGCGCCGTGGCGAGCACGTACGTGGCCGGCGCGCAGGCCGTCTTCGATTGAGAAGGTCGGAGCAAGGCGGGCCGGCGACGGAACGAACGCGCTTGGCGTGCCCCTCCCGCATAACAGGACCAGCAACAACTGGAGATTTCAGGTAAAAGGTTCTCGCGGAGGAGGCCGCAATGCGGTACTCTCGAATCACGGAACGCCAGAGCCTGAAGACCCTCAAAGAGGTCGAAGGCGGCCGCAAGGTGGCGGACATGGCGGATGTGGTGGATGTGGTGCAAACGCGTGGTGCAAACAAAAAAAGGGGCCGCGCTGATTAAGCGCAACCCCTTGAAATTTCTGGTGGAGCTGGAGGGAATCGAACCCACGACCTCTTGAATGCCATTCAAGCGCTCTCCCAACTGAGCTACAGCCCCGTGCAACGAAGATGCGCTTGTACCTCCACGCCATGTCCACGTCAACCATTTTTTGCGTCCACACCTCTTTTTTTCAAAACCGCCCTGCTCCCCACACACAAGCAGCCATGCACCCGCTCCACGGACAAAGCGCCATCACGAAGGTCTTTTTTCGTGGACCCCCTCTACATGCAGCGCGATTTGCGGTATGGTGGCTCGGTATTCTCTCAACATCACCCGCTGCGACGCCATCGCAGCTGAACGAGACCCACGGCGGAACACCATGCCCAACGCCTCGCAGCAGACACAACAGGCCATGGCCCCTTTCTCGCGCCCTCTCGACTCGACGGCGCATGGCGTCGAACGTCTCTGCGCCCTCAACCCCGCCATTGCTGCGTGGTCCCTGGAACTGCAACGAGACGTCTTCCGCAACGCCCAGCTCAAACGCCTGCCTCGAGACACGCGGCTGGACACCGAAGGCAAACCCACCGTCGGCCTCTTCCTCGTCCTGGAGGGAGAAAAACGCGTCTACAAGACGGACCCCACCGGCAAGGAAATCACGCTCTACACGCTGTACCCCGGCGAAATATGCAGCCTCAACCTCCTGAGCCTCTTCGCCGACAAACCCTTTCCCGCACAAATCCACACCCCCGCGCCCACGGTGCTCCTCTTCGCTCCAGGCGCCGACGTCCAGCACGCGTTCCTGCGCCACGAACCACTGCGACGCTTCGTCTTCAGCTTCCTCCACCAGGACACCACCGAGCTTGTGACCCTGGTGAGCGAACTCGCCTTCCGCCGCGTCAGCGACCGACTCAAGGAGCACCTGCTGCAACGCTCCCACGACTCCATCCTCCACACCACCCATCAGCAGATCGCAGACGACTTGGGCGCCGCCCGGGAGGTGATCAGCAAACTCCTCAAATCCTACGAAAAACAAGGACTGTTGGAGATGGGACGCGGCGTGGTGCGCCTGACTCCGGCGGCGTGGCGCGCCTGGACCGAACCATACCACGACGCCACCCTCCCGGCGCCCGGAGCACGCCACACAACTGACGCACGGTGACTTCGTCACGGACGAAACTCGCTGCCTGGGGTATGCTGCAACCTGTCCATGCCATGAGGAACCTATCGTGAATCCACTCCGCAAGACACAACTGCGCTATGGAGAGCCGACCCGGCCCGCATCCCGACCCCGCGGAAAAGCGTCCGGGGCGCCCCAGTGGCCGCCGCACCCCACCATCTACGAGATCAACACGTGGGTGTGGCTGGCTGAACTGCCCGGTGGACACCCCCGGCGGCCCATCCCACTCGACAAGGTCCCAGACGCCGTATGGGACGAGATCGCCGCCTTGGGCGTGGACGCCGTATGGCTGATGGGCGTATGGGAGCGCAGCCCCCGAGGCCGCGCCATCGCCCGCGCCAACACACCACTGCTGGACCAGCTGCGCGTGGTGCTGCCCGACCTCGACCCGGACGTGGACATCGTCGGCAGCGCGTACTGCATCAAGCAATACCAAGTGGATCCGGCCCTCGGCGGGGACGCGGCGCTCGCTGCCGCACGCGAGGCCCTGGCTGCGCGGGGCGTGGGACTCGTGCTGGACTTCGTCCCCAACCACACCGCACTGGATTGCCCCTGGGCCGAGACCCACCGCGAACGCTACCTTCCCGCCGACGAAGCCGACCTGTACGCGGACGCCCTGAGCTTCGCGCGCGCCGGCCACCGCCCGGGCTGCCCGCACGGCCCCGCCCGAGGCGCCGTGCTCGCCTTGGGGAAGGACCCCTACTTCCCGGCCTGGAACGACGTGGCGCAACTGCACGCCTTCGCGCCAGCCTACCGCGAAGCCGCCGTGACGACGCTCCAACGCATCGCAAGCCAGTGCGACGCCGTCCGCTGCGACATGGCCATGCTCATGATGACCGAAGTCTTCGCCAACACCTGGGGCGAACGCGCCGGCGAACCGCCGGAAACGGAGTTCTGGGAGGAGGTCATCCCCGCGGTGCGCGCCACGCACCCCCACGTCCGCTTCATCGCCGAAGCCTACTGGGATCTGGAATGGCGGCTGCAGCAACAAGGCTTCCATTATTGTTACGACAAAAATCTCTACGACATCCTCCGCCATGCGCCGGACCCCATCGGACCGCCAGCGCGCCAACGCCTCGACGGCGACCCCGCGTTCCAGAACGGCATGGTGCGCTTTCTGGAGAATCACGACGAGGATCGCGCCGCAGACGCCTTCGAACCTCACCGCATGGCCGCGCTCTTCGCCCTGACCTGCGCCGCCCCCGGAGCCACGCTCGTCCATGAAGGCCAACTGGAGGGCCGGCGCGTGCGCGTCCCCGTCCACCTGGGACGACGCCCCCTGGAACCCGGCGCCTTGGGCAGGCTCCACCCCGAACGAGTGGAAGTGCTGCGGCAGATCCTCCGCGACGCCAACCACCCCACCCTCACCCAAGGACAGTGGCGGCTCTGCGAAGTGACTACCTGGCCCGACAACCGCTCCGGTGAACGCCTCGTCGCTTTTACATGGCGGCAGGGCGACGACCGACGCCTCGTCGTGGTCAACCTTGCGGAGACGCCCAGCCAAGCCATGGTCCACCTCGGGTTTGCAGCGCTGGCCTCCACCCCCCTCCTCCTGCGCGACACCGTGACGGCGGCGACGCATCGGGTGGAGCCCACCGGCGAACGAGGCCTTTTCGTTGAACTGCCAGCCTTCGGCTTCCACTTTTTCCATGTCGGCCCAGCCCCCGAGGAGGACGCGACAGCAGCGTGACGCAGTCCCCACCCGCCGCGAGACGGCAAGAAGGACGAACCGCCGGCTTGGGACGCCGGGTGCGCCATGACGAACTGGATGAAGCGACGCGATGCGGCGGCTTTGGACGACCCGGTCGATTTGCGGAGGACGAAACGGGGCGCGCCACGCGGCCTCCTCGCAGACCACGCAACTGGTGCAAACGGGGTAAACGGAGCGAACCGCGCAAACGGATAAACGGGGGGAACCGGAGGACTTGAGCGAGCTCGGCGTCCCCGAAGGTTCAAGTGGACCAGGACGAGTGCGGGGAAATGTGCTCTGGAAGAACACCCGACGCGCCGCCTCACAATGAAGTCAACCGGCGCACTCGTTCTTCAACAACGACGCTTGCGTACTGCGACAACGGCGCACTCGTTTCAACAACGACTTTTTTGTTCTGCGACAACGGCGCATGCGCCTCAGACCCTTCCCGGAGCAGTCATGGCCTCCTTCGACTACGATCTCGGCGTCATCGGCGCCGGCGCGGCCGGTCTCACCATCACCGCGGGCGCCGCGCAGCTCGGCGTGAAGACGGCGCTCTTCGAGAAGCGCGAGAAGCTTGGCGGGGACTGCCTCCATTACGGGTGCGTTCCTTCCAAGACCCTGATCCGCTCGGCGCACGTCTACCACCTCATGCGCCGCGGCGCGGCCTTCGGTTTGCCCGAAGTGGACATCCCCCCCGTGGATTTCGCCAAAGTGGCCGCGCGCATCCGGGATGTCATCGCGACCATCCAGCCCAACGACTCCGTGGAGCGCTTCTGCACCCTCGGCGCACAGGTGAAGTTCGGTCAGGTGGAGTTCGTGGACGAACACAGCGTCGCCTTGCACGGCAAGACCATCTCCGCGGACAAGTGGATCATCGCCTCCGGCGCGCGGCCCGGCGCGCCTCCCATCCCCGGCCTCGACGCAGTGGACTACCTCACCAACGAGACCCTCTTCACCATGGAACGCCTCCCCTCGGCCATGATCATCCTCGGCGCGGGGCCCATCGCCGTGGAGATGGCGCAGGCCTTTCAGCGGCTCGGCTGTCAGGTCACCGTCATCCAACGCAGCGGACAAATCCTCTCCAACGAGGACAAGGACGTGGCGGACATCGTCCAGGCCGCTCTGGAGCGTGACGGCGTGGCCATTCACACCGGCATGGCCACCACCTCCGTGCGGCAGGAAGGCGACGAACGCGTGGTGACCGCCGAGGACGCCCAAGGCGTGGAGCGCGCCTTCCGCGCGCCGGCGCTGCTGGTGGCTTTGGGCCGGCGCGCCAATGTGGACACCATGAAGCTGGAGAACGCCGGCGTGGAGTTCACCCCCAAAGGCGTGGACGTGGACGACAAGATGCGCACCAACCAGTCGCACATCTTCGCCATCGGCGACGTCACGGGCAAACACCAGTTCACCCACGCCGCCGGTTACGAAGGGGGCGTGGCGCTTTCCAACGCGCTCATCCACTTCCCCCGCAAGGCGGACTACACCTGGATGCCCCGCGCCACCTACACAGACCCCGAGCTTGCAGCCATGGGCAAGACCGAAGCCGAGCTGGAAGCCGAAGGCGTGGCCCACGACGTCTGGACGGAATATTTCTCCGACAATGACCGAAGCCTCGCCGAAGGCAACACCGAAGGCAAGCTGAAGCTTATTCTGGACAAAAAGGAAAAACCCCTGGGCGTGCAGATCGTGGGGCCCAACGCCGGGGAGCTCCTCGGGGAATGGGCTGTGGCCATGGGCGCGGGGGTGAAGCTCTCCACCCTTGCCTCCATCACCCACCCGTACCCGACGCTGAGTGAGATTTCCAAGCGCATCGCCGGCGATGTCATGGCGCCCAAACTCTTCCAAGGGCTCCTGCCCAAGGGCCTCAAGCTCATCTTCAACTACAAGGGCCGCGCCTGTGAATGGACCGCCGGCGCCAAGGAGTAGCAATCCGTCATGACTCAGCTTTCCCCCAAGATGATCAAGAAGCTGGCGCTTTTGGGCGTGGCGGTCGTGGCTGTCGCGTTGTTCTTCGCCTTCGATCTCCACCAGTTCTTCACCCTGGAGAACCTGAAGGATTCCCGCGCGAAGTTCGCCGCCGCCTACGAAGCCAACACGCTGCTCTTTCTGGGCGCCTATTTCCTTATATATGTGCTGATGGCGGCTCTCAGCCTGCCCGGCGCGGCGGTGCTCACCTTGGCCGCGGGCGCGTTGTTCGGGTTCTGGACCGGCCTGCTCGTGGTGAGCTTCGCCAGCTCCATCGGCGCGGCGGCGGCCTGCGCCGTGGCGCGCTACGTGCTGGGGGGCTGGGTGCAGCGACGCTTCGGGGACCGGCTGCAGCGCATCAACGACGGCGTGGAGCGCGAAGGCGCGTTCTACCTCTTCACCCTGCGGCTCATCCCCATCTTTCCGTTTTTCGTCATCAACCTGGTGATGGGGTTGACGCGCATGCGGCTGTGGACCTTCTACTGGGTTTCCCAGCTGGGCATGCTCCCTGGCACGGCTGTGTTCGTGAACGCGGGGGTGCAGCTCGGTCAGGTGGAGTCCGTGGGCGATGTGCTCTCCCCCAGCCTGCTCGTCTCCTTCGCGCTCATCGGCGTCTTCCCCCTCATCGCGAAGAAAGCGCTCGGCTGGTATCGCGCCAAACAAGGCCTCAAAGCCACGCCCAACGCGGCCCCCCGGCAGTAACGCCTTTTGGGAACGGCGCAGAAAGCCACCTCCCTGTGGAGGGGCCCCCGAACGCCAGGGTGCCATGGCGAGAGTCGGCGCCACCCCATGCGGACAGGCGCTGCGGCCTGCGCGCATGGTGAGCGTCGCGACGACGCACGCTCGGCGTTTGGAACGGCGTTTCCGCTTCAGGGGGCCGTTCCGCTCCCGATGGCGCACCCCGCCGCATGGCCGGACGCCCACGCCCAGTGGAGGTTGAAGCCGCCCAGCCGACCCGTGACATCCAGCGCTTCCCCCAGGATGTACAGCCCGGGCACGCCATGCGCCGCCATGGTCCTGGAGGACAGTTGTGACGTGGCCACCCCCCCGCGGGTGACCTCGGCCTTGGCGTAACCGGCCAGCGCGGCCGGCCGGAAGACGTCCTCCCGCAACGCCGCCGTCAACCGACGCAGGGCCTTGCCGCGCCACCTGCCCGCCGGGCCGTGCAGGCCGAGCCGTGCACAGAGCGCCTCGGCTGCGCCGCGGGGCATGGCCTCCGCAAGTACGTTCGACACCTTCTTGTTCGTCGGCGCAGATTCCACCATCGCTGCGGGGTCCACGCCGGGCAGCCAATCCACGGCGACGGCCGCGCCATCCCGCCACCGGAGAGAGGCCTCCAGCGCCGCCGGCCCGGAGAGCCCCCGGTGGGTGAACAGCAGCGAGCCCTCCACGCGCGCGCCGCCCGTGCGCAACCCCGCCCGCAAGGAGACGCCGGCGAGCCCACGGCAGAAGGCCTCTTCCTCCGCAGGGGCCAGGAGCGGCGTCAACCCCGGAGCCAGGGGCGTGACGCGCAGGCCGAAGCGTCTGGCGGCGGCGTAAGCGAAATTGGTGGCGCCAAGCTGCGGCCACGCCAGCCCCCCTGTGGCGAGGACCAGCGACGACGCCTTGAACCCGCCCCGGGAAGTCTCCACGGCGAAACCTGCCCCCTCGGCCCGGACTTCTTCCACGGCGGTGTCCAACCACATCTGGGCGCCGGCGGCTTCTGCTTCCCGCAAAAGCCACGCCGCCACGGCCTTGCCGCCTTCGGCGCAGAACCACTTGCCCTCCTCCTCCAACATGGGGGAAAGGCCGCCGGCGCGCATGCGTTGCAACAATTCGTCAGGCGTGAACCGCGCCAGCGCGGACTTCACGAAGTGAGGATTCTCACCAAGGTAGTCCTCTGCACGGACTTCGGCGTTGGTCACGTTGCAGCGGCCGCCTCCGGCGATGGCGACCTTGGGCGCCGGGGCCGCGGCGTGGTCCAGCGTCAAGACCGTCTTCCCCTGCCGTGCGCACTCCGCCGCGCAGAAGAGGCCGGAGGCGCCGGCGCCGCAGATGATCACGTCATGGTGGGTCATGGGGGGTCTCGCTGTGTACGCGCACGCTGAGGGAGCCTACCGTGGGCCGGACGCGGCGTCTACAGTCGATCGCCAACACGGCGCCCCCAGCCCGGCCACCCCGACGAGGACACCGTTGTGCAGACATGGCGGTGATGGTCCGAAACTTGCTGACATTACGAGAAACAGCCCCACGAGGAAGATCATGCCCATCAACCCCCTTCTGCAGAACCCCATGGGCGGCGCAGCGAGCCCCCACGGCTACGGCGGGATGAGCGCTCTTTTCGGGAGCGGCGCCACAACGGATGGCGCCTCCGCCGGCGCAACCCGCGCGGGCCGCATTCCAGACGCCGGCGAGATCCGTCGGCAGGTGGAGAGCCTGCTCGCCGAGGTCCCCCGCAACGGCGCCAAGCTGAGTTTCGACGACGTGCTGGCTCATCGCGACGCTTTGAAGTCCCAGTTGGAGGAGCGGGTCGCCACTGACCTTGCAGCCATGGGGATCGACACATCGAAAAACCTCACCTTCGGTATGACGCCCAATGGCGCCATGGTCGTGGCCGGGGACCATGCCCAGAAAGAGCAGATAGACCGCTACCTGGCCGCCACCCCGGACGTCCGCGACCTCTACCAGCGCTCCCTCAAGCTCTCCAAGCTGGGCGGCGTGGCCGAAAGCCAACTCACCCCCCGGCAGCTGCGCACCCAGATGCAGGCCACCGCCATGCAGACGTGGTTCGAGACCAATGGCGGCGACGCTTTGGTCGGGCTCTCCGGCGGTTTGGCGGCGCAGTTCGGCGGCGGCCGGTTCACCCCGCTTGGCGGCGTGAACACCGCAGCCTGAGCCGCCGTTCATGAAACGAGTGGGAGAACGCGTCGGCAGGCGGCGCAGTTCGGCGGCGGCCGGTTCACCCCGCTTGGCGGCGTGAACACCGCAGCCTGAGCCGCCGTTCATGAAACGAGTGGGAGAACGCGTCGGCAGGCGGCGCATGCCCTCGTGTCCTTGTCGTGGTCAAACGCGTTGCATGACGTTGCCCCGGCGGGTCGGGACAGCCTGCGCCCTCGTGTCTCCGCAGTCGCCGAAAAGTCCCACCCCGACGCGTCCCCGCGGGTTTGCCCGGTCCCGCGCGGTCGTGCTACCCTGCGACGTTCCCGCCGAGGCCCTTCCGGTTTCGGCCAAGCATCCTGCGAGGATACGCCATGTCTCCATTCCGACGCAGCGTTCGCGGCGTTGCGCTTCCCTTGTCCGCAGTGGCTCTGTGCATTCTCGTGTCAATATGCGGGGGCTGCACCGAGGATCAGCGCAAGTCGCTCAAGCATACGCAGTCAGGCCTTATCGGTCTGAAGCGAACGGTGACCCTCTACGATTGCAGTGGCGAACCCATCCGCACATGGGAAGGTCGATTCAAAGTGGAGATGCAAGGGGGCGTCGCTTCGTTTCTGGATGACGAGGGTAACGAGGTGAAGGTGTCGGGGACCTACGTCATCGAGGAGCTGGACTGAGCACCGCCAGGCGACGCGCTGGGCCGCCCCGCCGTCCGAAATTCCGGACAGGCGGTTCCGGCATTGTGGCGCTCCTCCCCCACACCCCATCAACTCATTGAATTTCAGCATGTTACATTTCGACCAAAAGCCCTGTCCTCACGGCGTGGTTTTTGCTAAGCTCGCCGGCATGCCGTGAACCATCATGCGCCGGCCTCCGGCGCGCCATTTTCCGAGGAGCGAATCATGGATTGGAAAGCCGTTCGAGACACTGCGAGGTCCCGTCTGGAGGGATTCTGCCGCGTCTGCGCCACCTGCAACGGCCGCGCTTGCGCCGGCCAGGTCCCTGGCATGGGCGGCCTGGGAACCGGCGCCAGTTTCGAAGCCAACCTCCACGCCTTGCAGGCCCGTCAGCTGAACTTGCGCGCGCTGCATGGCGTCACCGAAGCCCGCACGGCCACCCGGTGTTTCGGGCTCGACCTGGAGACCCCCTTGCACATCGCCCCCATGACTGGCGTGACCTATAATATGGGCGGCGCCCTCACCGAAAGCGAGTTCATCGAAGCCCTGGTCACTGCGGCGGAGGATGCCGGCTCCCTCTGCTGGACCGGCGACGGCGCCGATCCCACCATGTTCGACAGCGGCCTGGAGGCCATCGCCGCCCATGGCGGCCGCGGCGCGCCCGTCATCAAACCTCGCGCGCAGGACGAGATCATCGCGCGCATCCGCCGCGCCGAGGAAGCAGGCGCCGTGGCCGTGGGGGTGGACATCGACGGCGCGGGCCTCATCACCATGGCGCAGTTCGGCCAGCCCGTGGGGCCCAAGACGCCGCAGGAGATCAAAGCGCTGGTCGAATCCACAGAGCTGCCGTTTTTCGTCAAGGGCGTGATGACCGTGGATGAAGCCAAAGCCGCAGCTGACGTCGGCTGCGCGGCCATTGTCGTCTCCAACCACGGGGGCCGCGTGCTGGACCACACCCCCGGCGTCGCCGAGGTGCTCCCGGCCATCGCGGAGGCCGTGGGCAAGGACCTCACCATCTTAGCGGACGGCGGAGTGCGTCACGGCTCGGACGTGTTGAAGCTGCTGGCGCTCGGCGCCCACGCCGTGCTGATGGGGCGCCCCTTCGTGCCGGTGGTGTTCGGCGGCGGCGCGGAAGCAGCCACGGCGCTGCTCCAGAAGACGCGGACGGAGCTGGTGCAGGCCATGCTGCTGACCGGCAACGCGGATGTGAACGCCGTACGTTCGGACACCTTGTACAACTGAACAAAGACGCCACGCCGGGGTCGGCCGCCGCGCCGGCCCCGGCGCGTCACCTTTGGTGACGCAGCAGAGTCCCCGCCACCCACTGCCCCGACATACGTTTCGCCATACCATCATGGGTCATGACCCCGCCCGCAGGATCGGGCGCATCCAGCCGGTTTTCAGCGCCCTTCGTCGCTTCCATGCACGCTCGCCACGGGTTTCGGGGCGCCTGCGAGGCGCACCGGGCGGTCTGTTCGCGTGGCGCCTGCTGTTTCTTGGAATGCTGTGCCTTGCGCCCGCAACGGCTGTGGCGACAGTTCATGCCGTCACGGACGACCCGCCGGCCAAGCCTTCAGTATTGCTGCTGAATTCCTACCACAACGGTTACAGCTGGTCGGACAACATCATCACGGGTCTCCGCGAATCCCTCGCCGCCGCCGGCGAAACCGTGGATCTTCACATCGAGTATCTGGACGGCAAGCGCACGGACAGCCCAGCCGTTCGCCGCGAGCTGGCCGAGCTGCTGGCGGCCAAGCTGGAGGAAACCCGTCTGGCGGTGCTCATCACCTCGGACAACCTCGCCTTCGAGTTCGCGCGGGAACGGCAACAGACGCTCTTCCAAGGCGTGCCCATCGTCTTCTGCGGCGTCAACGGCCTGGACCCCGAGGAAATCGCTGGCCAAGCGATCACGGGCGTGCTGGAGAACGTGGACGTGGCCAGCACGTTGCGCGTGGCCAAGCGTCTGCACCCCTGGGCGCGCAAGGTGGTGGTCTTGGGCGACGCCTCCGTCACGGGGCTCGCCATCCGCAGTCAGGTGGAGGAAGCAGCGCGTCAACTGGGCCCCCTGCTCGACTTCGAATACCATTCCACCAACTCGCTTCCCGCCATTCTTGACGTGGTCTCGGCGGCGCCGCAGGACGTGCTGTTCTACTACATCCCCTCCTATTTCAAAGTCCGGGGCGCGCTTTACGACGCGGAGGAAAGCCTTGAAGCCATCGAAGCAGCCACGGCGCGGCCCATCTACTCCAACTGGCTTTTTCTGTTGCGGCACGGCGCGGTGGGCGGTCGGCTGGCGCAGGGCTACGACCAGGGATGGGTCGCCGGCGAGCTGACGACGTCCATTCTGCGCGGCGCCGCCGCGGCTTCCCTCCCCGTGCGCGCCGACATCGACCATCCCTACATCTTCCACCACGCCAAGCTGGAACAACTCGGCGTGGACCGCAGCCAGCTTCCGCCGGACAGCGCCATCGTGGACGCGCCTCGGGCCTTCTACGAGGTTTCCAAGGAGCTGCTGTGGACCATCCTCGTCTTTCTCGCCGTGCTCGCCATCGCCCTGGCGCTTTTGGCGGTGAACATCCTGCGGCGGCGGCGCATCGAACGCACGATAACCAACCAGTTGACGTTCCAGAAGATTCTCATAGACTCCATCCCTCAGCTCGTCTGCTGGAAAGACTCTGAAGGCCGCTATCTGGGCGCCAACCAGGCTTTCACCAAGTTCTTCGGCATCGAGAGCCCGGCCGCCGTCATCGGCAAGAAGGACCACCATTTCATGAAGGAGGGCCGGTTCACGGAATGGACTGCAGCCGTCACCCGTGAGGTGCTCCGTCAGGACCGGCCGCGATTGCGCATGCGCATCAGTCTGACAGGGCCCGGAAGCGAGCCTGTCTGGCTGGAGATGAACATGGCGCCCATCCATACCGCGCAAGGCCGGGTGGTGGGCACGCTCGCGCTGGCGGAAAACGTCACCCGGGAGATCAACCTGGAGCGTCAGCTCCTCCAGTCCCAGAAGATGGAGGCCATCGGCGCGCTGGCTGGCGGCGTGGCGCACGACTTCAACAACATCCTCACCTCCATCGTCAACTCCACGGAGCTCGCCTTGCTGGACATCGAGGCGGACACCGAGACCGCCCGGGATCTGGAGCGCGTCTTGAAAGCCGCCACCCGTGGCAAACGCCTCATCCAGCAGATCATGGCGTTCAGCCGGCCCTCCCAGGAGGGCTTCCAACCCACCGATCTGGCTGAACTGGTGCAGGACACAGTGAATCTTCTCCGGCCCTCCCTGCCGCGCAACATCACCATCCGCGCCCATGTGGACGCGCCCCACTCCCGCGTGCTGGTGGACCCCACACAGCTCTACCAGTGCCTCATGAACCTCTGCACCAACGCCTTCCAGGCCATGCGCGAGACCGGCGGCGCGCTGGACGTGAAGCTGCAGGCCCTCACCCTCTCCCAGGAACACGCCGCCGAGCTGAACATGGAGCCCGGCCCCGCCTTCCGGCTGGTGGTGGCGGACAGCGGCCCCGGCGTGCCGCCCCACATCATCGACAAGATCTTCGACCCCTTCTTCACCACCAAAGGCAAGAAGGAGGGCACGGGCCTGGGGTTGGCCATGGTGCTGGGCATCGTCAAGAACCACGGCGGCGCCGTGCGCGTGGAGAGCCAGCCCGGCGAAGGCGCTGTCTTCGAGCTCTCCATCCCCGCGCGACTGGTGGAGGAGCCCGAACAGGCAGCCATGCCCCCTGCTCCGCAATGGCCGGGGCGGGGACGCGCGCTCTTCGTGGAAGACGACCCGGAGCAGCTCGCCACCACGCCGCGGGTGCTGGAATCCCTCGGCTACGAGACCGTCGCAGCTGAAGGCGCCGAAGCCGCCATGCGCGTCTTGGAGAAGGACGCTGCGTTCGATGTCGTCATCACGGATTTCGACATGCCCGGCCAGAATGGTGTGGAGCTCGCCAAGCTGGTGGACAAGCTGCTGCCGCGCGTCCCTGTCATCATCATCTCCGGCCGCCATCAGGCCAAGGAATCCGCCAAGCACGCCGCCAATGTGGTCCGTGTGGTGGAGAAACCTTTCGGCCGTGAAGAGCTGGCGGACGCCGTGGGGCTCGCCTTGCGCCATGCCGCCCCGGACCACGCTTTCGACGACGACCCCGCCGCGGGTTCCGCTCCGCACGGCTCGTAATCGCTGTCATCAGCCCAGGAACCGACCCATGCCGCGCATCCTCATCGTAGACGACGACCCCGAAATCCGCGAGACCATGGCGAGCCTCATCCGCCGCCGGAAGATGGAGTACGACGCCGTGGCCACCGTGGCCGAAACAGACGTCCTGCTGGACAAACATGCTTACGACGTCGTGCTGCTGGACGTGCGCCTGCCGGACGGCGACGGCCTGACCCTGCTGCCTCGCATCAAAGCCGCGCCGGGTTCGCCCGAAGTGGTCATCCTCACCGGTCGCGGCGACCCCGACGGCGCGGAGCTCGCCATTCAAGGCGGCGTGTGGGACTACCTCGTCAAACCTTCCTCCATCAAGCAGATCAGTCTGAGTCTGGCGCGCGCTCTCACCTATCGCGAACAGAAGACGCATGTCACGGACATGAAGGCTTTGGATCTTTCCGGGGTGGTGGGGCAGAGTCCGGCGCTGCGCGCCTGCTTCGACGTGGTGGCGCAAGCCGCTTCCACGGACTCCAGCGCGCTCATCACCGGGGAGACGGGTTCCGGCAAGGAGCTCTTCGCGCGCACCATCCACGCCAACAGTCGCCGCCGGGACAAACCCTTCGTGGCGGTGGATTGCGCGGCTCTCACGGACTCCTTGGTGGAGTCCACCCTCTTCGGTCACAAGAAAGGCGCATTCACCGGCGCCGTGGCGGATCGCGTGGGCCTGGTGGAGCTGGCGCACGGGGGGTCTCTGCTGCTGGACGAGGTGGGCGAGCTGCCCCTCACCATCCAGAAGGCGCTCTTGCGCGTGTTGCAGGAACGCCGCTTCCGCCCCGTGGGCGCCGCCGCCGAACGCGCCAGCGACTTCCGCTTGCTCTCCGCCACCAATCGGGATCTGGACGCCATGGTGGCGCAAGGCGCTTTCCGCAGCGACCTGCTCTATCGGCTCAAGGCGCTCCATCTGCACCTGCCGCCATTGCGGGAGCGCTCCGAGGACGTCAAGCCTCTGGCCATGCACCGCATCAACCAGCTGTGTGAACGCGACGGCGCGCCACTGAAGGGTTTCGCCGCGGATTTCTTCGAAATGCTGGAAGCGTACGACTGGCCGGGCAACGTGCGCGAGCTCTTCAACGTGCTGGAACAGGCCTTCATGGCTGCTGCAGGCGAGAAGACTCTCTACGCCATGCATCTGCCCCAGGACCTGCGCATCAAAGTGACGCGAGCGCAACTCGCCGCGCAACGCAACAAGGAGAACATCCCCGGGATGCGGGGACCCAGCGGCGGCCAAGCCGCGGCGCACCCGTCGAGCGCCGAGTCCCGGACGCCCGGCCTCAACGCGCGGGAGGGTTTCCCCACCCTGAAGGAATACAAGAGCCTGGCCGAGGCGCGCTACATCCGCACCCTGGCGGATCTGGCGGACAACGACGTGGCGGAGATGATGCGCCGTTCCGGGCTTTCCCGCTCGCATCTCTACGCGTTGCTGAAGAAATACGGTCTTTCTGGTTGATCGCAGCAATGCTTCCGGGAGGAGCGACGCCGCCAGCAGGGGGAGTTCGTGGCGCATCGCTGTATTTTTTCGCGGAAGGGTTACGCTCCTGTCGCAATCCGTGTAGTATGGAGGACGTCACTGCACGGGCCCCCGTCTGATTTTTCAGACAGCATGTGCTGTGTCCATTCCATGGCTTTTTCGTGACGGGATGAAGACGGGGCGGGACTCGCCGTGGGGTTTTGTCGTCTCCGGGCGTGTCCGCTTTTTTGGACAGCAGTATGGCGCGTCCCCTGCTGTCCCGTGATAACATGACTTGATTCTTCACCTTTTTTCGTTGTACTGGTTCGGCATGCTTTTTGGTAGTCATGACGACTTCGGGTAACGCTGCTCGCGCATTCTGGAACACGAAGCACACCGCGACTGGCTGCGTGCATGGCCCCACAGCGAGCTGCTGCGTTTGCGCGTTCCACTGAGCCGCCCGAGCGACCCTGTCGTCCTGATGCATGAACACACCCCACGGAGGCTTTTTCCACATGGCGAAAATGATGACCATCGACGGCAACACCGCCGCCACCCACGTGGCGTACGCGTTCTCCGAATGCGCTGCGATTTACCCCATCACCCCCTCATCCACCATGGGTGAGATCGCTGACGAGTGGGCGGCGCAAGGGCGTCTGAACATCTTCGGGCAGCGCGTCAACGTCAAACAGATGCAGAGCGAAGCCGGCGCCGCCGGCGCAGTGCACGGCTCGCTGGCCGCCGGCGCGCTGACCACCACGTTCACGGCCTCCCAGGGTCTGCTGCTCATGATCCCGAACATGTACAAGATCGCTGGCGAGCTCTTGCCGTGCGTCTTCCATGTCAGCGCGCGGGCAGTGGCGGCGCATGCGCTCTCCATTTTCGGCGACCACCAGGACGTCTACGCGTGTCGGCAGACGGGATTCGCCATGCTGGCGTCCAACTCCGTGCAGGAAGTCATGGATCTGGCGCTGGTGGCGCACCTCGCTTCCATCGAGTCCCGCACGCCTGTGCTCCATTTCTTCGACGGTTTCCGGACCTCCCATGAAGTCCAGAAGGTGGAAAGCATCGACTATGAGGACATGAAAGCCCTCACGAACATGGAGAAGGTGAAGTCCTTCCGCGCTCTCTCCATGAATCCGGAGCATCCCCACATCCGCGGCACCGCTCAGAACCCGGATATCTACTTCCAAGGTCGCGAAGCGTCCAACCCCTTCTACAACGCCTTGCCCGGCATCGTGAGCGACGCCATGGCGAAGGTGAGCAAGCTCACGGGTCGCGCGTACTCCCTCTTCGACTACGTGGGCGCGCCGGACGCCGACCGTGTGGTCATCGCCATGGGCTCCGGCTGCGAGACCATCGAAGAATACGTCCACCACGCCAACAAGCACGGCCAGCGCGTAGGCTTGCTCAAAGTCCGGCTCTACCGGCCCTTCCACGCGGAAGCCTTCATCCAGGCCATGCCGGAGACCGCCAAGACCGTCACCGTGCTGGACCGCACCAAGGAGCCTGGCGCCACCGCCGATCCCCTCTATCTGGACGTCTGCGCCGCATACGCCATGAGCGGCAAGGCCATGCCCGCTCTGCTGGCTGGCCGCTACGGTCTCGGCTCCAAGGAATTCAACCCCGCCATGGTCAAAGCCGTCTACGACAACATGGCTGGCGCGAAGAAGAGCCACTTCACCGTGGGCATCATCGACGACGTGACCAACACCTCCCTCCCTGTGGACGAAGAGATGGCGGACACCACCCCTGAAGGCACCGTGCAGTGCAAATTCTGGGGGCTGGGCGCCGACGGCACCGTGGGCGCGAACAAGCAAGCCATCAAGATCATCGGCGACGAGACGGAGCTCTACGCGCAAGGCTACTTCGCGTACGACTCCAAGAAATCCGGCGGTCTCACGGTCTCGCACTTGCGTTTCGGCAAGTCCCCCATCCAGTCCACCTATCTGGTGAACAAGCCGGACTTCGTGGCTTGCCACAACCCGGCGTACGTCACCCAGTACGATCTTCTGGAAGGGGTGAAGGAAGGCGGAACGTTCCTGCTGAACTGCCCCTGGACCGGCGAGGAACTGGACGCGCGCCTGCCCGGCTCCCTGAAACGCGCCATCGCCGAGAAGAAGCTGAAGTTCTACACCATCGACGCGGTGAAGATCGCTGCTGCGGTGGGACTCGGCGGCCGCATCAACATGATCATGCAAACGGCTTTCTTCAAGCTGGCCAATGTCATCCCCTTCGAGGACGCCGTGGCGTACCTCAAGGAATCCATCAAAAAGACCTACGGCAAGAAAGGCGAGAAAATCGTCAACATGAACATCGCTGCGGTGGACAACGCCATTGATGGGCTGGTGGAAGTGACCGTGCCCGCCAGCTGGAGCGGCGCCGCCGCCGAGACCGCCGGCGAAGCCGACGTGCCCGAGTTCATCAAGAAGGTGATGCAGCCCATGCTTGCGCAGCAAGGCGACAAACTCCCCGTCTCCGCTTTCCGGCCGGACGGCGTCTTCCCTGTGGGCACCTCCCAGTACGAAAAACGCGGCGTGGCCATCAACGCCCCCGAGTGGATCAAGGAAAACTGCATCCAGTGCAACCAGTGCGCTTTCGTCTGTCCGCACAGCGCGCTGCTCCCCGTACTGACCACCACGGAGGAGCAAGCCGGCGCCCCTGACGGGTTCGAAACCCTGGACGCCAAAGGCAAGGAGCTCAAGGGCCTGCACTACCGCATGCAAGTGGACATTCTGGACTGCTACGGCTGCGGCAACTGCGCAGACATCTGCCCCGCCAAGGAAAAAGCCCTGGTGATGAAGCCCCTGGACACCCAGCGCAGCGAGATTCCCCGCTACGAATTCGCTGCCGGGCTCGCTCCGAAAACAGAGCTGCTGCCCCGCACCACCGTGAAAGGCAGCCAGTTCCAGGAACCCCTCATGGAGTTCTCCGGCGCCTGCGCCGGCTGCGGCGAAACCCCCTACGTACGCGTGCTGACTCAGCTCTTCGGGGAGCGTATGTACATCGCCAACGCCACGGGCTGCTCCTCCATCTGGGGCGCCTCCGCTCCCAGCGCGCCCTACCGGGTGAACCGCCGCGGACACGGCCCCACCTGGGGCAACAGCCTCTTCGAAGACACTGCCGAGTTCGGCTACGGCATGGGCATGGCCGTGACGCAACGTCGGGAGAAGCTTGCCGAGATCATTCAGGAAGCCAGCGCCAGCGCCTCCGGCGAACTGAAAGCCGCCTTCGATGGCTGGCTTGCCGGCAAGGACGACCCGGACGCCTCCCGGAAGCACGGCGACGCCATCCGCGAACTCCTCGCATCCCACTCCGGAAACGGCCCCCTGGCCGCCATCAAGGAGATGGAGGATCTGCTGACCAAGAAATCCATCTGGATCTTCGGCGGCGACGGCTGGGCTTACGACATCGGGTACGGCGGCCTGGACCATGTGCTGGCCTCCGGCGAGGATGTCAACGTCTTCGTCATGGATACGGAAGTCTACTCCAACACGGGCGGGCAATCCTCCAAAGCCACGCCTCTGGGGTCCATCGCCAAGTTCGCGGCTTCCGGCAAGAAGACCGGCAAGAAGGACCTGGCCCGCATGGTGATGACGTACGGGTACGTCTACGTGGCTGTCATTTCCATGGGCGCCAACAAGAACCAGACCCTGAAAGCCTTCATGGAAGCGGAGAGCTACCCCGGGCCCTCGCTCATCATCGCTTACGCGCCGTGTGTGAACCAAGGCATCAAGAAAGGCATGGGCAAGACGCAGTACGAACAGAAGATCGCCGTGGAGTCCGGCTACTGGCCGATCTTCCGCTTCGACCCCCGCCGCGCCGACGCCGGGGAGAATCCCCTGGTGATGGACTCCAAAGCCCCTGACGGCACCTTGCAGGAGTTCCTCTCCGGCGAGAACCGCTACGCCTTGCTGGAGAAGATCATGCCAGAGGAATCCAAGCGCCTGCGCGAGAAGATCGAGCAGGATTACGTCAAACGCTACGAGGAGCTGGTGGCCATGTCGCAGATCAAACTCGAATCCAGAGTGGTGGAAACCGCAGGCGCGCCCGCAGCCGAAGGCGATGTGGCCGAAGAGCCCTGCGAGCTGCCCCAGAACCCCGAAGCCGCCGCACGGCCCGACTCCGGCGAACCCTGCGACGACGGCCGCGGCGCCAAGTAGCGCACGGGCGACCCCTACTGCAACCCACCGGGCGCTCGGCAGCACGCCGGGCGCCCGGCACATAGGCATTCGTCGTTTACTTCAACTGCGCGCGCGTAGTGAGATACGTGAGCGCACAAGGGAGGATTGCTTGGATGTACAGTATACTCGCTCTCGCGCCGATCATCACGGTGTTCATCTTCCTGGTCATTCTTCGGTGGCCGGCCAAGAAAGCCATGCCCCTGGCGCTGGTCGTCACCGCAGCACTGGCTTTGACGGTGTGGCAGGTGCCTTTCATCGTGGTCGGCGCATCCATCGTACAAGGCGTCTCCATTGCTGTAGCGATCTTGTGGATCGTCTTCGGCGCATTGCTCATGCTGAACGCGCTCACTCAAAGCGGCGCGGTCTCCACCATCCGCCGCGGGTTCATGGACATCACGCCAGACCGACGCATCCAAGCGATGATCGTCGCTTGGTGTTTCGGGGCCTTCATTGAGGGCGCAGCCGGTTTCGGCACGCCAGCCGCCGTGGCGGCGCCGCTGCTCATGGCGTTGGGTTTCCCGGCCATGGCTTCTGTCACCGTGGCGCTCATCATCCAGTCCACGCCGGTTTCCTTCGGCGCAGTGGGCACGCCGATTCTGCTGGGCGTCAAGACCGGTTTGACCGACCCCACCGTGGAGACGGCCGTCTCCGCCGCCGGCATCGATTTCATGGACTATGTTTTTGAAATTGGCTGGAACGTGGCGCTGGTCCATGGCATTATCGGTATATTCATACCGCTTTTCCTCGCAGTAATCCTCACGCGCTTCTTCGGCAAGGAGAAGTCCATCAAGAAGGGTCTGGAAGTGCTGCCCTTCGCGGTCTTCGCAGGCTTGGCCGTAACCGTGCCGTACGTGCTCACCGCCTACTTCCTCGGCCCCGAGTTCCCTTCGCTCATCGGCGGCCTCGTGGGTCTGGCGTTGGTGGTGACGGCGGCGAAGCACAAGTTCCTCACCCCCAAGACCCCCTGGGACTTCGCGCCTGAAGAAGAGTGGGATCCGAAGTGGATGGGCACGTTCCGCAGCGAGCTGGACGCCGAACGCCCGGGCATGAACCTCTTCAAGGCGTGGGTGCCTTACGTGCTGGTGGGCATCTTCCTGGTGGTCAGCCGCACGGTCGACCCTGTGACGGCGGCGCTGAAGTCGCTGACGATTCCCGTCACGGACATCTTCGGCACGGGCATTGGCTACACGGTCACGCCGCTGTACTTGCCCGGTTTCATCTTCGTGCTGGCTGTGGCGTGCGCTTTCTTCATCCAGAAGATGAGCGGCAAGGAACTCAGCAAAGCTGTCTCCATGTCCTTCAAGACGACGCTCTCTGCCTCCTTCGCGCTTGGTTTCGCCATCCCCATGGTGCGGGTGTTCATCAACTCCGGCTCCGCGTACAACGGTTCCGGTCTGGAGAGCATGCCTCTGGAGCTTGCTGAGGGCGTGGCTGCGCTTGTGGGCAGCGCGTGGCCTGCGTTGGCCTCGGTCATCGGCGCGCTGGGCGCGTTCATCGCGGGTTCGAACACCGTCTCGAACATGATGTTCTCGCTCTTCCAGTTCGGCGTCGCTTCTGAAATCGGCGTTTCGCAGTCGGTCATCGTAGCGCTGCAAGCCGTGGGCGGCGCAGCTGGCAACATGATCACGGTGCACAACGTCGTGGCGGCAGCCGCTGTCGTCGGCTTGATGGACCGCGAAGGCGAGATCATCCGGAAGACGCTGATCCCGCTGACGTACTACCTGATCATGGCCGCCATCCTGGCTTTCATCCTTCTGGGCATCGACTTCGGGCAGTTCATCCCTGTCAGCAACTAGCCCTGCGCCCCAAACCGAACAAGGGAGGGAGCCGCGCGCTCCCTCCCATCACATAAAGCGCCCCGAACAGGCGTCCCTTACAGGAGAATTTCCGTGAACAGCCAAGACGCCCTGGTAAAAGAGTTCAAAGCGATAGTCGGCGACGACAACGTCTACACCCAGGAATCCGATCTCCACAGCTATTCCTACGACGCCGCCGTGCTGGACGCCGTGGCACCAGCGCTGGTGGTGCAGCCCACCACCTGCGAACAACTCGGCCCCATCACCGCCACATGCAACGAACACGGTCTGCCCCTGACCGTGCGCGGCGCCGGCACCAACCTCTCCGGGGGCACAATCCCCTCCAAAGGCGGGGTGGTGGTGCTCACGGGCAAGCTCAACAAGATCAAGGAAATCAACACCGAAGATCTGTACGCCGTGTGCGAACCGGGTGTGGTCACCGCCAAATTCGCTGCTGAATGCGCCAAGCACGGCCTCTTCTACCCGCCGGATCCGGGTTCCCAGACCGTCTCCACCATGGGCGGCAACGTGGCTGAAAACGCCGGGGGGTTGCGCGGCCTGAAATACGGCGTGACCAAGGACTACCTCATGGGCATGTCCTTCTACGACGTGGAAGGCCAGCTGGTGAAGTCCGGCTCGCGCACAGTGAAGTGCGTCACGGGCTTCAACCTGCCGGGCCTCATGGTGGCTTCCGAAGGCACCTTGGGCGTCTTCAGCGAACTCATCTTCAAGCTCATTCCGCCGCCGCAAGCAGCCAAGTCCATGGTCGCCGTTTTCGACGACATCCAAGCCGCTTCCAAGACCGTGGCCGCCATCATCGCCGCCAAGATCCTGCCGGCCACCCTGGAGTTCATGGACAACTTCACCATCCGCACCGTGGAAAATTTCCGCAAGGCCGGTCTCCCTGTGGACGCCCAGGCCCTGCTGCTCATCGAAGTGGACGGCCACCCCGCGCAAGTGGAAGAAGACGCCGTCAAAGTGGAGAAGATCTGCAAGGATCACAAAGCCACCGTGGAAGTGGCGAAAGACGCGGAACACCGCGGCAAGATCTGGCAAGCGCGACGTGACGCTCTGCCTGCGCTGGCGAAGCTGAAGCCCACATGCGTGCTGGAAGACGCCACCGTGCCCCGCTCCAAGATCCCGGCCATGATGGACGAGCTGGATAAAATCTCCAAGGAATTCAATTTGGAGATCGGCACTTTCGGTCACGCCGGCGACGGCAACCTGCACCCCACCATCCTCACCGACAAGCGTGACGAACAGGAATGGGAACGCGTGGAGAAAGCCATCGACGCCATCTTCGACGCTGCGCTGGGCATGGGCGGCACGCTCTCCGGCGAACACGGCGTGGGCATCGCCAAAGCCAAGTACATGGAGCAGGAAACCAGCCGCGCCACCATCGAATATTCCCAGCGCCTCAAGCACGCGCTGGACCCCAAGTTCATCCTCAATCCGGGCAAGATCATCGGCGCCCTGCTGAAGTAGGAGACCTCACGTATGGCGGATATCCAAAAACTCGCGACCATGCTCAAGGAGCTGGACGAACAGCTCGTCAACTGCATGCGTTGCGGCATGTGCCAGGCCGTCTGTCCCGTTTTCGCCGAAACGGGCCGCGAGGCGGACGTCGCCCGCGGCAAGCTGGCGCTCCTTGACGGCCTCTCCGCCGAGATCCTCAACGATCCCAAAGGAGTGAAGGAACGTCTGGACAAGTGTTTGCTCTGCGGCTCCTGCCAGGCCAACTGCCCCTCCGGCGTCAAAGTGCTGGACATCTTCCTGAAAGCGCGCGCCATCCTCACGGGGTATTTCGGCCTCTCTCCAGCCAAGCAAGCCATTTTCCGGCAGCTGTTGGCGCGGCCCGAGCTTTTCAACACGCTCATGGGGCTGGGCGCCAAAGTGCAAGGCGTATTCGCCAAGCCTGTCAGCGACGTACTGGGCACCTCCTGCGCGCGCTTCCAAGCGCCCCTCATCGCAGACAGACACTTCCCCCGCCTGGCTGGAAAAGCCTTCCACAAACGGCAGGAATCCTTGGACCAGCCACGGGGATTCTCCGGCCTGCGCGTGGCGTTCTACCCCGGCTGCATGACAGACAAGGTCTACCCTCAAGTGGGCGAAGCCGTACTGAAAGCCATGCGCCACCACGGCGTGGGCGTCTATCTGCCCAAGGGCCAAGCGTGTTGCGGCGTGCCTGCGCTCTCCAGCGGAGACATGGAGGGCTTCGCCAAGCTGGTGGAACAGAACGTGCGCCTCTTCGAGAACGCCGACTTCGACTACCTGCTGACCCCCTGCGCCACCTGCACCGCCGGCTTCAAGGACATCTGGCCCGCCATGATCGAGGACGAAACGCTCACGCGACGCGCTGCGCCCATCATGGAAAAAGCCATGGACGTCAGCCAGTTCCTCGTGGATGTTCTGAAAGTCAAACCCCTGGAGACCCCCCAGGAAGGCGCCACCGTGACGTACCACGATCCCTGCCACCTGCGGAACTCCCTGGGCGTGACGAAGCAACCCCGCGCTCTGCTGCAAGCCACACCCAAAGCCGCTTACACGGAGCTGCCCAACGCTGGCTCCTGTTGTGGCTGCGGCGGCAGCTTCAGCCTCTACCATTACGACCTCTCCCGCCAGATCGGCGAAGCCAAGGCGGAAGCCGTGATGGAAAGCGGCGCGCAAACAGTGGCCACTTCCTGCCCCGCGTGCATGATGCAGATCGCCGACCAGCTCTCCCAGAAAGGCGCGAGCGCAACTGTCAAGCATGTGGTGGAGGTCTACGCCGAACGCCTCTGACGCACGGGCCCGGGGATGCCGGGGCCATGGGACGCATGCGCGCGGCGAACGCTTTGTCGCGCGCTCGCAACGTCGCGCAGGTACCATCGCGCCATGGCGCGCCATGATGCGCCATGATGCGACATGATGCAACGCCAATACCCCCACGGTCCCAGCGCGGAGCACAAGCCGGCCAAGCGCCTTTGACGACACGCGCCGATCGCCGTCGCGCCGTTCTGGACCGCCGGGGGCTTCCAGAAAGCGTGTTTTGTGGAACCCCGAGGGGAGCCGCGCCGGCTCCAGAACCGACCACGTACGACGGCCCCCGACGGCGCCGGCCGTCAGCCGACCCACCCATACGAGACCCGCGAGGAGCGTCATGACCCAGAGCCTCTACATCACCGCCAACGAAAGCCGCAGCGGCAAATCGGCCATCGTCCTCGGCGTCATGCAAGAGATCATGCGCCGGGTCGGCAGACCCGCCTTCTTCAGACCCATCATCACCGCCGGCTCCGAAAACGGCTCCAGCCGGGACCACGACTCCAACCTCATCCTCGAACACTTCCGGCTGGATCAAGACTACGACGACGCCTACGGCTTCACCCTGCGCGAAGCCCGCGAACTCATCAACTCGGGCCGGCGCGACGTCTTCCTGGACACCGTGCTGGAGAAATACACCCTGCTCGCCAAGGAGTACGACTTCGTGCTCTGCGAAGGCACGGACTTCATGGGCCGTGACCCGGCTTTCGAGTTCGACTTGAACGCCGACTTGGCCGCCAACCTGGGCGCCCCCGTGCTCTTCGTGGCCAACGGCAAACGCAAGACCCCGGACGAGGTGGTGGCCCTGGCGCAGTCCACCATCGAGACCTTGGAGGAAAAAGGCGTCGACCTGCTGGCGGCCATCGTCAACCGCCTGGAATGCCAGGATTGCACGAACCTCGCCAAGACGCTGGTCTGCAAGGCCCGTTGCAAGGAGCCCCTGCTGGCGTACGCCATCCCGGAGATAGAATCCCTGGGCAACCCCTCCGTGCGCGACGTGGTGAAATTCCTGAACGCTCAGGTCCTCTACGGGCATGGGCAGATGGACTCCCTGGTGGGCGAATACCTCATCGCCGCCATGCAGATCGGCAATTTTCTGGAATACTTGCAGCAAGGCAGCCTGATCATCACCCCCGGGGACCGCGAGGACATCATCCTGTCCTGCCTCGCGTCCCGGCTCTCCTCGCAGTATCCGGACATCTCGGGCATCGTCCTGACCGGGGGCATCCAACCCTCCCAGGCCGTGCACCGGCTCATCGAGGGTTGGACAGGCGTCCCCGTGCCGGTGCTGCTGGTCAAGGAGCACACCCACCAGACCAGCCAGCGCCTCAACGAACTCTACGGCCGCATCCAGCCCACGGACGCCAAGAAGATCGCCACGGCGCTCGGCGTCTTCGAAACCAACGTGAACATCACCGAACTCGGCGACCGCATCCTCTCCCGCCAGAGCGTGCGCACGACCCCCAAGATGTTCGAATACGGGTTGATCCAACGCGCTTCAGCCAACCCCCAGCGCATCGTCCTGCCGGAGGGCGAGAGCGATCGCGTGCTCCAGGCTGCGGATATTCTCCTGCGTCGCAAGGTTGCAGATCTCACGCTGATCGGCGATCCGCAGAAGATCGCTTCCAAGGCATCCCAGCTCGGTCTGGACATCGAGGGCGCGGAGACCGTCAACCCCATCCGCTCCCCCTTCTTCGAGACCTACGCCGAAGCTTACCACCTGACACGCAAACACAAAGGCGTTACCTTGGACATGGCCCGCGACCGCATGGCCGACCCGACTTACTTCGGCACCATGATGGTCCATCGCGGCGACGCTGACGGCATGGTCTCCGGCTCGGTCACCACCACAGCGCAGACCATCCGCCCCGCGTTCGAATTCGTGAAGACCAAGCCCGGCTTCTCCATCGTCTCCTCGGTCTTCTTCATGTGTCTGAAGGACCGCGTGCTGGTCTACGGGGATTGCGCAGTGAACCCCAACCCCAACGCAGCCGAGCTTGCCGAAATAGCCCTGAACTCTGCGGAGACGGCGCAGATCTTCGGCATCGAGCCGCGGGTGGCCATGCTCTCCTACTCCACAGGCGCATCCGGCAAAGGCGAGGACGTGGAGCGCGTCATCGAAGCCACCCGACTCGCCAAGGAACGCGCCAAGGAAATGCTGCCCGGCTTGCCCATCGAAGGCCCCCTGCAGTACGACGCCGCCATCGACCCCGACGTGGCGAAGACCAAGCTCCCCGACTCCGACGTGGCCGGCCGCGCCACCGTGTTCATCTTCCCGGATCTGAACACCGGCAACAACACGTACAAGGCCGTACAGCGCGCCGCCGGCGCCATCGCCATCGGCCCGGTGCTGCAGGGCTTGAACAAGCCGGTCAACGACTTGTCGCGGGGATGCACCGTGGAAGACATCGTGAACACTGTGGCCATCACCGCCATTCAAGCTCAAGCTGAAAAGGATAAGGCCTGATGAAGATTCTCGTGCTCAACTCGGGCAGCTCGTCCATCAAGTTCAAGCTCTATGAAATGACGGCGGAACGCTCCGAAGTGCTCGCCGCCGGTTTGGTGGAGCGTATCGGCGAAGACGTGGGCAAGCTGAAATACGTGCGCTATGAAGACGGCGCGGAGACGGCCAAGCGTGAACGCGAAGAAGCCGTGGCCGACCACGCCGTGGGTCTGGAAGCTGTCATCGCGGACATCACGGATGCGGAAACCGGCGTCATCGCCGCCACCAGCGAGATCGAAGCCGTGGGCCACCGCGTGGTGCACGGCGGCGAGGCCTTCAGCGCGCCCACTGTGGTGGACGACGCCGTGGAAGCCGCCATCGAGCAACAGATTCCCCTGGCGCCGCTGCACAACCCAGCCAACCTCACGGGGGTGCGGGTGGCGCGTCGGCTCATCGCGCATGCGCCGCAAGTGGCCGTCTTCGATACAGCGTTTCACCAGACCATGCCCCCCAAGGCTTACATGTACGCCCTGCCGTACGAGCTGTACGAACAGCACGGCGTGCGCAAATACGGCTTCCATGGAGCCTCGCACCAGTACGTGGCGCGCAAGACGGCGTCGCTCATCGGCAAGCCCGCGGATGCGTGCAACATCATCACTGCGCACCTGGGCAACGGCGCCTCCATGGCCGCAGTGGAAAACGGCCGGTGCGTGGACACCACCTTGGGCATGACGCCTCTGGCCGGCCTCATCATGGGCACGCGCACCGGGGACTTCGACCCCGCCATCCTTTTCTACCTGGCGCGCACAATGGGCATGAGCCTGGACGAACTGGACGCCATGGTGAACAAGCAGAGCGGCTTGAAAGGCGTCTGCGGCGCCAACGACCTGCGCGACATCCACGCCATGGCGGACAAGGGTGAAGCCAAGGCCAAGCTCGCCCTGGAAATGCTCGCCTACCGCAACCGTAAATATTTCGGCGCCTTCTTCGCCGTGCTCGGCAAGGTGGACGCCATCGCCTACACCGCCGGCGTGGGCGAGAACGACGCTTGGGTCCGGCTGCACAGTCTGGCCGGCCTGGAACCCCTCGGCGTGGTGGTGGACCCTCAACTGAACGACAACCGCTTCAGCGAGCCTGCGCGCATCAGCGCCCCGGAAAGCGCCGTGCAAGTCTGGGTGACGCCCACCGACGAGGAACTGGAAATAGCCAATCAGACCATGGACGTGCTCCGCCAGGGGACGGTCCAGCGTCCTGCAACTTCGTAGCGATTCCCTACCGGAGCAACACCCATGACAGAGCAAGCGACCATCGACCTCTTCACGAAAAAGGCTGAAGCGGTTTCCGCCGTGGTGGCGGAGCCGCCCACCATGGTGCAAGCCTACAACTACATCATCGACCTCTGCAGCAAGAAGGACGCCTGCCAGCTGCTGGCTTCGGGCTGCGCCGAGCCCCTCTCCGATGCGGCGGAAGAACTCTGCGAGACCAAGCAGACCAAAGTGGTCGTCGCCCCCAACCTGCCGCAAGGCGAGTTCAACAAGCTCGCCAAGAAGTGCGAGAAGGAAGGCTTCGAGTGCCTCCGTGAAGGCATGCGCGAGCGCCTCGCCGGCGTGGACATCGGCGTCACCATCTGCCAGGCCGGCATCGCCGACACGGGCACGGTGGTGTTGCGTTCCAACGCCGAGGAGACCCGCCTGGCCACCATGATCTCCGAGATCCACGTGGCCATCCTCTCCAAGAAAGCCCTGTTCGAGGACACCTACGCCTTCGAGGAGCACCTCGCCGAGCTCCTGAACACGACGCCTTCCTACACCGCCTTCATCACCGGTCCCTCCCGCACGGCGGACATCGAGCGCGTGCTCGCCCTGGGCGTCCACGGCCCTCTGGAGCTGCACGTCCTCCTCCTCGATGACACGCCCAACGCACACGATTAATTACGCATCCGGGAGCATACGCATGCAAAACGTCAAAGACCTCGATGAATATCACGCGCATCTGAAAGACGCCATCGACAACGAGTTCCAGCGCACCGCCCTGGACCGCTTCGCCAAAGCTTACCCCACCGGCCGCAAGAACGCCTTCGTCGGCATGGATGTGCAGACGCTCATTGCGGAAATCGCGGCGAGCAAGGACGAAGCCATCGCCAACATGGAGGCGCTCTACCAGCAGTTCAAGGAGCAAGCCGAGAAAGCCGGCGTCACCGTGCACCGCGCCAAGACCGCTGGCGAAGCCAACGAGATCATCGCCAAGATCGCCAAGGAAGGCGGCGTCAAACGCGTTGTCAAAGCCAAGTCCATGACTGCGGAGGAAACCCTCCTCAACCATCACCTGGAAGCGGAAAACCTGGAGGTGGTGGAGACGGACCTGGGCGAGTGGATCATCCAGCTGCGCCATGAAGGACCCAGCCACATGGTCATGCCCGCCATCCACCTTTCCCGCGACCAGGTGGCCGGCCTCTTCACCCAAGTCACCGGCAAGGACCAGACCAACGACGTGGAGAAGCTCGTCAAGGTGGCGCGCCGCGAGTTGCGCCAACGCTACATCGACGCAGACATGGGCGTCTCCGGTTCGAACTTCGCCATCGCCGAAAGCGGGACCATCGGCATCGTCACCAACGAAGGCAATGCGCGTCTCGTCACCACGCTGCCCCGCATCCACGTGGCCCTCGTCGGTCTGGAAAAGCTCACCCCAACTCTGCACGACGCCTTGCGCATCCTCAAGGCTCTGCCCCGCAACGCCACCGGCCAGGCCCTCACGTCCTACGTCACCTGGATCCACGGCGCCAACGAGTGCGCGCCCGGCAAGGACGGCAAGGACGGCAAGAAGGAAATGCACATCGTCTTTCTGGACAACGGCCGCGCCGCCCTCGCCCAGGATGAGGACTTCCGCCAAGTGCTGCGATGCATCCGCTGCGGCGCGTGCGCCAACGTCTGCCCGGTCTATCGCATGGTGGGCGGTCATGAATACGGCCACATCTACATCGGCGCCATCGGTCTGGTGCTCACCTATTTCTTCCACGGTCGGGAAAAGGCCAAGCATCTGGTGCAGAACTGCATCAACTGCCAGGCGTGCAAGGCCATCTGCGCCGCGGACATCGACCTGCCCCGGCTCATCAAAGCCATCTACGCCAAGATTCTGGACGAAACCGGCCACGACACCCAGTCGCGCCTGTTGGGTATGGTCATGCAGAACCGCAAGCTCTTCCACGGGCTGATGCGTTCCGCCAAGTTCGCACAGAAGCCTTTCGGCAAAAAGGAGATCCCCGGGCAGTCCGGCCAGTTCATCCGCCACCTGCCCATGCTCCTGGCCAAGGACCAAGGCTTCCGGGAGTTCCCCACCGTGGCGGAGAAACCCTTCCGCGACACGTTCAAGTCCATCCAGCCCACCGTGCGCGCGCCCAAGTACACCGTGGCGCTTTTCGCCGGCTGCGCCGTCGACTTCCTCTACCCCGAACAGATGGAAGCCGCCATGAAAGTGCTGGAAGGCCACGACGTGGCTGTGGAATTCCCCATGGACCAGACCTGCTGCGGTTTGCCCTTGATGATGATGGGAGAGACCGAAGCCGAGAAGAACGTCACCAAGCAGAACGTGAAGGCGTTCGACCCCGCCAAATACGACGCCATCGTCACCTTGTGCCCCTCGTGCGCGTCGCACTTGAAGCACGCCTACCCCCACACCCTGAAGGGCGCAGGCCAGATGGAACTGTTGGGTGAACGCTTTGCCGACAAGGTGATGGATTTCGGCGCTTTCCTGCGCGACGTGGTGAAAGTGGACGCCGAGTCGTTCACCCCCGGCGGACCCAAGACCGCCTACCACGCGCCGTGCCACCTGTGCCGCGGCATGGGCTCGGCGGACGCCTCCCGCGAGATGATCCAGCGCGGCGGGATGGAGTATGTCGCCGGCGAGGAAGAGCAGGTCTGTTGCGGCTTTGGCGGGACCTACTCCATGAAGTTCCCCGAGGTCTCCCAGCAGATTCTCAAGACCAAGCTGGACAACATCGAATCCACGGGCGCCGAGCTGCTCGTCACGGACTGCCCCGGCTGCGTCATGCAGATCCGCGGCGGCATGGCCAAACGCGGCAAGGATATCGCCGTGAAGCACCTCTCCGAAGCGTTGGCCGACCGCAAGAAGTAACAGGCTTCGCAACGCCGGGCGGCGTCACCCTCACACCCTGACGGCGGCATGACGGCAGCACGTCGGCCCTGCCCTGTCTACAGAACGCGCCCCCGCGGCCTGCGCTCT
>CAYVWB010000046.1:0-34943 GCA_964455395.1 uncultured Desulfovibrionaceae bacterium
ACGGCGCCGTCTTCGGCGTCCAGGCTGGTGCAGAAGGTGTCGGCTGCGCCGCCGAGCCGATGGGCCACGCCGGGCATGATGCGGCTCATGCGGGAATCCGCGGGGGTGAGCACGAGCTCGGCGCCGCTGGCTTTGCAGAGGGCTTCGGCGGCGGCGGCGTCCGTGGCGTAGCGGGGGGCTTCCAGGGCGGCGTCCGTGGCGGCGAGAACCGTGGCGGCGCCGCAGCCGGCCAGGGAGGCGGCGTCCACCGCGGTTCCGAAGAGAGCCACGTGGAGTTCGCAGCCCAGGGCTTCGGCGAGGCGCTTGCCGGCGGTGATGGTCTCCAGGCCGGCTTTGACGGGGGCGCCGTGTGCGTCTGTGTACGCGAGGCAGCAGATGGCGTTCATGAATCCTCCGGGGTCATTCGAAACGATGTGGGAAGGCGCGCGGGGCGCCGTGTCGTCATGCGTGCAGGAAGCGGAGTCCGCGCCGTGGCGTCAGCTTCGGATCCAGTCCACCAGCTCGCGCGCGATCTCCTCGGCGGGGACGTCCTTCACCACGCGGGTTTCGCGGCGCTGCTCTGGTAGAGTGACGCTTTCCAGCACGGCGGCTGGACCATCGAGCATGGCGGGCTGCGCTTTCTGGACGGCGGGCATGATGGTCCGCATGTTCTGCATGCCCATCTGGGGGTTGTTGGGCGGCTCCGGCAGGTTGCCTGTGGCCCACCCGAACACGGCCGGCGGTCCCGCCAAGGTGGAGACGAGATAGCCGCCGCCTTCCACACGCTCGCGTACTTCCAGCCCCCCCTCGGTGGGGGTGAGGACGTCCACGCCCTGGAACTGTTCGGTCACGCCGAGCATCTCGCCCACGAGCTGCATCACGGCGCCGGTCCCGCGGGAGGCGGATTGCCAGCCGCCGAAGAGGAGCAAGCGATCCATGTCGAGTCCCTCGATGGCCTTGACGGCGTCGGCGAGGGCTGCGGCGGTCTGCACCGCGTCGGTGAAGCCGCCGCAGGGGCCGTCCACAGCAACGAGTTCGAAAGCGACTTTGGGCGCGATCTGCATCATCACCTGCTGCAACTTGGCCTTGGGTCCCAGGCTGACGAGAATGACGCGGGAATCCGGAGTCTTCCCTGCGAGATGCGCCGCCTCGAAGAGGGCGTGGCCAGCCCAGGGGTCCAGCACGGCGGGCAGCATCATTTCGTTCTTCAGGCCGTAGCCTTGGGGGGTCTGAAGGGGTTCGAGGGTCTGCAGCGGGTCCGGGACGATACTCCCGCAGACAACGATGTGGTATCCACTCATGGCGATCTCTCCTTGGGCTTGGCGCGGTGGGGGCTAGTTTTCGGCGGAATGGAGTCCGCCGGCGCCGGCGCGGAAGTCGATGTTCGTGCGTTCCGGATCCGTGGGGTGCGCTTTGGAGCAGTTCCAGAGGCACGCCCCGCAGTGGACGCATTTTTCCCGATCGAAGAGGGGCGGCTGCGTCTCGTCCGGGTTGGTCATGATGGCTTGTCCGGAGCACGCCTCCACGCAGACGCGTTCGCGGCATCTGGCGCAGGTTTCGGTCCGGACGAAGGTGACATGGTCTTCGTAGCCGGGGGCGGCTTGGACTTTGCCGCCCATGAGCAAGGCGTCCTGGTGGGAGACGAGGAGTTGGCCGTCGTGGGGAATTTCAGGCCAGCCCACCCGGGTCATGAGCGCGTCATGCAGGGGGACGCCTTTGGCCGTGGCTTCCTGGCGCAAGCGTTCCACCTCGTCTGCGGGGATACGGCCGGCGAACCATTCCTCCAGGGTCTTGATGCGCTCGTGGGGTTTGCGGATGGCTGCGGGCCACGCGAGTCTGCCCTTGGCGAAGCCAGCCAAGGCCACGCCCAGCAAACCGGGCAGCACCCCTTGCTGGAAGCCGTCGCGGGCTTTGCGGGCGGTCTGCGCGCCCTCCTCCACCCAGCTGTCGCGGCGGCGCTGCACGTAGGCGGCGTCCAGATTCTCCTTGGTGAAGGGCTTGCCTTCCTTGTAGAGCTCGAGCACGGCGTCGGCGAGCATGGTCCCTGTGGCCCAGGCTTCGTCCACGCCGGAGTTGGTCAGTACGTTGGTGGAGCCGGAACCCTCGCCGATGCGCGCGTAGCCATCCCCGGCCAGGATGGGTTCGCCGCGCTTGCCCGACTCCTGGATGGACTTGGCGCCCCAGGAGCGCATGGTCCCCCCCTGCAGCCAGCGCCACAGGTAGGGATGCTGCATCCAGTGCTGGAGGTAGCGATAGCCCGTGCGAACGGGGGAGTCCAGCCAGCTGGGGATGAAGATGCCCAGGGAAGCGACATTGTCCGGATAGACGTACAAAAAGCCGAAAATTTCTGGTTCGGGATATCCCAAGGTATGGATGACGGTCCCCGGTTCGAGCTCGCAGCCCGCCGGCAGCTCCACCACCATCTTCATGCCCACGGCCCAGTCACGTTGATGATGGCCTTCGGGCATGCCGAGCGTCCGATCCAGCTGGCGCCCCACCGGCCCCACGGGGCCGTCTCCCAGCACGGTGAGATGCGCGTGGACGTCCATGCCGGGCATGTAGCCGGCCTCCGGCTCGCCGCTGCGGCTCACGCCTTGATCCGCAAGCCGCACTCCTTTGACGGCGCCGCCCTCCACAAGCGGTTCAGCCACGGGGGACGCCGGCCAGACCTGCGCTAGGCCCGAGCCCATCACCTCGCCGCCCACCCACTGACAGAACTGCCCCATGGAGAGTACGAACCCCTCATGCTTGTTCAAAAATTCCGGCGTGAAGGGCAACTCCACGGCGTGGTGTTCCGGCCTGTTGGCCAGCGTGAGCCCTTTCTCGAAGAGCTTCACCCCTGTACCTTTGCGGCTGGCGCCGACGGGATCCAGCAGGTAGACGGTCTTCTCTTCGCTGACAGGGGCGGCCAAGGGGATCTGGCTCAGATCCAGGTCCGGAAAAGACGCCTTGATGGCGCGGCCGCGGGTGACCACGCCGGAGACGCCGAACGCGACGTCGTCTGCGCGCTCGTAACAGATGATCTGCGGCGGCATGCCGGGCATGGCCTGGGATTCCGCCACAGGCTGACCGTGCTCATCCACGAGACCGCGGGTGAGGTGGGTGAGAAACCCGGCTGTGGCCGGGCCGAACCCCACACAGACAATATCCACATCCATGGATTGACGGGGCGTGTCGGACATGATGCGCCTCCTGGGGCTTGATGATTCGAGGCGGCGGCCGCACTGGCCCGAAGGCTGACGACGCGTCCACCCTCTCCCGCGTGGCGAGGCGCGCCGCTTGCCCTTTCGCCTGGTGGAGCGCAGGACCGGCGGCGCTCCCGGGTGGCGCCTTTCCGGATACGTCGGTGCAGACAGTCGAATCGCGCCGCGGGTTCAGGGGTAGTCCAGCGCCTCGGGGATCATGACGTTCTGCAGATCCTGCGCGACACGGTCCTTGGCGAGGCGCGCGCCGGCCACGGCGGCGTCCACCTTGCTGCGCAACGCGTCGAACTCGGCGGCGCCGTCGAAGAGCCCCACGGCCGCTTCGGGGCCGCAGCATGCGCCGGCGCATTCGGGGTGCGTCAGATAGCCGTAGACGAGCTCCGCAGACACGCGGGCCGTCTCCCCGGCCACGCGCGCGGCTTGGATGCACGCCATGTCCGTGTAGCAACGCGCCAAGCCTTCCAGCCCCTCGGCCACCACGGGGTTCATGGGCCCTTTGGCCTCCAGTTCGCGGACGTCCTCCATGAGGCAGTAGACGCCGGTGAGCCAGGAAAGCGTGTCCGCCAGAGGGAAGGTGACGCCTTGGCGGCGCTGGTGGAAGAGCGGCTTGCCGTTGGCGTCCTTGGCTTGCTGCAGCTGATCCAGCGTCCAGGACCAGAGGCGGAACCCGGCGGCGAGGGCGCAATGCCCGCGACCGGGTCGAGCGGCGGCTTCACGCTCCAGGTCCTCGATCCAGCCTTTGATCTGCGCGCGCACCACGGGGGTGGTCATGGACACGGCGAGGTTGCGGCGCTGCACCACCTCGGGGCCTTCGTACGTGGCTTCCAGTTGCGCGTCCATCCACTTCTGGCCCAGGAAACCGGGGCAGTCCTCGGTGATGCCATAGCCGCCCATGAGGGAGACGGCTTCACGCATCATGTTGCAGCCGGCGCCGGTGTTCCACAGCTTGCACGCAGGGATGAGCAGGTTGGAAAGGTAGCTGAGGTAGGCGTAACGCACCAGCGTATCCGCTTCCAGTTCAGCCACGCGGGCGGCTTCTTCCGGGGTGCGGATGTCTTCGGGCTTGGCGCGCAGGCCGGCAAGCTCCACGGCGTCGGCTTCCTTGGGCTTGAGCGCTTTGAGCTGCGCCCGCGGTCCTGTGACGCCTGCGTCCGCAAAATGCTGATCCTTCGCCTTCTCGATGGGATCGAACTCGTCGGCGCAGCGGGCGGCAGCCATGCCCAGGGAGGCCATGGCCTCGCCGGTGGACCAGATATCCGCAAGACGGTGGTTGGAGTCCTCGTTCTGCTGCAGACCCAGATCGAACCGCGGGACGCCGGGCTTGGATTCGCCGCCGCGGAAGCGGCCCCGCTGGTAGCGGATGACGGGCTCCACGGCGGAGAGCAGCTTGGCTGCGGACATGACGCCCACAGGGATGCGCGTACGGTGGAAGACCGCGCCGATGATCTCCGCATGGGAGTAGTTGGGGACGATGACGCCATCCTTCACCGTGTACCCGCCGATGATGCGGGAGGCCGGAATCTCCAGGGAGAAGACGGGGTCGCTGGTGGCGGAGAGCTGGTGCACCATCTTCATGGTGGGCGCGCCGGGATCGTAGACGCCGGGGTCGTCCTTCTCCAGAATGACCATGCAGGAGGTCTTGATGCGCTCGTCTCCGGAGCAGACAGCCGCCGTGACGAAATCCGCAAAAGGCATGTTGGTGATGAAGCGGCCGCGCTTCTCCACCTTCAGCATGGGCTCCTGGCCGTCATTCCATTCCTTGACGCTCAGACGGCCGGCGAGGACGCCGGTGTCCACCCCGACGAAGGGCAGCGGCTCGGTGAGGGCGAAGGCGCCGCGCCAGATGGTGCGGTCCTCGCCCGGTTGCGGCGGGGAGGAGAGGGACATGTAGCGTTCCTTCTGCTCCTCTGTGCCGCGCTCGTGGATTGGCGCGAGGGCGAGGTCCGAGGCGAGGCTGCACGTGGCGGCGCCGCCATCGACCCAGGCGAGTTCCAGAGCGACGAGGCTCAAGGCGAGGTTCTTGGGACCCGCAATGAACCCCCCGTGTTCCGGCTCCATGAAGAGCGCGGTGAGGCCGGCGGCGTCGAAGGCGTCCAGAAGCTGAGCTTTTTCGGGCGTCCAGTCGTGGGTGTTGCGGGCGCCGTCAGCCACCAGACGCGCAGCCACGGTGCGCGCCACGGTGCGCGCGGACTGTGTGGCCATCTGCAGATCGAAACGCTCAGCAAAGCGCCACATGATCTGCCGTACATCGTCGCCGGGCAGGGTGCGCAGGGTCTCCATGTATGCTATCCTTACGTATATCGAGTGGTTATAGGAACGTGACGTCACTGAAGGAGAAGGGTGCGGCTCTCGGCAGGCGCCTCCTCATAATGGAATCCCCTTCACTAGTCAAACAACGCCACGGAGTCAAACCCGGGCTCGCTTGCCTTGCAACGCCAGCAGACGTACCGTGATCGCATGGACCATGAAGGCTTCATCATCCGTCCCCCCAGCGAAGGCGACTCCATCCTCCTCCAGGTCACCCTGGGCTGCTCCCACGGCGCATGCGCCTTCTGCGGCGCCTACCGCGGCAAACCCTTCGCCCTGAAGGACGAAGCACAGGTGATGGCTGACATCATCTGGGCCGCGCGGCACATGCCCGCCTGCCGGCGGCTTTTCCTGATGGACGGCGACGCCTTGGCTGCGCCCACCCCCCGGCTTCAGCGCATCCTTCACGCCGTCCGGGAACACCTGCCGCAGGTGCGGCGCATCAGCGCTTACGCTTCCGCCCGCGCCCTCCTCCGCAAACATCCGGAGGAGCTCTCCGTCTTGCGCACACTGGGGCTGACCCGGCTGTACATGGGCCTGGAGTCCGGCGACGACACCATCCTCAAACGCATGAACAAAGGCGCAACTGTTCAGAACCACCTGGACGCCGCCGCCAAGGCCCACGCCGCCGACATGAACCTGAACGTGACGGTGCTGCTTGGGCTGGCCGGCCCGGCAGGCTCGCTCGCGCACGCTCGCGCCACGGCTGCAGCACTTTCCGCCATGGCGCCGGCGCAGATCGCTGCGTTGTCGCTCATGCTTGTCCCGGGGACGCCGCTTGCAGCCGAAGCGCAAGCCAGCCGCTTCACCGAATGCGACGCCGGGACGCTGCTGCGGGAACTCGCCACGCTGGTGCAGGGTCTGGAGCTGCCGCGCGGCCTCTTTCTGGCGAACCACGCTTCCAACCACCTGCCACTGAAGGCGCGGCTGCCCAAAGGGAAGGCGTCTCTGCTGCGGCGCATCGACGGCGCCATCCGCGGGGAAACCGCCTTGCGCGAAGAAAACATGCGACGACTGTAGCACGAACGGACTCTTCATAAGGCCCTGCTTTCATGAACAAATCACCCATTTACACCCATGGGGGCACAAGGGGAATTCAAGCAATCGCGTCGGTCCCAAGCGCCAAGCGTCAGCGAAACGCCCGGACCAGCGCACGATCCGAGCGTTTTTGCGTACACACGCAGCCCCGCTACACCTTCAGCGACGATCCCGTCAGGCGCTCGTAAGCGTCGAGGTACCGGTCGCGCGTCTGCGCCACGATCTCGTCCGGCAGGGGCGGCGGCGGCGGCTCCTTGTTCCAGTCCAGGGAAGCGAGGTAGTCGCGGAGGTACTGCTTGTCGAAGGAGGGCTGAGACTTGCCGGCTTCGAAGCCGTCCATGGGCCAGAAGCGCGAGGAGTCCGGGGTGAGGACCTCGTCGATGAGGATGAGCTGGCCGTCCGGGAGCTGGCCGAACTCGAACTTGGTGTCGGCGATGATGAGGCCGCGGGACTCGGCGAAGTCGCGGCCTTGTGTGAAGAGCGCCAGGGAGAGCCGCTCGGCCTCCTCCACCAGGGGCGCGCCCGCCAGGACGACTGCTTCGTCCCGGGTGATGTTCTCATCGTGCTGGCCGATTTCGGCTTTGGTGGAGGGGGTGAAGAGGGGCGCCGACAGCTTTTCCGATTCGCGCAGCCCCGGCGGCAGGGTGACCCCGCAGACGGCGCCGGTGCGCTGGTAGTCCTTCCAGCCGGAGCCGGTGATGTGCCCGCGCACCACGCACTCGATGGGCAGGGGCGCGGTCTTGCGGACGATGACGCTCCGGCCTTCGAGTTGGCTGCGGCGCGTCGCCAGCGGCTGAGGAAATTGCGCGACGTCCGTCTCCAGCAGATGGTTGGGGACGAGTCCGGCGAAGCGCTCCATCCAGAAAATGGTGATCTGGTTGAGCACCACCCCCTTGAGCGGGATGGGCTCTTGCATCACCACATCGAAGGCGGACATCCTGTCCGTGGTGACGATGAGCAGCCGTTCGTCGTCCAGGGCGTAGATGTCGCGGACCTTGCCTCTGGCGAGGAGTGGGTATTCGGGGATCTCCGTGTGGGTGACGACCTCCACGAGGCGCTCCTGTGCTGTGGGTTACTTGAGACGGCTTTCCACGGACCGCGCGTGCGCTTCCAGCCCTTCGAGGCGGGCGAGTCGGGCGATCTTGCCGCCGTGTTCGCGAAGGTAGGCGTCCGGCGTGGCGATGACGCTTGACTTCTTGCAGAAGTCCTCCACGGAGAGCGCGGACGAGAAGCGCGCCGTGCCGTTGGTGGGGAGCACGTGGTTGGGGCCGGCGAAGTAGTCGCCCACGGGTTCGGGGGTGTGTCCGCCCATGAAGATGGCGCCGGCGTGGCGTATCTTGCCCAGGAGGGCCCAGGGGTCGGTCACCATGAGCTCCAGATGCTCGGGTGCGATCTTGTTGACGAGCTCCACAGCGGCGTCAGCGTCCTCGGTCAGCACCACGGCGCCCCAGTCCGCCAGGGCTTTGGCGGCGATCTCGCTCCGGGGCAGCGCTTCGACCTGGCGCTGCAAGGCGGCTTCCACGGCGTCGGCGAAGGCGACGTCCCACGTCACGCAGACGCTGGAGGCAAGGGCGTCGTGCTCCGCCTGGGAGAGCATGTCCGCAGCCACCCACTCGGGATCGCCGGCGACGCCGTCAGCGAGGACGGTCACTTCGCTGGGGCCAGCGACCATGTCGATACCCACGCGGCCGATGAGCAGTCGCTTGGCGGTGGCGACGTAGGCGTTGCCCGGCCCGGCGATGACGTCCACGGCCGGGATGGAGGCCGTGCCGTACGCCAACGCGGCCACGGCCCAGGCGCTGCCCACGGCGTAGACCTCGTCGATGCCGAGCAGCCGCGCCGCAGCGAGGATGTAGGGATTGATGGAGCCGTCTTTGCGGGGTGGGGAGACCACGGCGATTTCCTGGACGCCAGCCACCTGTGCTGGAATGGCGTTCATGAGCAGGCTGGAGATGAGTGGCGTTTCGCCGCCTTGGCCGCCGGGAGTGTAGAGCCCGACGCGGTCCACGGGGGAGACGAGCTGGCCGAGTACGACGCCTTCTTCGTCCGTGGTCCACCAGGAGCGTTCTTTCTGGGCTTGGTGGAATTCTCGGATACGTTCGGAGGCTTCGGCGATGATGGCGAGGTCTTCGCGGAACCGTTCATCCATGCCCGGGGGGACAGGCGCCATGGGGTCGAGGACGGGCTCGGCGGCGGCGTCCAGCGCGTGGTCCGGGACGCGCAGCATGGCTGTGTCGAACGCTGGCGCATCGAAGCGGCGGGTGTAGTCCACCAGGGCTTCGTCGCCGCGCTGTTTCACGTCGCGCAGTATTTCGAGGACGCGGTCCTCCACGGCGTTGTCCGGGTTGAGCCGTCCTTCGAGTCGCGCGCTGATGGCGAGCCAGTCGTCTGGCGCGGGGTAGCGCCATCGGTTGACAGGCATGAAGTTCTCCTTGTGTGGTCGTGTGGTGTCGGGGTTCAACATACACGGGAAGCGTCGCTGCTGTCGAGTCCCATAAAAAAAGGCCGGGGCCCGAAGGCCCCGACCCGGATGAGCGTCAGGAGCGACAAGTCTTAGAACTTGTACTGCAGGCCCAGAGCGGCTTTCCAGGAATCAACGGTGCCGTCGTGGACGTAGAAGTCGTTGCCGTACTCGACGTGGTAGAAGCCCAGCTCGAGGATGGCGGCGAGGTTCTCGTAGATCTTGTACTCGTGGTCGAAGTTCACTTCCCACATGTAGTCTTCCGTGGTCAGCTCGATGTTCGGGATGCCGGGACCAGGGAAGTTGCCGTTGGCGGGGTAGGTGAGGGGGGGCAGGTTCAGAGCGAAGTTGCCCTTCCAACCCAGCACGGTGTTGGGCAGCAGGCCAGCGATGCTGCGGGAAGCAGGATCGTTGGTGCCGGCCACGTAGAACACGCGGAACTGGTGGGTGAGGTCTTCGATGAAGGTGAGGTCCTTCACGAGGAAACCGAGGCCCCACTTACCGGTGACGCTGTTGGAGACGAACGCGCCGGTGGAGAGCAGGGAGGAACCATCGAAGCCGAAGGAGGTCGGGCCCCAGATGGAGGAAACGAAGGGCATTTGCTCGGAACCGTTGCTCCAGGAGCCGTCTTCACCGGAAGCCCACCAACCCATCAGGCCGAGGGTGGCGAAGTCGAGCTTGTAGTCGATTTCGGCAGCCACGTAACCACCGCGGCGACGAGCGATGTCGTTGTCCGCTTCCAGGGAGCCGTAAGCGCCTTCGAGCATGAAGACGAAGGGATCGAACATGTCCACTTCAAGGCCGGCGCCGAGCCACCAAGCGATGTAGTAGGACTGGTCGTTGATGATGTTCTGGTACAGGGCGGAGTTCTGCAGGCCGTAGGAGAAGACGGCGGCGTGCGCGGGGGAGAGCAGGCCGTTGGTCTCGGCGCCGGTGTTCAGGCGTTCGATGACGTCGTTACCCACGGAGGTGAGCGCAGCCCAGGGCTGAATTTCCCAGCCATCGCCTTGGATGGGCAGGATGAGGCCCCACATGTCCCACTCGTCGAAGTCGGGGGAGCTGTTGTTGCCGGAGTTGCTGTCCAGGTCGTAGAGACGGGCCCAGAAAGCCACCACGCCGAACATGTCGTTGATGGGCCAGATGGCGGTCACGCCAGCGACGTCATCATCGAAGATCGGGGAAGCAGCGATGTAGGAGGGCAGCGCCAGACCTTGGATACCCACGCGGAACATGAGCTCCGTGTTGGGGATGTTGAAGTCGATGTAAGCGCGCTTGGTCTCGACGTTCACGCCGTCAGCGGACAGGGAGGCGCCAGCGCGGCCCCACTGCAGTTCGCCGATTTCAGCGTAGTACACGCCGCGAAGCACTTCGGAAACCACGAAGTCCACTTGGATACGGGTGCGCTGACGAGCGTAGAACTCGTCTTCGGACTGACCGTCCCAACCGAAGCCGTAGGTGTTGGCCTTGGAAACCACGGCCCAGGTGAACTTGAACTCACCCTTCACTTTCACTTCAACGGCTTGCGCGGAGAAAACGCTGCCGAAGACGAAAGCGGCCGTCAGGGCCAGAGCAATGATGCGTTTCATCGGGAAACTCCTTCCAGTTGCTTTTGCGCCGAAAGTGGCGAGGACGCTCATCCTTTCCAACCTTCCGGGGTCCTTTCTACGCCCCCCCTTCTCCCTTGGCAAGCGTTTTCCGGCGCATTTTTGACGAACGTATAATTTTTTTTACGGTGCAAACTTCTGTACAACCCCTCCACAAATGGATGCTTCTTGCTATATACCGGCATGTTATACAACGACACCCCACTGCGCGCAGCCCGGATAAATTTTTGTACTCCCCACTTTTGACCCCCGCACCACGTCGCACTATAGTCTCTTCATGAGCCTCCCCATCCATCAAGAACGCGGCGTCGAGCTGGAACGTATCCCCACCACGCCCGGCGTCTACTTATATAAGGATGCGCACGGACGCATCCTCTACGTGGGCAAGGCGAAACGACTGCGCAGCCGTGTCGCTTCCTACTTCCGCGCTCACGGCCTCACCCCCAAGACCCGCGCCATGCTCGGCCTCGCCGTCAGTCTCGACTTCCTCGTCACCGCCACGGAAAAGGAAGCGCTCCTGCTGGAAGCCAGCCTCATCAAGAAACACCGGCCCCGCTACAACATCGTGCTGCGCGACGACAAGCAGTACGTCCTCTTCAAGCTCGACAAGCGCACGGACTACCCCCGCCTCTTTCTGACCCGCAACGTCACCAAGGACGGCTCACTCTACTTCGGGCCGTTCACTTCCGCTCAAGCCGCCCGCGACGCCTGGAAGGCCATTCACGCCGTCTTCCCACTGCGCCGCTGCAAGGACACCATCTTCCGGAACCGGCTCCGGCCATGTCTTTACCACGACATGGGTCTCTGCCTGGGCCCTTGCTGCAACCCCGTGGACATACAGGAGTACGCCACCATGGTGGCCCGGGTGGAGATGCTGCTGGGAGGCCGTTCCAGCGAGCTCGTCAAGACCTTGGATCAGGATATGCGCGCCGCCTCCGACGCCTTGGACTTCGAACGCGCCGCCGAGCTCCGCGATCAGATTCGCGCCGTCAGACGCACCCTGGAGCAACAAGCCGCCGTGCTGCCCAAAGCCCAGGACATGGACGTGGTCGGCCTTGCCGGCATGGAGGAAGGCCTCGGCCTCGGCCTCCTCTTCATCCGTCAAGGTCGCCTGCTCGACAAGAAACACTTCTTCTTCCACGGCTTGGATCTGGACGACGGTCCCGAAGTCCTGGAGCATTTCCTCACGCAGTTTTATGAACCCGGTCGGTTCGTCCCGCCTACCCTCCTTCTGCCGTGGGACCCTGCGTTCCTTCGCAGCGCTGCAGAAGTGGCCGACACGGAGGACACAGCCTCCGACGAGACGGATCACGAACAGGAAGACGCCCAGGAGACCGCCCTTGCCGAAGCCCTCGCCGAGCGGCGCGAAGGACCGGTACGGCTGGTGGGGCCCAGGAATTCCGTGGAGAAGAAGCTCGTGGCGCTGGCCCGCGCCAACGCCAGGGAAGCCGCGCTTTCGGCGCGCCGCCCTCCCCTGCTGCCGGCCGTGGCGCAAGCGCTCAAGCTGCCGAACGAACCGTGGCGCATCGAAGCCGTGGATGTCTCCCACCACAAAGGCCAGGAGACGCGCGTGGGCATGGTGGTCTATGAAGGCGGCCGGCCCAGGCAGGAGGACTACCGCGTCTACAACTTCGACGACGGCGTGGGGGACGACTACGCCGTGCTCGCAGCGTGGACCGCGCGGCGGCTGGAATCCGGGCCGCCCTGGCCGGACCTCCTTCTGGTGGACGGCGGCAAGGGACAGCTCAACGCCGTGACGCGGGCGCTGCGGGAGGCGGGCGAGGCCGCGCTCTTTCCGGTGGCGTCCATCGCCAAGGCCCGTGATGTGGAGCCCGCCGGCCATGCGCGGCGGCGCACGCACGCCCTGGAGGACGTCATCTACCTGCCCGGCCGCAAGAACCCCGCGTCACTGGCGCCCGGTTCGCAAGAACTGCTCTTCCTCCAGCAGGTCCGCGACGCCGTGCACAAGTTCGCCATCGGGCGGCACCGGCGTTCACGGCGCAAGTCTCTCCTGGAGAGCGAACTCCTCCAGCTCGAAGGTGTTGGACCAAAGACGGCGAAGCAACTCTGGGACGCCTTCGGCTCCGTGGCCGCCATGGCCGACGCCTCTTTGGAGGACCTGCGGAACGTGCCCGGTCTCGGCGCGAAGAAAGCCGCCGCCATCCACACGCAGCTCCAGGCGTTGAAGTCCGCGTAGACGGGGCCAGACCCCCGCGCCTATCCACAGGCCAGACCACGGAAAGACCCTCGATGAACCACGGATGCCGGCATCGGACGCCACGGCGCGCCGGATCGCGCGACGCGCTCCATCACACGTCCCGGGAGACGGCGCCCCTGGCCTCCGTCCACCCTCCCCCGTCCACGTCCCTCACCCACCCGCGATGAGCTGCTCGCCTTGTTCCGACAGCGAGGAATGTGCAGCGAAGCCGCCGAGGACCCTGGACGAAGCGCGACGCGTCATCAGCAGACTCCCGCCCGTCGCAGTTACTCATCGCGCCAGGACAGACACCTCGCCTTGGGCGAGGAAGACCGCGTGCGAATGCGGGCGGGAATGGCCATGGCCGGCAAGTGGTTCACCCGAAGCGGCGTCGCGTCACCCGGCCATCAATCCGGCCCCAGTGAGCGCAACGCCTGTCACGTCCGACCAAGCGAGGGCGGAAACCGCGCAGGACGACGAAGGCGCTCCCTCGCCTCACCCGTGCGAGGCGACAGCGTGGGGGGCCGCCTGCTCTGAGGCGTGGGGGATGGTGAAGGAAAAGGCGCTGCCGTGGCCGTCCACGGAATCCACCCAGATGTGGCCGCCGTAGTGGAGGACGATTTCCCGGCAGATGGCGAGGCCGAGGCCGGCGCCGCGTGTCATGTGTACGTCGCCGTGGGGCTCCAGCTGCATGAATTTCCCGAAGATCTCTTCCTGGGAGGTGGGGGGCACGCCGGGTCCGGAGTCTTCCACGCAGACGTGCAGGTCCCCGCGGTCGTTGCGCTGCGCCGAGAGAGTCACGTGCCCCGTGTCGGTGAACTTCACGGCGTTGTGCAGCAGGTTTAGCACAATCTGTTCCAGCCTGTCGGGATCCATGAATATCTTGGGCAGTCCGAGCCGGAGCTGAGGAACGAAGATCACGGTGGGTTTTTCCACGAAGAGGGGCGTGGCGGCCTCCATGGCGCGTTCGAGCACAGGGCCGGGGTCGACGAGCTCGTCGCGCCAGTCCAGCTTGCCCGATTCGATCTTGTCCAGATCCAGCACGCCGTTCACCAGACGGGAGAGCCGCTGCCCCTGTACGCTGATGACGCGCAGGTTGTCGCGAATGCGCTGGGCGGCGCGCTGGGCGCCGGGGCCGTCCGTCTCCTTGAAGTTCGCTTCGAAATCCTTCTGGATGAGGCGCGCGAATCCCAGGATGGAGGTCAGCGGGGTGCGCAGCTCGTGGGAGACGGAGGAGAGGAAGTTGGACTTGAGTTCATCCAGCTCCTTGAGTCGAACATTGGCTTCGGCCAGCTCCAGGGCCTGTGTTTCCAGCGTGGCCGTGCGTTCCACCACGCGTTCCTCCAGTTCACGGTTGAGGAGGGCCAGCGCTTCCTCTGTCTCCACGAGCTGGGTCACGTCGGAGATGGCGCCCACCACGCGCACGGGGCGGCCTGCGGCGTCCTTGAGCACGATCTTGGTGCGGGTGAGGAGGTGTCGCTCGCCTGCGTCGCCGTGACGGACACGGATCCGCACGGTAAGGGTTTCCCTCAAGCCGCTGGTCAGCAGGGAGCGCGCCCGGTTGAGCTTTTCGCGATCCTCCAGGTGAGCGCGTTCGAAGAGCGTCCTCCAGACGCGCTCCGCGTCTTCAGCCTGCTCCACGCCGACTTGGGTCGTCTCGCCGTTGGCGGCGGGCGAGGGTTCGCCCAGCAGCTCCCAGGCCCGGTCACTGCAGAGGAAGGCGCCGTCCGCGACGTTGTACTCCCAGATGCCGTCGTTGGCGGCTTCCAGAGCGAGGCGGTAGCGTTCCTCCCGTTCCTGCAACTGCGTGAGGGTCTGCGCCCTGCGTTGCAGGAGCCAGCGCAAGGCGAAATATGCGACGACGAGGATCGCGATGTCCGACAGGACGAACAAGAGCAGCAGGCGCAGCTGGCTTTGCTCGAACGCCGAGAGATCGAAGTGGAAGACGACCTCGCCCAACCTCGTCTCCTTGCTGTCGAAGATGGGGTGCGTCTGCCGGACAGCGCCGTCTGCTGGCGGCTCGCCGACGGTGTGGAGGACGCGGCCGGCTGCGTCGCGCGCCTGGAGCTGGCTGATGAGAGGGGACTGCAGCCGTTGTTCGAGGCGGGCCCGGAGAGCCGCGGCGTCGCCAGCTGCGAGGGGCGCCTCCAGCTGGTGGAGCGTCTCGTTAGCAACCATGTACATGGCGCTCTCGGTGAGGGTGGCGGCGTTCCTTTGCTGGAGAACGTACAAGCACCCCGTGCCGAGCGTCAGAAAGACCGCCAGACACGCCACCAAGCGCCAGAGCAGGGCGTTGTCCACGTTGGAGGCCATTCGTCCACCTGGGGTTGCATCCACGCCGAACGTCTCCTGATCGGTTGCGCGGTCGTCACGAGCATCGGTCAAATCGTATGCGTCGTACGTCCTTCCGCGTCAACAACAGTACGTTGCAGGCGTCCCACTGGTCAACCGGCTTTTTTCCAAGAGTTGTCAATGAGAAGCGCCCCTTACGGCGGCTGATGCGTCTCCTTACGGTCATGACCCGTGGCGGCCCCAGCGTTGTCGTGACGCACTCCCGCGATGTCGTCCTCAACGCCGAGCGCGCCTGCCCGGCTGCTGCTCTCTTCCCCCCATCGAATGTCGTGTGGACAGCCCCGACCCATTGTGTTAGGCTTAAACTATTCCGCATTCACTCGTCGCGCGCTCCCTTGCGGGCATCACAGTTCATCGTTCGTCACGGCGCGCAACGCAACTCGACGCCGGCATGCCGGCGCTTTTTGGCGTCACCCATGGTTCGTATCGTCCTCCAGTACGCCCCCGCGCCGCTGCTTCTTGCGCTGGCGATCTTCGCTTACCATCAGCACCTCGCCCTGGAGGCCATGGAGCTGGAGCTGGACATCGCGCGCCATGAGATGCAGACCACGGCGCTCTCCCGCGCCAGCGTCCAAGGCGCGCTCAAAGGGCTGACCATCACCTCCAGCCGGCAGACGCAGTTTCTGGGCGACTCCCTGGCCAAGAACAAGGCCATGGTCAACAAACTCGTCCACCTCATGCAGCAGCAAGAGCACCTCATCCAGAGCCTCCAGCGCGGCCGCCTCCTCATGGTCACGGCCTACAGCCCCTGCGTTTCCCAGACAGACTCCACGCCCTTCATCACCGCCAGCAACCAGCGCGTGCGCAAGGGCATCGTCGCCGTCTCCCGGGACCTCTTCCGCAATGGTTGGGAGTTCGGCCGCAAGGTCTACGTGAAGGATTACGGCGTCTACACCATCGAAGACCTCATGCACCGCCGCAAGCGCAACCAGATCGACATCTTCATGTTCGACAACAACGAAGCGCTGCAGTTCGGCCGCAAGAAGCTGCAAGTCTACCTCCTCGGCGCATGAGCGAGCCCCACGCGCGCGCCACGGTCCGCCTGGTCTACGCCACGCACCGACCCGAGACGCTTCCCCGCGCCGAAGCGGCCATGCGCGGCTGCGGCCTCGTCATTCTGGAGGAACCCACGACGCCGGGCTTCGAAGCCATGCTGGAAGGCGCGCTGGACCCCGAAGAATACCTGCTGCAAACCGAATTCGAATACCCCGCTTTCGCCCGCCGCGCCGCGCGCATGCAGCAACGCCTGCACGCCGAGGGCGCGCGCCTCCTCCAGCTCGACCCGTTCATGGACGAGCTGTACGCAATCCACGAATTCTTCATCGCCGGGGGCGCACCGGCAGACATCGAGCCCGCGACGCTGCGCGCCGACGTCTACGAAGCCGAACGCCTGTGGAGCAAGGCCTTGCTCGACTATTACTCCGTGGCCGCGGCGGACGATCTGGACGCCTTGACGGAGGCGCTGCTCGACTTCGCCTTCGCCGACGCCGCGCGAGGTCTGCTGCGGGACCGGCTCCGCGCCGAAGCCATCGCCGAGACGCTGGCGGAGGCGGCTCGGGAACACCACCTGCCTGCACGCGTCTGCGTGGAGGCGGGGGTCATCCATTTCGCGCTGCTCAAGGAGCTGGTGACACGTCTGGCTCGGCAGACGGAGTTCACCGCGTCCGTGGAAGTGGTCCACTTGATGGAGGACGTGTCTCGTCGCCTGCTGGGCCGTCGCCGCATTCTGGCGCCCGGCGACGTGCTGACGCTGCTGGCGACGACGCGCCCCGACCGCCCCCGCGGCTCCCGCGAACGTCGCTTGGCCGCGCAGAGCCTGGTGCACGCGAAGATTCAGCACAAAGAGGAGATGGAGGAGACGACGGAGCAGCCTTTCCCCCACACCATGGATGAAGCGTGGTCTGCGTCGCTGGCGTTTCATCTGGACGAAAAGCATAGCCGCCGGCTCTACCCCGCCATCGCGTCCCTGCCCACGCCGCGGGCCCGCGCCCACGCCGAGCGCTACGCCGCGAGCCTGGGCTGGACGCCTCCCGTGTGACCGAGTCGCTTTTCTGGTACGCCAGACGCGTCGAACCCGAGAGTGCGCTGCACGAATCGCGCGCGACTTGACGGTGCGCCCTTGATGGAGTAGTTATAACGGTCGAGGAAGGCCGCAAAAGGACCTTCCATTAGGCTTTTTGCAGGTCCTTGACGGGTTTACAGTCATGAGTGGTACTGACTCCCCCGGCTTGAGACAGTTTTTTCACCCTTTTCTTCCTGAGGAGTCCCTCTCATGGCGAAGAACATCTATGTTGGCAATCTGCCCTGGGCCGCCACGGAAGACGAGGTGCGCGCTGCGTTCGAGCAGTACGGCGCCGTGTCCTCCGTCAACCTCATCTCCGACCGGGAGACCGGACGCCCCCGTGGCTTCGGTTTCGTGGAGATGGAAGACGGCGCTGAAGAAGCTATCGAAGCGCTCGACGGGAGCCAGTTCGGCGGCCGTACGCTGAAAGTGAACATCGCGCGCCCCCGCGAGCCCAGACCCCGTCGTTTCTAGTCTGCGCCGCCCCCCTTTTTTCCATAGACCCACACACGGCCCGCTCCGCGTCTCGTGGGGCGGGTTTTTTCATGGAACGCCGTCATGAGGACGGCCTCACCATCCTCACACAAGGAGGAAGAATGGCCAAAGAAGAAGGTATAAGCCTGAAAGGCACCGTGGAAGAAGCATTACCCAACGCCATGTTCCGCGTTGTTCTGGAAAACGGGCACGAAGTGCTGGCCCACATCTCCGGCAAGATGCGCAAACACCGCATCCGTGTGATGCCCGGCGACGACGTGGTGCTGGAAGTGAGCCCCTACGACCTCACCCGCGGCCGTATCACCTACCGCCCGCGGTAACACCCCAAACGAGACCGCCACTCCCTGGGCGACGTCGTCTGGTTCTCACCTTCCGCCATGCGACGGTTTCTGCAAAGCGCCAAGTATGCAAGCAACGGCCTGCGTCATGTGACGCGGACCCAGCGCAACTTCCGCAACCACGCCGCCATTGGCGGCGTCGCCCTGCTCCTCGCGCTGCTATTGGATGTCAGCACGCCGGAACTGGCGGCGATCATCGCCGTCTCCGGGCTGGTGCTCTGCATGGAAGTCATGAACTCCGCAGTGGAAGCGCTGGCGGATTTCGTCCACCCGGAGCACGCCCCAGCCATCGGTCTGGTGAAGGACATGGCTGCTGGCGCTGTGATGCTGGCTGCTCTCTTCTCTGGGGCCATCGGCCTGGTCATCTTCACGCCGCGGCTCGCAGCGCTTCTCGGCCTGGGATAAACGGCCTCGATTACGCTATGGTCGCCGTGGTCTTGCGGTGATCCCGGGGTTCGCGGATGGCTTCCACCACACGCGCCGCCAAGAGCCCCACCGCTTCGTTTTGCGGACCCGAGCTTCGGTAGAGCGTGAGCGTGGCAGCAGGCATTGGGGGGAAACCGTCCTCCTCCCCCAAAAAACGCGCGCCGGCAGGCGCTGACGCAAGGCCCATGGGCGTCACGGCGAGGCCCGCAGTCACCACGGCTTGGAGACCGGCCGTGCTGGGGCTTTCATACGCCACTCGATAACGCCGACCCGTGAGATCCAAGGCATCCAGCGCCCAACGCCGGTAGTGACACCCTCTGGGGAAGAGCGCCAGCGGCACGGGGTCCGCCTCGTGCACGAAGCCCTGCGACGCCGTGACCCATACCAGCGGTTCACGGCCCAACACCCGCCCCTGGATGGAGGCGGCGCCCTCCTCCCCCCCTGTGGCGAGATCCGCCGTGGAGATGACGAGGTCCAGCTCGCCACGCGCCAAGGCCCGCAACAGCCGCGTGCTGTTTTCGCAGCGCATGGTAACCTGCACGTGTGGACAGACCGTGGCGAACCGCGCCAGCACCTCCGGGAGCAACCGCGCGGCGTAGTCTTCCTGCGCCCCAAGGCGGACCACGCCGGCGGGTCCCGGGGGGGTCATGGCTGCGCACGCGTCGTCATGCGCGCGGACAATCCGGCGCGCATAGGGCAGCAACGCCTCGCCATGCGTTGTAAGCCGCATGCCCTTGCCGTCCCGATGGAAGAGCCGCTGTTCGAGGGTCTCCTCGAGCTTGCGCATCTGTTGACTGACGGCGGACTGGGTCCGGTTCGTCACCCGTCCTGCGCGAGTGAACCCGCCGCTTTCGACCACGGCGAGGAATGTCTGGAGGACATCGATGGAGAGCCTCATGATAAGCCCCGCTTATGACTGACATGCGAAACATTCGTTTGCCTTCTTTCTGGAAAAGCCACACTCTGAGGCTGATGTCAACCGTGATGTCACACCGAAACCCTGCAAGGAGGCTCGACATGACGACCCAACATGACCGCTTGGCCGAGATCGTGGCGCAATTTTCGACCATCAAGGAAGCCCACCCACCCTTCGCCGACGCTTACGAGTCGATGGCGCAGGAGGCGTACGGCGGCGGCTCCATCCCCGCCAAATACAAGCGCTTGATGGCGTTGACGGCAGCGCTCGTTCACGGCTGCGAGGGCTGTATCCTGTTTCAGACGGACCACGCCTTGCGCGCGGGAGCCACCCGAGAGGAGGTGGAGGAAGCGGTGCTCGTGGCGGTGAGCCTGGGAGGCTCCATGGCCTCCTCACAGGCTGCGCGCGTTGCTGTTTTCCTTGACGAAGCTGGCGCGCCTTGACGAATGACGCAGAGGAAGCCCGGGAGGACGCCGCAAGGGGAATCACCGTCTAGCGCGGGTCGTCTCGGGCCTCCTGCTTTCAACAGACAGCTCACAAAAACTGTACACTCTCAGCAAGCATACCTGAAACTATTATGGACGAATTTTTGCTGCGTATCGATGAACAACTCTTTCACAGGTCGCCCTTCTTTATGTCACTATCTCAAGGTAGTTTTCACCGGAGACAATGTACGACGGCGCCACCGCACTGCGATGGAGACATCCGCGGCCGGCCAGCCTCTCCCACCTCTGAAGGAACTGGGCCGCGGAACCATACAAAGAGACCCGGCCCGCGCCGCCGGCCTCTCGCGACAATGTAGCGGTTGCCTCTTTTGCGCCTGACGACTACACTTGTCCACAGGTCAACCCGAAGCACCCGGAGGAGAAACGTATGCTACGCCGCGCCATTTCACGAATGCTGCTTTGCGCCACCCTCGTCATCTTCTGCGCCGCCTCTCCGGCCACGGCGCAAGAGACCATCGACTTCGACGACTTCAACTGCGGCGACTTCATCGACATGCTCAACACCGCCTCCGAAGAAGACGGCGCCTACATTTTCATGTGGCTTGATGGCTACCTGAGCGGCGTCACTGGCGACACCGTCATCAACTGGCGCGGCATGGAGCGCTTCGGGGAAGACCTTGCGACTTTTTGCATGGAGCATCCCCAAAGCCCGCTGCTTGACGCGGCCCGAGCCGTGGGCGTCGCATCTCACTGACGCCGGAAGGCGGCTTCCGTCGCTACTCCACGGGTCGGCCGTCGTGCAGTTTCATGAACCCGAGGATGAGCCGCACGACAAGCCAGACATAGACGCCCAGCAGGATGAGGACGCCCACGCCGATGAACGTGGTGATCGCGCCTACGACGCCGAGGCCCAGCGTCCACCAGAATGTGCGTATCAGATACTCCATGTGACTGCGATAGACGCCGCCCACGTCCTGGCGTTTCACATACGCAACCACCACGCCGATGAGCAGCGAGACGCCCGCGAAAAAGCTCAAGGCGTACAAGACGTAGACGATCGTGGTGACATTGCGGTCCCGGCGTTCCGCGTCGCTTGGCGGCGGCGGGGCGGGATGCGGCGATGTGGGCGGTGGCGGCGGCGTGTCCATGCGTACTCCTGCTGTGTTGCGGGGTGGTTTCCATGCGCCCCCGGCGAGGGCGGCTCTGCTCCCACCATACGCCGGATCGCTCGCGATGAACACCCCTGCCGGAGCCCTGCGCCGGTCTTGCTTCGGTCTTGCGCCGTCGAGCCTTGGTCAGTCAGCAAGGACGGTGATTCGCACCCCGTGAAGCGGGCTGACGCAGCACATCCCGGATGACCCGCAACAGCTCCTCGTACGCCACGGGTTTGACCATGAACGCGTCGAACCCGGCGCTCACGATGTGGCGCTCCTCCTCCGGCATCGCAAAGGCCGTCACGGCGATCAGCGGAATTCGACAGCTCCTTCGCGTCTGGGAACCGGCTTTGGAATGGCCGTTGCCGTGGACATGGCCGTTGCCGTGGACATGGCCATTGCCGTGGACGTGGCCGTTGCCGTTGCCGTTGCCGTGGCCATTGGAAAACCGGTTGACAAACGCCTTGCCATGTCCATCGGCGCGTCCCATGGCGTCCCCCCCGACAACACCGTCACCCTGCCCGTTGATGCCCCCCGGGAGCGCCGCGCTCCCTGGGGAGTCCCCATCGGCATTCAGGGCCAAGGCCACTTCCACGCCGCTCTTGCTGGGCATGCGGATGTCCAGCAACGCCAGATCGTACCTGCCCGACGTGAGCGCAACGAGTGCTTTTTCCCCGTCCTCAACGGCGTGCACGTCGAAGCCGGCTTGTCGCAGGTATTCCACCAGCGCAGCCCGGTTGATGGCGTCATCCTCGGCGACCAGCACGCGCTTGGGGCCGCATTCGCCGTCCCCTGCAGCGTCCTCGCAGACGAGCTCCGGCGGCGCCGCCCCGCCCAGCGCGTAGGCCTGGGGCGCTTCCACGTACTGTCGCAAGGGCAACTCCACGGTGAACGTCGAGCCCTGGCCTTCCTCGCTCTGCACCCACACGGCGCCGTCCATGCAGAGCGTCAGGTTGCGCACGATGGCGAGGCCGAGCCCTGTCCCCTGGCGGGTCAGGCTCTCCGGGGAATCTGCCTGTCTGTACTGCTCGAAAAGCTTTTCCTGTAAATGCGTTGGAATCCCCATGCCCGTATCGCGCACGGCGATCCGAACAGGTCGGACGGCTTCGCCGCATGCGGCGACGTCGTCGCTGCAGCGGGGCGGGGGCGCATCGGGGACGCCTGCAGTGATGTGGACGAACACGCCGCCTTTCTGGGTGAACTTCACGGCGTTGCCCACGAGGTTCACCAGGATCTGCCGCAGGCGCTGCTCGTCCGCCCAGACGAGAACCGGCGCGTCGTCATCCATCGTCAGTTCGAGCTGCAGGCTTTTCTGTCGGGCCATGGGCTGAATGGTGTGGAAGACCCCCTCCACCAGCTGGCCGAGGTGCACGGGACGCAGCTTCAGCTCCAAACGGCCCGCCTCGATGCGGGAGATGTCCAGAATATCGTTGATGATGCCCAGCAGCGAATCCGCTGCGGTCTCGGCGTGGTCGAGCATTTCTCGCTGGTGTTCCGAAAGCTCCGTCACCTTCAAGAGTTGCAGCAAACCCAAGACGCCGTTCAGGGGGGTGCGGATGTCGTGGCTCATGTTCGCCAGGAAGGCGCTCTTGGAGCGACTGGCCGCCACGGCTTCGTCCCGCGCCTGTTTCAACGCGTGCTCCAGCGCCACCTGCTGGGTCACATCCTCGGCGACGCCTGCAAGACGCGTCGGCCGCCCTTGCGGGTCGAGCACTTGGTGCGTCCGGCTGTGGATATGCCGCACCGCGCCGGAAGGCGTCACGATGCGGTAGACGAGGTCCAAGTCGCCGCCCGGCTCCCAGGCGTTGACCATGGCGCGTTCCAGGGCGGGCCGATCTTCCGGGTGCACGCGCTGGAGGAACGCGCGGCCGTCCGCGAGCACCTCCGCCGCGTCCATCTCGAAAATCCTTTCGAAACTCGGGGTGATGTAGGAAACGACGCTCCTGGACTCCACGACCCAGAAGATCTCGCTCATGTGCTCCACCAGATCGCGGAAACGGCCTTCGCTCTCCGAGAGCGCGCGCAGCGCTTCCATCCGCTCGGTGACGTCCTGGTGCACCCCCAGGAGGCGCAAGGGCCGGCCCTCGGCATCCCGCGTGACGACTTTCCCCCGAGTCTGCACCCACCGCCACGTCTCGTCCGCAGCGAGGAGGCGCATGGTGGCGTGGTGCCGCGAGGTGCGTCCCTGGAGATGCTCGCGCAGGCTCCTGTCGTGAGCGGGGCGGTCCTCCGGATGGATGCTTTCACGCCAGCGCTCCATGGAGAATGCGGCGCTCTGCGTGTCGCAGCCCAGCATGCGTTTCATCATTACGCTGAGGGTCACCGAATTCGCGACCAGGTCCAGCTCCCAGGCGCCGATGTCCGCACACTCCATGGCCAGGGAAAAGCGATAGGCCGTCTCGCGGGCGTCCTCTTCGGCGCGCTTGCGCTGGGCGATCTCCTCGCCGAGCTTGGGGATGAGCTCCTGCAGGGAGCGCGCCCGCTGCATCACCCGCTGCTCCAGGGCGTCTGTCAGCCCCCGCAGTTCGCGTTCCATGGTGGCGTAGCTGGAGATATCCAGGACGACGAGATGCACCACCCGCCGGCCTTCCATGCTCGACCGCGTGCAGAGCAGCAGCCGCCAGAGGCCGTCTTCCAGCAGGCGAAAACGCGCTGCGCCCTGCTCCGCCTCCCCGGCCGGAGCGGCGCAGGCCGTTTCCAGCAGACGCCGCACGCCGTCGCGGTCGTTCTGATGCACGAGCTCCACCAGCGAATCCAGCGATCCCCCCACCGCGAAGCCTGCCGCTCCCTGCCCGAAGAGGCTGGTCGCGGCCTTGGCCCAACCCATGGGGTCGCCGTCCAGGTCCACGGTGACGAAGCGGAACGCCGTCAGCGGGTCGGCCCCATCGCCGCCGAGGGCGCTCCAGAGCGCGCCGTCCTGCGCTGCGCCGTTCCGGCCCGGCATGACCATGCCGTCCGGCCCGCCGCCGGGGTTTTCCACGGTATTGACGAACAACGACGCCGGGTCCGCCTGGAGCATTTCCGCCAGGGTGAAGACCATGCGAAAGGACGGGGCCGCTTTGCCGCGCTCAATATTGCTGATATGTTCAGGCGTCACTCCGACGCGCCCGGCGAGATCTTCCTGCGTCATGCCTTTCTGCAGGCGCAAGCTCCGGAGTCGATGCCCGAATAGGCGTTTGTACATAGCCCCCCCAGGGGTTTTGTCTCCTCATAGACGCCACAGACTACCCCTACTCGACAGCAATTAAAATGAACCCACAGTTTGTCTCCGCAATAAATTATGTCTCTGGACGGTATGCATGGGGTACAACGCAGGATGGCGTCGCCGGTTCGTTGCGGCGAAGGACGTTTCCTCGACCCACAAGCGCGCGCTCACATGCGCACGGCGCTGCGCTCCGCCGCTCTCTCCCCGACAAATACCGGCAGACAGCCGGTGGCGCTGGGACAACGTATCCCCCCCACGGCAGAGATGGCGACAGCTCCGTGTCAACCTGGCGCCAAGCCCGCGCCAAGCCCACGACGCACCAGTTCACCCCCCGGCGTTGCGCCTGGCGTACGGATGACCAGTTTTCGGATAGACGCCGTCGGAGGACCCCGACGACAGGTCAGAGCGCCGCGTCTTGCGCCGCCCCTTGTGCTGTCCCCGAGGCCGCCAGCGCCGCGAAGGCCTCGATCTCCTCGCGCAGTGACGCGTAATCCACGAGCCCTTGCTTGAGATGCTCCGGCAGCGACGGCTCGCCGTCCCGTGCAGCGACCTGCGCCGCCGCCGCGCCCACCAGCAACCCCAGGAGCATGCCGCGGTGCACGTTGTCGCCTCCGGCGTTGGCGTTGGCGAGCAGCGCCGGTTCGGCTCGGCCCTCGTAGCGCGCGAAATGGTACAGCAGCAGCGGGACGCCGTGCTCGGGGTAGCACGCCGTGGCGAAGCGGGTGTTCACCACCTGTTCTTCAGGGAGCTCGGCCGTGGCGGCGAGGTCGTAGGGCGTGGGCTGCAAGCGCGTGTGCAAGCGCCACATGGCGTCCGGAGGGATGTTGCCGGGGCCATCGTGGCGTTTGTACTCGTCGAAGAGCGCTTTCCCGGTGATTGCAGGCGGATGAACCAGCGCCGCCGCGCGCTGGGCCGCGGCCAGGGGGGAGTCGTCGGCGCCCTGCGTCAGGAGCTCGAACAACAGCGGCAAGAGGATGTGGATGGCCGAGGCGGCGTTCTCGCTGCGGTGGGTGCACGCCATGTGCTCCAGGGCGAAGCCGACGCCTTGCGCAGATTGCGGCGCAAGCAGGCCCAGCGCCAGCGGCCGGATGACGCCGCCATGGGAGCCGATGGACCAGACCTCGCGCTGACGCGCCGCACAGGCATGAGGCGGCAGACCCTCCGCGTAATTTTCGAAGAACCTGCGCAGGTATATTTCAGTGTAGGGATCGCGTCGGGCCTCGGCGTCCGGGGTGGTCATGAAGGCGATGAAGTCCTCCAGGAACCCGGCTTCCTCATACCGTCCCCGGGCGATGACGCCGCGCATGAGCACCCGTACGAGGTGCGCCGCCAGTGTATTCTCCCCGGCTTGCAGCCCTTTGTGGTAGTGATGGCGCTGCTCCAGGGCCGGCGTGGCGTTGCCGTGTTCGCCTTCGCGTTCCGTTCGCGCTATCTGCAAGGTGGAGTAGCTGGTCTCGTAGTAGCGGGCGTGCTCGTGGAGGATGTCGTACGGCCGGCCGAGACTCTCGGCCTTGTCCACGTCCGGCGCGTAGCGCATGCCCACCATGAAGCTTTCGGGGTGCGGATGGGGCGGCGCTGCGTAGCCTGTCACGCCGTCGGGGCCGAAGGTGTCGAATATGTTCTTTCTGCTGTAGAACCAATGTGTTGGCATGGCCAGGGCGTCTGCGATGAAGAGCCCCCACAATGCGTCTGCGATACGGTGCTGCATGGCGCGTCTCCGTGGTGTGAAAGGATTCGCCCCCAGCGTACCACGTCTGTGTCAAGGGAACCACCAGCGGACCCTGGCAGGTGATTCGAGCGTGCGTTGCGTCGGAAGCCGACCCCGTATAGAGTGGTCGCAAACCACACCGCAGCCTGCCTGCGCCACTTCGGCAGGAGCCGTATCATCATGAAGATTCTGTTGATCAATCCTCCCTACACCCGCCTCCGGGGCTCGGGCCAGGGCGCGTTCTTCCCCCTGGGCTTGGGCTACCTGGCAGGCCCCTTGGCCGACGACGGCTTCGAGCCCCGCATCTACAGCGTGGAAAACGTCGGCCCCGGCGAACCCTTGCCCAAAATGGGCATGCGGGAGGTCTTCGAGCTGCGCAGCCAGGGTCACGCCAACTACACGGCGGCCCTCGCCAACGCGGACCACCATGTCTGGAAGGAGGTGCGCGAGACCCTGGACGCCGAACAGCCGGACCTCGTGGGCGTAACGGCGCTCTCCGTGCAGTTCGGCGCCGCCGCCGTCATCGCGCGCCTGGTGAAGACGTGGCGTGCTGACTGCCCCGTGGTTTTCGGCGGGCACCACGCCACGTACATGCCGGCGGACTCCCTGATGCGCGTCCCGGACTTCGACGTCGTCGTCATGGGTGAAGGCGAGGAGACGTTCCTGGAGCTCTGCCAAGCGCACCGTGACGCTGGCAGACCGTTGACTCTGAATGACTACCGCGCCATCCGCGGACTGGCCTACCGCAGCCCGGACGGCGCGATTCTCTTCACCGAGCCGCGGCCTCCCATCCAGAATCTGGACGCCCTCCCCCACCCCCGCCGGGACTTGGCGCTCTACCCCGAACGGTTCGCCCCGGACCACTTCGCCACGCTCATCTACGGCCGTGGCTGTCCCTGGGCGTGCCGCTTCTGCTCCTCCCAGGTGTTCTGGGGTCGTCGCACACGATACCGCGCCGCCGATGACTGCCTGGACGAGATCGCCGCGCTCCAACGCGACTACGGGCTGACGCATTTCATGTTCTGGGACGACGCCTTCAGCGTCAAACGCTCCAATGTACTGGATTTCTGTAACAAGACGACAGCCCGCGGCTTGCGCTTCACCTTCGCCACGGCCACTCGCGCCAACTTGGTGGATGACGAGACCCTCGCCGCCTTGCGGCGCGCCGGCTGTGTGGAGCTTTTTCTGGGGGTGGAGTCCGGCAGTCCGGCCATGCTTGAATACATGAAAAAGGACTTGGATCTGGAGGAACTGCGTCAGGCAGCAGCGCGCATCAAAGCCCACGACCTCGCCCTGGGCTGCTTCTTCATGGCGGGCTTTCCCAAGGAAACACGGGAGGATCTGGAGCAGACGTTCGCTCTGGTGCGGGAAATGGACGACGCGCGCATCGCCTTCAACGTCTTCGACCCCATGCCAGGCTCCTGCCTCTACGACGAGTGCGTAGCCCTCGGTGTGGTGGGCGCGGACGAGGACTGGCGGGACTTCCCCCTCTGGCCGGACCGGCGCTTCGTCACCGCCATGTCGCCGACGGAATTCGACCACCTGGCCACCGCCATCGCCGAGTACATCTTCAAGCGCAACGAATCATTCAGCGGCAAGTTGCGCCGCGCGCTGCCACTGCTGCGGCGCAATCCCAAAGCCTTCTTCCGCAAAGCCGCCCGCGCCGCCAAACGCGCCGCCGGTCGGGAGACGCCGGAGATGCTCGTGCCCCCGAACCCCACACACAAGTAACCCCGGCGCCCCGCGTCAGGAGTGGCGAGCCCCAAGCGCCTATACGTATGCGCGCCTGCTCATACATGGTTCCTTGGATCACGAGCTGCACTCACCCTGCCCGACAGCGTCGGCTTCGGCTGTTGGTGAGCCACACGCCGGCCAGCACCATCCCTCCGCCGAGCAGCACCGCCGGTCCGAACCTCTCCCCCAAGAGGAGCGCGCCCAGCAGCACCGCCGTCACCGGCACGAGATTGATGAACACGCCCGCGCGCGTCGCGCCGAGGGCCCGCACCGCTTCGTAGTACCAACTGAAGGCCAGTCCCGTGGAAAGCACGCCCAGGTAGAACATCGCCCCCGCAGCCACAGCGCCCGGCGCCGCCACGTCGCTTCCACTCACCCCCCCCAGCACCCCCGCGGCTTCCAGCGCCGCGAAAGGCGCGAGCATGGCCGCGCCCAAAAGACACGACCACGTCACGGTGGCGTGTGGCGAATGGCGAACCATGGCGCGCCGGCCCAGCAGGGTGTACGCCGTCCAGCTGGCGACGCATCCCAGAATGCATACATCCCCGAAGCTCAAGCCGCCGCGCAAGAGCGCCGCGGGATCGCCATGGCCGAGGATGACGCACACCCCCGCGAAGGAGCCCGCCACCCCCAACCACGTGCGGCCGGTGAACGGTTCCCTGTGGACCAGCCGTCCCCAGCACGCCAGCACTGCGGGAATGGCCGCCACGATGAGCGCCGCGCGGCCCGCTTCCACCGTCTGCAAGCCGGTGAAAAAGAGCACGTTGTACAGGAAAACGCCGGTGGCGCCCAACCCCAGCAAGACGGGCAGGCTGGTCCGCTCCAGCCGGGGCGCCGCGCCCTCCAGCCGGCTCGTCAACACGTAAAGAAAAATCGACGCCACAAGGAATCGCAGAAAAGCCGTGCCGAATGGCGCGCCATACTGCGCAAGGTGCCGGCCGGCGATCCACGTGCCGCCCCACAAGGTCACCGAGGCCACGAGCTTCACGTAAATCTGCAGGGGGACGACTTCCGCAGTGGCGGCCGCGTTCGGGTGTTTCTCAGTCATGACGGAACCCGTCGCGCACCAAGCCGTTCGCCGCGAGAAAGTGATACCGTATGCACATGGGCGGCATCCATACACCCCAGCGCCCAGCGACGCAACGGCCCGTGCGCCTTCTGCATGCGATAACACGGCGAAGGCGGATGGAATTGAGGAAAAAGGTCCGGGCGGGAAGCCGGCTGACAGGGGCCGCCGCCGAGGCTGCAGGTCTCCAGGCGCTTTGCGCCAGCCACGGCGACACGCCGGCCTGACGGTCGTGACAGCCGGCAGAGACGCCAGCGTCATCAACTCGCGAGAAGAGCGCACGACGCAAGATCGCCGCGCCGGAACGGTCGGCGACAGCGCAGACGCCGCCGTGTAGTGAGGAGTCGACGCAGCCCGCGACTTATTTCATACGGTAGGTGATGCGACCGCGCTTCAGGTCGTAGGGCGAGAGCTCGACCTTGACACGATCGCCGGGAAGGATGCGGATATAGAACTTGCGCATCTTGCCGGAGATATGCGCCAACACCTCGTGGCCGTTCTCCAGCTCCACGCGGAACATGGCGTTGGGCAACGCTTCCTGCACCACGCCGTCGACTTCGATGGCTTCTTCTTTCGCCATAAAGACTCCTGGTCTCAATGGGGAACGCAACACGGGCACCATGGGATTTCTGGCACAATCTCGTTCGATCGTCAACCGCGGCACGCCCTTATCGGCGCAAGTACGCCCACGCCAGGAAGCCTGCGCCGCACAGCGCCATGGGCGCGGAGAGGAGCTGGCCCATGGTCAGCCAGTCCCACGCAAGATAGCCGATATGCGCATCCGGCTCACGAACAAACTCCACGGAAAAGCGGAAGACGCCGTAGCCCAGGAGGAAGAGCCCGCTCACCGCGCCCAAAGGCCGTGGTCGTTTCGAGAACCACCACACCATGATGAACAGGACCACGCCTTCCAGCAGCGCCTCGTAGAGTTGCGAGGGGTGACGCGGCAGAGGGCCGCCGCCCGGGAAGACCATCGCCCAGGGGACGTCCGAGGGCTTGCCCCACAACTCCGCGTTGATGAAGTTCCCCAGCCGGCCGAAAAAAAGCCCCGGCGCCGCAAGCGGCACCGTGAAATCCGTCACGGCAAAGAAGCGCTTGCCTTTCACCCGCGCGAAAAGAGCGAAAGCCGCGGCCAAACCCAAGGCGCCGCCATGGAAGGACATCCCCCCGCGCCAGACGCGCAGAATCTCCATGGGGTCCGCCAGGGTGGCGGCGAGGTCGTAGAAGAGGATGTAGCCTACCCGTGCGCCCAGCAGCAGGCCCACGATGCAATAGGTCATCAGATCGTCCACATCCGCTGGCGTCCACTGTCCGCGAGGATCCGTCCCGGTGGAACGCGACGCGCGCCATCGCCCGAGCAGCCACGCCGTGACGAACCCCGCCACGTACATGAGGCCGTACCAGCGCACGGCGATGGGCCCCAACTGGAGCGCCACAGGATCGATCTGCGGATAGGGAAGCATGGCGCCATTCCTTCACGCCGTCGCGCAGGGGGCGGCGGCAGTCGTTACGACGCGCCATGCATGACGCGTCGGGGGGCATCCTTGTGCAAAAAGTTGCCCAACGTCAACCACCGCCCAGTGGCGTGTGCATGGAATTGCACGCCTCGGACGATTCTTCATGACGAGACCATCCGAAGCGGAAGGCCTGTCGATGACGCCACGCCGGCGTCCCGGCCCCATGCGGGCTTGTCGGGAGAGCGCTCCACTCCTTTCAGTGCGATGTGGCGCCGTCCTTGCTACAAATCCTGCGCGCTGCACATGGCGCCATACCGTTTTTCCCATGGAGGATTTCATGATGGCATTCGCTACCCTCTCCAGACCCCTCGTCATCCTTGCGGCTGTCTGCATTCTGACGCTCGCCGCTGCATCGCCGGGCCATGCAGGCGTTTCCATCCGGCTGCCCGGTTTGATCGTCAACGCTCCCGCGCCCGGGGTGGATATCGTGGTGGGCGCTCCGGCGCCGCGACGCGTGGTTCCTGTAGTTCCCGTTGCGCCCCCGCCGCCTGTCTTCGTGGCCCCCGCGCCCCGCCGGGTGGTCCCGGTGGCTCCCGTTGCGCCCGCGCCACGGGTGGTCATTTCACCGCGTGTCATCATCGCGCCATAAGCGACTACGCATCGAGCATCGAGCATCGAGCATCAAGCACCACGTAGGGCGCACCACGCTCCGCCGAGCCTGCCGGTCCGGAGCGTCCCGAGGAGGCGTTCGCGCCGCCATCACCGAGGGGGACGCCGTCGTCTCATCACGAGGGCGTCATTCTGGTCATCGCCCGTCGCGGCTGGCGGCCTCGAGCTTTCGTGCGATGGCGCGCGGCGGGGGTCAGTTCACCCACCAGCCCATGGCGAAGAGCGCCAGCCCCACGGCGCTCAGCCCCATGGAGACAGCCGCCATCGCGGTGAAATTGCACATGTCCAGCCGGTGCGCCATACCGACGTACAGAGGCAGCGTCACACAGACATGTCGGGGGAAGCCCTCCAGCGTCGTCGTGGAGAGGGGGAGCAGCACCATGGCGGCGCTCATCACCCAGAGCGGCCAGGGGAACGGCCCCCGCGCCAGCCCCACGAGCCCGAACACCGCCATCCCCAGGCTCGCCAGGGTCAGCACCTGGAGCGTCAACGGCGCGGCGGGCCACTCCAGCAAGGCCCGGCCCGGCCACGCCAGACTGCGGCCCCAGGCGGCGTACGCTTCTATGCCCGCCCAGGGGGTCCCCACGGTCCACGCGAGCGTCAGGTAATATCCCGCCAGGCCGGCGCACGCCAACACTGCGGCCGCAAGCCACCGCCCTCGGCCAGCGCGGCTCTTTTCGCCGGGAAGCGCGCCGGCCGCCAGCCACAGCGCCGTCAGGAACCCGGGGGGCCGCACATACGCCGTGGCCAGCCCCGCTGCGCCGCCGGCCAGGGCCCGGCCGTGGAGGCTCCACCACAGACACGCGCCGAAACACGCCGCGAAGAGCCCTTCAGTATAGGGTAGTGCGAAAAAAAAGCCGGCCGGCGCTGCGTAGAACAACACCGTGGCCCGGTTCGCCACGCGGCGAGGAAACGCGTCGTCCGCCGCACCGGATGCGCCGGCGCCCTTGGTGAGGCTCCTTGCCTGCAGGAGTTTGACCGTGACGCCGTGCAGCAGCCACGCTGCGGCGATGGTCGCGAAGTTGGGGATGCACAACGCCGCGGCCCGCTCGCCGAGGACCGGTGCGAGGAGTCGCGTCGCCATGGGATAGCCGGGAAAGAAGGCGGCGTTGGAGGCCTTCCCGGCGGCGTGCGCATAGCCGTCCCGCGCGATCTCCAGATACCAGAGGGCGTCCCAGCGAAAGAGGAGGTCCAGCCAGTGCTCTGGGGCGCCGTAGTGGGGCCCTTGCGCTCCCGTGGCCAGCGCCAGGAGCGCAGCCAGGGCCATCAGCAGTCGTGAGGCGGCGTACCCGCCCAGCACCACGGCCCAGCGCTCTCGTGATGGGGAAGCCCTCACGGCGCGTCGTCGTCCGTCAGTTCTTCTTCTTGCGGGCAAAGACGAGCATCTTGCGGGCCTCCACGAATTCCGGCTGAATCTTCAGGGCGCGGGTGGCCATGTCCTCCACCTCGTCCCACTTCTTCCAGTCCACGTAGAGCCGGCCGATGTTGAAGAAGAGGTTGGCGTCGTCTTGCACGTAGCTGAGCGCTTTCATGAAGTATTTCTCGGCGGTCTCGAACCGCGAGAGTTTGCGCAGAGCGATGCCGATGCGGTTGTAGAAGTGGATGGACTCGGGCGAATCCTCCAGCGCTTGAGAGAGGTAGTGGAAGGCTTCCTCGTAGCGGCCGGCTTTCAGGAACCGTTCGCCGATGTCGCCTTTCAGATCAGCGTCCCCGGGGATGTCCTTGATGAGGGCGTCGAAGACCTTCTGCGCTTCGGGGTACTCCCCTGCGTCGATGCGCTGCTGGCCTTCCTGCAAGCCCTCCTGCTTGCGCTGTTCCAGCGCGGCCATACGGCTCTTCGCGTCGGAGAGCGCTGCTTTGCGCAGCTCCCCCAGCGCTGCAGAAAGCACCGAGAGCAGCTCCTTCTCCTTGCCGGGGGTGTAGCTTATCTTCAGCGGAATGTACTGCCTGAACCCGGAATGCGAATCCAGCGAATAGGCGGCTTCCTCGATGAGCTTGGTGAACTCGTCCTTCTCTTGCTTCATCAGCGGCTGGGAGAGAACGATGCGCACCGCCTGGTGGAAAGCCTCCACGGCGGGAATGTACTTTTCCTGCTTGAGGAAGCTCTTGATGGATGAAATCTTGGCGCGCGCTTGCGTCAGCTTCGAGGACATGCGACCCCCTGAGGTTGCGACTCCCTCCCCCTCAGGAGCCGCGCGACGTCGATGATGACGAGGATGATACGGCTACGGCTTGGCCGCCAGCTCGGCGGCTTCGTCCACAAGGCCGCACTCGGCGGCGGAAAGGCCTGTGGCGTCCAGAACAAGGTTGCGGAACCGGCGGAAAAAATTGCGGCTGTCGTGCGGACCGGGGCTCGCTTCCGGATGATGCTGGATGGCGATGATGGGCTTGGAGTTGTGCGCAAAGCCTTCCAGGGTGCGGTCGTTCAGGTTGGTGTGCGTGAGCGTCACGTCCTGCAGACTCTCGATGTCCACACAGAAGCCGTGGTTCTGCGAGGAGACCTCCACCCCGCCGGTGGCGATGTCCAGGACGGGATGGTTCAGGCCGTGGTGGCCGAACTTGAGCTTGAAGGTGGAGCCGCCCAACGCGTGGCCCAGCAGCTGGTGCCCCAGACAGATGCCCGCCATGGGATGGCTCTGCGTCAACATCGAAAGCTCCGCGATGACATCCCCCAGCGCTGCGGGATCGCCGGGGCCGTTGGAAAGGAACACCGCGTCCGGTCTTGCCGCGGCGACTTGCGCCGCAGTGAAGGAAGCCGGAACCACCAGCAGGTCCATGCCTTGTTCCCGCAACAGCCGCAGGATGTTCCATTTGATCCCGAAATCGTAGACCACCACGCGCAGCCCGCGGCGGCCGCCCTGCTCGTCCGGGCCGGGCCATGCGTAGCCGCCGTCCTCATCCAGGGTCACGGGGGCTGGCTGGCGGCCATCCCACCGGTAGGGGGATGCGGGGGAGACCACGGCGGCGAGGTTGCGGCCCTCCATGGTGGGTGAGGCCTGGCACTTGGCGACGAGGGCTTCGGGGTCCAGCTCCCGGGTGGAAATGACGCCCCGTTTGGCTCCGTGCATCCGCAAGTGGCGGGTGAGGGCGCGGGTGTCCACGCCTTCGACGCCCAAGACGCCCTGGTCGCGCAGATAGTCCGGCAGGCTCTGGGTGGCGCGCCAGTTGGAGGGGACCTTGCAGCACTCCTTGACGACAAAGCCCTCCACGAAGACGCGGTGGGACTCCATATCGTCCGGGTTGACGCCGTAGTTGCCCACCAGAGGATAGGTCATGGCGACGATCTGGCCGGCGTAGGAGGGGTCCGTGAGGACCTCCTGATAGCCGGTCATGCCGGTATTGAAGATGACCTCGCCGGAGGTCTCGCCGGAGCCGGTGAAGGAGCGGCCTTCGAAGATGAGGCCGTCTTCGAGAGCAAGCAACGCGCGCATGGGGTCAGTCGCCATCCTTGTATGTTTGGTCGGTCGTATCCGGACCCCATGCAGTATAGGACGGGGGGCCCCGGGGTCAAGCGCCGCGCGCGCGTCCGGTTCCGGAGGCTGCTGACTGCGCCGCCGTGCGTCTTTTGGCGGATTTGGGGGCGTCAGTCGGCGGCTGCGCCGTGGCGTCGGCGGCTGAGCCGTTCCCCTTGGCCGCCCGCGCAATGCCCGCAGCCGGGACTTGCCAGCTGAGGATGTCGCTTTCCTGACCCTTGACGGACGTCTTGGGCAGGACGGTTTTCTTCAACTCCAGGGACTGATGATACCCCGGCGCTGTTTCAGCAAGGTGTCGCTGCGTGATGTTGGAGAGAAGGATGGCGTCCTTGGGACAATTCTTCTCCAGACGGGAGGCGAGGTTGATCTTGTCGCCGACGAAAGTGAGCTCCATGTCGTCGATGCCGATGTTCAGCGTCCAGATGTCGCCGGTGGCAACGCCCACCCGGGTGCCCAGGTCCAGCGTCTCATCCATGGCGCGCAGCACGTCCTGAAAGATCTCGCGCCCCAGCAGGATGAGGTTCGCGGCGAACCGCACCGCCTGCGCGAAGCTCTCCCGTGCGCGCTGGGGATAGTTGAAGACCGCCAGCACCGAATCGCCCATGAACTTGTCCAGCACGCCGTGGTGCTCCTCCACCAACCGCCGGGCTTCG
>CAYVWB010000047.1:0-34715 GCA_964455395.1 uncultured Desulfovibrionaceae bacterium
GGGGGGGGGGGGGGGGGAAAGGGAGGATGGGGCGTCGCTCGTCGCAGAGCGCGACGTACGCGTCTCTCGCTGCTTTCTTGACAAGCGCGGAAGGGGCGTCAGGCGGGATATCCGCGCCTTTCGCCCCGTTGCATGCAGTGGGTGTGCGCCGCCTGAGGATTCGTCAAGCGGACGCCGCAGCTTATTGCGTCGCGGGGGCTACCGTGACGCGTGTCTTGACCTTGCGGTTCCGGCGGTATTTCTCGAACTTGACGACGCCGTCCACAAGGGCGAAGAGGGTGAAGTCCTTGCCCAGGCCCACGTTTTCACCGGGGTGGAACTTGGTGCCGAGCTGGCGGACGAGGATGTTGCCCGCTTTGACTTCCTGGCCGGCGAAGCGCTTGACGCCCCGTCGTTGTCCTATGCTGTCGCGACCGTTTCTGGAACTGCCGCCTGCTTTTTTGTGAGCCATGGCCGTGCTCCTTTGAAATGCTCGTCTCGCGTCGGCGCGCTCCGGCTGGAAGGCTTCGGAGAGCGCGCGCGGGGTTAGTGGATGGCCTTGATTTCCAGGGTGGTGTAGTCCTGCCGGTGGCCTTGCAGCTTGCGGGAGTCGTTGCGGCGCCACTTCTTGAAGACTTTGATCTTCTTGCCGCGGCCGTGATCTTTCACCGCGCACTGGACAGCGGCGCCATCCACGTAGGGCGCGCCGATCTGCACTGTCTCGCCGCCCTTGAGGAGGACTTTGTCGATGGTCAACTCCTCGCCGGGCTCGACGTCGAGCTTGTCCACACGGATGGTCTGGCCTTCTTCCACCTTATATTGCTTGCCGCCGGTCTCGATAATCGCATACATGGGAAAACTCCGTGGTTGTGAAGAAGGGGAGATATGCCCCATTCCGACGCCGCCGTCAACACTTTTTCCGCACAAATCGAATCGTAGCGTCGGGTGGGGATTGCTCCGCACCCGACCTTGGGGTACATTCGCTCATGCTCACTCGCACCTCCGCCACCACCTTGTTCGGGAGCCATCGCATCATGCGCCGTCCGTCTCTGCGTTTCATCATGTTTGTCGTGTGCGCCATGGCGCTGTGGTGCGTCGCGCCCCTCGCCCCCCCCCACGCCGTGGCGCAGCAGGATCCAGCCCAAGCCGCGGTCGACGACATCTACGTAGGCATGGAGACGGCCCGTCGCGGCGCCCATGAAGCCGCCATCCGCTACTTCACCAAGGCCATCGACTCCGGCTTGCTGGAGGAGGGCGACTTGGGCATGGCCTACAAGGCCCGCGGGCTGAGCTTTTACGACACGGGCCACGCTGACGAGGCCCTCGCCGACTTCGAACGCGCCATCAAGATCCTCGGCTTCGACCCCGACATCTACTATCAACGCGCGCAGATCCACGAAGCCCGCGGCGAAATGGAGAACGCCAAGCGCGACATCACCATCGCCGCGCAAGCCTTCCTCGCGCGGGGGGATGTCTACATCAACCACGACAAGTACGACCGCGCCATCGCCGACTTCACCAAAGCGCTCGTGCTGGTCCCGGACGCTTACGACGCCTACCTCTCCCGGGGACTCGCCTACAAGCTCAAAGGCCAGCTCCAACGCGCCGTGGACGACTACAACCGCGCCATAGAGCTCGAACCCAAGGAAGCCATCGGCTACATGAACCGCGCCAACGCCTTGCTCAAGGCGGATCAGTTCGACAAGGCCATGGAGGACTACAACCGCGCCATCGCCTTGGAGCCCGGCTACGCCGACGTCTATTTCAACCGCGCCACTGCATGGGAAGACCAGGGCGACTGGAACAAAGCCGTACGCGACTACACCAAGGCCATTGAAAAAAATCCGCAGGACGCCATGGCCTACGCCCGACGCGGCGCCTTGCGCGAACGTATGAATCAGACGGCCGGCGCCAAAGCCGATTTCGCCAAAGCCCGCCAACTGGACCCCAGCGTGCTGCCGGAGCAGCAACCTTAAATACAGGGGCCGCCGAGTATGTTCCCTTCCGTCCCGACGCCCCATATACCCCAGACGCCTCATGGCGCGAAAAGACACCGCCGCCGGTCGTTCGCCCCGGCGCTCGGCCGGTCCTTCGCGCTCTTTCTGCTGGCGATCATGGCGCTCACCACGGCTGGTTGTGGAGAAGACGAGCCCATCGAAGCGCCTGCCCCCCTTGAAGACACCACCGGGCAAACCGCGCCAGCGACCGCGCCGCCCAGACAGCTCGCACGATTTCCCCTGGACGACACTGCCGAACTCACGGCTCCGGAGCTCGCCGAGCTCGACCCCGACATCAAGCGCGAAGGGGTCGGCGCCATGCGCATCGTCACCGAGTACCCCCGAACCATACCCCTCGTCGTCCTGGACGGCCCTGCGCTGCAAGACCTGGAGCGCGTCCTCCTCACCGCGCAAGCCGAGCTGCGCACCGAAGGACTCGGCGGACCAGCATATCTGGAAATGTGGTGCGTCTTCCGCGGCCCCGGCGACCCGCACGGCGAATACTTTTCCCGCAGCATCCAGACTGCCGTCCAAGGCGACTCGGACTGGACCACGCAGACTGCGCCCTTCAGACTGGAGCGCGGCCAGACGCCCGACGAGGTGCGCGTGAAGCTCGTCCTGGGCGGCGCCGGCGTCGCCTGGGTGGACGACCTGCGGCTCTTCGTAACCCCCTTGGAGTAGCTCCGCCGACCATGGCCAAGACGCCCACCCCCGCGCCCCCATCCGAACAAGACGTTGTCCGGGTGGACAGCTTCCGCGACGAACACGTCACCCACCGCTGCGACCTGCGCGCGCTGACCTGCGACTGCGCCGAATGGCTCGAACGCCGCAGCGATTTCCCGGAAGACGACCTGCGCCGCTGCTGCGAACACCTCGTCTTCGCCCTCGCCAGAGCGCCGCAGCGCGCTCCGCAAGATTCGCCCCACAGCCGCGCGAGGATGCAGCGGCTGGCCGCAGCCCTGCAACCTTTCCCTCTGGCGCGGCGCATCTTGCCCATGGCCCCGCCCCACCAGGAGGAAGAACGCAAACACGCCGTGGATATCTTCTTTCCTCTCGAGGAGACGGGCTCGCCCTGGGTCAGCGTGCTGACGCCCAAAGGGCTGACCCGCTACAACCCCGCAGAGGACCGCTGGGCCAACGACGACACGCCGGCCGAAGGCCCTGTCCGCCAAGCCATCGAGCTGCGCATCCACAAGGCCTTGGCGCAGGAAAGCGCGCAAGCCCGGCGCCCCTCGCTCATGGAAGACAAGCCCGCTCCCGAGACTGCCGATATCGCGTCTCGCCACGAAGGGGATGCACAGGATTCACAGTCGACATCAAATGATCATGTGATCAGTCACTCAGCAACTCTCAATACGCCTCTTTCGGGCGATCCCGTCGAGGCGCTGGAGCAACTGCGGACCAGCGACCCGGCCCCTCCCCCCGCCGCCGAGCCCACGGCCGCATCGACTCCCCGACGCCACCCCCCGGAAACGGACCGACACGCCGCGGAGGATGGTGACGAAGAGACGGGTCAGGCGTCCGCGTCATCCGCCCGAAAGCGCGCGCGGCCACGCTTCGGGCCATCGGCCGACGCCACTTCGTCACAATCCGGCAAACCATCCCCAAAGACTGCGCCACGCAGCCGGCGCCGGTTCGGGCTGTTCGCCGCCCTGGCGCTCGCCGCCGCAGCCATCGCCACGGTCTGGTGGGTGGACCCGCTCCAGTCTCCCTTGCCACTGGGCTCCGGCGCTTCCCCGAAACAGGCGACCCCCGGGGCTTCCGACCCGGCGAATCCGGCTGACCCGGCGTCAGCCTCGCCTCCGGCTGCTGATGGGACCAACGCGCAAAACGCAGCACCAGCCGCGACCCCCGGGTCGACGCCGCCGCCGTGGGACCTGCGGGAGCCGCTCTCCAACGCCTCCCTCTCGGCGGACCTGCTGGAGGCCATCCGCCGGGATCCGGACCTGGGCCGCTACACCATCTCCCGCCGCACCCCCGAGGGCACGATCCTTTTCGGCGCAGACCTCGACCTGGATGTCGTCTTCCGCATCCACCTGCCGGATACCGGCCCGGAGCAGCGCGACCGCTGGATCGGCGACGCCCTCCAACGCCTGGAACGGGCCTCCCGGGGGGGCAGTCTGGACGAAACCTCCTAGCGACCGCGCAGCCATCCCCCAGAGATACTCGCTGCGCTCCCTTGCCCCCAGCGACGCAGGCGGGTATCGTGCCCCATGGACAACACTTTCAGGCAACTCAAGCAGGAACTCAAGGCGAAGCTCGCAGCGGACGACTGGCAGACGCTGCTGCCCGAGCTGGCGAGCCGTTACGAACCCAAGCAGTGCATCGGCCCGCTCTTCACCTTCCTGATGGAGATGGACGTGGTGCGCTGGCGCGCCGTCACGGCTTTGGGCGTGGTGGTGGACCGGCTTTTCCACAAGAGCCCGGAGGATGCGCGCGTCATCATGCGCAGGCTCATGTGGAACCTGAACGAAGAGTCGGGCAACGTGGCGTGGGGCGCGCCCGAGACCATGGGCGAGATCATGGCCGTCAACGTCAAGCTCGCGGACGAGTACGCCTCCATCCTCGCTTCATATATGGACGACTCCATCACTTGCGGGAATTATCTGGACCATCCGCCCCTGCGACGCGGCGTGTACTGGGGCTTGGCGCGGCTGGCCGAGACGCGGCCGAAGCGTGTGGCTCCGGCGGCGGCGGCGCTGGTCCGTGGGTTGGAGGACTGCGAAGACCCGGTCATCCCCGGCTTGGCCGCCCTGACGTTGGCGCGCTTGGCGGAAGCCCGCGCCTTCCCGAAAGAGGCTCCGGATCCCACCTCGGCCCTGCACGAATTGACCCGGGGCCCCGGCGGCGCCGTGGAGCTGGAGCTGTACCGGGACCGCGAGCTGAACGCCACCACCGTGGCAGACCTCGCTGACGAAGCCCTCGCCGCGTTCCGGCAGGCTCCTCCCGCTCCGGCGTAAATGATGTGAATCCGCTCGCGCCGCGCCTTGCGGCTGCTTCCGCCTCCCTCCTTCATGCAGACGAGCGCCGGACGCGGCGTTCTTCCCGGAGTTGCGAGGCCGGCTCCTTTGCTCACCCGTCGCTCGCCTCTCGCTCACCCGTCGCTCGCCTCTCGCTCACCCGCGCTCACCCATGGCTCACCCATGGCTCACCCGATTCGCAGCCGTGATTCGACGCAATCGTGTTCCAGCCACGCGTCAAGCACTGGCTCCAGATGTGAAGACTCGACGCGGCCGGCCTCGCGAGAAACGGAAGGCCGCGGCCTCCAGCGACGTCCCGCCAGCGCGGCGGCGGTTTGTCGGACGAGGGGATGGCGATCGCGGCGCGGCTTTTCCACCTCCCTGTCCATGTCTCTTCGGGCGTTGTCGGGAACAGATGCGCATGATGGCGCAAGGCGCGGCAGGGTCGCGCACTTCGAGAATGGTTGGGCGCGAAGTCGCACGGCGAAGCGAACGATGGGCCGCGGTCGGCCCCCTGCGTCTCCCGTCTCAGGAGTTCCGGTTGACAGGCGACGCCGGAGCGTTCGCGTAAAAACAGTAGGGGTCGCGGTCGTTGAAGGGATCAAGGCCCAGACCGCGCGTCACCGCAAGGCACCCGCCGCACGCGGCTTTGAGCGCGCAGGCCGCGCAGGCGGTCGAGCCACGGCGGTACCCCTGCGCCGCTTCGCCGTCGTAGACAGCGGCAAGACCCTTGGCGTAGACGTCCCCGATGGGCGAAACCATCTTCCGACAGGCGTGCGCCTGACCATCCCCCAGCACGGCGATGAAGTTGAAGGCGGCGCCGCAGCCGTGCCCCGTACAGCCGCCGAACCCGGCGCGGTCCTGGGCGGCGAGGGTCGCGTTGAACAAATTCTCCTTGAGGCTCATGTGTGGGGAGCGTTCCGCAGCCTCCAGGTATCGTTGCAAAAAATCCGCATAGCCCGCCGTGTCCGCGCAGGCCAGCTGAGCGCCCTCCCCCACCGGCGCCAGACGGTTGAAGGTGAACGTCTCCACGCGGCCGGCAAGGCGCTCCGCCAGGGGAATCACCTGCTCCTGGTTTTCGCGCGTCAAGGTAAGCATCACCTGGGTTCGCAGCCCTCGCGTCTTGGCGATGTCCAGGAAGGCGAGTGAGCGCTGGAAATGGCCGGCGCCGCGGATGCAGTCGTTATGCGCCTCCAGACCTTCCAGGCTGATCTGGTACATGACTGGCGTGACGATGGCGAGCAGTCGGTCCAACTGCGCCTCGGTACAGGGGTTGCCCAGCACGGCGACCCCCAGTCCACGGGCGGTGGCTGCGCGAGCGAAGTCCTCGAAGCGGGGGTGCAGCAGCGGGTTGCCGCCCGTGAACGTCACCTGACCGCGCACGCTGCGTTCGAAACAGAAGGCCGCCAGGTCGTCCAACAGGACGAGCCCCGCCTCCCACGGAGCATCCTCGCGGGGGGAGCGATCGTAGCAGTGCTTGCAGTGCAGGTCGCAGCGCTGCGTGATGTGCCACTGGATGACGAACGTTTCGCTGAGGCCCGCTTCTGCCGGGAGCATGGCGGCCGGCGTGACGTTGCTGAAGGCCGGCGCCCTCTGCAGCTGCGAGGCCGGCGGGATGAGCAGTCCCTTCGCCGCGGCGGCGCGCATCAAGGCTCGCAGGGCCGCCAACGCCGCGGGCTCGGCGTCCGGGTCGTCAGGCGACTCGGCGGCGAGCTGCCGCGCCACGGCCTCCAGGGGCAGGGACTCCGCCGCCACCTTCAAGGCGAGGAGGTCTTCGCGTGCGGCCTGTTCACAGCGCAGCGTGGTGGAAGCAGCGGAGGAGGCTTCATCCACCTCATTGGATGCATATATGAGCACATGTCCTTGATCCGCCGTCGGCTGGACGCCCTCCCCGCGCAGCAATGCCGGCAACCCCGCCCAGCCTGTCGGCGTCACGCGCACCCCCGGCGCCACGACGAAGCCTGCCGCGGGAGGGAAGCGTCGGGGCGTCGCGTCAACTTCATGACGCGCAGCGGCCAGAGCGCCCTCCACCCGGACAAGATCCGCCAGCCACGGCGGCGGCGCAGGCGTTGTCCGCCAGGTCGCCAGAGCGTCGGCGACGGCGTCCGCAAGTCGTTCGCACTCCTCGGCGTCCAGTGAACACCGGGCAGCCGCCGGGTCGTTTTCGCAGGAGGAAACGATCGTTCGCGCGACCGCACTGGACTCGAAGCAGTGGGCCCAGAACGCGGCGGCGCGGGTATTGAGAAGCTTACAGACCGTGGGGCACAAAGTCCGGAAGCGTGAGAAGCCGTCTGTGTGCGTGGTCATGGCGTCGCGTGTGGTGTCCGTGCAGTGCTTGACGAAAAGGGGCGACGCGCCAGGCGATGCAACAGGTGACGAAACAGATGAAGAAACAGGCGCGCCGACGGGCCGGGGCTCGAGGCGCCTGGCGGGTCAACACGCCTGCAGAAGACTGGTGCGGCGCGCACGGCGCCGCGTCATGCTAGCCTCAACCGCTGGAGGCAGGCTTCTTCTCTTTGGTCTTGGTGGCGTTGTCTTGGTGCTCGTGACCACTTTTGGCGTCATCTTTGTTAGTGCCGACCGCACTATTCTTGCTGCCTCAACCGCTTCAGCCGCTGGCGGCGATGGCGTTGTCCGCAGACACGCCCAGCCCGCCGGCGAGCAGCCCCGTCAGGCAGAGGCCCGCCAGGGTCTTCTTGAGATGCTTCGAATCCATGGTGTGCTCCATCACATGAAAGGATTGATGGATCATGGCGACTCCATCGACCAATTCGATACGTCGCCACTTTGTATGGGCACGCTATCAATGGACTCGACGAATTTCAATGCCTTTCCAAAATTTAATCGATGTGTGTCTATGTCACACGCATGGAAATGTTCCTTTCGCGCACGAGAAAGCCCCCGCCGACCCTTGCTCGTGGCGCGTCGCGGCAGGATCGTGGCGGGGGCGACACCCCGTGGGCCGGGGCGGGAGGCTTGCGCGGAAGCGACGTGTCAGGCGCTCTTGCGGACGCGTGCAGCCGGCTGTTGCTTGCCGGCAGGCTTCGTGAGGGCGCGCGGCTTGGCGAACTGCACGGCAGTGCCGTAGCAGGAGAAAAATTTGGAGCCGTCCGGGTGGAAGGCGACGTTTTCCTGATACCCGATGATGCCTTGGGCGCCTTTGTTCACAGCGCGGGTGGTCATCCCGAAGAAGGCGTCTTCGGAGTCGTAGCCACGACACGCGACGAGGCCGAGGACGCGCTCGATGTCCTTGCCTTCGATGGCTTCCGTGGTGACGACGGGGAATTTGCCGCTGGTGAAAAGCTCTTTGACGCGGATCATGGTTTCGTCATCATGCCTGTCGCGTCGCGCTTTCTTCTCCGAGTTGCCCATGAGAAACAGCATGTGTCGCCTCCTGCTGAATGCGTTTGAAGTGGCTGGGTGAGTGGGGAGCCCTGGGGGCGGCGTCCGCACGCCGGGGTGACTGCAAAGCGCAGGCCACTTGCTGATCTGGGCATATCCTCAACATTCATGACAGGTTACGCACCTTCGCCAGGTGTCAATTTTTCAACGGGAAAAAGAGCCGCGCGGCGGCTTGCCTCCGCTGCGCTTCCTGCGTATGGTGCAAGCCCTCCGCCGTACTCGCGGGCGCGCCCCTCGCGCTGTTCGGAGACCTGCGTAGTTTTTGATTTCGCCATCCATATAGACCAAGACCCGCCGCCCCGTCATGGCCCGGCTGCGGGGAAGGACAGCTTTGTATGACCCACGTCATCGGTTTGGACGCCGGTTCCGTGAGCGTGAAAGCCGCCGTGCTCGACGCTGACGGCGCCATCGTGGAGACCCGTTACCACCGCCACTACGGTCGCCCCCTGGACAAGACGCTGGAGATCCTGCCTGCGCTGATGGCGCGCTATCCCGGCGCCGGGTTCGCCTGCACGGGAACCTCCGCCAAGTACGTGGCGCAGCGCCTGGGGTTGCCCCACGTCAACGAATTGGTGGCGCATGTGGCCGCCACCCTGCGGCTCTACCCGGACGTGCGCACCATAGTGGAAATGGGTGGCGAAGACTCCAAGTGCATCTTCATCCAGGACGGCGCCATCGAGGACTTCTCCATGAACTCCGTCTGCGCCGCCGGCACAGGCAGCTTCCTGGACCAGCAAGCCGAGCGCTTGCAGCTCAGCATCGAGGAGCTCTCCGAACTCTCCCAGACGTACCTGGAAAGCCGCGAAGCCGGGGGCGCTCCGCCACGCATCGCGGGTCGGTGTTCGGTCTTCGCCAAATCGGACATGATCCACCTCCAGCAGATCGCCACCCCCGTGGAAGCGCTGGTGGCGGGGCTGTGCTACTCCGTGGCGCGCAACTTCCAGGGCTCCATCCTGCGCAACCGCAAGCTCAAGCCCCGCGTGGCCTTCATGGGCGGCGTGGCCTTGAACAAAGGCATGGTGACGGCCTTCCGCGACGTGCTGAACGTCGACGACTTGCTCATACCGGAACACGTGACGGCCATGGGCGCCATCGGCGCCGCGCTGAAAGGCATGGAGGAAAGCCTCGCCACGACGCCCAGCGCGGAAGCCATCGCCCGCTTGCGCGACGGCGACGCCGAGGAGCGCGCCGGTCGGGGGCTCAAGCCTCTGGTGCAGGAAGGCGACCGCTTCGCCGAGCGGCATCTCTCCGAGGAAGCCCGCGCCCGCATCGAAAAGATGCGCGCTCTGGAGCAGGCTGATGGCGAACGCGGCCCCGTGGCGGCTTATCTGGGCATCGACATCGGCTCCATCTCCACCTGTCTTGCGTTGGTTGACGACCAAGGCGAACTATTGGCCAAGCGCTACCTGCGCACGGCAGGTCGTCCCATCGAAGCCGTCCGTCAGGGATTGCGGGAAATGGAGCAGGAGCTTGCAGCCATGAAGGCCCCCGTGGACATCCGCGGGGTTGGCGCCACGGGCTCGGGTCGCTACATGATCGCGGACTACATCGGCGCGGATGTGGTGAAGAACGAGATCACCGCGCAAGCCATGGGCGCCGTGCACATGGACCCCGAAGTGGACACCATCTTCGAGATTGGCGGACAGGACTCCAAATATATCCAGCTCAAGGACGGCGTCATCGTCGACTTCGAGATGAACAAAGCCTGCGCCGCCGGCACCGGCAGCTTCCTGGAGGAGCAAGCCGAGAAGCTGGAAATCTCCGTGAAAGGCGAGTTCGCGGAGCTCGCTCTCGGCGCGGATTCCCCGTGCCGACTCGGCGAACGCTGCACCGTCTTCATGGAGAACTCCCTGCGCAGCTCCCTGCAGCAAGGCGCCGGCAAGGACGACCTGCTGGCGGGGCTGGCCTACTCCATCGTGGAGAACTACATCAACCGCGTGGTCTCCGGGCGGCCCATCGGCAAGAACGTCTTTTTCCAGGGGGGCACCGCCTTCAACAAGGCCGTGGTCGCAGCGTTCGAGAAGTTCCTGGACCTGGAGCTCACCGTGCCGCCTCACCATGACAACACGGGGGCCATCGGCATGGCGCTCATTGCGCGCGACGAAATCCACGCGCAGGACGCTGAAACCGCCAAAACCGCAGAAGCAACCGCCACGCGGTTCAAAGGCCTCGCCGTGGCTGAGAAGGAGTACGCGCAGTCCTCCTTCGAATGCAAAGGCTGCGACAACCTCTGCGAGATAAACCGCATCCGCATCGAAGGCGAAGACGGCTTCCTCTTCTACGGCGGGCGATGCGAGAAGTACGACATCCGCCGCAGCGCAGGCAAAGCCATTCCGGACCTCTTCACCTTCCGCAGCGACGCTCTGGAAGCAGACCACCTCGCCTACCAGGAAGCGCACAAACGCGTGGGCCTGCCCGCGCCTCGCGGCGTGGTGGCCATGCCGCGCGTCTTCTTCTTCCACGACTTCCTGCCCTACTTCTCCACCCTGTTGTGGGAACTGGGCTACGAGGTCAAGGTTTCCCCGCACACGGGGCCCAAAGTGGTGGGTCTGGGCGTGAAAGCCACCCTGGCGGACACCTGCTACCCCATCAAGGCGGCCTTGGGACACGTGGTCTCCCTGGTGGAGGAAGGCGTTCAAACCATCTTCCTGCCCAGCTTCACCAACATGGCGGAGCCCGACGACCCCTACACCTACGGCCACGCCTGCCCGCTCACCCAGTCTTTCCCTTATCAGGTGCGTGCGGCCTTGCGCGAAACCGTGGGTGAAGCCGCCGCCCAAGGCGTGGTCACGCCGGTGGTCCGTCACAAACACGGCGAGCGCCACCTCTACGAAGAACTCCTCCGCGCGATGGAGCCGCTTGGCGTGCGTCCCGTGGAGCTGCAGAAGGCCATGAAGAAAGCTCAGGCCGCGCAGGACCGCTTCAAGGCCATCATCCAGGCCAAGGGTCGCGAAGTTCTCGCCCGCACGGCGGAGGAAGCCGCCGCTGGCCGCCGCCACCTGGTCATCGTAGGGCGCCCCTACAACGCCTTCGACATGGGCATGAACCTGGAGATTCCCAAGAAGCTCGCCACGCTGAACGTGCAAGCCATCCCCATGGACTTCCTGCCGGATACGGACATCCACGAGGACTGGCCCGACATGTACTGGCGCAGCGGACAGCGCATCCTCAAGGCCTCGCGGCAAATCCGCAAGAACGAACACCTCCACGCGCTCTTCATCGGCAACTTCTCCTGCGGCCCGGACTCCTTCATCCAGCCCTTCTTCGACAAGGAGATGGCCGGCAAGCCGTATCTCCACATCGAGATCGACGAACATTCGGCGGACGCCGGCGTCATCACCCGCTGCGAAGCTTTCCTGGACAGCCTGGAGATGCAAGCCCGCCTGGACGCCTTGCGCGACGCGAGTCTGCCGACCAAACGCACCCTGGACGCCGCCGGCGCCCGCCGCGTGGCGGAGTCCGGCCGCATGCGCACCGTCTACATCCCCCGCATGTGCGACCACGCCCTCGCGCTGCAAGCCGCTTTCCAGTACTGCGGCATGGACGCCGAAGTGCTCCCGGAGCCGGACGAACAATCCATCGCCCTGGGCCGCAAGTTCGTCACCGGCAAGGAGTGCTACCCCTTCGCTCTCACCACGGGGGACATCCTCACCCGTGCTTTCGCCAGCGACTTCCGCCGCGACAAGTCCGCCTTCCTCATGTGGGGCGGCACGGGTCCCTGTCGCTTCGGACAGTACAACATCATGCAGCAGCTCATCCTGGAGAAAGCCGGCTTCGAGGACGTGCCGCTCTTCTCCCCCGTGCAGGACGACAGCCTGTACAACGAGCTGGGCAGCGTAGGCAAAGACTTCTCCCGCCGGTGCTGGGAAGGTCTGGTGTTGATGGACCTCTTCACCAAGATCCACCTCGCCACCCGGCCCTACGAGAAAGTCCCCGGCTCCGCAGACGAACTGCACACGCACATCATGAGCTGGGTGGTGGGCGCCATGAAAGCGGAGAAACCGGACTTCCAGGGCTTGATGGCGCGCATCGGCCGGGAGTTCGATGACCTGCGCGACAAGTCCCTGCCGCGACGCCCCGTCATCGGCGTGCTGGGCGAGATCTACGTACGCTCCAACCGCTTCGCCAACGAAGAACTGGTGCGCAAGATCGAAGACCTGGGCGGCGAAGTGTGGCTCACCCCCATCGACGAATGGGTGCTCTACCTGAACTGGTGCGCGCAAGACGACGCGCGCCGCACCCGCGAGTTCCTCAAGCTCGCCAAGCTCACGCTGAAGGACTTCTTCCAGCGCAAGCTCGGCAAGGACATCGAGCGGCAAGTCGCCCACCTCTCCCCGCACATCCACGAACCGGACATCCGTGTGGTGCTGGACTACGCCATGCCCTACCTGCACCACTCCTTCCGCGGGGAGGCCGTGCTCTCCGTGGGCAAGTCCATCGACATGATCCAGCGCAACGCCGCCGGCGTGGTCAACGCCATCCCCTTCGGCTGCATGCCGGGCAGCGTCGTCACGGGCATCCTGCGGACCATCGCCACCGCCACCGGCGCACCAGCCATCTCCATTCCCTACGACGGCGCCGGCGCATCCACCATGGAGCTTCAGCTGGAGGCCTTCATGGACCAGGCCACAGCCCGTCACGAACGGCTCAAGCGGGAAGGCGCCCTCGCCTGGTGACGCCACACGCCACGCCACGTCAAGGCGCGGGGGCTTCGCCCCTGGACGCAACATAAGCAAGGCCCGACGTCTCCCCAGGAGGAGGCGCCGGGCCTTTGTCGTACTGCGGAAAACACCGCAGCGACTCGGGCGTCACGTCACACGGCGCGCCGCATGCGCGCCATGCGCCAGAAAAACCGGCCGGGGCATTCCGGGCAGTGCGCTACGGGAGAGCGGAGCGTGAACGCCGCAGCGGCGCCGGGAAGCCTCTTCAAAAGCGCGGCAGGTTCACCTTCTGCGGATAGACGTTGTCGTCTTCGATGGTGGCGGGCAAAGCGTTGAGCGTCGCCGTCAGCGGCCGCATGATGGCGTCGTCCCATGGCAGTATTTCGTAGACCTCGCCTGCATTGGCGACAGGCATGGCCGTAACGGCGCCGCTTTCCTCATGCAGATCGAACAACGCGAGAGACGAGGTATTGCGATGCCGGATGGTGCTGCCGCCCAGAAACCATCCGTGTTCGTGACGCAAGGCGCCGCGGAGGAAATGTTCCGATGTGACGTCCCAGCGATGCGACTCCCGCAACTGGCCGCGTGCGTCCTCCTCCAGGGCGATGAAAGAGCCTTCCATGGAGGAACAACAGTAAAGTCGGCCTGCATGCGGCTTCAGGGAATGCGGACAATGGAGACCGCTGGCCACCACCTTGGCCGTTGTCGTATCCCTGATCTGTTGCAGGAAGAGAATGAGGCCGTAGCCGCCCAGCTTCCACAGCGCTCTATGTCGTTTCAGATGATGGAAGGGGCCGAAGTGAAAGCAGCTGGCGAGGTAGCCACCTTTCCAGGGGGTGAAGTCGTTGAGGTGGATGGCGTCTTCCGGCCGTTGCTCCCAGCCTTGAAGCGGGTCCAACCGTTCCAACCGTCCTGTCTCGGGACTCTTGAAGAGGAGCACGGAGTTGCCCGTGTCCACCACGCCGATGCGTTCCCCCACGCTATGCACGCTGTGGACGAGATTATCGTGAGGACCGGGGAGAATACGCTCCTTGACGCCCCCCGGAGCGACCTCCACGATGGCGTTGTCGGAGCCGAGCACCAACGCGTCGCCATGATAACACAGGCCGCAGACGGGCAGGACGTTGGCCGGCAGATACCAAAAGCTCTGTTGCGTCTCCGTATCATACCCGATAAGCGAAACAAGCGAGTTCACGCAGGCCAGCAACAGTTTCATGGCGTATCCTTGCAGCCTGACGCAATGCGTGTTGCATTACGCCGCAGTGTTCGAGGCGTCGTGCGCATGGCGCAGCCTACGACACCGCCGCGCGTTGCGCAACTCGCTCCGGCTGCGCGAAGGAGCTGGCGTCCCGAGGCGCTGTCCTGCATGACGATTCGCCTGATGCGGCGACGCAAGGCCTGGTTCGCCGACTCACGCCACCGGCTGACGACAGAGGGCCGCCCAACCGTCCAGACGCTGGCGCAGCGCCGCGGCGTCCTCGAAGCGACACGCCTCGGCTTTTGCGCAGGGCGGCGCCTTGATCTTGTATTCGCCGCGCTTGTCTCGTGGCCAGCAGCCTGCGCGGATGGCGGCTTCCACGCTCACCCGGGGCAGAGCCCAGCCGGAGACGGGGCTATCGAAGAGGAGCAGGGCGTAGGCCTCCGCTGCGAAGAGCTCCAGCGCGCGCGGCTTCACGCCCCAGAACGGCGTGGCGATGCGGCTGGTGCGCACCACGCACCAGAGTCGGCGACGGTAGAGCCAGGCGCCGCCCGGTCCCAGTCGCTCCAGACGCACGGGGCCGCCGTCCATGGCGGGACGACGGTACAAGGCTCGCGGGACGAGACCTTCCACGGTGGGGCGCAGCCTGCCTGCGGCCAAGGGGGGTGCGGCGATCATACCCAAAGCTATGTCTGCGTGGCGATACAGTCAAGACGCGTGCGCGGGAGACGGCGGCCATGCGTTCCTGCTCGGATTCCGGCCGGGACGCGTAGCGCCACGGCGGCACACATGGGGATCGCACGCCCGTCGCCCGTGCGCGTTGCATGCGTCTTGAGCGTTTCAGGAGTCGTCGGCGTCGTCGGCGTCTTCGGACTCGATGCACTCCTCCGGGCAATAGTTGCAGAGTTCGCGGGCCAAGTCTTCCTCCACGCACTCCTGCTTCTGGGTCACCATGCCCGTGTCCGGGTCCACCTCGAAGCAGTCGGGCGCGAGGGAGACGCACGCTTCGCAGAGGGAGCACCCCGCCGGGCTGAAGAGAATCCGTTTCCTGGCCACATGCGTCTCCTGTGTGTATGTCGTTGAACGAACAGGCCGCTGGGGCCTTCGTTGTCTGCAGTCCGAAGCCCCTCGAGTGATGCGCTGACGATGGGTTGACGGCGGGCGGCGCGGGGGCTGCACGGGAAATCGTACACCAAGGAGGCTTTTTCGGAAAGACCGCGCCGTGAAAACGCCTCTGAAACGCCGCCGGGGGGCCATGGCAGGCGTCTGCCCCTTTGCATTCTCGGCGGGAGCGGCTATCATGGCTGTCGGAGGCGCCCCATGCCAAACGATTCTTCGCACTTGCCCCCCCAGGACGGCGACGACTCGGTCCCTGCCCCGCAGTCCGAATCCGCCTCGACATCCTCGAACGCCGCCCCGTCTGACGGGGATGCGCCTTCTCGGGAAGCCCCGAACACGCACGACGCCGACGCGCTGCGCCAGGAGGAGCGCGAGGCCATGCGCCGCGCCGGGTCCGCCCTGGAGGAGGAGAACCGCTCCATCCACTCCCTGGGGCGTTTCTTCGCGCGTGGCACGCGGCCCTTTCTGCTGCTCATCCTCGTCTTCTCGCTCTATCTGGCGTACCAGGTCCTCTCCCCGTTCATCACCACCATCATTTTCGCCATTCTCATCGCAGCGTTGGCGCACCCGATGCATGCGCTGCTCGTCAAGCGCATGGGGGGGCGCCCCAACCTCTCGGCGCTCATCACCGTGACGTTGGTCACGGTGGTCATCCTTCTGCCGCTTCTCATGGTGAGCATGGGAATGATCTCGCAGGGGCTGGACTTCGCCTCCAAGGTCCGGGAGTGGATCGACGCCGGCGGCATGGAGCAGTACGCCAACCGCGCTTTCCTGGACAGGATTCTGCTCTGGCTGGAGGAACGCATTCCCTTCGTGGATTTCGGCGACATCGACGTGGGCGCGGGACTGCTCCAGGCCAGTCGCTATCTCTCCGAACAGTTCCTCCGCGGCGGCTACGTCTTCGTGGGCAACGCAGCCGCGCTGGTGGCCAACTTCGGCATCATGCTCTTCATCACCTTCTATCTGGTGCGCGACGGCGGCGAGATGATCAAGGCCGTGAAGCACCTCTCCCCCTTGCGCGCAGACCAGGAAGACCGGATCTTCTCGAAGATTCGCGGCGTGGCGCGCTCCGTGCTGCTGGGCAGCCTGTTCACGGCGCTGCTGCAGGGGCTCGCCGCCGGGATCGGGTTGTTCATCGTGGGGGTGCCGGCGCTGTTCTGGGGCGCGATGATCGGCATCTCCTCCCTGGTGCCCGTGGTGGGCACGGCGCTCTTCTGGGTGCCCATCACCGGGTATCTGGCTTTGGCCGGGGAGTACAAGGGAGCGCTCTTCTTCTCTTTGTGGTCCATGGTGGTGGTGGGCTCCATCGACAACTTCGTGCGACCGTATCTCATGCGGGGCGAGGGCTCCCTCTCGCCCTTCTACATCTTCCTCGCCATCGTGGGGGGCGTGCAGGTCTTCGGGTTGAAGGGGTTGCTCTACGGGCCGCTGGCCCTGGGTTTCGCCATGGTGATGCTCTTGATCTACGAGGAAGAGTTCCGCCACGTGCTGCTGGAGTCCGACCGCGCCACGGAAGAGGACGACGCTGACGAATCCGACGGTGGACGCGAAGAGGACGGCGGCGAACTGGCCGTACTGGAGATTCCCGACCCGGACGAGGCCGCCAAAGCCCGCTGAGGCCCGTCGTCTGCGGAATGCGGGACGCGCGCACTCCACACTGGGCCACCTGCGTCGGGCGCACGGGCCGCAGAGGGGGGAATATCGGGTCAGGCGCAGGGGGCGCAGTATCCGACCCGTGGAGGGGGTCTTCCCCGTGGTCCGCGTCATGCCTTGCTCCACGCCGGCGCGGCGCCTTGCCTACCGTGGCGGTGGCGCTGGCGTCACTTGTCCGTCGCCCATTTTTCACACACCTGCTCGCCGCCTGTCACCAGCCCGACACAACCTCTTTGCGACAAGGTGGGGCGTTGCGCTTTTTCGCGCTGTCCCACCACCGCATATCCGCAAGGAGGAGATTCCGATGTTGCACCGTATCCACGTCGCGCTGGCGCTTGTCGCCGCCCTCGTGCTGGTCGCCGCCCCGGCCATGGCCGAAAAGGCCATGTACGACGGCAAACCCGCCAAGTATGTGTTCCTTTTCGTGGGCGACGGCATGGGCATTCCCCAGAAAGCCGCCACGGAGCAGTTCGCCGGCAAGACCCTGGTCCTGGATCAGTTCCCGGCCCAAGGCGTCACCACCACCTACGCTGCGGACCGTTTCATCACCGGCTCCGCCGCCTCCGCCACGGCCATCGCCGCCGGGCAGAAGACCAACGTTGGCGTCATCGGCATGACCCCCGACATGAAGAAAGTGAAGAGCCTGGCCCACCTCGCCAAGGAAAAAGGCATGAAGGTCGGCGTGGTGTCCAGCGTCTCCATCGACCACGCCACCCCGGCCGCCTTCTACGCGCACGTGCCCAAGCGCTCCATGTACCACGAGATCGACCACGCCCTCGCCGAATCCGGCTTCGACTTCTTCGGCGGCGGCGGCCTGAAGGACCCCGACGGCGCCCGGGTGCTGAAGAAAGACCCCAACGCCGAGACCATGGGCGACGCCATGGCCAAGATCAAGGACAACGGCTACAAGGTCGTGACCGCCAAAGACGAATTCATGGCCCTGAAGCCCGGCGACGGCAAGGTCCTCGCCTACAATGCGTGGCTGCAGGATTCCGGCGCCCTCCCCTACCACATGGACAACCGCCCCGAAGACATCACCCTGCCCGAGTTCACCGCCAAAGCCATCGAGATGCTCGCTGACGGCGACAAGGGCTTCTTCCTCACCGTGGAAGGCGGCAAGATCGACTGGGCGTGCCACGCCAACGACGCCGCTGCGGCCCTGAAGGACACCATCGCCTTCGACGAAGCCGTGCAGCACGCCGTGGACTTCGCCAAGAAGCACCCCGAAGAGACCCTCATCGTGGTCACCGGCGACCACGAGTGCGGCGGCCTGACCCTGGGCTTCGCCGGCACCAAGTACGAAATGTACTTCGACGTGCTGGGCGCCCAGAACGTCTCCTACGTGAAGTTCGATCAAGACGTGATGGACGCCTTCGAAGGCGACTTCGAAGCCATGAAGCCCCTCATCACCAAGCACTTCGGCCTCAAGTTCGAAGGCGACCCCGAGGAAGACCGCCTGGCCCTCACCGACTTCCAGAAAGAGCAGCTCCAAGCCGCTTTCGACGAAGCCATGAAAGGTGAAAAAGAGCGCGCCGACGACGAAGGCACCTACCTGCTCTACGGCGGCTACAACCCCCTCACCGTCAAGATCACCCACATCCTGAACCAGAAAGCCGGTCTCGCTTGGACCTCCTACAAGCACACCGGCGTGCCTGTGGCCACCTCCGCCATGGGCGTGGGCTCCGACCTCTTCAACGGCTACTACGACAACACCGACATCGCTCTGAAGGTGATGGCCGTGATGGGCGTGGAGCCCAAGGTCCACTCCGCCGAAGCTGACGCGGAGCAAGCGAAGCTGGCCGCCAACTAAGGCCTGTCGCGACCGGGCAGCAGACCATCCCTGGGGGCGGGGCGCCGCGTGCGTCTCGCCCTCTTTCCATATCCCATTTTCCCACGACTCCGGACACCATGCGACACACCCGCCACGATACGCTCCTCGTCATCGTCTTCGCCCTCTTCTCCGTGGTCCTCTATTTCGTCCCCACGGGGTTCGAAGGCGCGCAAGCGCGAGACAGCGTCCGCGTGCGCGGCGAAATTCTGACCGTGGACAACGATCAGGTCAAAATCATCGGGCTGATCAAGACCGGCCATCAGCTTCTCACCGTGCGGGTGCTGGAAGGTCCTCACGACGGCGTCGAACTCATGACAGACAACCAGCTCATGGGGCGCATGGACCTGGACAAGCTCTACAAGCCGGGCGACGAAGCCTTGCTGGTGCTGACCTTGAACGCTGACGGCGAGATCACCAACGTCAACGCGCAAGACCATTACCGCCTGGACCTGGAGCTCTTCCTGCTGGGCCTCTTCGCCGTGCTGCTCCTCGTCTTCGCCGGGTGGACCGGCGCCAAAGCGCTGCTCTCGTTCCTCTTCGCGGCGATGCTGCTGTGGAAGGTGCTGGTGCCGCTGTTGCTGAAAGGGCACGACCCCATCCTCGTCTCGCTGGGTGTGGTGGCGCTGCTCACGGGGGTCATCATCTTCCTGGTGGCGGGAGTCAGCCGCATGGGTCTGGCGGCGTTTCTGGGCTCCTTTCTGGGCGTGCTCACCAGCTGCGGCATGGCGTGGTACTTCACCAAGGCGTTCCACGTGCACGGCGCGGTGCTCCCTTTCGCGGAGACACTGCTCTACTCGGGCTACGGCGGGCTGGATCTCCAACGCATCTACATGGCGGCGGTGTTCATCGCAGCCTCCGGCGCGGTGATGGACTTGGCTGTGGACGTGGCCGCCTCCATGCAGGAAGTAACGGCCAAGAACCCCGGCATCTCCCGGCGGGAAGCCTTCGCCTCCGGCGTGCGGGTGGGCCGCGCCGTGGTGGGCACCATGACCACGACGCTGCTGCTGGCTTACTCCGGCGGCTTCATCACCCTGCTCATGGCGTTCATGGCGCAGGGCGTGCCTTTGCCCAACATGTTCAACCTCATCTACGTGGCCGCCGAGGTCCTCAAGACGCTGGTGGGCAGCTTCGGGCTGGTCACGGTGGCGCCGTTCACGGCGCTGATGGGCGCCTTCCTCTTCACGCGCGGTCGTGGCTCTCACGCCAACGGCGACGTCCGGGGGGGTTCCTCCGACGCAGCCCCCGACCACGGCGAGCCGCCCACCGAACGCTCCGCCGCGTAACCCGGGTGGTGGGACGCCCCCATGACTCGAAGGACCGGACAGCTCAGGCGCATGAGGCTCGCCGCGCGAGCCCGCTGACGCTTCACCCGACGCCGTGGTCGTCGGGTATTCGCCGTCCTGCAGTCACACACGATTCGTGGGCGTGAAGCGATGGCCTCTTCACTTCCGGGGCCAAACCGCGTAGGCAGGGACGGTTCCGGACCCCATTCACCCGTTCCACGCCGCATGCCTGCGGGCGCGAATCACGCCATGTCCCACACCGTCCCCCTGCCTTTCCGCCAGGCCCTGCCGTGGCTCTGCTTCGTCACCGTCCTTTTTTTCATGAACTTTCTGACGCGGGTGATCTTCTCCCCGCTGATGTTGCCCATCGAGGAAGACCTCGGCATCCACCACGCGCAGGCGGGCCGGCTCTATTTCTTCTTTTCGGCAGGGTACGCGCTGGGGTTGTTCGCTTCGGGGTTCCTCTCCACGCGGATGCGTCACCGCGACGTCATCGCCCTCTCCGCGACGGCGGTGGGGATTTCGTTCATGGCCATATCCCAGCTGGGCGAGGCCTACGCCTACGAACTGCTCGCCACGGGTCTGGCCCTCTTCGGCGTGGCGGGCGGCCTGTATCTGCCTTCGGGCATCGCCACGCTGACCTCCCTGGTGCGGGAGCGCGACTACGGCAAGGCTTTCTCCGTGCACGAGATGGCGCCGAACCTGAGCCTCTTTCTGGCGCCGCTGCTGGTGGTGTGGCTGAGCGCGTTCATGACATGGCGGGAAGTGCTGCTGCTGCTTGGGGTGGCGAGCCTGGCCGCCGGCGTGGCGTTCAAGCTGTTCGCGCGGGGCGGGACCTTCACCGGTCACCCCCCGGACGTGGCCCTGGTGCGGCGTCTGCTGGGCTCGCGGCCGTTCTGGGGACTTTTGGGACTCTTCTTCATCGCGGTGAGCGCGAGCTTCGCCCCCTACGCCATGCTACCGCTTTTCTTGACCGATGTGCACGCCTTCGAGGACGAGTGGGCCAACAGACTGCTGGCGTATTCGCGCATCGCCGGGCCGTTCGCGGCTTTCGGCGCAGGCTGGCTGGTGGACCGGCTGGGCGCAGTCCGCACCGTGCGATTCTACCTGCTCTCGTGCGGGATCGCCACGGCGGCGCTGGGCGCGCTGCACGGGGAGGCGCTGGTGGTCGCCGTGCTGTTGCAGGCCGTGCTCTCGGTGACGTATTTTCCAGCGGGATTTTCCTTGCTGGCGAAGCTTTACGTCCCGGAGACGCGCAGCGTGGTCATCTCCTGCATGATCCCCCTGGCCATCCTGCTGGGCAACGGGGTGACCCCTGCGATGATGGGCTGGGCAGGCCGCCACGGGCACTTCGAAGCGGGGTTTCTCTGTCTCGGGGGCTTCATGGTCGGGTTTTGCGCACTCATCCCCTTGCTTTTTCATAAGGATTCCGAATAATATCGACTTCGTACACTGGACGACGAGAGCCTTGCCGCGTTCGGTGTCCGGCGTCCGGCGATCCCACGTTGTTGCCTGCGCTCGCCCCTGCGCGATCGACACGGCGGCGACGCGGCGGAACACCTCATCGCGTCCAGGAAGTTCTCATGTCCGTTGACACGCTCGACCTGCCCATCGGCCACGAACTCATGCTCCAGCTCTCGGGGGAAGAAGCGCGCTTCCGCAGCGCTTACTACGGCCAGAAGCCCAACGAATTCCTCATCGTCCAGATGCCCGGCATTCCCGGCGTGCGGGAAAAGCTCGCCGTGAGCGCCGCCGCCGTCATCCGCTTCCTCGTCTCCGGCAAGGTGTACGGTTTCAAGACGGACACATGCGGCGCGGTGTACAAACCTTGCCCGTTGATCTTCCTGCGGTATCCGGACAAGGTGGAGTCCATCAACCTGCGCAAGAGCGAGCGGGTGACGACGTTTCTGGAAGCCACGGGAACCATCGACAACCAGGTGATGTCCGGGATAATCGTGGACTTGAGCGCAGGCGGCTGCCTCTTTCTGGTGAACCGCAGCACGGGGCTTTCCTGGCCTACCATCGAGCCGGGACACGTCTTCATCCTGGAGTTCGCGCTCTCGAAGGAGGACGCGCCTTTCGTCTTCCCGGCGCAAGTCATCAACGTGCGCAAGGAGGTGGAACGCCTCCGCATCGGCGCGAAATTCCTGCTCAACGAGGAAAAAGACCAGGACGTGACCGCACGCTTGAGCGAGTACATCAAGAACATTGCGGACTTCATGCGCGGCGTGGGGTGAGGGCCTCATGGCGCTTCCTTTTTGTCGGAATGTTTGTTAAGGATGACGGCTGTGTATCTCTGCGCACCGCGCGTCGTTGTGAATTCTGCCGGCGCGCGCCCCCATTGACGAATCTCGATCCCGCGCGACGTGACCCCTGCGGGCGCGCCTCCATGGAGTGACGCCATTTTTCCTGTCGATCCGTATGAACCCATCTTCGTCGCCAGACAGCCGATTTTCGACCGGGATCGCGCCGTCTGGGGCTACAAGCTGCTCTTCCGCGCCAGCCCGGACGCCGCCTCCGCTGTCATCGAGGACCCGGACCTGGCCACGGCGCAAGTCATCGCGGACGGCTTCCCCTTGGCGCTCACGGGGCTGGACGAGTCCAAGCACATCCTCGTCAGCGTGCCGAACACCATGTTGCGCAAGGAGGCCATCCTGGCGTTGCCGCCAGCTGTGGCCATCCCCCAGCTGGAGGATGTGGGCAAGCCCGACGCGCGCACCCTCGCCGCGTGCCAGGCGCTCAAGAAAGTGGGCTACGCCATCGCCACGCCCATCCCCTCCTTCGACTCCCTGCTCAAGCTCGCGGACATCATCATCCTGAACATCCTGGGCCGCAAGGAAGCCGAGGTGACCCGCGTGGTGCAGCAGCTGCAGCGCTACCCGGCCAAACTGCTCGCCCAGAAGATCGAAGACAAAGCCAGCTTCGAACTGGCGCACACCCTGGGTTTCTCCCTCTTCCAAGGGTTCTACTTCTCCAAGCCGGAGATCGTGCCCGGCCGCAAGCTCACCCCCACGGCCACCGCCAAGCTGCAGCTCATCCACGAGCTCTCCAAGGACGGCTTCGAGGTGGACGCGCTCACCCGCATCATCTCCAGCGACCCCTCCCTGAGCTTCCGGCTGCTCAAATTCATCAACTCCGTGGCGTTCTCCCTCAAGACCACGGTCACCTCCATCCAGCAAGCCATCGCTCTGCTCGGGCAGCGGCCCCTCAAGCAATGGCTGATGGCCGTAACGCTCTCCGATTTGAACACGGATCCCTCGGCCGAAGCGCACTACGTGATCTCCATCCAGCGCGCGCGGTTCATGGAGCTGCTGACGGAGCACATGGCCGACCCGCCCTTTTCCAAGGACACCATGCTGCTCATCGGCCTCTTCTCCAATCTGGACGTACTGCTGGGCCAGTCCATGCAGGAGATCGTGGAGCAGTTCCCCCTGGAAGAACACATCAAACGCGTGCTGACCCGGCAGGATACAACGAACGCCGAGTGGCTGACCCTGGCCGAATCCGTGGAGCAAGGCGAGTGGGAAGCCGTGGAGCATATCATCCACCGGCACAACATTTCCATCAAGGACGCCGCCGTCAGCTACAATCTTTCCTCGCTCTGGGCCAACGAACTCATCTCCAGCGCCATGGCCGGCGGCCGCTAGCGACCGCTGCAACGCGCGACTTCGCCGCCAACTCCGCCGCCGTCCTGGAGTCGCCTTCCGGTGTTGCTTCCCGGCGCTCCCGTGTTTACTCTCTGCGACACGTGCTTTTCAGACGAGCAGTGGCGGCGCGCTCCGCAGGGCGTCTGCACGTTCCCACGCAGCATCCGGCACGGACGTCGGCTCCAGGCGCCGCCGCGCAACGCAGCTCGATTCCCCACGCCAGCAACTCCGCATCCCCCAGGTCGCATGTCTTCCAAGTCATCCAATCCCTTCCGCGCGCTGGACAAGCGTCAGTTCCCCAAGTCCCGCCGCGAGCGCCGTCGACTGCGCTTGGCCATGGAGCAGAGCGGCACGACCGACCCAACACCGTTGGCCGAGCCCGGTGAAGCCGAACTCTTCGAGCAGGCCATGGCCGACGTACAGCCCATCAAAGCCGGCGGCCGCGCCGTGGCGCCCCCACCCGAAGCCTCAGCCCCCGCAGCCGACGGTCCGCCCACGGACGAGGACGACGCCGTGCGCAGTCGTCTGATGGACCTGGTCTCCGGGCGTGTGGAGTTCTCCCTGGAGCACTCGGAGGAGTTCGTGCAAGGGTGCGTCAAGGGGCTGGACACGAAGGTGGCGTGCCGGCTGAAGGCTGGCGCCCTTTCTCCGGAAGCGCATCTGGACCTCCACGGCATGACCGTGGAGCAAGCCTACGACGCCCTTTCGGACTTCGTGCGCGAGCAGTACCTGAACACCAGCCGCTGCCTGCTCATCATCACGGGGCGCGGCCGCAACTCGCCCTCCGGGCAAGGGGTGCTGCGCCAGGCGGTGCAGTCCTGGCTGACCCGGGACCCCTTCAAGCGGGTGGTGCTGGCGTTCTGCACGGCGTTGCCGCGCCACGGCGGGGCCGGCGCGCTGTACGTGCTGCTGCGCAAACGTCGCAAGGCCGGCGGCAAGATCGTCTGGAACCGGGAGCCGTTGGACGATATCGAGGGGGATTTCTGAGGAAGCGGCGAGGGGTTTTCGAATCGGCGGACGACCCGTGCAGACATCACAATCCTCAAGCATATCAGAGGCATCGTGAGGCGCCGGCGTGGCTCCCATCCCTCCGGCTCCCCCCACTCCCTCCGACAGACAAGCCGCGTCGCATCAGGCGCACACGCCGCCCGCCAGACCATTTCCGGTTCACGCACGGCTCGACCGAGCGGCCCCCGTCATTTGAAGCAGGGTCTGAGAAAGACCCCGTCTTCAACCCACAATTCATGGTACGCGCGCCAGGAATCTTCTTTTTCTTTCGGTAGAACGTGCTGCAACAACACGGAGTACGGCTTTGGATACAATGCTCTGACGCTTTCTGCGACTCTTGCGATATCACTTTTCTCCAAGTCGACCACCGTCTCAACATAATCAAAGTGCGTTGTCTGGCGTTTTAAGGGTGGCCGTGAACGCAGAAGCCAGTTATTATGAAGTTGCTCGTCGCGTCGCACTATAAAGTTGCAGGCAGCATGCACACGATAGTTGTACAATTTATCTTCAATGTACTTTACTTTTTCCGGACCTGCCAACTCTGTTATCGGAAAATAGAGCGCGAGGTCGGCTGCGGCGTTGAAGTACCGACCTTCGTTGTTCTGGAAAGCTGTTTTGGGCAACATATGGAAGAGATACGCCTTGAAACTACGCATGTGTGAATACCGCCAGCTTTGCTGTCGTACATTGATTCCAGGAATGAGCGGTGCGCCGATGGTGTGCCCCACGCCATCTATGGTCTCATTTGTGTAGACAATATCATAGCCAGCGCAATGCGCTTCGAATATGTGTTCGAGACACTCCGGCTCGATGGTGTCGTCGCCGTCCAGAATGGCGATGATGTCTGCAGGTTTCGCAGAGACGGCGCGTATGGCGTCAACCGTATTCTTCATCAATCCTTGGCGTCGTGCTTGCCGACTGTATGAGATACGCGTATCCGCGAGAAATGGTTGGACTGCCTCGCCCAAGCCGTCGTCCGAACAGTCGTCCGCCACGATAGCTGTCCATTTCGTCCACCGCTGCGCCTGCAAAGACTCGAGACAATCAGCGATAAACTCTCTGCTGTTTCTGCACGGAATCACTACATACAGTGAATCTGGATGCAACAGGCTTCGCATTACAATGTCTCACTTGCGTGGCAGTGCATAGAGCACCGTCTCATGAAGATACTTACTGTAGTGTCCAATATAAAAAAAATAATCTTCAATATACTTTTCAAGTAAAATTGGAATTGTGTATATATCATGTTTATGGTGATAGATACTTATTGCCAAAGCTGGTCTATCCCGCTCCAGTATCTTTCGAGCTCCAGCGAGCGCTTCGGCTTCTGCTCCCTCCACGTCCAATGTAATGTAATCCACAGCGTGAACGCGTACAGCAAGATATTCATCTAAAGAGACGACATGCGTTTTTACGCCATGTGTATTTGACTTCAGGCATGCTGTGGGGCCATCGCCTGTACGCGTCAGTATGGAAGATTTGTTCCACAGGCCGTACGGATGCACAGTCACCTTACCAGAAGCATTCAGTCTTGCTTGCGTTTCAGATGAGATGTGGGCTGTACCCTGTGGTTCGAAACCGTGCACCATCTTCAATGCGGGCATGGATTTGCAAAATCGCAGACAGTCTTCGCCATCGAAGACGCCTGCATGGACCATGATGCGTACGTCTTTTGTATCGATGAAGTCGAGATACTGTCCGGCTGCTTGTCGTTGGAGCAGCCTGCGCCACTGTGGCGTATCCCGAATGCGCATTTTCACGCCTTCCGGGACGACCAACGGCGAGCCTTCTTCGCGACACGCCAGCAGATGGCGGAACAACGCTTTGTCCTGCTCCGTGGCGAGCATGTTTTCCACTTGCTCCAGCTGGGGCGCGGCTTGCGCCATGTCTTCTCGTGAATACACGTACTTGTGCCACAGCGAGGGTGTCGCGCAGTACGCTTCGGCGACATTCAGTTCATCCAGCCCAGCAAGGATGTCGCGCCACCATGCGGAAGCGACAAGGATGAGATCGAACTGCGCCTTCAAAAGAGGCAATTCGTCACGCGTCACGACGCACAGATCTCCAACCTTGCCCGGCGCGAAGGAATCGACAAGAAAGGGCGTCACCACATCCGGTCGAGCCGCCCTGATCCTTTCAAGCACTTGCAGGGCTGCGGCTCCGCTGCCGTAGAGGGCCACGCGCGCATGGCGTGGAATTTCATGAAGGTTCATGAACCGGGTTGTGCACATCGTGTGTTCCTCGTGGACGATTGCTTGAGTAAGCGGTTCAAATGATACAGCACCTGTTCCACACACAACCCCTCGAGACATTGGAACTTTTTTTCGCACCACCAATCCCCGGGACCAAGGCGTCCCGGTCCGTGGCGCTGGCCCTGGCAGGGTTGACACTCAAGGCCCAGATGGACGTTACGAACATTGCTGCGGGGGTGTCTGTTTTTTTCCAGGGACGAAGGGCCGAACAGGATGAGCGTGGGCGCGCCAGCGGCTGCAGCCACATGGGCCATGCCGCAGTCGTTGGCCACCACGGCGCGGGCCGTGCGCAGGAGTGAAGCCGCTTCAAGGAGATTGAGGTCTGTCAGATACGTGGCGTTGGGGGCGTCCAGTGGGGTGAGGTGCGGCGTCTTCCTGTAGAGCGCCAAATCCTGCGGCTTGCAGAGCACCAGCGGCGCGTCCAGGACGCGCAGCAGCGCGTTCATGTGCGGCCACCGTTTGGCGTCCCACCCGGCCTTGCTGCCGGGGCACACCACGATTCTGTCTCGCAGATGAGGCGGCGTTGTTGCTGGATCACCCCCCACGAAGGTTTTCGTCAGGTCGCAAGCGACGCCTGTCACGTTCCGGAAAAACCGCGCTGAAAACGTGGGCTCGTGTCCAGGGACGCCCACTTTGTACGGGTTGTGATGGAAGTCTCCTTCGCGCTGCAGGCCATGCGCTTCCACGTTCAGCGTCCAGTCGGCCGTCACCTCGTCCACGCGTTCCGGCTCCAGGACCTCCAGCCCCGGCGCTGCGTCTTGGAAGAGCAGGGCCAGCGAGCCGCCATCCAGATCCGAAAGCGGACAGAACACCGTGCGCCAGCCTTGCTGCAAGGCGGCGTGGAGCAGAGGGGTCAGCAAGACCATGTTGCCAATGCCTCCGCACGCTTTGAGGACCAGCGTGGCGCCATTGCTCGGTGAGGCATGCGCCGGGCACGGGGCGCGAAGGCGGCGCGACCCGCCGGGGGAGAGCGCCACAACCGTTCCAGCGCCGAGCAGGCCCAGTGTGGTCACCACATGCGGGGGCGCGTCGCCGGCGGTTACGGGCAGAAGCGTGGCGCTTCTTGCTGGCAACGCCAGTCGTTCGCGCAGAACATCCAGGTCTTTCCGGCACGGAGCGAGGTTTCCGCCCGAATAGGTGTACACAGCGCCGCCCCAGCCGTTCACCTTCGCGAGGTCGTCGGCGTGACAGAGCACGTCCACCGGCTCGCCGTCCGAGAGGTTTTTCGAAAGCAGCGCTTGCTCCCGCATCACGGCGCCGGGCTCGGCGAAAACGACCAACGGCTTGGCTTTGGTCATGCGTTGGCGCCAAGCGACTTGCGGATGAGGCTCATGCGCGTTTCTCCCAAGGCGTCGCAAGGCGCGCAGTGGCCGAAATCCTGGCAGCGAATGAACGAAGCGCCTCCACTGACGCCATCCACCAGGAAGTTCTCGAGGGGTTCCTGCCGGCGCACGAGTCTGGAGACGCACGGATAGCGCATGCCATCCGGCCCCACCAGGATGATGCGCTTGCGGCAATAGGCTTCACGAGGGGGGCCTTGGGAGCCGACGAACCCGCGTTGGTCCCTATCCACGACAAGATGGACGCCGCGTTCCCGAAAGGCGGCGCGATCATCTTCCAGAACGCGCGCGGCCCCCGGCGTCTCGATGGCGTGTGCGACGGCGCTGAGCATGGGATTCGCCTGCACGTGCGCCATATTGGCCAGGAAGATGTCCCGGTCGGCTCCGGCGGTGGGGTGCCAGCTGGCGAAAAACCAGACTTCGCGCGTGAACGCCTCCAGTCTGCGCCGCAAATCCATGCTGAAATTGCTGTAAATGCGCACCATCAGGCGGGGGTCAATTGCGTTCACCATGGTGACGAGTCCAGGGTGCAGGAATGGCTCCCCCCCCGTCAGGATCACATGTCGACCGACAGCGTTGATCGCCTCAGCCCACGCCTCCGCAGCAATTCGTGGCGCGTCCGTGCGCGCGCCGGGGGGCTGCGCATTGACGCAGTATTCACAGCGCAAGTTGCACTGCAATGTCGGGTATAGCCTGAGGAAGCCGTCGAATACCACCGGGTTGCGATGGACATGCTCCAACTCGAGCCCTGCTTGCGCAGCGAGGGCGTCCAGAGCGTCTTCGTTGTCGGGGTCGAGGGCGAAGACCCGCTCCAGCGCGTCGTCGGGCTGAGGATCCCGGCGGACCAGACTGCGAACGTGTCGCGCCAAGCCTTCCATGGGCTCCCGGCCGGCGAGAACCCTGGGGTTCTCGCCGGCGCGGCGGCGTTCATCCACGTAGTCCAGCACCCCCGTGGCCAAATCGGCGGCGAGCGCGTGCTCGCCATGCGTCAGCAGTTGCGCAGCGCAATGCGCGTACGCATCCACCGTGGCCCAGGTGTCCCGGCTATGGGCGGCGAAGTCGAAGAGGGCTGGCCGGCCCCGGTCTCGCTCCGCTATGCGCGCTTCCATGAAGCGGGCCATCCTGGCGACATTGTCCTGCTCGCTGCCCATGGCGCGCACGTGCTCCAGCGCTTCCTGCGAGAGCTGCCGCCACAGTTCGGGTTCCCGCAGCAGCCGTTCCAAGGCGTCACAGACTTCGGAGGCTTTCCCCACGGACACGCGCAGGCCTGTGCGCTCATGGAGGCAGTAGTCGCGCATCCCGCCGATATCGGTCGTGATCAGGGGCGTTCCGCACGCCATGGCTTCCATGGGCGGGATGTGCAGCCCTTCCTGTTCGCTCAAGGCGAGCCAGACATGACATCTGTTGAACAATGCCCGCTTTTCTTCCGGACTCGGCAGACGCGTATAGCGCGCTGGCTGCGGAAGCGAGGGGGCCGGTTCGGCGCCGAAGACTTCCAGACGGACGTCATGACCACGCCGCCGCAGCATCTCCACGGCAGCCACGACGTCATGGAACCGCTTTCTCGGCATGGAGTTGTACAGCGCGCCGACCACCAGTTCCGGTCCCGGCGGCCTGCGCTGACCGGGATAGAGCGTCTCAAGGTCCACGCCGTAGGGGATGCGTTCTGCACGGCAGCCGGTATGCACGCGAACCATTTCTTCCAGGTAGCTGGCGACCACTATCTTGTGGGTAGGAGCCCGCCATGATGCGACAATCGCTTCCGTGGCGCCGCTCCAGTTTTCGAAATCCTGGACATATTGAAACTTTTCGCCTTTGCTGGCAGGCAAGCGCGCCATCTTCTCGGCCATATGCCAGCTGGAGCAGAGTATAGCGTCCGCGTCCGGAGTGTCTCGAGGATTCAGCGCTGGCGTGAAGAATCGCGGTATACGCACCGGGACCATGTCGAAATCGAAATAGACCTCGTACGCCAAGCGGACGTCGTGTCCCATCATCGCCAGTATGTTGGCGTATTTGACCAGCTGCAGGCAGCCGCCACAATTGCGGAAGCCGTCGTTCAGGAAGGTGATGCGCATTCGGGCCTGCCTCCTCCAAAGCGCTTGCGTTGCAGTCCATTTTTTATCAGAGTGCTTGGTGGAACACAAACGGCCTGGTCCCACCATCCGCCATCGGCCAAGGCTGTATTCCCTTTAGAGATGATGGGATGGCCCCGCCCCTCCAATAGGGGTAGTCTTCAAGGAACCAATTACCCTTGAAAGGAGCCATCCCATGAAAAAGATTAGCATCATCGGAATTGACTTGGCAAAGAACAGCCTTCAGCTCCACGGCATAGATGGCCGAGGCCGCGTCGTCTTGAAGAAAAGTCTTAGACGAGACCGCGTTGCCGAGTTCTTTGCGAATCTTCCGCCCTGCCTCGTTGGCATGGAGGCCTGTGCTTCTTCCGCCTACTGGGCGCGCGTCATTGAGTCCTGCGGGCACGAGGTGCGGCGTATGCATGCCCGATTCGTCACGCCTTATCTCATGGCCAACAAGAACGACGCCAACGATGCTGCTGCCATTTGCGAGGCCGTGCAACGTCCGCATATGCGCTTTGTGCCGCACAAATCTCAGGACCAGGCCGACATCCAAGCCATCCACCGGGTGCGTCAAGGGTTGGTGCAAGCCAGAACAGCGTAAGGGTCAAATTAGCTGCTTCTTCCGCTCCCTCAGAATCCAGGCATGATGTCGCTCAACAAGGAGTGACGCCATGCAGCAACGGAAAGCCAGGTACTGGGGCGCGCATATTGAACAGTGGCGGGAGAGCGGCCTCTCCCAGGCGGAATACTGCCGCCGCATGGATCTTTCAAAGAGCTCGTTCGGCTACTGGCGACGGCGATTCGCCGAGGCCGAGCAACATACCGGGCAAGCGACGGAGGTCGTCCTCGTTCCCATGGAGGCGCGGGCAGAGCCGGAGCAAGAGACGCCCCTCCAACTCTATGTCGGCGAGGCCTGCCGCATCGAACTCACCGCCGGATTCCGCCGGCAGACCCTGCGGGACGTGCTCGCCGCGCTCGTCGACTGATGTTGCCGTTGGACTCCGCTGCACGGGTCTACATCGTCCTGGGCGCCACCGACATGCGCAAAGCGATCAATGGTCTCTCGATCATGGTCGCCGACCACCTGGACCTGGATCCGTTCACTGGCAACCTCTACGTCTTTTGCAACCGGAGCCGTACCATCGTCAAGGTGCTTTTCTGGAGTCACAATGGCTTCTGCCTGTTCCAGAAGCGGCTTGAGGAGCACCGCTTCGTGTGGCCCGAGTCCCGTGACGAAGTCCTTGAGTTGGGACAACGGGAGCTACGTTGGTTGCTTGACGGCCTTGACCCCATCGCGGTGCGCGGGCACCCTCCGCTGCAGTACAAAAACCTTATTTAATATATCGAAATAAATTGACTTTTCTCTTTGTTTCTGGCATGTTGCTCTTGTCATGAACGCCGCATCCTTGCCCAGTGATCCCACCGCGCTCCAAGCGCTTGTTCTTGCTCTTCAAGAGCAAATTGCGGCCAAGGATGCGACCATCGCTGGCCAAGAAGCCACTCTCGTCGACCAGCAAGTGGCTATCGCTGACCAAGAAGCCGCCCTCGCCGACCAGCAGGCGGCCATCACCGAGTATAAGGCCACGGTGGCGGAACTCACCGGCTCCGTGGATGAGCTCACCGTCTCTGTGGAGCAGCTCACCGAGCAGGTGCGGTTGCTCAAGGCCATGTACTTCGCCAAGCGCTCCGAGCAGCAGGCGGTGCCCACCCGGCAGGAGACGCAGTACTCGCTTTTCGACGAGGCCGAGTTCGTGGCCGAGACCCCTGACGCCGAGGCGCCGGGGGTGGAGACCATGGCCGTGGCCGCCCATGTTCGGGCGAAACGCGGTCGGCGGCCCATTCCCGCCGAGTACCCCCGCGAAGAGGTTGTCCACGACATCCCCGAAGACGAAAAGACCTGCGGGTGCGGCTGCGAGCTGATCCGCATCGGCGAAGTCGTCAGCGAAAAGCTGGACATCATCCCCCAGCGGGTGCGCGTCATCCGGCATATCCGGCCGAAGTATGCGTGCAGAGGCTGCGAGGGCACGGAGGACGACGGCCCCACCGTCAAGGTCGCCCCGATGCCGCCTCAGCTCATCGAGCAGGGGATCGTCACATCGGGGCTGCTCGCCTACATCCTCGTCAGCAAATTTTGCGACGGGTTGCCCTTCTACCGACAGAGCCGCATGTTCGACCGGCTCGGCGTGGACATCGCCCGCGCCACCATGTCCAACTGGGCGCTCCTGGCCGCAAGGGCGTGCGAGCCGCTCCTTGATCGGTTCCATGCCGCGCTCCGCGCCGGCGACATCATCAATATGGATGAGACGCCCCTGCAGGTCCTCAAGGAGCCCGGCCGCAAGAACACCACGAAGTCCTACATGTGGATCACGCGCGGCGGCGCCGAGCAGCGCCCGGTGGTCCTGTTCCGCTACGCGCCGAGTCGCGCCGGGGAAGTCGCTGAAGCACTGGTAGGTAACTTCACGGGCTTCCTCCAGACCGACGGCTATAAGGGCTACACCGCCCTCGGCGAGCGGAAAGGCATTGTCCACGTCGGCTGTCTGGCGCACGTGCGCAGGAAGTTTGTGGACGTCCTCAAAGCCGGCTCCAAGAAGAAGAAAGGCGTCGCCTCCACCGTGGTGGACCTCATCGGCAAGCTCTACCACCTGGAGAGCCAGGCGCGGAAGCAGGAACTGGACGCTCATGCAGTCTTCGCCATGCGGCAGGAGAAGGTTGCGCCCATCCTCGACAAGATCAAGGCGCACATGCAGGCCGCCGCCCTGACGACGCCACCGAAGAGCCTCCTGGGCAAAGCCGTGGCCTACGGTCTCGGCCAATGGCCCCGCATCGAAGCCTATCTGCAGGACGGCAGGCTCAGCCCTGACAACAATGTGGCCGAAAACGCCATCCGCCCCTTCGCGGTGGGCAGGAAAAACTGGCTGTTTTCAGGCTCACCCCGCGGCGCCCACGCCAGCGCGGCCCTCTACAGCCTCATTGAGACGGCCAAGGCCAACAAGCTCAACCCCTATGATTACTTGCTCCACGTCTTTGATGCGCTGCCCAAGGCTGCCTGCGAAGAGGACCTGGACGCGCTCATGCCGTGGGCTATGTCAAAGAACGAGGCGGTTGAAGAATCGAAGTCCGAAGGGTAGCATGAACCCAAGCCCTCGGGTAGGTGCACCCAATTTTCCGCTTACTCTTCCGCCTACTGGGCGCGCGTCATTGAGTCCTGCGGGCACGAGGTGCGGCGTATGCATGCCCGATTCGTCACGCCTTATCTCATGGCCAACAAGAACGACGCCAACGATGCTGCTGCCATTTGCGAGGCCGTGCAACGTCCGCATATGCGCTTTGTGCCGCACAAATCTCAGGACCAGGCCGACATCCAAGCCATCCACCGGGTGCGTCAAGGGTTGGTGCAAGCCAGAACAGCGACCATCAACCAGGTTCGCGGGCTGCTCGCCGAGAACGGGATTGTGCTCAGGCAGGGGGCGTGTCACGTGCGCTCGGGCTTGCCTTGTATCATCGACGACCAGGAAAACGATTTGTCCGAGATCATGCGCGGACTGCTGCGCGCACTGCATCAGCACATCGCGAACCTTGACGCGCAAGTCGCTGAGCAAACCGAAGCGCTCAAACGTATCGATAAAGAACGAGAGCTGTGTGTCCGACTTCGCAACGTGCCGGGGGTCGGCTTCCTCACCGCCACCGCGCTGTTGACCGTGGCTGGACGTCCTGCAGATTTCAAAAACGGGCGTGAATTTGCAGCCTACCTGGGGCTTGTGCCTCGCCAGTACTCCACGGGCGGCAAATCTCGGCTGCTTGGGATAACGAAACACGGCAACAGCACCGTACGCACCCTTTTGGTCCACGGCGCACGGGCGGTGCTCAGGTCCATGAAAATGGGGCATTCGCCTTTCGGTGACGGCAGAACGACTGCTTGGCTCAAGGAATTGCTGGATCGACGTGGCTACAACCGGACCTGCGTGGCCTTGGCGAACAAAATGGCGCGGATAGCGTGGTGCATGATGGCGCGCGGCACGGAATTCAAAGCGGCGTAGCTGTCTCACGACACGCGTTTTGATATGTCCTACCCACGGAGGATGCCAAGAGAGAGGCGATGAGGCAAAACGGTCGGACCTGCTCCTGAGAACCCTGAGTGCAGAGGCGGTGGCAAACACCGATGAGACGATGAGGGCCGGGAGCGCGGATATACCATCAGGGCGCTGGTAACAAGGCTTGACGCCGGATATACGTTTGCATCCGTCCATTACTTGCCTTTGATCTTTCTCTTGACTCCGGGGCGGGGCCATATACCTCTGCGCGGCGCCTCG
>CAYVWB010000048.1:0-33813 GCA_964455395.1 uncultured Desulfovibrionaceae bacterium
GCTGGGCGGCATGCTCATGGGCGGTCTGTTGGGGTCCATGCTCTTCGGCGGCGGTGGCTTCGGAGGACCGGGCATCATGGATCTCCTGCTGCTCGGCGGCTTGGCGTTCCTTGGCTACAAGCTGCTGAAGCGCCGTCGCGCCAGCGCCCAGCCTGCGCCAGCCACGGCGACGGCGGGAGCAGGCTACCAGACCATGCGCCGCGAAAGCGCCCCGCCTCCGCCGCCTGCAGGCGGAACGCCCGGCGGCTGGGGCAACCTGGACAGCGAACCCGCTGCTCCCGAAGCAGCCGAGCCAGCCGGCCCCGCCATCCCCGAGGACTTCGACGCCGATGGCTTTCTCAACGGCGCCAAGACGCTCTTCAACCGTCTCCAGACCTCCTGGGACAAGCGCGACATGGACGACATCCGTCAGTTCGTGACCCCCGAGGTCATGGCAGAGATCGAAGCACAGGCTGCGGAAGACACCGAACCCAGCCGCACCGACATCCTCATGGTGGAAGCGCGTCTGTTGGAATTCGACCGCCACGACGAAGAAACCGTGGTCACCGTGCTCTTCGACGCGCTCATGCGCGAGGAAGCCGGCGCCCGAGAATCCAAGCAAGTCCGCGAGGTCTGGCGCTTCAGCCGTGACGAGAGCGCCGCCGCGCCGGAGTGGCGTCTCGAAGGGCTGCAACAACTGGAGATGTAAAGCTCGATCGGACAACACCATGCGAAAGGGGGCGCTTCGGCGTCCCCTTTTTCATGGCTGATTGACGGCGGCTTCCACCACGCCGCGCAAGGGGAAGTGGTCCGAGGCCAGCCGCGCCAGGGGAGAGCGGTGCGGCCGCGCCTCCACGAGCCGGAAGTCGGGCGTCACGCCCAGCCGGTCCAGAGGCAGCAACGGCCCCAGTCCAGGCAATCGCCATGGGCCCAGCCGCCACATTGTCGGGAACGTGGCCCCCTGCCACGGCGCTCCCAGGTCCGTTTGCAGGCGATGCGCGGTGCGGCTGAAGGGGTTCCATTCGTTGAAGTCTCCCAGCACCACGGCGCGGCGGTTTCCCCAGCCCTTCAAGACGCCCGCCATTTGCGCCACCTGCCAAAGACGTTCGTCCAGACCAAGACCCACGTGCAGCACGGCCAGCCGGAGCGGCGACTCGGCCGGCCCCGCCAGGGCCGTCACCACCTCGCGTGGTTCGCGACCGGGACGGCTCAGATCCAAGGTCTCCACGTGGCGTACCGGGAGTACGGTCTCGCGCAGCAGCAGGGCGTTACAGCAGGGCGACCGCCGGGAGGCCATGTTCAGGCCGGTGACAGCTGTATGCCCCGTGCGGCGAGCCAGGGCGTCCAATGTCTCCAGAGGGTCGGCGCCGCAGACGGCGTTCCGGTCGTTCCTGTGCGTCCTGTCCGTCTGGTCAGTCCTGTCCGCCCGATTTGCATGGGGAAGGCGCGGCGCACAAGCCACCTCCTGCAGGCCCACCACGTCGGCGTCGAGCTCCCTGATGACTTCGGCGGTGCGATCCGGCCGCAACTGGCCGTCCATTCCCCGGAATCCATGGACGTTGTAGGTGGCGACGGCGTAGCGCTCCATTCAGGGCTCGCGGGATGGAGCGGCCTGGCCGCCATCCGGAGTTCGTCGTGGCGGTTCGGCGGTCTCATGATCGGCGCGTTCCATCACAGGGGAAGCGTCGGGCTCCGTGGTGACGGAGCGCTGTCCACGGCGGAGCGCGAACCGTCGGATGAAGTGCCCGAAGAGGAGGAATCCCACCGCGATGACCGCCGGCAGCAGCATGGTCTTCCAGGTGGGGTTGCGCACGGCTTCGATGAGGCCTTCGGAAAAGAGGTTGATGGCGATGACCCCCGGAGCCATGCCGAGCAGCGTGCCGAGGAGATAGTCCTGAAAGCGGATGTGAGAGGCCCCGGCCACGAGGTTCACGATGTTGTACGGCGCAATGGGCATATTGCGCAGCACGGCCACTGCCAACACGCCGCGTCTGGCGAGTTGGCGGCTGAGGCGGTTGAGGGTGTCCCCGGCGAGCCGGCGGATGACGTCGCGACCCAACAGCCGGCCGGCCCAATACACGCCGGTGGCGCTCGCCAGACAGCCCAGCAGGCCGTACACCACGCCGGCGAGGGGGTCGAAGATGATGGCGGTGGCTACCACGAGCAAGGTGATGGGCGCCATGATCAGCCCTCCGAAGAAAAAGCCCGCCACCACCACGAGCCCCGCCCACGGCTTGCCTTCCAGCGCCGCGCCCAGCCCCACGATGGCGTCGATGGAGAGATGCTCGTCGAGGTTCGTGTGTCGCCAGAGAAAGACCAGTCCGACAAGCACCAGGCCGAAAAGCGCCGCCGCGAGCGCCTTGGGCCACCGCAACCGCTTGCGTTCGGGCGGGGCGGGGGCTTCCGCTAGGAAAATGTCCATCAGCCTGTCCAGACTCAGCGGCTGCTCGGGGTCGAGAAATTTCTCCTCGTGCGCGAAGGCCTGCAACGATTCCGGCTTGTCGAAGCGCCGTGGGATGGGACGGAGGGTGTGACCGTCTGCGCCCAGCCGGTCCACCGTGGCCACAAGACCGCCTGCTTCCGCCGCCACCGTGGCGACGCGTTGGGGCGTCTCTCCGGTCAGCTCCGCCAGAAGTCTGGTGCGGAGACGGGCGATGGCGCGGCGGATGTCTTCCCGTTTCGCGTGGGCGGCCGGACCCTTGGCTGCGGCCTCTGCATCCAGCACGATTCCCAGCTCCGTATCCAGGCCCATGGAGCGGTTGGCGAGATTCGCCGACCCCAGAAGGCAGAGATCGTCGTCCGCGATGAGCACCTTGGCGTGGACGTAAATGTCGCGGTCGTCCACGGCGGGGTAGCGGATGCGCAGCCGGTCCGCGTGGTCCGCGCTCTCCAGCCGCTGCATCATCACTTCCCGCAGCATATCCATGGACTTGCGCGCGAGCCAGCTGGAGGAACGCCGCGGCAGCACGAGGACGATTTCAGGGCCGGCGGGCTCCTTGAGGCGCGCCGCCAGGGCCTCCACCACCACTTGCGCGCTCAAGTACTGGTTTTCGATGTAGATACTGCGTTTCGCCCGGCGGATGCAGTCCAGGATGGCGGCTTCCGTCTCCAGGGCGCGGCGTTCGTCTTTGTGGCCGGGCTGGGTGCGGACGATGCCGAGGGGAACGCCTTCCGCCAGGGGTCGGACGCCTTCCGGCCAGGGGTCGTGACGCAGGGGCGCCGAGGCGCTGGATTTCACGGACGCCTCGAGGTCGGCGCCGGCTGGCGTTTCGGGAGGCTGCAAGGCCTCGCCCGTGGCGCGGCGCCACCGTCTGCGGAAGTAGACGCCCAGGGCCAAGGCTGCGTCGCCGTCCAACACGGCCTGGACGTCGTGGTAGGGCCCATAGGGTTCGCCTTCCGGGTCCACCCTTCGCGGTCGGCCGGAGGAGGCGTCGTCGGGCTCGCCCTGCCCGGCGGCGGTGTCTGCCGCGTCTGCAGGGTGTGCGGTCAGATCCCAGCGGCGCACGGCCAGGTCCATGCCTCCCACGAAGGCCATGGCGTCATCCACCACAACGAATTTCTGATGGTGCGAGGCGCCGAAGGGGTGCTCGCCATCTGCATGGTAATGGACGCGTTCGTGCCGTTTCCACCCCAGGGTGAGGATGGGCGCAGGCTCACGTTCAGCAGCGAAAAGTATGGAGAAATCCCAGGGAAGGACGTAGACGTGGAGGTGGGGGTTGGCCGCGGCGATCTGGTCCAGCAGCGCGCCCAGCCGCAAGGGGTGTTCGGCGCCGCGGTGGAGGAGCGCCACGCGGCTGTCCACATCCCATCCGGCGATATAGACGCAGCGTTTCGCCGCACGCACGGCCTCCACGAAAGCCGGGAAGTATTCCTCCCCATTGTGGAGCACTGCGAAACGATCTGTGTGGACGTGGCGCCAGGCGTCGTGAGTCATCTCCTGCTCCTGGCGTTCGTGCTCGCTTCGGCGTTTCCGGATCGCCTGAGGGAGGCCTCGCCTTCCGCGCAGCGGTCGACGGACGCCGCGTGGTTCTCGTGTTGCGCGTGGCGTGGCGGACAGCCGCGAGGGCTCACGGCGGCGCCTTGACGATCGTTTCGCAAGACGCGCCTTCTGGTGAGGAAACGGTGCGGCGGGGGGGCGTCGTAGGAGGCGTGATGCAAGGGTGAAGCACTCATGAGGTCGTGTAGGTGTCGATACTCTGGATTCGGAGGAGGCCTGCCAGGAAGTGTGGCGGGGCAGCAATCATTCGCGCCAAGATACTCTATCGGTTCAAGAAAAACCACAAGCTGCCTGGGAAATACCCCTTGCGCCTCCTCGCGGAGTGGGGTTCTGTGGACGCTTCGCAAAAGCCCGCGGCTCTGCGCCGGGGGACGACTTCAAGCCATGGAGCCCCAATGACCACACAACATTCCTACACCAAGGACGAGCAGGAACTGCGCAAACGATTTCGTGAGATGCTCGATCAGGTGGAGTCCGATCAGGACGTCAAGAAATTCTTCTACCAGATCGTGCGGGACCTGCTGGAGCGCGTCGCCGGCGAATCGCTCGACGTCGAATTCGAGGATGTCCAGCTCGATTACGATCGTGGTGAAGGCTACGTCATCGCCGCTCGGGTGCTCCAACAGGACGCACTGCAGGCGCGCATGCAGGATTCCGACCTGGACGCCATCCTCAACCGCTTCGCCGAGACCGCCTGGAACACGTACCGCCATTGGCGGAAGAATCCCGAAAAGACGGAGCAGAACGTCTATCCCAAGCACCCCTCCACGGATGAGCGGCGCCGGCGGTAGGCCGCGGCGTCACGGTCTGCGGACGCACCCCCGCGTGGGCGCGCGTGCGCAGGCCGTTCCCTCCTGCGTGCTGCTCCCGCGCATTCCGGTTGGGAAGACGCGCGGTCTTGCGCCGCCTCTTGCCTTGCGGCGAGGGCGCCTGTATGGTGTCTTGGACCGTCGGCGTCGGGCGAACGTCTCGCCTCCCATCACCCGGCGCTCGCTCCACCCCCCGCGATCTTGGCGCCACCGTTTCCATTCCACACCCCATGTCCAGCGCACCGCGTTCTATTCTGTTCGTCGTGTTGGTTGTGGGATGTCTGACGCAATACGGCTATCTGGCGCTGACGGCGACGCATTGGGCCATCGACACGCCGTCATACATTCATCCCGCATTGCAGTTGCTCCGTCTGGAAGGCTTTCTGGATGCGGCGCATCGTCCAGAAGTCTTTCGTACGCCGGGGTATCCGCTATTCCTTGCGCCTTTTTTATGGGTTGATGCGCCTCCAATGGTGGTTGCATGGGCGCAACATACGCTTGTCATCGGTATGAGCGTGGCGCTTGCAGCATGGATGGCGCACAGAGATGCGACGCTGGTTTCCGGCGCCGCTGTGACTGCAGGATGTCTGTTGGCGCTGGAGCCGGCGATGCTGACACACGCGTCCCTGTTGCTGAGTGAAACACTCGCCGTCATGGCCACATTGCTGACGGCGTATGCAGCATGGCGTTGCCGCGAGAGCGCCCCACGTCGCTTCGCGTTGGGAACTGCGCTGGCGCTGGGCCTCCTCGCCGGGGGGGCGGCGTTCGTGCGGCCGGCGCTCATCCTGCTGGGACCTGCGGCGGCGGCGTGGCTGTTTTTTCTGGGGGCCGGGCAGGCCTCCGAGCGCACGACATGGCGCCGCGCGCGGGCCATGGCGTTGGCGGCTCTGGGGATGTGGCTGGTCCTCGTGGGTGGGTGGATGCTCCGCAATCACGCCGCGGTGGGCGTCGCTTCATTCAGTCATTCGGCCGGCTACAACCTCCTGCTGTACCGCGCAGCCGGCGCCATGGCCCGGGACGCGGCTCCTTCCCTGGCGCAAGGCGTTCTCGCAAGCGATCCGGCCGCCTTGGAGGCGGCCCGGGAACGACTCCTCCTGGAACGCAACGCCCGCGCCCGCGCGGCAGGCCTTTCGCCCGAGGAGGCGCACCCCGCGGCGTTGGGCGCCCTCGAATCCGAACTTGCTTTGGAGACGCTCTGGGCGCACCCCCGGGGCGCAGCGCTGCAGGCCGCGGCGGGGTTCGTGCGCATGATGCTGGGCGTGGGCGCGACACACATCGCCCGGACATTCCACCTCCCGGAGGGGATGGTCCAGCGCGTCGGAGCAGTGGCCATGGCGAGCGCGTTCCTGCTGGCGATCGTCGGCTGGTGGGTGATGCTCGGTCACGGCGGGGCGAGTCGCGACCTCGCTTGGCTCTGTGTCTTCCTGGCGACCGCCGTCCTCCTCGTGGCGGCGGGGGAGGAGGCGTATTCCCGCTTCCGCATCCCCGCCACGCCGTTCCTCGTCGTCCCGGCGGGGGTCGCCCTCACCGCGGCGGCCGCTCGACTGCGGAGGAGCGTTTCCCCCGAGCGTCCTTGCCGCTGACGTGATTCTACCGAGCGGCGGCGGTCGTCAACAGAAACTGCGTGAGTCCGTGGATGGCCGGCGCGCCGGCGGCCTGGCCGAAGAGGCGGTCGCGGTTCCTTTCGATGTGACGGCGCATGGCTGCGCGTACGGTCGCGTCGTTGGCCACCGTGGCGGCCAGCGCGATGTAGTCTTCCAGACTGGAAGCCATCGCGGCGGGACGGCCTGTGTCGGCGGCGTCGAGTCCCAGCATCTGCGCCACGGCGGAGGCGTGCCGACCCCGCATGGGGCCCGTGGGGCAGGTGATGAGCGGCAAGCCGGCGGCCGCGGCCTCCATGGCCGTGTTGAAGCCGGACCACCCCACACTGTCCAGAAAGAAATCGCAGCAGTGTGTCAGGGCGAGGTAGCGGTCGCTGGGCTGGTAGGGCAGCAGCCGCACGTGGCGGTCTGCATCAAGGCCGTGTCGGCGGAAGGCGTCGTGGAGGCGGTGGGCGAAGTCGTTGGTGATGGCTTCGCCGAGGTTGTTGCCGAGGAAGACGAAGCGCGTCTGCGGGGCGCAGGCGGCGATGCTCGGGAAAAGCATGTCGTACTGCGGGAGGAGTTTGAAGAGCGTTTGCGGACAGAAGGCGAGCACGGCGTCGTCCTCCATGCCGAAGTCCGCTCGCGACAGGGGGGGGATCTCCCTCGGCAGGGGCGCGTACATGGTTCCCAAGCCGGGCAGCCTGACGAGCCGCTCCGTGTACCAGTGATCGCTCAGTTCGGGGGCGTCGGGCTCCATGAGCGCGCTGGAGAGGAAGTAATCCATGGTGGGCAGGCCGGTGGTCATGGGGTGCCCGAGCGAGACGGCTTGCACCGGCGCGAACCGCAGGCCTGCCAGCTGAGCAGTCATGGGATCCATGCCCACCTCGGGGAAGAGCAGCGCGTCGAGCTGGTCCCCGGCGATGGCTTTGCACATGGCGTCGACGTCGTGGGGTTCGCGCCGCAGCGTCTCGAAAAGCCGCGCCGCATCGCGGGTGCAATGGTCTTCGCGCACGTCGGTATGGTAGCCGAAGAGTTCGAAGCGGTCGCGGTCCAACCCCTCGACCCAGCCCATGGTAGGCAGCTTCCACACGGAGTGTTCGCGCATGAACGCCGTGACAACCCCCACGCGGAGCCGGCGGGTCTCGATATATCGATGACGTATCGGTTTGGCGTGCTCAGGGCGCCGCGCCGCCATGCAGCCGTGGACGATGCGGCCGTACGTCGCCTGCAGGGAGCGTTCGTTGATGCCCTGATACGCCAGATAAAACGGTTGATTGCGGCCCACGCATGCGCCGGCTTCACGGCGTTGCGCCGGAGTTGCGGCCTGGAGTTTCGTCTCCAGTCGACCCAGAGCCGCCGCGTACGCTGCTCGCGCGCGGGGAATCTCGTCATGCGTCGTGTAGATGATGGGGATGTGCGCGAAAGTCGCGCCCCACAACGCAGGCATTGAATCGGGATGCAATGTGAGCGCGTGCTCGAAACAATGGCGCGCTTCGTCCATGGCCCCATGGAGCTGCCACGCGTTGGCCATGTTGCAGAGCGCGTCCACAAGCACCGGGACAAGGGGCGGACTCGGCGCAGGCGCAGGCGGCGGCGAGGCGCTGAGCGCCACAGCCGAGGCGAAGGCGGCGAGCGCTGCACGGATGCGGCCTTCGTTCTTGAGCGCCACCCCAAGGTTGCTCCACAGGGAAGCGCGCAGGTCGACGCGCGGGGTCCGGGTGACGGCGTCCTGCGCTGCTGCGAGGGCCAAGCCTTGGGCGTAGCGGGAGACCGCCTCGGCGAAGCGGCCCCGCGCGAGGGCCACATGGCCGAGCCCGTCAAGAATTTCGGGGAGCTCCGGCGCGCTGAGACGCGCAGGGGGTGGCGCCGGCGCTGGTTCCGCCAGAGCGTCTTTGGGGTGATCGAGCAAGCGCGCTGTGGGTGTGGGGGGCGGGGGCGAGTTGCAGAGGCGATCTATCGGTTCCGTATCGATGATGCGCAGCCAGGCCGCGGCTTTCTCGCCTGAAGCGTCCAGCCGCAACGAGAGCGCTTCCCACAAGGCGGCTTCGGCTGCGTCCACGCGGCCAAGCTCCAAGCGGGCGCCGGCCAGCGCGGTCCACACGGCGGCGTCCTCCGGAGCCCCCGGGGAGAGCGCCAAGGCGTGGGCCAGCGCCGCTTCTGCGCCGGCGTGGTCTCCCGTTTCCATGCGCAGTGCGCCCAGATGCAACGCGGCGTCCGCAGCATGCGCGCCCCGGGGCGCAAGAGTCAGGGCGCGGGTGAAGGCCGCGAGCGCCTCGTCGGTGCGGGCAAGCGCCTGGGCCGCCAGTCCGGTCAGGAACGCGGCGTCGGCGCGGTCCGGGCCGAGGGCGCAGGCCCGCGTCAACAGGGTGTGCGCGCGGGCGGCGTCGCCGGCGCGCATGGCCGTCACGCTGGCGGCGAGGAGGTCGTTGACGGGGTCGGTCACGGTGGTGCGGGGGGCGGACGGGGTCGGGACGGACAGGGATGCGGGAGCGCGTCGTCGAGTGTTCCCGGGTCGCATCATTGGGGGGTGAGGGTGAGCTCCATGCGCGCGGCGGATTCCCACGCCCGGCTGTAATGCTGGGTGATGAGCGTGGCGTGTCCCGGTGCGGTGACCCGCAAATGGATATGCGCCGGCCGGCCCATGTAGGGAACCGGCGGATGGCTGTGGAATGTGTAGCGGCCTTCGTCGTCCGCGAACACCGTGGCGCGCCAAGCGTCTCCGTAGACGCCGTCGGGGCCGGCCATCCATATCTCGATGCGCGCGCCCGGCAGGGGCCGGCAGTCCTCCAGAGAGCGCACCACGCCGGAGAGCGTGTAGCCCTCGCCGACGACGCTGCGGGTCGGCGCGCCGGGTTCGTAGAACGGACCCAGGAGATCCGGCTGGGTGGCCCGGCAATAGAGCTCCGCATGGACAGCGGCCGGCGCCATCATAAAAAGCCAGCAGCATAGGGCCACAAGGCCGCAACCAGTCATTCGCGCCACCCCGCACCACGAACGACCCCTCCCTTGCCGGACGACCGGCGGCGCAGGCGGCTGGAAGCGCGCAAGGCTTCGCGGTGTTGCTGAGCAGGCCATGCATCGATAATAGCACCGCAGCCGGCCGGGTCAACAGTGGTCGTCATGAAAAAGGCGACCCCGGGTGAAAACCGGAGCCGCCATGCGGGGCGTGGGGCGCAGAGGCCTCACCAGCTGAGGGCCACGTCGTTCTCCAGGCAGAGCTTGCCGTGATCCTTGGGGGGTTGGATGGGATAGCTCCCTGTGAAGCAGGCCAGGCAGTAGTCGTCCGGCCGGGCGACGGCGCCGAGGAGGCCATCGATGGTGAGGTAGTGGAGGCTGTCCAGACCGATGAAGCGGGCGATCTCGTCGATGTCGTTGTAGGCTGCGATGAGCTCGCCTTTGGAAGAGAAGTCGATGCCGTAGTAGCAAGGGAAGCGGATGGGCGGACAGGAGACGCGCATGTGGATCTCCGCCGCGCCGAGTTCGCGAAGTTTCTTCACGCGGGTGCGGATGGTGGTGCCGCGCACGATGGAGTCGTCCACGATGAGAATGCGCTTGCCTTTGATCATGGAGCGCACGGGATTGATCTTCACGCGGACGCTGAAATCGCGCATGTCCTGCGTGGGTTGGATGAACGTGCGGCCCACATAGTGGTTGCGGATCATGGCGGTTTCGAAGGGCAGCCCGGATTCCTGGGAGTACCCCACGGCCGCGTACATGCCCGAGTCCGGGAAAGGCATGACGAAATCCGCGTCCACGGGGGCCTCCTTGGCCAGGGAGCGCCCCATGGCCTTGCGACACGTGTAGACGGTTTCGCCGAAGACCAGGGAGTCCGGACGCGCGAAGTAGATGAGTTCGAAGATGCACTGGCGCCGGGGCGCAAGCTCGGCGAGCTGGTGGCTGGAGACGCATTTGTCTTCGATGACGAGCATCTCCCCCGGCTCGATGGGCCGCATGAATTCGGCTTCCAACAGGTCGAAGGCGCAGGTTTCGGAGGCGAGCACGTAGGAGTCGCCCACCCGGCCCAGCGCCAGCGGCCGGAAGCCGTGGGGGTCCTTCACGGCGATGAGCTTGTTGTTGGCCATGATGAGCAGGCTGTACGCCCCTTTGACTTGCCCGCACGCTGCAGCCACAGCTTCTTCGATGGTCTTGCCGCCGGCGCCGTAGTGCCGCGCGATGAGGTGGACGAAGAGTTCCGAATCGATGGTGGTCTGGAAGATGGAGCCGTTGGCCTCCATTTCCCGGCGCAGCTCCAGGGTGTTCACCAGATTGCCGTTATGCGCGATGGCCACCTGCACGCCGCTGAAGCGCACCATGAATGGCTGCGCGTTGCGGATGAGTGAAGCCCCCGTGGTGGAGTACCGGATGTGGCCCATGGCCAGGCGCCCCTTGAGCTCCTTGCCCAGGTGACGCTCGTTGAAGATGTCCGGCACCAGGCCCATCCCCCGCTGTTCGCGGATGCGCGAGCCGTCCCAGGTGACGATGCCGGCGGACTCCTGCCCGCGGTGCTGTTGCGCGTACAGGCCGAAGTAGGCCATGCGCGCGGCTTCCTCGTGATTGGTGATGGCGAAGAGTCCGCAGTATTCCTTCTTCATGATGGGTGTCCTTGCCAGGCGGCGCAGGCGCTGCGGTTACGACGATGAGGACGCGCTGCGAGCATAATGCTCCTGCAGGCTCGCCACGGTGAGTCCCGTGCCCTGACGCTCCTTGACGGCCAACGCCATGGCTCGCGCGCCGGCGAGGGTGGTGGCGTAGGGAATGTTGTAGAACAGCGTGGTCTGCCGCAGGATGGAGGAATCCTGCGCAGTCTTGCGGCCGGAGGCGGTGTTCACCACCAGCGCAATCTCCTTGTTCTTGATCATGTCCACGATGTTGGGCCGGCCCTCGTGCACTTTCAGCACCGTCTGCGAAGGCACGCCGTGCTCGGCCAGCAGACCGGCGGTGCCCGCAGTGGCGAGGAGCTCGAAGCCGCACTCGTGGAAAAGCCGCGCGGTCTCCGCGGCGTAGGGCTTGTCCGCGTCGTTGACAGAGAAGAAGATCGTGCCTTCGCGGGGCAGGGAGTAGCCGCTGGCGAGCTGGCTCTTGAGGAACGCCATGCCGAAGGTGGCGTCCACGCCCATGACTTCTCCGGTGGAGCGCATCTCCGGGCCCAGCAGGATGTCCACCCCGGGGAAACGATTGAACGGCAGCACGGATTCCTTCACGGCCACGTACCCCCCCTTGCGCATGGACCAGGGGTCCAGCGACGAGAGGGATTCGCCAAGCATCACCCGGGTGGCCAGAGCGGGCAGGGGCACGCCTGTGGCCTTGGCCACGAAAGGCGCAGTGCGGGAGGCTCTGGGGTTGACCTCGATGATGTAGAGGGCCTCGTCCTTGATGGCGAACTGGATGTTCATGAGGCCCACCACGTTGAGTTCCTTGGCCAAAGCGATGGTCTGCCGTTCGATCTCGTCGAGCAGGGGCTGGCTGATCTCCTGGGGCGGCAGCACGCAGGCGGAGTCTCCGGAGTGCACCCCCGCAGCCTCGATATGCTGCATGACGCCAGCCACGTAACACGTCTCGCCGTCAGCGAGGGCGTCCACGTCCACTTCGATGGCGTTCTCCAGAAACTTGTCGATGAGAATGGGGTTTTCTTCCTTGGCGCGGCCCCCCGAGACGAGCCGGGCTTCGTCGAAGTACCGTGTGAGGTCGGCTTCCGAGTAGACGATTTCCATGGCGCGGCCGCCCAGCACATAGCCGGGCCGCACCACCACGGGGTAGCCCACGTCCTTGGCGATGGCCCAGGCCTCGTCCACGTTCATGGCCAAGCCGTTGGCAGGCTGGCGCAGGTCCAGCTTCTTCAGCAAGGCGTGGAAGCGTTCCCGGTCCTCGGCGCGGTCGATGGAATCCGGGCTGGTGCCCAGAATGGGCGCGCCGGCGCGCATCAGCGGCACCGCCAGGTTCAGGGGGGTCTGCCCGCCGAATTGCACGATGACGCCGTCGGGCTGCTCCTCTTCGATGATGTTCATCACGTCTTCGAAGGTGAGGGGCTCGAAATAGAGCCGGTCCGAAGTGTCGTAGTCCGTGGAGACGGTCTCCGGATTGGAGTTGACCATGATGGACTCCACGCCCAGCGCTTTCAGAGCGAATGCGGCGTGGCAGCAGCAGTAGTCGAACTCGATGCCTTGCCCGATGCGGTTTGGGCCCCCGCCCAGGATGACGACCTTCTTCTTGTCGCTGCGAGTCAGCTCCCGACCCGTCTCGTACGTCGAATAATAGTAGGGGGTGTAGGCTTCGAACTCGGCGGCGCAGGTGTCCACCAGATAGTAGGTGGGCGTCACCCCAAGGGCCTTGCGCAAGGCGCGCACGTCCTCGGGTTTCTTCTTCCACATGGCGGCGAGCTGCCTGTCCGAGAAGCCTTGCTCCTTGGCGCGGCGCAGCATGGCCGGCAACCCGGGGACTTCCGGCGCAAGGCCTTCGTTCAGCCCGAAGGCGATGAGCTCCGCTTCAGCGCGGACAATGTCCTCCAGCTGACGGAGAAACCAGGGATCGATCCAGGTGGCGTCGAAGAGCTGCTGAACCGTGGCGCCGGCGAGCAAGGCGTCGCGCAGTTGGTAGAGTCGCTTGGAGGAGGGCGTGCGCATGGCCGAGAGCAACTCCTCCCGGCGGGCTTGCATGGCCGGTTCGGCGAGCGCCTCCGGGTCGGCCGGGGGTGCGAAGACCGCGCCGAGGCCGGGCATGCCCGTCTCCAGGGAGCGCAAGCCCTTCTGCAGCGCCTCCTTGAAGGTGCGGCCGATGGCCATGGCTTCGCCCACGCTCTTCATGGAGGTGGTCAGCATGTCTTGGGAGCCGGGGAACTTCTCGAAGGTGAAGCGGGGGATCTTCACCACGCAGTAGTCGATGGTCGGCTCGAAGGAGGCCATGGTCTCCCGGGTGATGTCGTTGGGAATCTCGTCCAGGGTGTAGCCCACAGCGAGTTTCGCGGCGATCTTGGCGATGGGAAATCCCGTGGCTTTGGAAGCCAACGCCGAGGACCGTGAGACGCGGGGGTTCATCTCGATGACGACCATGTCCCCGTTTTCCGGATTCACGGCGAACTGCACGTTGGAGCCGCCGGTCTCCACGCCGATGACGTTCATGATGTCGATGGCGGCGTCGCGCATCTTTTGGTATTCGCGGTCCGTGAGCGTTTGCGCCGGCGCCACGGTGATGGAATCGCCGGTATGCACGCCCATGGGGTCCAGGTTCTCGATGGAGCAGATGATGACGCAGTTGTCGTTCTTGTCGCGCATCACCTCCAGCTCGAACTCCTTCCAGCCCAGCACGCTTTCTTCCAGCATGACCTCCGTGGTGAGGGAGGCCGCAAGGCCTTGTCCGGCGATCTTCTCCAGATCTTCCAAGTTGTACGCCACGCCCCCCCCCGTGCCGCCCAGGGTGAAAGCAGGACGGATGATGATGGGGAAGGCGAGCTCCTTGGTCGTCTCGCGGACGTCCTCCATGGTGCGGGCGATGGTGGACTTGGGCACGGTCAGCCCGATTTCCTCCATGGCCTCCCGGAACTGAAGGCGGCTTTCCGCTTTCTGGATGGCGGGGAGGGAAGCCCCGATGAGCTCCACGCCGAACTGTTCCAGCACGCCGGCTTCAGCCACGGCCACCGCCGTGTTCAAGCCCGTCTGGCCGCCCAAGGTGGGGAGCAGGGCGTCAGGCCGCTCCTTCTCGATGATCTTGGCGACTATTTCCGGAGTGATGGGCTCCACGTACGTGCGGTCCGCAGTCTCCGGGTCCGTCATGATGGTGGCGGGGTTGGAGTTGACCAGGACGACTTCGTAGCCTTCCTCGCGCAAGGCCTTGCAGGCTTGGCAGCCGGAGTAGTCGAATTCGCAGGCTTGGCCGATAACGATGGGCCCGGAGCCGATGAGCATGATCTTCTTCAGGTCGGTGCGCTTGGGCATGGCGTCTTGCTGGGTCGGGGGTGGGAAAAACCCGGTCGTGTGGGACCGGAAGGGGCCGTGGCCGCCGCGACGGCTTCAGCATTTTCAAGCCGGGGAGCCGACGCGGAGGTCTTCTCCGGGGGAAAGGACGTCCCTCTGTATACCGTCACCCTTGCCTCTGGCAACCTCTGTGGACGGCGTTTCCCGAAAGGGCTTCTCCGGCGACTTGCCCCGAAGCCGCAGGCGGGGCATAACCGGGGGGAGGACGTCGCCAGCGACGCACCGCAGGCTGTACGCCGACTTGTTCCCCTGCAACCCAAGGAGCCTTGCGCATGTCTCCGGCTTTGGCGGAAATTCTCGTCCCGTTGTATCCCTGGCTTGCCGTGGCGTTGGGGCTGCTGCTGGGTTCGTTCTACAACGTCTGCGTGCACCGCTGGCTCTCGGGGGAGTCCATCGTGTTTCCCGGCTCCAAGTGTCCTCACTGCAGCCACACCCTCGCTGCGTGGGAGAATCTGCCCGTGGTCTCGTTCCTGTTGCTGAAGGGCCGCTGCCGCGCCTGCAAGGAGCCCATCAGCTGGCGCTACCCCGTGGTGGAGCTGGTCTCCGGGCTGTGGGCCCTGGGCTTGGCGCTGAAGTTCCCCCTGGACATGGCGCCCGGCGTGGAGCATTGGGTGCTCGGCGTTTTCGCTGTGCACATGGCGGTGGGCGGCATGCTCATCGTGGCGAGTTTCATCGACTTCGACTCCTACCTGCTGCCGGATGTCATCACTCTGCCGGGGACAGCGGTGGCCTTGGCGGGAGCTTACTTCGTGCTCCGGCCGGCGCTCGGGACGCCCACGCTCACGCAGAGCCTTGTCGGCATGGCCGTGGGAGCGGGGCTCTTCCTCGTCTTGCAGCTGGCTTTCCGCTACCTCAAGAAGATGGAAGGCCTGGGCACGGGGACATCAAGCTCATGCTCATGCTCGGCGCGTGGGTGGGGTGGCAGGCGCTGCCTTTTTCCCTGCTCGCTGCGGGCGTGACCGCCATGATCGGCTATATCTTCTACAACCGCATGAACCGGGGCGAGCAGCCCACCATGGTGCCGTTCGGGCCGTTCCTCAGTCTGGGGGCCATGCTGTACGTGCTCTTCGGCGATCTCTACTGGAACTACATCGGCGGCCGGCCCTTCTAGGCGTTGCGGACGTTCGGCGTCCTTTGCGGCGCGCCGGCTCTCGGAACCTGCACCATGGACCACGGAGCCCCGGGAAGCCGCGGGAAGCAGGGCCGCTCGGCGAATGCTGGCGATTCCCGTTGACGGCCGCAACCGTCAGGCAACGGCTGGTGACGTCTCGAAACGTCAGGTGAGTTCGGAAGAGCCGCCGTCCTGCGCGTCGTCGCCCTGGACTGCGTTGGCGGCGTGCGTTTCATGGCGCCCATTCCCTCTGTCGACGCCGTTGACAGCGTTGTCGGCGCCGGGTTCCAGGGCGTCGAGCACCGCGAGAATCTTGCGCTTGAGCAGTTCGGAGGTGAAGGGTTTGGTGAGGTAGTTGCTCACGCCGTGGCGGATGGCTTGCATGATGTTGTCCACACGCGCTTCAGCCGAGACCATGAGGAAGGGCGTATCCACGTATTCCGGGTCGTCGCGGACGCGGGCCAGCAGGTCGATGCCTTTTTCCCCCGGCATGTTCCAGTCGCAGAGGATGAAGTCCACATGGGATTCCTGCAGGACGCGCCATGCGTCACTGGAGCCCCCGGCTTCCATGATGTGGGTGACGCCGAGCTCCCTGAGCGTGCGCTTGATGATCTTGCGCATCACCTCCGAGTCGTCGATGACGAGGAACGTGTAGGTGTTCAGCTTGGGGCTCTTGATAGACATCAGCTGCGATTTCGAAGCGTTGGGGGCTATCCCGGGGGGCTTGGTCTGCTGGACGGCGCGTGTGTTGGACGCGTGGAACGCAAGGGGCGCGCTGCTTCGTACGTCCTTCACGCACACCGGCTGGCAGGGTTTCCAGCGTCCGCGAGAATCGCAGCGCCGAAGACGTCCTCTTTGTATTGTATTTCTACATCCTTCGAGCCTACGCCCTTTCCCGCGGAGGGTCAATCGAGGAGGCGTCTTCGCCTGTCGACCACACGCAAGCCCCCCGGCGGCGCAAGGCCGGTCGGGAGGCTTCGTGCGGCCCGGGTACGGAAATCGCCTACGCCGCGAAGTTCTGGGCGGCGAAGTCCCAGTTGACGAGTTTGTCCAGCACGGCGTTGACGAACTCCCCGCGGCGGTTCTGGTAGTCCAGGTAGTATGCGTGTTCCCAGACGTCGATGGTCAACAGCGGCTTCATGCCCTGGGTGAAGGGGACGTCCGCGTTCATGGTGTTGACGGCTTCGAGCTTGCCGTCCTTGTTCACCACAAGCCAAGCCCAGCCGCTGGCGAAACGGCTCAGCGCCGCTTTGGCGATGGCCTGCTTGCACGCGTCCACCCCGCCGAAGTCGCTTTCGATCTTGGTGAGGAGATCGCCGGCAGGCGCGCCGCCGCCATTGGGAGAGAGGGAGTTCCAGAAGAACGTGTGGTTCCATACCTGAGCGACATTGTTGAAGATCGGCTCCAGGGAGGGGTCGGCGGCGGTATGTTCCACGAGCTCGGGGAGGGACATGGCGGCCATCTCCGTGCCGGCGATCTGCTTGGCGGCCTTGGTGGCGTAGCCGGCGTGGTGTTTGCCGTAGTGGAACGTCATGGTGGTGTAGGAGATGACGGGTTCGAGGGCGTCCATGGGGTAGGGCAGAGGCGGCAGCGCCACAGGGCCCTCGCCGGCCTGGGAAGCGGCTTCCGCAGCGTTGGCGGTCACGGGGCGGGTGAGAACGGCGCCCGCGCCGGCGACGAAAGTGGCGGCGCCGGCGGCTGCTGCGCTGACGAAGGCCATGCGTTTCATGAAGTCGCGGCGGGAATGTGCGGGCTGCGTGGTGGGGTGGTCGTGCGTGCTCATGCCGAAGCTCCTTTTCGCTTGCGCTGTTGCCGGAAATGTCACGGGAGGGGGCTCCCGGAAGACGCGGTGGCGGGTTCAGACGGCAGTATACACGGTTCCCCGCGGGGGTGCAGCGATTTTTCCGCAAAATAATCGGTCGGGGGGGATGTCGTCGGCGGATGCAGGGGGCTTGGAAACGAACGCATGCAGCTGGCCCCCGGGCATGGGTGATGCGTGTCGGGCGCGGCGCAATGGGACGACATGTGGAGCCGCTGTGCACGCCGGTGGGCCGCCGGAGAGTCGTGCGGCGTCTCGGTTTGCAAGGGGATGGCGATGGCGGCGGCGTCCCGCGCTTGTCGGCATGCTCGGCGTGTGGGCGTGGCGGAGCGCCATGGGCGGCGGACAGCGTCCATGCGAGAGGATGCGGCGTCCCGCGATCGATATCATATCGACGTCATGCCGGGCCGGCCGCGACGCTTGGGAGGTAATCCCCCATTGTGCAGGGGCTGCAAAGGAGAAACGACGCCGCTTTGCTCAGCCTCGCCTTCGGGAGGATTACCGGAACATGCGCCGAAACGCTGGCGCAGAACGCGCATGAGCACGTCGCGAAGCCTTCGGGCCATGTGTCGCCGGGCATGGCTCCGGCTCGGGGAAACGCGGGTCCGGGTATGCGTCTGGTGATACGTCTGGTGATACGTCTGGGGAACGCGTGTATGGCCGGGGGCTTCGGCGCGGACAGGCCGGCGCGGGCGAAGCCGCCGCCGGATCCGTGGTGGTTGGCGGCGGCTTCGCCGTTCGCGTCAGGTTCTGCGTCAGGCTCGGCGTCAGGTTCTGCGTCAGGTTCTGCGTCAGTCGTCAGCGTCTTGTGGGGAAGCCCAGACGATGTGGCGCTTGTTGACGAAAAGCACTTCCAGGTCGTCCTGCAAAGCCGCGACGCCAGCTGGCTGGGTCACGACTTCGACGTTGGTGAGGACGACGAAGGTTTCATTGTGGTTCAGACAGTCCACCAGTCGGCCTGTCATGGGCCCGTAGGTTTTGACGTTGATGCTTCCCCGTACGACGGCGCCGTCGGAGAGTGAGAGAAGGATGTTGGCGTGGTGCATGGCGTGGCGTCTCCTTGGCTGTGCTGCGCGATCGGACGGTGGGGCGTGTTCCGGGGAGTGTGTACCACCATTCGTTCGAAATGTGGAGCGCCGAGGCAGGGGTTACGGCAACCAATTCTCCACGAGTGTTTCATGTTCCTGCATCCACTCGCTGGCGGCGGCGAGGCGGTCTCCCCCGCCGTGCGCCACGGCGTCAATCAAGGAGCCTATCTGCTGATCCGTGAAGCGCATGTTGCGGATGAACGCGGTGACGTCGGGCAGGTCGCGGGCCACGCCGGGTCGGCCCAAGGCGTGAATGTTCTCCGCGGCCCCGTAAACTTCGGCGGGGTCCTCCAGGAAGCGGAGGTTCCAGCGCGCGAACATCCAGTGCGGTTTCCATCCGGTGACCACGATGGGCCGGTTCTCCTGGATGGCGCTTTTGAGGGAGGCTGTCATGGCTGCGCCGGAGGAAGCGACGAGGGACATGGGCAAGTCGTATTCCTGCAGGGCCTTGCTGGTGGCTTGCATGATGCCGGCGCCGGAGTCGATGCCGGTGATGCGCTGCTGGAAGACGTCTGCGTTGTCGGCGAGTTCCGGCAGACTCTTGATGTTCACGTAGGCGGGGACCACCAGTCCGATGCGCGCGCCTTCGTAGAGCAGGCCGAGATCGCTGAGGGTTTCGCCATACTCGTCCATGTATTGCTGGTGGGTCACGGGGAGCCAGGCGTCCAGGAAGTAGTCCAGGTCGCCGCCTGCCAGGGAGGTGAAGATGGGCGCGGGGTCCGCCATGGTCAAAGAGACGTTGCAGCCGAGCTTTTCTTCCAGCACGGCTTTGGTGAGGAAGGTCATGGCCACGCCTTCGGCCCAGCTCACGTAGCCGATGCGCACCTCACGGCGGGGCTTGCTCACGGCGTCGCGCTCCAGCAGATAGCCGACGACCATGATGGCCAGGAACCCGAGCAGCCAGAGCAGACCTTCCAGAAGGGGGTTGTTGCGGATGCGTTGCAGCAGTTGCATGGCGAATCACCTCTTGCGGCCAAGGCTTTGGGTCACGCGGTCCAGAAAGATGGCCAGGATGACCACCGAGAGGCCGCTTTCGAAGCCCAAACCGATGCGCAGCTGTTCGATCCCTTTGAGCACTTGCTGCCCCAGCCCTCCGGCGCCGATCATCGCCGCGATGACCACCATGGAGAGCGCCAGCATGATGGTCTGGTTCACCCCGGCCAGGATGGTTGGCAGCGCCATGGGCAGCTGCACCTTGAAGAGCAGCTGACGGCTGGTGGCTCCGAAAGCCTCGGCGGCTTCCACGGCTTCCTCCGAGACTTGGCGGATGCCCAGGTTCGTCAGCCGCACCGCAGGCGGCATGGCGAAGATGACAGTGGCCATGGCCCCGGGGGTCTTGCCCAGTTGAAAGAAGAGCACTGCCGGGATGAGGTAGACGAAGGCCGGCATGGTCTGCATGAAGTCCAGCACGGGCCGCACCCCTTGGGCCACGGTGTCGTTGCGGGCGGCCCACACCCCCAGTGGCGCGCCGAGCAGCAGCGCGATGGACGCCGAAGCCAGCACCAGCGCCATGGTGCGCATGGCGTCATCCCACATGCCCATGCCGTTCACCAGAAACAGGCCCAGCAGTGCGAACAAGCCCACGCCGCGGCCCGCCAGCCGGTACGCCAGCGCAGCCATGAAGGGCGCCATCAAGTAGTCCGGCGGCAGCAGCAAGGCCTCTTCGAACACGGCGATGAACCAGCCCACCGCCAGGCTTATGGCGTTGAAGACGGGGGCGAAGGTGGTGTTGAGCCAGGCGATGACGCCTTCGAAGAATTCACCCACAGGGATGTCGACGATCATGCGGCCTCCTCGGCGTCGGCTTTCGCGGTGGCCCGATCCCGCGCCGCGTTTCCGTCCTGGTGGGACGGTTGTTCCGAGGAAGCGTCAGACGCGTCGCCGGCGATGGCTTCCAGGAGCAGCCGACGGTCCATGCGACCGATCACGGCGTCGTCGTCGTCCGTCACGGGGAAGGCGCGGTCTTCGCGCGCCACGCGGCGCAGCACTTCGATGAGGCGGGTCGTCTTGCGCAGCGGTTCGGGCGCGTCGTCCTCGAAATCCTCTGCGGCGGCGGGTTCCATGGCCGTGCCCACGGTCACCACGCGGGTGCGGTCCACGTTCTCCACGAAGGAAGCCACGTAGTCGTCGGCCGGCTGGGTGACGATGGTCTCGGGCGTGCCCGTCTGGACGATGGCGCCGTCCTTCATGATGGCGATGCGGTCCCCCATGACGAGGGCTTCCGCCAGATCGTGGGTAATGAACAGGATGGTCTTGGGATACTGCTTCTGGAGATCGAGAAATTCCATCTGCATGGTGGTGCGGATGAGCGGGTCGAGGGCGCTGAAGGCTTCGTCCATGAGCATGACGTCGCTTTCCGCAGCGAGGGCCCGCGCAAGGCCCACGCGCTGGCGCATGCCGCCGGAGAGTTCGTCCACACGGTGCTCGTCATAGCCTTCCAGGCCCACCAGGGAGAGCGCCTTGCGGCCTTTTTCCTTGCGCTCCTGCGGGGAAAGTTCCTGCAGCTCCAGCGCAAAGGCCGCGTTCTCCAGCACGGTGCGGTGCTCCAGCAGCCCGAAATGCTGGAAGACCATGCTGATGCGTCGCTTGCGGTAGGCCAGCAGGTCATCCTTCTCCAATGCGCGGATGTCGTCCTCGTCGATGCGCACCGCGCCTTGCGTCGGTTCCACGAGGCGGTTCACGCACCGCAGCAGCGTGGATTTGCCGCTGCCCGAGAGCCCCATGATGACGAAGATCTCGGCGTCTTCAACGGTGAAGCTCGCATCCCGTACGGCCACGGTGCAGCCGGTCTGCTCACGGATGGCTTCACGGGATTCGCCCTCCTCGGCCAGCTCGATGGGTCGCTCGCACGAACCTCGGCCGAATACCTTGTACAGATTTTCCACGACGATACGGGCCATGATGCTCCTTTGCCCAGCGTTGGTCCTGAGAAGCGTCATGCGGATCGACGATCCGTCGCGCACCGCCCAAGACGGGGGACAGGCTGCATCGTACCCCGAGCCGCCCAGGGAACAAGATCAGATTTCGGGGAGGCCCGGCGCGAGGCGCGTTTCGAATCCGCCGAGCTCTGCCGTTCCCGGTTACTCCACAAGTCGGTGGAAGTGGTGCGCGCCGACCACCGCCACAGGCGAACGTCCCTTGGCCCAGCGCGGCAGGCGTCGCACGGCGGCCGGGTTGAGGTAGTGGTCCGCGCCGTGGGTGGGGTCATCCACACCACCCTCGGTCACCAGACGCGCGGTTTCCAGACACGCGAGGTAGAGAGGATCCTCCTCCGACAGGCGTTGCAGCAGCGCGCGGTTGGGGTCGTTGGCGTTCCAGCAGCTGAACTGCCACGGTTGAAGACACACCGCGTCCACGGCGGCGGGCCAGCCATACGCGGGGGCGCGCTGTGCGCGGTTGCGCACGACCCAGGCCACGGCGCGGCGACCTGTTTCACATTCGCCACGGGCTTCGCCCCATAGCGTGCGGGCGAGGATGTCCAGGGCGGCGGGCGTGGGGACGGGATGCAGAGGGACGGGCATGGCGACTCCTTTTTTTTGCACCCTACGGTGCGGGCCGGGCATGCCGTCAGGGGGAAGGGAGGCAGGCGCGTTGCCCTCTGCGGCGGCTGGTGCTAGGGCTTGACGAGGTCGTCACCTCATCCCGCCATCTGTCATGAAGAAACCCCTCGCCATCGTCACCGGCGTCACGGAGGACCACGCCTTCGCCGCCGGCGCCATGCTCCTCCTGCTGGACCGTCATGTGCGCGGAACGCCTTACGAAGCCGTCGTGCTGACCACGGGCCTCGGCTTCAACGACAGGCGGTTGCTGGAGCGGCTGCCCCAAGCCCGTATCGAGCGTATCGAGCATGTCGAGGGGGTGGGGCGGAGTGGGACGGAAGGGGTGAGCGGCCTTTGTCCCGAAGCGCTGGCGCGGTTTTCCGCCATCGCTTTGGCCAAACTGGAGCTCTTTTCCCTGCTGGAGGAGTACGACACGGTGGTCTGGCTGGACGCAGACGTGGCCGTGCAGGGGGACTTCATGGCGGAACTGGCCGGGTACGGGCCCCTGCCCCTGGCGATGGCTCACGAGGACCCGCACTTCCGCGAGGAAGGACCGCAGACCATGGCCGCCAACTTCACCACGCCGCCGCCGGGGTGCGATTGCGCCGCGCCGCTCTACAACTCCGGCGTCATCGTGGCGCAGGCGGCTCTGCCCGAGCCGGCGGCGGTGCGCGCCGAATTGCTGGCGGCACTCGGTGAACTCGGCGAGACCCTGCGTTTTCCCGACCAGGGTCTGTTGAATCTGCTGGCCTTGCGCCGCCCGACGCTGGTGCGCACGCTGCCCTGCGCGCGGTTCAATTGTCATCCCATGAATCCGGAATCCCTTCGGGCGCCTCTCGTGCACGCCTTCGGGGCCTTCAAATTCTGGAACGACGGCGCCTTGGCCCTGCTCTTCCCGGAATGGACGCGCGCCTACGAGGCGTGGACGGCGCAAGGCGGCGCGCCTTACCGCGGGCGAATGGTCAACAGGGAGTGGGTGAAGCACGGCGCCTACCACACTCTGGCGCGTCTCATGGCCGCCGTGAAGACGCAGCGGGAACGCAACGCCGCGTTGGAAACCGCGCTGCGGGAGCGGGACGCGCGCTGAGCGCCCTGCCGCGAAGCTGACAGCGCATCGGACCGCGCCTTCTCGCGGCGTTCCCGGATCTTTGGCTGGGCCGGCGCAGCATGCGCCGCCGCGCTCGGCGCATACGCGACGCGCGGTCGAGGCCGCCGGGAGCGAGCATCTCCGAAGGGGACGACCCGTACGCCAGCGCAGAGCGGACTCGCCGCCCCCAGACGTCTGGAGCGGGACTGGGTCCCGGTGAGGGGGGGCGGTCAGTTGGCCGCCGCGGAAAGGTCGCAGCGGGGGAGCGCGCACGCCGAGGGCGGCAGGGTGACGTGGAAGGTTGCGCCCTTGCCCAGCACGGATTCCGCCCAGATGGCTCCGCCGTAGTGGTGGATGATCTGATGGCAGATCGCCAACCCCAGACCCGTGCCGCGCTCGGCGCCTTCGGGGAGGGTGTCCTCGCGGCGCGCCTGATGGAAGGTGTCGAAGATGGCGGAGAGTTCGCTGTCCGGTATGCCGGGCCCCGTGTCCGCCACGGAGAAGGCGAGCGCCGCGCCGCCGCCGCCTGTCTTGGCGCCCAGCGTCACCACGCCGTGGGGCGCGTATTTCACGGCGTTGTCCAATAGATTGATGAGCACCTGGAGGATGCGGTCCGGGTCCGCCTTGATGGACGGCAGGGGCCCTTCGATGCGCGTCTCCAGCGTGCAGCGTTTGGCCTGGGCCGCCAAGCGGACGGACTCCAAGGCGCGTTCGGCGAGTTCCGCGAAATCCACCAGTTCGTCATTCCAGGCGAGGGTGCCGGACTCGATCTTCGAGACGTCCAGCAAGTCGCTGATGAGGCGGGAGAGGCGCTCCGCTTCCTGGGTGATGATCTCCAGATTCTCCTCGATGCGTCGCGCGCGTTTGCAGCGCCCGGCGTCGTCCTGCGCCAGTGGCGCGAACCCCCGCGTGAAATCTCGGGCGATGAGTTTGGAAAAGCCCATCACCGCAGTGAGGGGCGTACGCAGCTCGTGGGAGACGGCCGAAAGGAAGCTGGACTTCAAGGCGTCCAGTTCCTGCAGCCGGCGGTTGGCGGCTTCCAGCTCACGGGCCTTGCGCTCCAGGTCGCGGGTGCGCGCGTCCACCAGGGCTTCCAGATGGCGGTTCATGCCCTCCAGTTTCTTCTCGGCGCGGCGGCGGTCCGTGATGTCCCGCGCCACAGCCACCACGTAGGCTTCCGCGCCCAGCTGCACGATGCGCAAGGAGAACTCCACGGGAATGCGCGCGCCGTCGCTGGCGTGGAGCTCCGTCTCGATGGCGTCCAGCAGGCGGCTCCAGTCCTGCGCCTTGGCGAGACGGTTCTCGATGTGCTCATCCGTGATCGGCGGCAGGATATCCCGAAACGACACGCCCTTGAGCGCTTCCGGAGAGGTCCGCAGGATACGGGAGGCGGCGAAGCTGCAGTCCACCACCTTGCCGCTGTCCACGCTGGCGAGGAAGATGGCTTCGTTGGACTGGTCCAGCAAAGCGCGGAAGCGCTCCAGATCCGCGAGTTTTTCTTGCAACTCGGGATAATAGCTCTTGCGCATGGAGCGCTCGCCCAACCCGATGAGCCTGTCGCGCAAGGCGTGGGTGTCGCCGGGTCGGGGCCTCGGCGGGTCAGAGCGCCTGCGCATAGACCGCCTCCAGCTCGTCCACCGTGGGGATGATGGGGTTCGTGGCCAGGCACGGGTCTTGTGCGGCGTGCTGCGCCAGGCTGCGCAGGTCCGCGCGAGTCACGCCCAGATCGGCGAGGCTTTGCGTGACGCCCACTTTGCGCTTGAGCTGGCGGATGCCTGCGGTCAAGGCGTCCAGGCGTTCGTCCCGGGGGCGCTCGTGGATGTCCTCCACGCCCAAGGCCTCCGCGATGCGGTCGTAACGGTCCGGCGCGGCCGGGTAGTTGAACCGCACCACATGGTCCAGCAGGACGGCGTTGCACACGCCGTGCGGCAGATCCATACGCCCGCCCAAGCTGTGGGCCATGGCGTGCACTGCGCCCAGGATGGCGTTGGAGAAGGCAAGGCCCGCGTAGAGGCTGCCCAGCATCATGGCGCCGCGCACGCGCAAATCCCGTGGCCGCTCCATGGCCAGGGGCAGGTTGCGGGCGATGAGCCGTACGGCCTCCAGGCTGAGCAGGTCCGTGATGGGGGAGCTTGCGTTGGAGGCGTAAGCCTCCATGGCGTGGGTCAGCGCGTCGAGCCCGGTGCTGGAGGTGAGCGCTGCGCTCATGGTGGTGGTCACCTCCGGGTCGATGAGCGCGATGTCCGGCACCATGGTCTTGGAGACGACGGCTATCTTCACGTGGCGTTCATGATCCGTGATGATGGCGAACTGGGAGACGTCGGCGGAGCTGCCTGCCGTGGTGGGAATGCAGAGCAGGGGCGGGCCCGGCGCGGGGACGTTGTCCACGCCCTCGAAGGCGAGGATGTTGCGGTTGTTGGCCATGGCGATGCCGGCCCCTTTGGCCAGATCCAGACTGCTGCCGCCGCCCACGGCCACCAGCGCTTCGCAGCCGGCTTCCCGGTACGCTGCGGCGCAAGCCATCACTTCCGTGTCCCGGGGATTCGGGGAGACGTCGAGATGCATGACGTAATCCACGCCGTATTCGTCGAGGCTGTGACAGACGAGATCCACCCAGCCGGCGGCGAGCACCCCGGCGTCGCTGACAAGCATGGCCTTGCGCGCGCCCAGATTGTTGACATAGCGGCCCGCCATGGAAATCGCGCCTTGCCCGAAGACGAACTCCGGCGCAACGAATTTCCGCAGATCCAGGAGACTTGACAGGTCCATGCTCCCTCCCTGACTTGTCCGCCCATTCAGCATCCAAAAAGACGTCTTGTCAAGAAATCGTAACGATCAGCCCCCTCTCTTGTGCGTCATGGAATGCTGCGCGCGCGGCCCTCACGCCTCCAGCCAGATGAGTGACGCCTGACGGCCGGTGCGCCGTGCGCCGCGGTACGAGAAGAACCATTCGGGCAGGCTGCGGGTACAACAATCCACGCTGAAGATGTGCTCCGGCGGCACACCCGCCTGAGTCAACTGGGCCCATGTCAGCCGCCAGAGATCGAGTCGCATGGCGTCCCTGTCGAACCACTGTTCGAACGCTTCTCCGAACTCCGTGTCGAAGTTGGTGAACTCGCTCGCTCCGGGACCCAGGGACGGACCTCGCGCCGCAAAGAGCTCCGATGGCCGCGCTGCATAGCGCGCACACAGTCGTGCGATGGCGCTCTGGATGAAACCCATGCGGTTGCCGCGCCAGCCCACGTGCAGTCCCGCCACGAAACGACCCGTCTCATGGGTGAGCAGCAGGGGTTGGCAGTCCGCAGTCTTCACCACCAGCGCGTCGCCGGGACGGGAAGTGGCCTGACCGTCGGCCTCCACGAGGCCGGGACGGCCAAGGCCGTCACTGCCGCCGTCGCAGGCGTCGTCGGGAACGGGTTCCGGCTCGAAGCGGAGCGCATCGCCGTGGACTTGGCGCGTCTCCAGCCAACGGCCGAAGCCCCACTCCCGTTGCAAGGCGAGACGGTTGGCGCGCACGGCCTCGGGGTTGTCGCCCACATCAAACGAGATGTTGGCTCCGTCGAAGGGCGGCGCGCTGACCCCGCCCCGACGGGTGAGGAAAAGACACCGCACGCGCGGCGCTCCGGGAAACGCGAAGGGGATGGCTAAGGGCTCCATACGAGGGATTCCTCTGTGGCCACGGCGTGGACCGGTCTGTCCCAGGGGTCTGCGGGCAAGGCCTTCACCACTTGGAACGAGTAGGCAAGGCCGAAGGCGGTGGTGTGGGCGAAGCGCCCCTGGACGAGCAGCCGGTCGTAGTACCCGCAGCCCTGCCCCAGTCGCAGCCCGTGGCGGTCGAAGGCCACTCCGGGGATGACAGCCGTCTCCGGCGCGGCTTCCGGCTCCAGCGCGCACGTGGCGGGATCCGGCTCCGGGATGCTGTAGAGCCCCGGGACGAGATCCTCGCGGCAGCGCACGCACGCAAGCTCCATGGCGCCGTGGCCGGCTTCGGGCAGACACCGCGGCAGGTAGACGGCCTTGCCCTCGGCCCAGGCGCGTTCCAGCAGAAGATCCGTCGGGGTTTCACCGCGACACGCCACGTAGAGCAGCACGGCGCGGGCCTCGGCCCACTGGGGCGTCGCCAGAATGCGCCGTTGCGCTGCAGCGCCGTACGCCGCAGCCGTCGCCTCCGGCAGGTGCTGACGCTTGGCGCGCATGGCCGCTCGCAGGGCTTCCTTCGTATGCAGAGGAGTCGTCATGCCGTGCAGGATAACACGTCACGGAGCAGTGGGAAACCGGGGGCTTGCGCGCCTGGACGCGCTCTGGTTCAATGCGGCGCAGGGAGCAATCCCCGGCGCGGGGCAAGGGCTGCGCGCCCACCGCCACTTCAGGCGTCATGCAGGAGGCGAAACCCATGGCCAACGCGCCCTTTTACATCGGCGTCGGCGACGTGCACGGCGAGACGCGCATGATCGAGCGCATCCCACAGGTGACGGAAGCCGCAGCCGTCATCGTCAGCGGAGATTTGACGAACCACGGCGGCGCAGAGGATGCGGAGGCCGTACTCGCGGCCATCCGACGCGTGAACCCCACCGTCTACGCTCAGCTCGGCAACATGGACACCCCGGCGGTGGACCGACGCCTCAGCGAAGCCGGCGTCAACATTCACCGCGCAGCACGGCCCTTGCCGGGGGGCGACGTCGTGAGCGCAAACCCCGGCGTGATGGGCGTGGGCATGTCCAGCCCAACCCCTTTCGGCACGCCCTCCGAGGTCCCGGACGAGCAACTCGCCCGATGGCTGGAGGAAACCCATGCTGCAGCCGAGGCCTTCCGGCCGCTCCTGGTGGTTTCCCACACGCCGCCCTTGAATACGGCCACGGACAAACTGCCCGGCGGGGCGCATGTGGGATCGGCCGCTGTCCGCGCTTTCCTGGAGCGAACGCAACCCGACGTCTGTCTCACGGGGCACATCCATGAAGCCGCCGCTCTGGACATCCTCGGCGCATGCACGGTGGTGAACCCCGGCATGCTGAGCCACGGCGGGTACGCCCTGCTGACCCTGACGCCGCAAGGCCTGTGCGCGGAGCTCCGACGGGCGTGAGCAAGACGACCCCGGTCTAGCCCCGCTGCGTGGGGTCGCGTGGGGTCTCGTGTCGGGGCGCGCCATCAGACATCATCGGACATATCGGACATCAGGAAAAGCGCCCGGAATCGCCATGCGTCGCCGGATGGAGGGGGACAGCGCCCGGGAAACGGCGGCCCCCAGGGTGGCCGGGGGATCATCAGGAAAATCCATGAGGGTCGGACACGCGCCGCCCCGCGGGTACGCGTCAGGCGTCACAGCATGCTGCGACGAGGCGGACGCGAACCGGCGGGGTGGAGACGCGGGGTCGGCGGGGGCGGAGGGATCGGGGGCCGCCGGCTGATGGTGCGACGCGCGTCAGGGGAGGGGCTCCAGCAGACGCAGCACGCGCTCGGCGTCCAGACCCTGGTGCGCCGTGGCGATGGTCTCGGGCGCGGCCTGGGTGACGCGGCGCAGCGTGTCGGAGGCCTCCTCCGGGGTGAGCTCCCGGGCGCCTTCGAAAGGCTTGCGCAAGTGCACCACATCGTCGGTGGGCGCGTGCGTCGTGTGGCGGGCTTCCACGCGCTTGAGGTCCGCGCGGGCCGCGAGTTCAGCAGCTTTTTCCGCAAGGCGTTCGGGGGTGAACTCCGTTGGGGCGGCGGTGTGGCCTGAAAGGGACTCGATGGGGGACATGGCTGTGCTCCTTGGCGTGGGCGGGGCTAGTTGAGGCGGCTGCTCGGCGCCACGGCGACGGCCAGGGAGGCTGCCTGCTCGGCCTGGACGCTCTCCTCGGCCAGGGCGCGGCCGCGCACGCCCACCCGCTGGATTTTGGCCATCAGCGCGCCGTACAGACGCCTATCCTCTGCAGACAGTGCGGCCTGGAGCTCGTAGCGTTCCGCAAGCTCCAACACGCCGCGCACCGCGCCCGCGAGGTCGTGGAATTCGTCCAGCAGCCGGTCGCGCAGGCTGGCTTCACGCACGCCGGTCATCAGCGCCTCCCGCAAGGCGGAAGCCTGCGGCCGCGCCGTTGGGGCGGGGCTGGTGGTGTTGAGCAGGGCGAGGGACTTGGTCTTCATGACGCCTCCTGAGGGCTTGGTGTGCATCCTTGTCGCCTGGCAGGAAGCAGAATGCGTGCCAAAGCCGGGGAGGCGCGGTGCTGTGCAAGCCCTGCCGCCATGCCTGCGGCGTTGGCCGCCTTCTGTGCACGCGTCGCGAGGTGGCAAAGGGGCGGGGCGTCAACGATCCGTGTCCACATCGGGAGCGTGCGGGGGGTGTTCGCAGCGCAGGAGAGGGAGGGTGAACGAGAAGGTGCTGCCCCGGCCTGCGCGGGATTCCGCCCAGATGCTGCCGCCGTAGTGCTCCACGATGTGTCGGCTGATGGCGAGTCCCAGACCGGCACCGGATTGCTGACGCCGCATGGTGTCGCCTTGCCGCGCCTGCTGGAACTGGTCGAAGATGGAGACGAGTTCTTCGTGGGGGATGCCCGGCCCCGTGTCGGAGACGCACACCACCGCGAGGCCGTCACGCTGCGCCGCTTGCACGCGTATCTCGCCTTCCGGGGTGAACTTGGCTGCATTGCCCAGCAGGTTCACCAGCACCTGGACGATGCGGTCCGGGTCCGCGCGCACCATGAGCGCCTCCGGTTCGGGCGCAGGCGTCATCACCTCCGCCGTGAGGGTGAGCGCGTGGTTGTCGCACACTTGCCCCGAGACGATGTGTACGGCTTCGTCGATGCAGGCTGTCAAAGAAACGTCAACGTCGCGCCATTCCAGCCGACCCGCTTCGATGCGACTCAGGTCCAGGACGTCGTTGACAAGGCGGGTGAGCCGTTGGCCCTCCTGCTCGATGATGGCGAGATTCTCCTCCATGCGCGCCAGCTTGCCCAGACACGTGGCGGCGCGTGCACAGCCCATGGCCTGGGTTTCCTCCAGCACCGGCCGGAGGTGTGCGCGCAGGTCTCGTCGTATAAGTCTGGAGAAGCCGAAAATCGAGGTCAGCGGCGTACGCAACTCGTGCGAGACCGTGCTGATGAAGGACGACTTGAGCGCGTCCAGGCGGGTGAGCTTGCGGTTTGCCTCCTCCAGCTCGTACGCTTGCAGCGCAAGAGCGCGGGTGCGTTGCGCCACGGCCTCTTCCAGCTGGGCGTTCAGCGCTTCCTGCAGGGCTTCGGCTTCCTTCAGGCGGGTGATGTCCTGCGCCACCACCATGCCCCCGGCCACGCCGCCCTGGGTGTCCGAAAGAGGCGTCACGCGGGTCTCGTAGACGCGACCGCCCATGGTCGTCTCCACCACGCTCTTCCTGCCGGTCAAGGCGGCGCGCAGCAGGGGCGCGAGCTCCATGGCGAGCTCGGCGGGCAGGGCTTCGTCCAGGGGGGCGCCTTCCAGCCGTCGCTTGTCCAGAGCCATGTCGGGCAGGGCGTCGCCTTCCGCCAGGATGCAGCGCAGGTCATGTTCGAAGAGCAGCACCGCGCCGTCTGGAAAGTTCCGGGCCAGGGCGCGGTGGCGGGTTTCGCTCTCTTGAAGGGCCTCCAAAGCGAGGCGGCGGGGGGTGATGTCCAGCAGGACGCTCTGTTGGGAGAGGACGCGGCCCTGCTCGTCGCGCTCGATATAGAAATCCTCCTGAATCCACCGCTCTGTCCCGGCGGCGTGGCGCATGCGGTGTTCCAGCCGCAGACGACGGACTCCCTGGGCGAGGGCGTGTTCCAGGCGCTGGCGTCGTGTGGGCGCGTCTTCGGGATGGAGGTGCGTCTCGAAGCGTTGGGGCGCTGCCCGCAGCACATCCGCCGAGACGCCCAGCAACCGCGTCACGTTCCGGGAAACATAGACGAGTCGGGTTGCGCCTTGGGAAGCGTGCTCCCACCGCACCAAGGTGGCGGGGCCGTTCTCCACCACGTCCATGGCTGCGGCAAGCTCCTGCTGCGCGGTATGGATTTCGGTGAGATCTTCCATGAAACCGAGGATGTAGCGCTCTCCGTCCGTGGGGTCCACAAAGCAGCGTTTGAGGGAGCTCACGTAATAGTGGACGCCGCCCCACATCATGGGTCCGTTGTAGCCGGCCGGCTCCTGTGTGGCGAGCACGTGTTCGTCGGAAGCCTGCACCATGGCCGCAAGGGTGGAAGGCAAAAAGGAGTGGTCCGCCGTGCCGAGCAGGGCGGCGGCGAGCCCCTCGCCAAGCTTCGCCCGGGAGGCGGCGTTGAAGAAACGCCACCGCCGCCGGCTGTCCTTGATGAAGCAGCCGCAAGGGGCGTGTTCCAGCAAGGCGAGGACCACATGGGACGGGAGGAACGAAGGACGCGGTACGGACGTGGGTGCTTCGTGCATGGCGCGCGTGGGGTGTTGCGACTGAGCGCGTCTGTGCTCCGGATGTCGGTGCTGTGAGGACGATGGTGGGTCAGGCTGTCTGGATGGGCTGTTCCACCCAGCCGCGCCACGCCGACCAAGCGTTGACGAGACGGAAGATGTGCGCGTAGCCGGCGGCGCCGGGGTGTATGCCGTCGCCGCCCACGAGCTCTTCCAGGTAGAGTTCGGAGCGCAAGAGCTCCGGGAGGATGTTGAGATACGGCACGCCGAGCTCGTGGCAGAGCTCGCCCAGGGCCTCGGCGTAGGATTCTATGCGGCGGGTGAAGGCGGGCTCGGCCGTGGGCGGGGGGCTGATCATCAGCGTGGGGAAGTGCGCGTTGGCTTCGGTGAGGATGGCGCGAGCGTTGGTCAAGGCCGTCTCCAGGGGGACGCGTGGCTCCTCCGGGGACTCCCCTGGCGACATGTCCACGGCGCCGAAGGCGAAGACCAGCCGCATCGGGGCCCGGGGGTGGCGACGATGCTCCGCTTCGTCGCGCCAGCGGGTCTGGATGTCGGCGGTGGCGTTGCGTCGCACGCCCAGATTGTAGCACGCGGTGAAAGCGTCCGGGCGGGCGTCCAGCACCAGGCGTCCCACCCAGCCGCGGGCTTCGGGGTCGCCCACGCCCAGGACCAGGGAGTCGCCGAAAAAGCAGATGACCATGCCGTGCTCCAGAGCATCGAGCGGTTGAGCGGGGCCCGCGTGAAGACGCGCCGCCTCGATGGCGCGCTCCCCCCAGTGCGGGTTCCTGTCGACAGCATGATACGCTGCCCTGCAGTCCCCTGTAAAGCCTCGCGTTCGGGTCGTGTCGCAGGGCAAGTCCGTCGGGGGTCAGATGGAAAACCGCTCCAGCCGCAACACGTACTGCAACGCCATGCCCGCCACGAAACCGATGGCCAGGTTCGACGCCAGGGTGATGCTCAGCATGGCGAAGATGATGAAGACGCCCTTGCGGCCCTGGATATCCATGATCTGAATGGCGAGCTGCAGTCCCGCAAAGAGCAGCAGCACGCCCAGCACGGAAAGCGGCAACAACGTGAGCGCCGCCAGTGCGCTGTCCCCGAAGAATATGGACAGCGCCAGGAACGTCGCCCCGATGATGAGCGTGGAGCCCGCCGTGCGCGCGCCGAACCGGTAGTGCGCCGCCAAACCGCCTGCGCCGTGGCACATGGGCATGCCCCCGATGAAGAAGCTGAAGATGTTGGCGTAAGCCATGGAAAGGCACAGCGCTCGCGGCGTCACCCGTTTGGCTTCCGGAAAGTATTCATGGGAGAGGTCCGCGTTGGCGATGACGGCGTTGCCCAGTGTCATGGGAATCTGTGGCAACACCATGGCGAAAAGCGCCACGCCGAAGGCTTCCAGCGCAGGGAAACCATAGGGCAGCAAGCTCGGCCAGTGGAAGCCCAGGTCCACCTCGGCCAGGGGCGCGCCCCAGCTCAAGAGCAGTCCGACAGTCATGCCCCCCACCACCGCCGCCAGCCCCGCCGGGTAGCGCCGTGAATCCAGAAGCGCCAGGATGACCCCCATGGCGACGATGGCCAGAAGCACGCTCCATGGCAAACCCAGTATCGTGTCCAGACCCAGGAAAGGCTCGCTCGCGTTGCGGTCCGTCTGCAAGCTGGAGACGCCCAGCGCCAGCTCCACGCCCTTCACCGCCAGCACCACCCCCGTGGAGACCTGCACCCCCCGGATGACAGGCTTGGAGATGGTCCGCGCCACCACGTTCATCACGCCTGTGGCGCCTACCCCCGCCAGCACGAGCCCGCTCAGCAGACCCGCCGCCGAGATGGTGGCGGCGTCCAGGCCCATGGCGATGGCGTACGCTCCGATCACCTTCATGGGTTGCACCGCCGCCGGCGCGCGGTAGTAGAACCCCGCCGCCAGGTAGAACAGGCCCACGGCGAAAAAGAGTCCCGTGGCGGAAAGACCGTTGACCAGCATGAGCCCCGCGGCGATGGGCAACAGCGTGCCCAGATCGCCCAGGGAGCCGGCCAGCTCCATGCGGTCGAAGCGGCAGCCACAAAAGGGCAGCAGCGGTTTGGGGGACTTTTCTTCAGACATGCGGGTCTCCTGAGGATGAAGGCGTGGCCGCGGCGTCGGCTTCGGGGGGGGACAGCGGACAGGTCTCGCGTGCGGCCTCCGCTGGGGCGTCGGGGATGCTTTCGTCCGGCTCCACGTGCACCACCACGTCCCCCACGTTCGGGTATGTTTCCATCAAGCGGGAGGTCACGGCGTGGGCCACTTCGTGGCCGGCCCGCACGGTCATCTCCGGGTCCACCTGCAAGTGCAGATCCAGCTGCAACCGGCCCCCCAGATAACGCGAACGCATGGCGTGGCAGCCCCGCACGCCGGGGGTCTCCAGACAGAGGGTGCGGAAGTTCGCCACCTCCTCGGAGGGCGCCCCCTTGTCCATGAGCTCCTCCACGTGCTTTTTCTCGTTCTCGTTAGCCGGCGCCA
>CAYVWB010000049.1:0-1285 GCA_964455395.1 uncultured Desulfovibrionaceae bacterium
TCGGGGGAGCATGCTGCTGGTCTCCGCCCCGGAGGGATGTGCCGAGGACTAACATTGTGGGTGGTACAAACGGATAGGGCAGGTCAGGGGCCAGCTGGAGGGCGCATTTCGTCGTGTACTGACCCTGGAATCCGTCGATGGCGCGGAGCAGGCCGCCCATGAGGTGTGGTTCCGTAATTCCGGCGTGATGCTTGGCGACAAGGGGCGTCAGCGCGCCTTTGAGGTCCTGGGAGGGATCGCGCGCGCAGTAGCCGCAGGCGACGCCGTAGCGAAACACTTGGCCGGCGAGCTGCAGCACCCTGTGGGCGGTTTCGATGGCTCCCACGGCTTCGATCTTGCGCACCGTCATGAGCAGTTCCGGCGGCTCGATTACTGTGATGGGCCTTTCGCCGAGAAATGGGTAGACGTGGCGCTCCAAGAAGGCGGTGTTCTTCTTGCGCGTTGATTCGCGCCAGCGGACCCGATGTCGCTCCAACCACTCCTGGGCTACGAACTGAAACGTCGTCACCGTGGAGTCATCGATCTGCTTGCGCTCAGTGCGCTCCATCTTGCGCGCCAAGGCAGGATCGACACCGTCGCGCAGGAGCTTTCGGACCTCCGCTCTACGATCGCGCGCCTCGGCCAGACTGACCTCGGGATACAGACCATGGAACAGCGTGTTTTCCTTTCCTTGGCGCTTGTACCGCTGCACCCAACGCTTGGCGCCGCTGGGCTTGACCTCAAGATATAGACCGTCGCCGTCGGCGAGGCGGTAGACCTTGCTCCTGGGCGCGGCGTTCTTGCAGTGGATGTTGGTGAGCTTCATGCATGACCTCGGGGGGGGTACACGCCTCGGTCAATGGTGGGTACAACTCTTGGGAGATTTGTACGCCACGGCATGGCGGGACCAGGAAAGCAGGGCGCCGACGCCATTCGGTGACGGCAATAAAAGGACAGCAATCCAAGGGAGGTAGAGGGGTTGAGGACGCGATCCATGCAGTGCTCCATGAAAGGGGGTGGGTACAACATCAGGGAGGACACGGACAAGGACAGCCAGTACCCGCCATTGTACCCACCAATGATTGGTGGTCAACGGACCGCATAGGACGAAAGGGGACGCCCTTGGAAGAGCATCCCCTTGAAATGATGTCCAAAATGGACGAATCTGGATGAGGGAAAAAAGAAGTGTGGTGCCGGGGGCGGGAGTCGAACCCGCACTCTGTTGCCAGAAACGGATTTTGAGTCCGTCGCGTCTACCCGATGACTGCGAAATGGTGCAAATATGTCTTTGATCGAAGCATCTATT
>CAYVWB010000049.1:1295-33631 GCA_964455395.1 uncultured Desulfovibrionaceae bacterium
AGTCCGTCGCGTCTACCAATTTCACCACCCCGGCGAGCACGCTCGGCGCGCCTCCGCATGGGCTCCCTGTGCGTCGTGCGCAGTGGGCGGTCCCACGAGGCGTTCCAACGCCTGTCTCGGAGACAAGGCGCATCCTGTACGCCGGACGCCCGTGCGATGTCAACCGCTTCATTTCCCCTCTGGGCGTTTCGTGAAAGCGCCCCCGGCAGCGGCTTGCTCTCGGCCCGACGATGGCGTATCCGCTCGACGACGTCGCATGAACCGTATCGATACGCCGTACGCGCCTTAGCCCGGAGAGCCTTCATGTTGCCCATTGGCACGCTCGTCAATGTCGTCGCCGTCCTCGTGGGCGGCGCCGCCGGAACCCTCGCCCACGGCCGCCTGCCGGATCGCTATCGCGCGGTGGTCTTCCAGGGGCTTGGGTTGTGCACCCTCGTCATCGGCATGCAGATGGCGCTCAAGACGCCGGACCCCCTCGCCCTCATCTTCAGCGTGGTGCTGGGCGGCGTCACCGGGGAGTTGCTCCGGCTGGAGGATCGGCTCACCGGCGTGGCGGAGCGCCTCAAACGCAAGGTCGGCTCCCAGGGGGACGGCTTCGTGGACGGCATGGTCACCGCGTTCCTCATTTTCTGCGTCGGCCCCATGACCATCCTCGGCGCCTTCGACGAAGGCCTGCGCGGCGACCCCACGCTGCTGCTGACCAAGGCCATGCTCGACGGCTTCGCGGCGGTGGCCTTGGCCTCCACGTACGGGATCGGCGTGTGCTTCTCCGCCATCCCCCTGGCGCTGTATCAGCTCGCGTTGACCGTCTTCGCCGTGTGGCTCCAGGCGCTTTTCGGGGAGACGGCCGTGGCTGCGTTGACCGGCGCCGGCGGCGCGCTCATCCTCGGCATCGGGCTCACGCTGCTGGAGCTCACCCGGGTGCGTGTGGCCAACTTCCTGCCGGCGTTGCTTTATGTGGTGCTGCTGACATGGCTGCTGACCTGACGAGCCATCTCTGCGCAAGCATTCATCCATGTCGGCGTTCCGTGGGCTGCGCGGGCAGGGGAGGGGGGCGGCCTCGCGTTGGAGGCGTTCCGGGTGCGGCGGCTGGCCGGCGGGTTGAGACTGCACCATCCTCACCGGGATGCCGCACGGCTGCGTGGGAACGACGGCGCGGTCCGAGCATGGCGTGGCGGTGTGTTACAGGGAAATTACGACTGGCCTTTCACCGCCAGACGCGGTATGGCCCCTCCAAACCATGAAGGGGGCGTCGCTCGTATGGCCAGCCAGTCAACGTACGTGTATTACAAGGCCAATCTCGCCGCCATGCCGCCCACGCGCGCCATGGCCGAAACCCTTGCGTGCGATCCAGGTGTGCGCGCCGTCACCGCGGCCGAGGCCTACGAGCTTGCGCGCACGCAACGCGACGTCACCGAAACGGATCTGCCCATCTACCCCCCGGCGGCGAAGCGGCTGGGGCTGCCCCGCGGCGCCTGCGTCCTCAACAACAACCATGGACGCATCGTGGGCCGCACCGCCCAGGCCCGTCGATTCTACAACGCCATGCCTGTCAACGAGCAGCGCAAGGTCCTCGGCGACGTCCGCGAGGCGCTTTTTGCGTTCCGCGCGCGGCCGCTCATCAAAGCGCACGCTGTGGTGGGCCTGGACCGCGACATGATGCTGAAGGCCACCATCGTCGCCGCGGAGGACGACGCGGTGAACGTCTTCAACTGGCTGTTGAATTTCACGCCTTTCGACGAACTGGCTGCGGAGTACGCGCAGAGCCCCTCCCTGCCTGTCCAAGACATCATCGTGGTGGGCGACAACCGCTGGACCATCCAGGATCCCTACTACCACGACCAAGGCGGCGCGCAGCTGGCGTTGGTGGACGAGGAAGCCAACGTCATCTTCAATTTCGGCATGCGCTACTTCGGGGAGCGCAAGAAGGGCACGCTGACCCTGGCCTGGACCTCCGGCATGCGGATGGGCTGGGCCGCCTGCCATGGCGGCATCAAGGAACTGGACTTCGCCGGCTGCGAAGACGAACACGCCCGCGCTCTGGGCCAACGCTCCATCGCCTTCTTCGGGCTCTCGGGCACGGGGAAGTCTTCCCACACCAATGCAGCGGACAACGCTGGATCACTGCCCGCAGGCGTGGCCAAAGTGGTGCTCCACGACGACGCATTCCAGATCGACGCCAAAGAGCGCGTCTGCCGCGTCTGGGAGCCTACCCTCTTCGACAAGACCGACTCCCGGCCTCTGGACCACCCGGACTGGGAATACGCTCTCTCCACCATGAACCACGGCCTCATCGAAGCGGAGGGCCGCGTCCTCCCCCTGGGACAGGACCTGCGCAATCCCAACGGCCGCGCCCTTCTGGACCGCGACCTGCTCGGGGCCTACGTCAACACCTGCCAATTCCCGGACCTCGTCTGTTGGCTGACCAAAGACTCCACCCTGCCGCCCCTTCTGCGCTTCGAGTCCCGGGAACTCGCCGTGGCCATGGGCGCCACGCTGCTCACCAAGCGCAACCTCGCCGAGAACGTCTCCGAGGAAGAACTCCGAAAGCTCGTCTTCATCCCCTTCGCCAACCCCTTCCGCGTCTATCCGCTCTGGAAGGACGTGGAGGCTTTCCTGGACGTCTTCGACCATGGCGCCGTGGGCTACTGCTTCAACTCCGTGGGATTCTGGCGCCACTCGGACGCGGACCTGGAGCCCATCCCCCTGGAGTACTCCCTGACTCTGCAGACGGCCATTCTCATGGAGACGTTGGAGTGGGAGCCATGGCCCCGGCTGCCCGGCGCCATGCTGCCCACTGCAGCCAGCGTGGAGCGCGTCATACCGGACTTCGCGCGCCGCTTCGACCCCGCCGGCGTGGAGGGCCAGAGCGCCTACATGGAGACCCTGAAGGACCGCTTCATCCAGCGCAAGAAGTTTCTGGAATCCACGGACTTGCGGGAACAGCCGGAGCTGTTGACGCGCATGGTGAGACAGCTGCGCATCGCGTAGACGTGGTTCGCAAAGGCGCGAGGAGAGGGCGGCCTAGAGGTGCTCGCACTGCCATTCCCCCCTTCTTTCTGACGAACTGCCGAGGCTTACGGCGAATTCGCTGCACCCCACATGGTTGATGCTGGAGGACCGGGGAAAAATCTTTTCCGGAGAAGGTTCCCGGCGCGCTTTTGGATGGAGCCAGCCGAGCACGCGCTCCCTTCGCTCGCCCAGCAGACAAGCCCGACCATCGCGCTCCAGGCGCTCTGCGGGGATTTCAAGCCACGGGGGTGGCGGCGTGGGGTCAGGAGTGTTACATTCCCGAGTGTCGTCAACGTTCGTCCTCGGGAGGCGTCATGTCCTTGCTCATCCAGTCTCTCATGCGCGCGGCGGGCTCCGTTGCGGAGCGGTTCTGCAAACGCTGTGGGGCCTCCATCCGCCGGCGGCCTGCGCGTCCAGGCGCACACGACTCCGCCGGGAAGAAGCGTCACGCCAAGGAAAGCGCGTGTCTCTGTCCAGAATGCGCGGAACGCCAACGCCACGCCGAGGAAGTCCGCGCGGGAAAATCCAAGAAAGACAAGTGCTGACGGCGTTCCCGGCTGTAGGGACGCGTCTGCGCCACGCCATCCCCGAAATCTTCCGCAGGCTCCACTCTGCCCATGCGGTAGGGTGGACGACGCCGGTCCGGGCTGCGGCGCCGTCAGGCCTTGGCCGGCGAACAAGCCCATCATTTCAAGCAAGGAGCGCTTATGTCGTTGCGTGAACAGCTCGCGGAAATATCCCGTCAATCAGCCGAGCAACTGCCGGCGGACGTGCAGGAGAAGTTCAAGCGGTTCAAGGAGTACGTGGAATCGCTGGAGATCGACAGGAAGGCCCTGGGCGCCGGAGCCATGGCGCCGGACTTCACCGCGCCGCGCGCATCCGGCGGCGTCTTCACCCTTTCCCAGCAGCTCGCCATGGGGCCTCTGGTCCTGTTGTTCTACAGGGGGCGATGGTGACCGTACTGCCGCGCTCAGTTGAGCGCCATGCAAGAGGTTCATGACCCCTTGAAGGTCTACGGCGCGGAAATAGTCGCCCTTTCGCCGCAGGATATTCCAAACAGCAAGGAGACCGTGGCGCAGCTGGGACTGCATTACCCGAACTGCGCCGATGCGAAAAACGCCGTGGCGGCGCTTTACGGCTTGCGGTACGAGTTTCCCGATTACGCCATCGAGGCGTACAAGAGCATCGGCGCCAATCTGCCCGACTACAACGGGGAAGATTCGTGGAGTCTCCCCGTCCCTGCAGTCTACATCATTCGTCCCGATGGCGTGATCCACCATGCGCAGGTGGACGTGGACTACCGCCAACGCATGGAGCCTGCAGACATCGTCGAGACGGTGCGCACCATTGCGAAACGCGAGTAGCCGGAGCCGGCGTTGCATGATGCGTCAGTCGTGCCGGCGTTGCGCGCCGTCGCGGAGCCGCCGCGTCGTGCCGCGCGCCGTGTCCGTAACGTGGAACGGATGCGGCGCGCGGTGTGGGTTCGGGCGGGCGCGGCGTTCCGGCGAGTCATGCGGACTATGCAGACTGGGCGGACGGGCCGCGCGGAGCGGAGCCGGGCTCGCGGTCAGGAGGGGAAGGGAGCGCGGGCAGCGTGATGGAGACGGTGGTCTCGTTGCGCTCCGAGTCGGAGGTCACGGTGGCGTCGCCGCCCATCTGTTCCGCAAAAAGCTTGATGATGTATGAGCCGAGACCGAGGCCGTCGCGTTTGCCGTACGTGGAGTATTTTTCGAAGAACTTCGGGAGGATGGACTCAGGAACCTGGCCGTCGTTGACCACCCGGAGGACGATGGTCCCGCCATCGTCGGCGGGCTGCGCCGACAGGTGAACGCGGCCGCCCACGGGGCAGGCGGCCACGGCGTTCTGCAAGGTGTTCTGGAGGATGCTCCGGACCAACACCCGCTCGCCGAAGATCGTCGGACCGGGCGGCGGCGGCAACGTCAGGGTGATGTCGCGGTTGCGGCGATGGGGCTCCAGGTCGCGGGCCACTTCGCGCACCACTTCGTAGGGGTCCACCGCGGCAGGCTCCACCACGTAGGCGCCCACCTCCATGCGCAGGATGTCGCGGGTCTTGTCCAGCAGGTCGGCGGCGTCGCTCAGGGACTGGCGGGAAGCGCGCAGCATCTCCATGTGCTCCGCCGAGAGGCGCGCTTCGTCCAGCACCAGGTTGATGACCGTGACGGCGGCGTGGAGGGGGGACTTCAAATCGTGGCGGGTCATGTTCTCCACGTCGGCGCGCAGTTTCTCCAGGCTCTTGGCGCGGGTCAGATCGCGCATCTTGAAGAGCACGCAGGGGGCGCCGCGGTGGGTGACGAGCGAGGCCGTGACGGCCACGGGAATGCGGCGGCCGTCGACTGCGAGGAGTTCCGTCTCGGTTTCCTCGTCCAGGAGTTCATCGGCTGCGTCGGAGAGGTCTTCAGCGTCCGGGCCGGGGGGCGAGAGATGCGCCGCGACGATGTCCGTCAATGTTTGCGCGTCTTCGGGGGATGCGGGCTGCAGCGTCGCCACATCGACGTTCTGCAAGGCCTCCATGGGCATGCCGAGGAGCCGTGCGATGGCCTCGTTGGCCTCCAGAATCCGGCCGCCGTCTTTTTTCACCACCAGCGCCGGCAGCGGCGAGCGCACGAAGAGGGCGCGGTACTTGCGTTCGCTTTCCTGCAGCTCCAACTCGTTCTTGACGGCGTCGTCCACGTCGTGAATCACGGAGAAGAGCAGGTTCCAGCCCTTGGCCTCCAGGGGAGCGCTGTGCACCTGCACCCAGCGCAGCTCCCCGCTGGCGAGGCGGTGCTGGAAGAGGAAGGTGTTCTGCTCCTTGACGCGGGCGCGACCCATCTCGCGGGCCACTTCCTCCTGCTCGCCGACATTGATCTGGTAGATGGTCATGGTGCGCAGCATTTCGCGGGAGTAGCCGTAGAACGCGGCGGCGGCGTCGTTGGCGTCCACGATGGCGCCGGTGTTCACGTCGATGAGAAGCCGCACCGAGGGATGCTGCGAGAACATCTTCCGCAACAGCGACGCAGCGAGCGTCAGGCCCTCGGGAGGGCTTTGCTCGAGTGGGTGTTCATTGGGGGGAGTGGTGGAAATGGGCATCGGGTGCGTCCGTGGTGTTGCAAGGCGACCGGAGGTGGAGTCAGGGGCGCGGTTGGGGGCGCTCCGCCTCGCCACGGGAGGGCAGGCGCACGCCTGTCAAAGCCGGTCCGGTTTCGGGCATCCAGAGCAGGCGGGCCGTCTCGCCGGGCGCGCCGAGGAAGATGACGGAACCCGCCACGGGCGTCTTTGCCGAGGGGAGGCGCGCCGTGCGGGTCGAGGGCGTGTGGTCGGTCGTCCGGGCGCCGCGGTGCTCGTACCGGGTGGGATAGGTGTAGACGCGGCCTTGGAATCGGGAGAGCGGGCGGGTGACGCCGGCAGCGAAGTCGTGGAGGAGAAGGCTGCCGAGTTCTTCGCGCGCATCCATGATGCAGAGGAGGTGGTTGGGCGCCACATGGTAGACGCCGGCATAGCGCGCCGCCACGTGGTCCGGGGTGACGTCCGTACTGCGGATGACCGCGGCCTTGCGCTTGGCCGGATCCGATTCGTACAGCAGCGTCCCGAGGTCTCCGCGCGGCGTGGACGGCGTGGACGGCGTGGGCGACTGGGCGACAGCGAGCGTTGGGGCAAGCAGCGCCAAGACGCCCAGGATCAAGGCGCAGAACGTCTCGCGAGGCGGGGGGCGGCGTGGTCCGGGCATACGTCACTCCAGGAAGTCCAGAAGGTGGCGTCCGCATGCAACACTCTGCAAGCATTCGGGGAACAGGCCAGAGCGCGCGGCTTCGTTCGAGTTGTCACGAGCCTCGGTCGACATATATAGGACCGCTGCGGCCCCGGTCAAGGGGCGCTGGCGCGCGTCGCCGGGACGCAGGCGCGAGGTGCGGGAAGGGGCCGCTAGAAAGTCAGCACTTTCCAGCCGGCCTGGAGCTTCCGGGTCATCTCGGAGCCTTGGTAATCCACCTGCAGACCCAGCTGGGCGAGCCTGTCGGAGACATCGAAACGGTCTGCGCAGGCTTGGCACGCCGTGACTTCCACGCCCGCCTGGATGAGCCGTTTGATGGGCGCGCGGAGTTCGGGGTCCATGGCGAGCAGCTCTGCGGAGGGCCCCCATACGAGCAAGGTGATCTTGCTCCACCAGTTCTGGGCGTGGGCGTTCATCACGTACATGAACACCATGGAGAGGGCCACTTCCCTGTCGCCGGAAGACCAGATGACGAGCAGGTTATCGGAGGGGGTCGGAGAGGAGGGGGCGTCTGGCGCGTGGTAGTTGTCCATGAAAGCGTTCCTTCACGAAGCGGGTAAGGGATGCATGGTGGGGGGGGATTATAGCATCTTCGGCCGGCGTGTCCAGGGTTGCGGGGGCGGGGCGTTCCGATGGGGAACTGGCGCAAGGCCGCAGCCTCTGGTAGTATCTGGGTGTGCTGTCGTCTTTGCAGCCGGAAGGTTCAGGCACGCGTCTCCCGTATCCGTCACAGCATCTTCAGCAAAGAGGGGCCATTCATGAGCGCATTGACCCAAAGCCCGGCGTGGCGCGCCCTCGCCGACCACAAGCAGGAGATGGAGAAGGTCCGCATGCGTGATCTTTTCCGCAACAATCCTGATCGTTTCGAGATGTTCTCCCGCACCGTGGAGGACATCCTTTTCGATTACTCCAAGAACCGCATCACCCAAGAGACCATGCGCCTGCTCATGACGTTGGCGCGCTTTTGCGATGTGGAAGGCCGCCGGGACGCCATGTTCGCCGGCGAACACATCAATGTCACGGAAGACCGCGCCGTGCTCCATGTGGCCTTGCGCAACCGCAGCAACGAACCCATGGGCCCCCGCCATCCCGACGGCGTGATGGATGACGCCATGCCCGCCGTCAACGCCGTGCTCGGCAAGATGCGCGACTTCTGCGAGCGAGTGCGCTCCGGGGCCTGGCAAGGCCACGACGGCCGGGCCATCACGGATGTGGTGAACATCGGCATCGGCGGCTCGGATCTCGGTCCTGTCATGGTCACCCGCGCTCTGGCCCACTACGCGGACGGCCCGCGCGTCCACTTCGTCTCCAACGTGGACGGCACGCACATCGCCGAGACCCTGCACGGTCTGGACGCCGGGACCACGCTCTTCCTCGTGGCCTCCAAGACCTTCACCACCCAGGAGACCATGACCAACGCCCACACGGCGCGGGAGTGGCTGGTCGCCAAAGCCGGCGACGAGACAGCAGTGGCCCGACACTTCGCCGCGCTCTCCACCAACGCCGAGGCCGTGGCGGCCTTCGGCATCAACACCGACAACATGTTCGAGTTCTGGGACTGGGTGGGCGGCCGTTACTCCTTGTGGTCGGCCATCGGCCTTTCCATCGCGCTGAACGTGGGCATGGACCGCTTCGAAGAACTCCTCGACGGGGCCCACGCCATCGACCGCCATTTCAAGACCGCTCCCTTGGAGGAGAACGTCCCCGTCATCATGGCCATGCTCGGCGTCTGGCACAACAACTTCTGGGGCGCGGCGACCCACGCCATCCTCCCCTACGACCAGTACCTGGACCGCTTCGCCGCCTACTTCCAGCAGGGAGACATGGAGTCCAACGGCAAGTCCGTCACCCTGGAGGGCGAAGCCGTGGACTACCAGACCGGCCCCGTCATCTGGGGCGAACCCGGCACCAACGGGCAGCACGCGTTCTATCAACTCATCCACCAGGGCACGAAGCTTGTCCCGTGCGATTTCCTGGCGCCGGCCGTCTCCCTGAATCCCATCGGAGACCACCACGCCAAGCTGCTGGCCAACTTCCTGGCGCAACCGGAAGCGCTCATGCGCGGCAAGACCGCCGAGGAAGTCCGCGCAGAGATGGAAGCCGCCGGCAAGGACCCCGCCGCCATCGAAGCGCTGACGCCGCACCGCACGTTCCAAGGCGACCGGCCCACCAGCAGCTTCCTCTTCACCACGCTCACGCCCAGGGTGCTGGGTTCGCTCATCGCCTTGTACGAACACAAGATTTTCGTACAGGGGACGGTGTGGCGCATCAACTCCTACGACCAATGGGGCGTGGAGCTGGGCAAAGCGCTGGCCAAGGCGATTCTCCCGGCGCTGGAGGGAGCGGAGCCGCCCGCCAGCCTGGACAGCTCGACCCGCGGCTTGCTGCAGGAGGTGCTGCGTCGCCGCGGATGAGGTCATTGGAATGGCGCATCCAAGCAAGCGAACCGGCTGGGCTAGGGCTCAGCCGGTTTGTTCGGGAAAGGGCGCGTGAGCCGAAAGGCCCGGGACTCCTCGGCAAGTTCGATATGGTGGTATCAGATACCGCCTGTCCCGGCAGGCCCGTCACCGAGAAAACGCACCCCCATCGGAAAGTCGATCGGTGGGGTGGCGACAAGGCAGGCTGGCGTCGTGCGGGCGCGCTTGCACGTTGTCAGCACCTGAGAACCTGCTGGTTGAAAGGAACGTCCCCGGCAGAGGCCGTGAGACCATCCTGAAGCGTCATTCCGGCGAGTTCCGGCGCGTCTTCATCACCACCGAATGCGAAGGATGGCGCGCCAACCGGAATCGGAAGTGGGCGCGGCGCTCCGTGCGCACCGATATTTGCGCACCATGACTTCAATGAAGCGTGGCGAGAGTGGCGCTGCCAGCCGCCATGCGCATGGGAGACCGCTGACGCATTCCGAAAGGAGGAGCGATGTTTCGCTGAAGCGTTTCGTGTTCATGGGCTCGACGAAGAGCCGCCCCTCACTCCCCGACGCTCGCGAACGACTGCAGGAATTCGTCCACATGCGCGCCGTCCACCAGTCCATGGTGGCACTGCACCGCCACCGGAACCATCTGTCGGCCTTCGTGCGTCTCCATCTTCCCGAAGGTCACCCGGGGTACGGAGTCGAACCGGCCGCCGTAGGTGTGCGTGAGGCTGGTGAAGGCGAACCACGGCGCCACACTGCAGTAGAGGACGTCCATCCGCTGGGCGTCGAAGTCTTCCGGGTCGCCGGGGTGGCGCACGGGGGCCTGTTGGCAGCGCAGATCGAACGCTGCGAGGTCGTCCACGTACTCCACGAAGGAGAACCCGAAGAGCCGTTCGCTGTGTTCGCCTTGCAACGGCGCGGTAAAGCCGGGGTGCGCCATGTCGAATTCCACTACTTGGACGCGGTTGCAATTGTCCGGGGCGTTGGGATCGGGGAGCAAGCGCTGGCGGAAGGCCGGGGTGACGTTGGCGGCGCGGGCGGCGGCGTGCAGCAGCGCGCTGTACACGCCCACCCCGCGCGAGGCGGCGTGGTCCAGCAACGCGGTGACGTCCATCGGCACGGTGATGCTGAAGTGGGGATGCGAGGCGGGCAGAAACGCCCGAAAGATGTGACGGCGTGGCCAGGCGGCCAGATCGATATACTTCATGATCACGGTCGTGGGGCTACAGGCGCCGCTGGCGTGGCCTCACCCTCCCCCAGGAGACGGAAGCGGTAGAGCGCCCAAGGTTGGGATTGGGGGTCCTGTGCGTCGCCGCTCAGGTCCATCACTTCTATCTCGACGTTCGCGCCCCCCACTTGCCATTGGTCGTAACTGCTCTTACCTTCCCCGATCAGATACCACGCGTCCGGATTCTGCGGATCCACTTGCGAGGAAAACGCATGGAGCCGGCTGCGGGTCGCGCTCTCGATGGAGGGCTCGCGGCGCACCGCGAACCACATGGCGGGGCCATGGTAGCCGGCGGCGTCCCACAGGAAGAGCAGCGTTTCCCCAGCGGGCGCAGGCATGGCGAACCACGCTTCGCCCACGACGTGGCTGGGCTGCGGCGGCGCCGCCGCGAAGGACCGGGGGCGGCGCTGGTTGGCCGCCAAGGCGAGGGCGCGGCCTGCAGGAACGCCCCACGCCTCGGCAAGACGTTCCGGCGCGGGCAGGGACGCCACGGTGAAGTAAGCCAGTGTTTCGTCGATACGGAGAAAGGGCGTCGCTGCCGCGGCTTCGGAGCCTTCCGGATGAATGGTGACGGGCCCTTGACGGACGGCGTCCTGCGCTTCCGTCTGGGTCGTTTGCGCTGCTTGCCCTGCCAGCGTGGCGCCGCTGGACTGAGCGCTGACGCAAGGCGTCGCCGCCACCAGAACGCCAGCAAGCAGCAGACATCCGAGCAGCACACGGCGAGCGAGTGCGCAACACTGTCCGCCGTGATGTATGGCGGATTGCGGAATGATGTATCGCATGCGATGCCTCTCTTGCATGTGAGTATACCTGAACCGCCCGCGCTTTCAACCGTTTCCGACAAGATTGAAAACCAAAAGCGCGGACGATCGGGTCGGGATGATTTCGGACGAATCGTCCTGTCTTGGTTTGGATCTTGCTTTGACGAGCCGAGAAGGGAACGCCGCCGGCAGAGAGTGCAGCCCTCGGAATTCAATGAGGACTGCAACAAAAATATTTCTCTGCAACGAAAAAGCGGGTTGCATTCAACTTTCCCTTCATGCTATGTAACGCTGAAGTAAATAACCCGCGAGGGAAATCTCATGCAGCATCTCAGGCGTTCACTTACCGCCGCACCTTTCCTGATTCTACTGGCGCTTCTCTGCGTCGTCCCGGCGCATGCCGCCGGGCTTGACGTGAAAGCCTCCATCGTCATGGACATGAGCACCGGAGAGATTCTGTACGAGCAGGATCCGGACCGCCGCATCGCGCCGGCGTCGCTCACCAAGATCATGACCATGTACATCGTCAATGAAATGGTGCAGCAAGGCAAAGCCAAGCTGACGGATCGCGTCAAGATCAGCAAAAAGTCCGACGCAACCGGCGGCTCCACCATGAACCTCAAAGCTGGCGAAACAGTGACCCTGCGCGAGCTCATGCACGGCATGGCCATCCAGTCCGGCAACGACGCATGCGTGGCCGTGGCGGAACATTACGGCGGCATGGACGCCTTCGTCAAACGCATGAACGCCAAAGCCCGCGACCTCGGCATGGTCGACACCACCTTCAAGAACCCCAATGGCCTGCCAGCCACCGGCCAGCTCACCACCGCGCGCGACATGCTCCGCCTCTCCCTCAGCTACCTGCGCCGCTTCCCCGAATCCCTCAAGATTCACTGCAAGACCTCCTACACCCACAACGGCTACACCCGACGCAACTCCAACCGACTGCTGGGCAATTGCGACGGCGTGGACGGCCTGAAGACCGGTTTCGTCCGCGCCAGCGGCTTCAACATCGTCGTCACGGCCAAACGCGACGGCCGGCGCATCATCGCTGTCGTCCTGGGCGGCACGACGTGGCGCGTGCGCAACCGCGAAGCCGAGAAAGTCATCGAAGCGAGCTTCAGCGCCATCCGGCGCGGGGCCACCCAGGTCGCTTTCGCGGACCTCAACGGGTCCATCGCCGACGCCAAGAACGCCGGAAAGCCCACGCCCCCGGTTCCTGCGCCCCCGCGGGTGGAAGCCGTCTCCAAAGTGCTCGCGTCCGCAGATATCGTCTACTCCCTGCAAGAGAGCTCCTGGCGCACCAAAAACGACGCCCAACGCCGTGTGCAGGATCTGAGCAAGAAGGGCTTCGAGCCCCGTATCGCCACGGTGGACCTCGGCCCAAAAGGCGTCTGGCACCGCGTCATGCTCGGCTATTTCCGCAAGCTCGACGACGCTCGCGCCTATAAACGCGTCATCAGCGACCGCCACAACATGGGCTACACGCTCATCCTCAAATCGAGCAATGCTGTCGTGGCCAGCGGCGGCTAACTCCCTTTGCCCCAGCTCGCGCGCCTCACCGACATGCGCCAGCACGGCGGCCTCCCTCGGGGGGCCGCTTTTTTCTTGCGGAGACCACGGCCGCGGCGCGGGGGCGGCGTCAATGGCGTGGCCGTGGCCTGGGCTTGACGACGCCTTGGGCGTGGCGACGGCGTGGCGCGGCGTGACTACTCTTCCGACGGAGCCACGGCGATGTCCTCATATATCTCGTCGGCGGCCATGAGGATATCTACCGGCGGGTCGAAGCCCACAGCCTCGCTCGTCTTGAGGTTGATGGCGATCTTGGGCGGCTCTTCGAAGACCATGCGCAACTCGCGCGGCGCGGCGCCGTTGAGGATCTTGGCGATGATTTTCGCGTGGAACTCCCCGACATACTTGAAGTCTGCCTGGGCGATGGAGAGGAGCACGCCGTGGCGGACCTCCGTGGAGCCGGCCATGGCGAAGGTGGGCAGGTCCTCCGCGAAGAGGGGCGCGAGCAGCTCGGGGAGCCGGTCGAGCTGCATGCCGTTGTTCTCGGTCAGGTAGACGGCGTCCACCTTCGGCGCAAGTTCCTCGTGGCACGCCAGCAGGTTGCGAAAGGCTTGCCCGGAGTTGACGTCCAGCGTCGTCGTGCAGGTCTCCACGGCGAAGCCCCGCTCCTCGGCCACGGCCATCACATCGTCGAAGGCGGCGTAGGTGCGGCCGGCCACGGTGTCTTCGTAGACCACGCCAAGGGTCCGGAAGGGAATGATGTCATGGAAAAGACCCAGCTGGCGCCGGTAGCGCGTGGGGTCTAGCCGGGCGTGGAGGTGGTCCAGGCCGGAGTCCTCCACGCTGGGGACGATGCCGGCGCCGAGGGGGTCCGAGGCGGAGAGCACCACCGTGGGGACGCTGTGACTGTCGTTCGCGAGGTCCTGGCCGGCCCAGGTGCCCATGGCGATCATGAGGTCCACTTCGCCAGCGTCGAGGGCCGCCAGCACCTCTTCCCGGAGCGCCTCCCGCGGGATGGCCTCGTTCCAGTCCCCGGCCCAGAAGGCTTCCGCCGGGAACTCCAGATACTCGCTCCGCGCTTGCTCGGACAGGGTGCGCCACACGGCGGCGGCGTCTTCCCGGGCGGCGGCCGTGTCGGCCTCGGGGAAGGTCACGGGCGCCATCCAGCCAAGCTCCGCCAAGGCCTTCACCGTGGCTTTCAGCGTTGGAGGATACTGACTGTACGGACCGCCTTCCAGGTAGCCAATACGCCATTTCGTCCCGTCGGGTTTGCGTGTGGGCGCCACCTCGGCGGTCTTCAAGGGGGCCTCGGGTTGCGCCGAAGCGGGCAGCGCGCCCGGGAGGAGGCATGCGGCCAGGACGATGAGGGTCAGGCGGATGATGCGGACACGAACACGGTTGCGCGTGAGGCGACGGCACGGGGCCATGGTGGGGCTCCTTGGCGTTGGCGGGCGATGGGGGCGCGGCGTCAGCATGGCGAACAAGGCAAGCGGGACGCAGGCAGGACCGCGCACGCCGCGGCGTCCCGACAGAGGCGTTCCACATACGGCGAATGGAAAGCCCGGCACAGACTTTCATACCCCATGGCGAAGCGCAAGCGGTCCCCTGCCTGAACGGTCGCCTGGGCTTCCTCCACATCGAACACAGCGTAATTGGAGGTGGCGCCCACGTACTGGACGCCGGACTGTTCGCAACGCAATTCCCAGGGTTTGGCGTCCAGCAGGCCGAAATCCAGCAAAGCGCGGCGGCGCGCGCCGGCATGGGGGAAGGCGAGGATGTCCGGCGGCTCGCCCATGGCGTTCAGGCCCAGGGCTGCGTCGGCGGCCGGGTGGCCGGGCTTGGTTGCGGCTTCCAGGACCTCCGCCTCCAGAGTGACCACGTCGCGGCGCAGCGGGCCTTGCAGCGCCTGCGCGTCCAATGGCGTGGGCGCTCCCTGAAAGCAGCCCAGCAGCAGCGCCTCGCCCAGCCGCAACTCCGTGACCACTGCGGGCGGCGCTTCCTCCGCGAGCCACGGCAGCAGCACGGACCCCCCCACGGAGACGGTCTCCAGGCGCCGACCCAGCGCGGTTTCCACCTGCTCCACAAGAAGCGCGAAGCGCTGCAACAGCGCCGCCGAGGGCTTGAGCCCTGTCAGACACCCGAAATTCGTCCCCACGCCGGCCACGCGGAAGCCGTCGTGCTCCAGGGACAGCGCCTGGGCTGCAAGGGTCGGCAAGGCGGCAGGGGACGCGCCTTCACGCAGGTCCCCCATATCCACCATGAGCACCACGGCGTGGGGTCGCGCCAGACGACGGGCCGCCTCGGCAAGACCCTTCAGGACGCGCGCTTCGGCCACATAGGAACGGTCGGCCAGCGCGGCGACTTCTTCGACTCGGCTCGGGGGGGGCGCAGTGAGCAGGGCGGGACGGACTGTCGGGCGCATGACGTCTGGGGTGCTCGACAGGTGGGGTGGGCGTCGAGCGTCGTCGGTCCAGGCGGCGCACGCTTCGGCAAGGCGCTGCAAGCCTGCTGGATGCGCTGCGGCGGGGGGCAGCAGACGGCAGTTCGAAGCGTCCTTGCTGGCCTCCGCCAGCTCCAGGCAACGCGCCGCGAGGGTCGGGTCGTGGGCCGCCCCCTTGAGCACGGGCAGCAGGTCCACGCCGAGATCCCGACAAAACGTCAGGGCGCAGCGCAGGTTGTGGCGGAAGGCGTCGTCGTCGATGAGCAGTCGCGCCATGGGAGTCGCCTTGGTATGGTGGACGCAGGTCGGCCGGGCTCCCTTGCCGAGGGGCGGCGGTCGGCGCGCGCTTCGTCCACGTGGTCATCCGGTTGCGTGTCTTCCTGGTGATGCATTCGGGGCATGGAACGCAAGGGTGTGGTCTCTCACGCGGCTTGGTCGAGCATGGCGTCAGGAGGCGGTTCCCGACGCATCGCCCGGGTTGTCGTTCGGGCCGCCGTTCGGGTCGGCGTTCAGGGTGGCGTTCGCATCTGCTTCCGGGCCGGGAGCAACCGTTCGGGCCGCGCGTTCCCGGGTGACTGCAGCGCCCTCCGAGCCATAGTACGCGATGCAGAGCAGGGTGATGTCGTCGGAGGGCTCGGCGCCGGCGGCGTGATCGTGGACGTCCTCCAGCACGCGCTCCACCACAACGTGCGGCGCGCGTCGGGCCTCGGCTTCGCAGGCGGCCACGGTCTGCTCCAGCCGGTCGTCGCCGTAGAGCGCAAGCGCGTGGTTCATGGCCTCGGTGACGCCGTCCGTATAGAGGAGGATGGCGTCGCCGGGGGCGAGGTCCAGGGCGAGGGGCTTGTAGGTGATGCCGGGCATGACGCCGACCATGGGCCCGCTGACGCCGCTGATCCAGCGTACGGCGCGATCCGGGTCGTCATCGCCGGGCAAGAGCAGAGGCGGATTGTGGCCGCCGCAGGCGTATTCGAAGCGGCCGGTTGACAGGTCCAGCACGCCGACGATGAGCGTGACGAACATGACGTTGGGGTTGTCCTGGGCGAGTTGCTCGTTGACGACGTCCATGATGGCGGTGGGCCGGGGGTCGCGTTCTGCGGCGGCCTTCACCAGCGTCTTGGTGACGGCCATGAAGAGCGCAGCGGGCACGCCTTTTCCCGAGACGTCGCCGATGACCACGCAGAGCCGGTTGTCGTCCACCAGGAAGAAATCGTAGAGGTCGCCGCCCACCTCCCGCGCGGAGAAGAGCACGGCGTAGAGGTCCATGTCGCGGCGTTCGGGGAAGGGTGGGAAGATCTTGTGGAGCAGGCCCAGCTGGATGTCCCGTGCCACTTGCAATTCGCTTTCGATGCGCTGCTTGGCGGCGGTCACCTCCATGAGGGAAGCGATGTTCTCCCGCAGGGACGTTTCCATGAAAAGAAACGCTTCGGCAAGGCGGCCGACCTCGTCCTTGTACGTCCTGGGAAGATCCCCGATGGGCGTCTGCTCCTCGGCGGGGCCGGAAAAATCCCGCGTGGAAAGAGCGTTGGCGTGGTCCGTGAGGCGGCGGATGGGGGTGGCGATGCGGCGAGCCAAGGCCAGCGCGACGAGCAGGCTGAGCAGCAGCGCGCCGGCGATGGAGAGAAAGAGGCGGCCGAGCAGAGCCGAAGCCGGGGCCTCGATCTCGTCCATGGGGGCCGCTGCGGCGATGTAGACGCCGGCGGCTTTCACGCTGGCCACGTCCATCTGCATGGCGACTGCAAGACCGTCCGGTCCGGCCACCTGAAAGAGGTATGGACCGCCGATGTCCTGCTCGGCGGCCGTGGCGTTGGCGGTGTCTGGCGCCTTCTCCGGGTTCTGGAAGGGGGACTTGCTGGGTGCTGCGTCGGCGAGTTGGCGGAGTTCCGCCAGAAGAGGCCGTCCGGTTTCCGCGTTGAGAGCCTGACCGGGTTGGGCCAGGGGGGTGTTCCGGGCGCGGCTGGGCAGGGCGAAGATGTCTCCTGCTTCGTTGAAGAGGAAGACGAATCCCGTCTCCGCGATGCGCACTTTGGGCAAGGTTTCGGCGATGACGCCCATGGTGTCCTGCACCCGGCGGTCGATCTCCTGTTCAAGAAAACCGATATTCACACTGGCGGCGAGCCGCCATCCCCAGGGTTCGAAGAGCTGCAGGTGGGCGTAGCGCTTCACCTCGCCAGGGCCGTGCAGGGCCGGCGCAGTGTAGGCGCCTTCTGCTTCGCTGTAGACGAGGGTGTCTTGCCGCGCGGATTTTGCCACGCTGCGGCCTTTGATGTCCTTGAGGTCTTCAAGGGAGCGGCCCACGCGTTCGGGATCCGGGTAATGGACTGCGACGAGAGCTTCATCGAAGGCGAAGAAGTAGAAGTCCTCGTCGGCGGGGAGACTCGCCAGCCACGCCAGGGCTTGTGCTTTGGCTTGTTCCTCGCTCAGCACCCCGTCGCGGACCATGGCGTGGTGTCGGGCCAGGCCGGCCATGGCGATCTCCGTCACCAGGCGCAGGCGTTTCTTGGCGTCCTGGGTGGCGCGCACTTTTTCCAGCAACAAGGTGCGGTAGACGCCGTTCAGGTCCAGCTGCACCAGCTGGAGGACGTTGGCGATGGAGCGCTCCTCCGCGTGGAGCATGGCGTCCTCCACGTCCCGATCCACCAGGTAGACCACGGCCACCGCCGCCATGGCGAGGGAGAGCAGCACCAGCAGGATGATCTTGCTGTGGAGTGAACGGAACACGACGCGCTCCTCTTGCTTGAAGGACGTGCGGCGGGGGCTTGCGCGGGATGCCGACATTCCGGCAGGCCATGCGGCCTGCGCATATGCCGAGACCGCCGAGGCCTCCATCTCCATGTGGGCCAGGCCCCGCCGTCGCCGTTCAAGGATGGGGGACCCGCGGTCAGCGCCGGCGCGGCCAGGCGGCTTTCCGGATATCGAAGCTTCCGGGTCGCGCATTCTCCCAGACGCCGCGGCGCATGCGTCCATCCTTAGAAATTCTCTGAAAAAAAGCAAGGGGAAGGACGCTTTACTTGCATCGACGATGCCGTATACTGAGAGCCGGCACAGGCGCGCACGACGCACCCCGGCGAGGGAAGACGCGAAAACGCGGGAACCGAACAGGCAGTGAATGGTATGCGATATTGTGCGGTGAGCGATACGGGCAGGGTCCGCAACGTGAATCAGGACCGCTGCCTTGTCCACGAATTTCCCCAAGAGGACGCGTGGCTTTTCGTGGTGGCGGACGGCATGGGGGGCGCCCGGGGCGGCGACGTGGCCGCTCAGGCCGTGGTGGATTTTCTGGAAGCCTGCCACCTGGACGACATGAGCACGGAAGCGGGGCTGGCCGCCCGTATCCGCGACGTGGGCCGGCTGCTCATGCGGCTGGGACAGGACGCCCCCGAATTGCACGGCATGGGCGCCACGTGCACCGCCATGGTGGTGCGCGGGGAGAACGCCGTGTGGGCCCACGTGGGGGACTCGCGGCTCTACCGTCGGAGGCAGGGCGCGTTGACGCAGATCACCCGGGACCACCGCTTCGTGCAGTCCCTGGTGGACGCTGGCGTGCTGAACGAAGAGGAAGCGAAGAACCATCCCTTCGGCCACAACCTGGACCAGTGCGTGGGCTGCGAGGAATTCGACCCGGACACCGGGACGCTCGCCCTGGAGGTCGGCGACATCCTCCTGCTTTCCAGCGATGGCCTGCACGACATGATTTCCCACCGCCGCATCGAAGCGCTTACCGCCGAAGTCGCCGCCCGAAGGGATGACGTCACGGTGGAAGCCGCCTGTCAGGCGTTGCTCCACGAAGCTCTGGAGGCGGGCGGCCAGGATAATGTCACCATCATCCTGGCCGCCCCCTGACCCGTCTTCGGGACCGGCTTCCGCACCCTCCTCGGCGATGACCCGTCGCCGGTCGGTCGGTTGCTCCCACGCCGCTCCAGGTCGCCGTGGCGAGACTGCGCGTCAGCCTCGATTCCCGTACTCCTCAGGGATGCGCCTCCTGCTGCGTTTGCGCTTGCCGCGGCAGGAACCGGCGCTCCATCAGGTCCAGCACCAGTACTGCTATCTCCATCTCCTTGCGGGTGAGCACGTTCGTCTGCTCGGTCAAATAGCCTTTCAACGGGGCGACGACGTCCGCCAATCCGCCTGCGGCGTCTCCCACGTGGAGAGCGTAGAGGCGCTCCAGCAGGCACAGCAAGTAGTGTTTCCACTCCTCGTTGAAGTGCAAATGGTAGTCGCAGACGGCGCGAACGATGAGCGTCCCCGCCAACGCTCCCTCCAGGGTGCTGTAGTCCCGCCCCCAGATGGCGGCGTCGTTGATGGTGGGCGGTCTGCTTGTATGCTCCTCCGGCTGCAGGTTGGCGACGTGGAGTCCCTTGTGCTCCCGATACGCCGCCAGATCCACGATCTTGGGCATTGCTCACCTCCTTGTGCGCTGCAAGAGCCCGTGGCGATTGTTGATGCGTGACGATTCGCCCGGCGCGCCCTGCGCAATCGGCGCAGGAGTGGACCTTGCGCGTTCCTCTCCCTGTAAGGGGGCCGGCTCGCTGCGTGGCTTCAGCGTCTGGTCGGCCATCCTTGGCTGACCGGGACGTTGTTCCGAAAGTGCCGCGTGTGGCGTCGTCCCCTTTCCATTCGTCCGTTTTCTAGAGAACATTACCCCGCCGCAGCCACTTTTCCACCGTCGCTCCTCGGGGCGGGGCGTCCCCGTATGGCCCGGTGCGGCCAGGACAGCCTGCTCGGCGTCCCCCACGGGCGGAGCGTATGGCGCGGGGTTTGCACATCCATGCATGAACGCCCCGGCGCGGCGATTGTTGCCGACGTCGGCGCCAAGGCGGCTTGGGTCTTGACGCAAGTCCGCCTGAACAGGGCCTTGAGGAAAGACCGCTGCGGCGGGGGGAGGATGACGAAATGGCCGCGACCGTGCTTGTGGTGGAGGATTCGCGCGTGGTGCGCCTGCTGGTGCGAGAAATTCTGGAATCGGAAGGCTACGCGACCTTGGAGGCGTGCGACGGCGCTGCGGCGCTGGATTGTCTGCGCGCCGCCGAGCGTCGGCCCGAGCTCGTGATTACGGATCTGGACATGCCTCGGCTGGGCGGCGTGGCGTTGCTGCGCGCCATGCGCGAGGATGAACGACTCAGCCGCATACCCACCGTGGTGTTGACCGGAATGGACGACGACCGCGCCCTGGAGGCCGCGCATGCAGCGGGCGCCCTGGCCGTGGTGATGAAGCCCTTCCATATGGAGGAGTTGCTGAGCGTCACCGCAGCGGCGTTGCCGACGGAGGCGACGGCGCTTGTCGACGAACCCACGGCCGCGGCGCTCCCCGCCCCCCACGCATCTCGCGCGGCCGCGTAAGTCTGGTCGGGGGCAGGCTGGCCGCCATGCAAAGGCCGCCGGGGGCCGGGGCTCCCTCCGCGTGTGGTCGGAAAGGGGCCGCCGGGGGGCGTCACGTGGATCAGGGCGTCTCGTGGCTCGTCAGGAGCAGGAAACGCGCCGCGCTCTCGTGTGAGGCCGCCGCCGGGTGCCGGGGAGGGGGCTTACTCGCCGGGTTTGCCGAAGCGCTGGAAGTAGATTTTCGGGTCGTCGCGGAGGATCTGCGTGCGCAGCTCGATGCCCTTGAGCAGCTGGAGATATTCTTCGCGTTTGGTCTCGTTGCGGGCTGTGGAGTAAAGGTCCCGAGCCGTCTCGTGAGCGCGCTCCAGTCGTTTTTCCTCCCGCACGATGAGCCGGTAGTAGGGCTGCTTCTCCGGCGCGGACTGCTCGGCACGGGGGGTGGCGTTGGCTTCCGGGATGGTGAGGGCCTCTTCGGGGGCGCCGTCATCATCCGAATGCATGATGATGACGTTGTCCCGGGAGGCGTGCGCCTGCGGCAGGGCGCATGGCGGAATAGTCAGCAGAAGGCCCAGGAGCAGGGTAACTGCAGTGGTCGCGCAAAGGCGTCGGTATTGCTTCTGTGGGGCCGTGGGGGAATGGGTGCGCATGACGTGGGGACCTCGCGGACGGTGTCATTCGTTGACGTTCGTCGTGGAGAAGATGGCGCGGAAGAGGGCGCCGCGGCCGTCGGCGGCGGGACTTTCCACCTCCAGCTCGCCGTGGTTGTCCAGCACGATGTGCCTTGCTTCCGTCAACCCCATGCCCACGGCCTGCGGCTTGGTGGTGTAGAAGGGGTCGAAGATGTAGGGCAGGTTTTCCGAGGGAATGCCTGGGCCATCGTCCTGGATGGTGATGGCGAGATCGCCGTTGTCCTGGAGGCGGGCGGCCACTTCCACGCCATTTTCGCAGAACTCCAGGCCATTGTCCACTATGTGGCGCAGGGCGCGCAGCAGCTGACTCCTGTCTGCGGCGATGACGGCGCGCAGGGCGTTTTCCTCGCCGGCGAGTCGCAGTCTGGGGTCGTGTTCCAGCTCGGGGGCGTGCTTCAGTTCCTGCAGGGCCTCGCCCACCACCACCCGTTCCAGCGCTGGCCGGGGCAAGGAGGCGTATCCCGCCACGGTGTTCACCGTGGTCTCCAGCTTGGCGCTTTCCTTCAGGATGATGTCCACGCGTTCGCGGGCTCCTTCGGAGAGGCAGTCCTCCTTGCCGATGGACCGCGCGAAGCCGGCGATGGTCATGGCCGGATTGCGGACCTGGTGCGCCACGGAAAGGGCGAGCTTCTTCAGGCCGTCGGCGCGTTCGCGTTGGAGGAGGTTGCGTTCCCAGAGCAGGCGCTTTTCGCGCTGTTGACGGGTGTGGCTCTCGGTGACGTCCTCCACCATGAGCACCACGCCGTCGGCGTCCCCGCCGTTGGAGAGGTAGGAGGAGATGATGGAGAGCATGAGGAGCCTGCCGTCTTTTGGGTTCTTGTAGGGGAGGGTGCGGTGGAGGTTGACGAGCTCCCGGCGGATGACATCCATGATGACGTCGTTGAACTCGTGGTTCTCGGCGTGGGCGAAGAAGAGGGCTCCCCAGGGTGCGCTCATGAGCTGGTCGCGGCTGAAGCCGAGCATGGCTTCCAGGGCGTTGTTCGCCAGGACCACCTGGCCTTCGTGGTTGATCACCATGAGGCCGACGGGCATGGAGTCGACAATGGCGTCGCGTACGGCTTTACGGAGGGCGTCTTCCATGGGCGCGCTCGTGCTGCTCTGGGCGGGTTGTGCGTCCTGTGGGCGGTCGTGCATCCTGATCGTCCAATATACCTACTATTTCGTAAGGCGGGAGCCGCGTCAAGGGGGGGGGATGCGCGGCGCCGACTGCGACCACCTTGCATGGCGCAGGAAAGGGACGTATAGGTGAGGTCGTCCCTGCAGCTTCCGGGCTACCTTCGTGCGCCGACGTCCCGGCGGCTGGCCCGCTTGCGCCGCGTTTGATGGCGCAGGGATGGAGCAAGACGCCGTGCGCGTCGCGCCCGTCTGCCGCCGCCCCAGCTCTTGGCGTCATGAGCGTGAAGGCCTGATGCGCTCTCGGTCTCTCCCACGCGAACGACGCCTCCAATCCGCGCCGATACCCGAAAAGGCAATTCCACCAGGCCAACCTCCGTCCCGTCACGCGACCCCGCGATCACCCGCCATGCCCATACGCGCCGATCTGCATCTCCACACCAGCTGTTCCCACGGTAGACACGACGCGCGCGCCATGACCGAGGCGTGTCTCGCCAAAGGCCTCACGACTCTCGGTTTCACGGAACACGCGCCACGCCCGCCCGGGTACATCTATCCGGAAGACTACCAGGACAAGCTGGAGCGCGGTTTCGGCGGCTACTGCGAGACCGTGCGCGACTTGGCGCGCGAATACGCGGACCGCGCCACCCTGTTGCTCGGCGCGGAGATCGACTTTTTTCCCGGACACGATGCGCAGATCCGCCGCCTGCTGGAGACCCACCAGCCGGATTTCGCCCTGGGCGGCGTGCACTTCGTGGGCCCGTGGGGGTTCGACTTCGCCGCCAGGGAGTGGCGCCCTCTGGATGAGGACGCGTGCTTCACGGCCTACCGTGAATACTACGCCCTGGTCGAGGCCATGGCCGCAAGCGGTCTCTTCCACGCCGCCGCGCATCTGGACCTCGTCAAGATCTTCAGCATGGAGCGGCACGCCCGCTGGCTGGCGAGCGAGGAAGGCCGCCGCGCCGCCGAACGCGCCGTGGACGCCTTGGCGCGCGCCGGCATGGTGATGGAGATTTCCTCCGCGGGGTTGCGCAAGCCTTGCAAGGAAATCTACCCGGGGCCGTTGTTCATGGATCTGGCGCGGGAACGAGAAACGCCCATCTGCTTCGGCTCGGACGCGCACGCCGTGGAGCAGGTGGCCTTCGCCTTCGACAAACTGGAAGCCTACGCCCGCGAGGCCGGCTTCGATCACGCCGTGCGTTTCACCCCGAACGGTTCCGAGCGCTACCGCTTCTGACGCTGCGCCGCCGGGTCTGCTCCACGAGCCGCTTGCGGCCAGGAGTCGTCCGTGCATGTGGTCATGGATCAAGGCATGGAGAGGGCTGCGAGCGCTCCTGCTCGCGTCTCCCGTGGAGGCTGACGGGCTGCGGCTCAAGCTGTCGGGGGGCTGTTCGTGGAGTCCGGGCAGGCGCCCCCCTCACCCCCGCCCAACCCAGCCTCTCCACATCCTCGCGATGCGAACGCGACCACCTTCAGGCATGGCCGTGGGATGCGTCATGGCGCGAGCAGTGTCGTGCGCGTCGGCGGAAAGGCCCTGCAGTGGACCCGCCCGGCTTGCCTGCCGCATCCGAATCGTGTCGAACCGTACAGCGTTCCGAAGCGGCCGGGCGCCGGCGAGGACGCCCCGGGTGGTGCGTGCGTTCCGCCGCCCGTATGTTCGGGAAGGAAGAGGGGGCGTCGTTTGCAGGCCGGAAATGCTTGTGGCGGCCCCTCGTGGAAGACCGCGGCCGCCAGCGTCGATCCTGCTTGTGGCGCGGGGAGGAGGCGCAGAGAAGTGTTGAGCGCGCGCGGCGGGTATGCTAGAAGCCCGCAAACGTCCACACGGTTTCGCCCTGCACCGCGTCTTGACGCGCCGGGTCCCGGTGATCCGCTCACATGCGCGCCTGCGCTCTGCAAGAAGCCTCCGGCGATGTTCTGCTCCCGACGCATCCCGCGTCCCACTGCCCTGCGCAGTGGGTGAACGTGCTCCAAACCACGCGCTTTCAGCCTTCTTCCCTCAGCCATGGAAGCCAAGGCGCGTCCAGCAGTCATGAGCTACACGAAGATATTCACCCTTGACGGTTTGAAGAACAAAGGCCCGGCGCACCGGCTCTTTCTTTCGACCCTGGGCGGCCTGGTGGAGCGCGGCGTGGGCCTGAACGGCCTGAACGACGTGTACAATCAAGCAGCCAACCTCTCGCCGGAGCGTGAATTCATGGCCCGCACCCTGGACGTGCTGGACGTCGGCTACGAGCTCCCCGCCGGGGATTTCGACCGCATCCCCACGCAGGGTCCTGTGGTGGTGGTGGCCAACCATCCCTTCGGAGCCGTGGAAGGCGTCATCCTTGGCGCGTTGCTCAAGCGGGTGCGACCGGACGTGAAGATCATGGGGAATTACCTGCTCGGCCTCATGCCGGAACTGCAGGAGATGATCATCTCCGTGGACAACTTCGGCAGCGCCGCTTCCCTCAAGAAGAACATCAAACCCCTGAAGGACTCCATCCGCTGGCTGCGGGCGGGCCACATGCTGGCGGTCTTCCCTTCGGGGGAAGTCTCCAGCCTGGACATCCGCAAGCGTCGCATCATGGACCCCGTATGGAGCCGGACCGTGGGCCGCATCATCCACCACACGGAAGCGCCAGTGCTGCCCATCTTCTTCCCGGGCTCCAACGGACCGCTCTTCCACTTGGCGGGGCTTCTCCACCCCCGGCTGCGCACCGTCCTCCTCCCGCATTTCTTTCTGGGCACGCGGCACAAGATGTTCCAAACCCGGGTGGGCGCGCTCATCCCCTACAAGAAGCTGGAGAAGTTCGACCGCGACGACAAGCTCATGGCCTACCTCCGGCTGCGCACGTACATGCTGAAAGCGCGGGATTCCGCCGATGCGCCGCCGCGTTCGCCGTTGCGCAAGCTCGTGGCTGCGGGCGCGCGCCACATCCGCAAGGAGGAAACGTCCAAACCCCCGCGGGAACTGGCGCCCGTGGTGGAGGAGAAAGACCCCGCCGACCTGGAAGCGGAGCTCGCCTGTCTGCCGCCGGAAAATCTGCTGCTGGAGCTGAACGAATTCCAGGTCTACAAAGCCAAGGCCGGGCAGATCCCGCTCACTCTGGAAGAACTCGGCCGACTGCGCGAGCACACCTTCCGACTGGTGGGCGAAGGCACCGGCAAACCCACGGACCTGGACCACTACGACAGCTATTACGACCACCTCTTCGTCTGGGCCAAAGACAAACGCGAAATCGTCGGAGCCTACCGCATTGGCCGCTCCACGGACATCATCCGGGAACACGGCGTGGAAGGGTTCTACACAAGCTCGCTCTTCTCCTTCAAGCCGGCGCTCTTCGAACGGCTGGGCCCCTCCCTGGAAATGGGCCGCTCCTTCGTGCGGCCGAAATACCAGCGCAGCTTCGCGCCGCTGATGCTCTTGTGGAAAGGCATCTGCCACTACGTGCTGCTCTCGCCGGACTACAAGAACCTCTTCGGCCCCGTCTCCATCTCCAGCGACTACTCCATGCTCTCGCGGGAGATGATGGTGCGCTACCTGCGGGCCAACAACTCCATCTCGGAACTCTCCAAACTGGTGAAACCGAAGCTGCCGCCCAAGCTGCGGAAGATGCGCCGCCACGAAGTGCGTGAATTCCGTAACGTGGTGAAATCAATAGAAGACATGACCGAAGTGATCACGGACATCGAACCCGTGGTCAAAGGCATCCCCGTGCTGCTGAAGCAGTACCTCAAGCTCGGCGGCAAGATCCTGGCGTTCAACGTGGACCCGGACTTCAACAACTGCCTGGACGGCCTCATCTATGTGGACCTGACCCAAGCCTCGCCGCGGATTCTGGGGAACTACATGGGCAAAGACAACTTAATCAATTTCCTCGACTACCACGCGACGAAGCGAGCGACGCTGGAGCAGATTGCAGGTTGATCAATTGTTGAACAAGTGTGGTGTGGGGACCCTGTCAAGTGACCTCGATGTCCGTAAAGATTCATGATGTCATGGTGTTGATGGCCACAGCGTTTGCGGATTTAGAGCGTTTGTTGATTTTATGTTGAACGATAGTCCGTTTATTGTCGCGCTCCGGGACGCCCGCGCTCCCAGGCCCGGCAGCGCCGTGCGCGCTGCGCCGCATGCCGAAGGCGACGGCGGCCCCGCCTCCCGTGGCAGTCGTGGGCAAGCCGTGCTCACCGTGCCGGCGTTCACGTGGCGGCCGCACGAGCACTGGGCCATTCTTGGCGGCAACGGCGCGGGCAAGTCCACTTTCCTGGCGCTCGTCCGGGGAGATATCGCTCCTCTGCAGGATGCCGACGACCCGCTGCGACCCCACCGGTTCTACCGAAACAACGGGGAGACCCTCGTGGCGCCTGGGGTGGTGAAGCAGCGCATCGGCTTGGTTTCACCGGAGTTGCAGGAACGCTACCGCCGGCTGGAGGTGCGCCAGAGTGTACGGCGCGTGGCGGCGTCCGGTCTGGACGGAACGCCACTGCTTTACCGCACGCCCTCGGCGGTGGAGTGGGCGCGGGTGGATGCCTTGCTGGCGCGGATGGAGGTGGCCTCGTTCGCGGACAAACCCTTGGCGGCGTGTTCGCAAGGACAGCTCCGCCGCGCGCTTGTCGTCCGGGCGGTGCTGGCGTTGCAACGGCATGGTGAAACGGCTGGTATGGCGCAGGGGGGTGAACCCGCCATGCTGCTTTTGGACGAGGTGACGCAGGGGTTGGACGCAGTCTCCCGGGAGGCGTTGTTGGCCATGCTCGCCACGCTGGCGGCCGACCCGGCAGGGCCTCGGCTGATGATCGCTTCACACCGTCCCACCGAGATTGCGGCCTTGGCGGCGCATTCCGCCATGGAGGAAGACGACGCCGTGCTCATGGCGTGCCTGCTGGAGCAGGGCCGGCCGGTCTTCCTTGGTCCGTATGCGGCGCTGCCGCAGCAGGCGTCGGCGGACCGCGCGCGAGATTTCCCACTGCCGTCCGTCCGCTCTCACGCCACGGCGAGTCCCGGCGGCCGCATCCACCGTGGCGAGGGCGCGTTGATCGACGTCCGCGACGCCACGGTGCTGGTGGACGGCGTCACCCTCCTGAACAAGGTGACATGGCGCGCCGAAGCGCAGTCCTCGGATGGAACCGCCGCGCATTGGGCCGTACTGGGGGCCAATGGCGCAGGCAAGTCCACGCTGTTACGGTTGTTGCTGGGCGAGTGGGCGGCAGCGCCGGAAAGCGTGGTGGCGATGCCGGCTGTTGATTCAGCGTATTCCGCCTGGGATGCGGAACGCGCCAGGGTGGCGGAGGACGCGAACCGGCCTGGGCGGTGGCGCCGACTCACGCGGGTCGGGTTCGTTTCGGCGGAGCTGCAGGCGCGTGTGGACGGCGACGTGGCGACTCGGGCGCTGGCGGCTTCCGGATTCTTCGGCGGGCTGGCGCTCTTTGACGCCCCCACCCCCGCCATGTGGCGTCTGGTGGACGCGTGGCTGGAATATTTCGGGTTGACGACCCTGGCGGACCGGCCTTTCGGCGCGCTCTCCACCGGGCAGGCGCGACGGGCGCTACTTGCTCGGGCGATGGCGCCGGACCCGACGGCGCTGCTGTTGGACGAACCAGCTTCCGGGCTGGACGCGGCATTCCGCGTCACATTCAACGAAGCCGTGGCCGACGCCGCGGCGAGGGGTTCGCGATTGGTGTATGTAACGCATTATGCTGAAGAATTTCCTTCGTTCATGACTCACGCATTGGTGCTGGACAAGGGCCATGTCGTCTTTGCAGGTCCACTGGAAGCCTTGGCGAATTCCGGGTTGCCGCAGGCTGCGGCGCTTCGGTCGCATGAGGGAGCGTCATCATGAGCCGGCCGACGTTCCCGCATGGCATGGTGCAGGTCGCAGGCGTCCATGATCTGGATGAAGCGCGGCTGGTGGCGGAAGCAGGCGTGGACGCCGTGGGCGCGCCGTTGCGGCTGCCGGTGCACGCGGAGGATCTGACGGAAGCCGAGGCGGCCGCCGTAGGCCGCGCGTTGCGATTGGAATATCCTGATATCTTGTATGTCTGTATAACGTACGCCACCATCCCGCGGGAGGCCGTGGCCTTGGCGCGAAGCATCCATGCGAATGCGCTGCAGCTGCACTCGCCCATGTCGCCGCAGGCGTTGGCCACGGTTCGCGCGGAAGCGCCGGAGCTGCTCATCATCTACAGTCTGGTGGTGGGCGCTGCGGAGGAAAAGGACCTGCTGCGCGCCGCCAGCGCCGCTCTCCCGCATGTGGACGCCTTCCTGACGGATACCTACGACCCCACCACCGGCGCCACCGGGGCGACCGGCATGACGCACGACTGGTCCGTGAGCCGCCGGCTGGTGACGGCTTCGCCCAAACCGGTGGTGCTGGCCGGCGGGTTGACGCCCGGCAACGTGGCGGAAGCCATCCACGCCATGCGGCCGCCGCGGCCTCCTTTGGTGCTGCGGCCCATGGAGGGCGCTCCTGCCGAGCCGCGTTTCGACGTTTCGGGAGCCAATTCGTACGGCGGTTTGGGCGGCGTGGACGCGCACACGGGCCTGGAAGGGAGCGATGGGCGCAAAGATCCGGAACTTCTGAGCGATTTCGTGAGGGCAGCGCGGGAGGCCTTCACCACCCAGCGGCGGCGGGACGGGTAGGGCGGCGCCTGTTGCCCGGTAAGGCAAAATGGCGTATGGAATGTGAAATTTCGCACGGATGGACGGCGCTGCGGTCGTCCCTCCTGTCTGCAACAGCCCGGATGGCCGGGCGGAACCGTTCGCAACGCTGCAAAGGAGCGCGCCATGTCTCTGTTCTGGGTACTGCTTGGTCTCGGACTCGTGCTTTCCGGAATCTATTACCTCCGCAAGTCTGCTGACAAGGAATTCAAGTAGGCTGTATTCCGCCCAACAAAAAAGCCCCGGCCCATGACGTTGCGTCGTGAGTCGGGGCTTTTTGCGTCATGCAAAGCGCTTCAAGGCTTTGTTCTGGCAGCGTACGAAAGCACTATCTGATGCAATGCTTTCTGTACATCGTGAAGGCGGTCCGCTGAATTGTGCATCGTAGCATTGCGTGACCCCCGGACAGGTTCCACCGAGCTTCCCGCATACGCCTTCTTGTGGGGCGTCGAAGCGTGTTTTTCATAGAGAACTTGCATGAATGCCTCCTTTATTGCGCGCCGGTCATGTTCGAATTGAGGGGCTCTTTCTGTTGCAATGGGCCATGGGTGGAGTTGGTCAGCGTATCCTCATCCGTCGCAGCGGTAGGAGTGTTGTTTCCTGCGTATTCTTCAGGGCCTGCTTCCGTGGTGTATTCTTGAGCAGGCGGCGTATCGTCAGAACAGCCCGTCAAAGGCACAAGCAAAGCAAGCACTGATACAATAATCAAAAGAATCCGTAGCATTTCAAAAACCTCCGTAATGGATCGTTAGAGACGTCTCCGTCTGCCCATGTGCATCACCAAAGAGATGACGAAGAGCACAAGAAATACGAAGAAGAGAATTTTTGCAATGCCCACAGCCGCAGACGCAACGCCGCCAAAGCCGAATACGGCGGCGACCAGTGCGATGATCAGAAAGGTGATTGCCCATCCCAGCATGAGGACCTCCTGGTGCGTTGTCTATGCGATCATGTTCATGAAGCGTTGCAGCGGCGCTTCCTCATGATGTCGCACACTACGCATCCTGCAGAATCATGCTATAGGGATACGCCCAATGATACGGTGGGATATGTGCGCACCCCTGGTAGGACGCGCGACTACCCCGGACGGCCACACGGCCGCGGCGTCACCGTATGGACGCCAGCGCCAACCGCTCGCCGCAGACGGCCAGCGCCCAGGCGGTCACGGCGTCCCGCCAGCCCTGAGGACGCTCTCCACGGGGCGTGAGTTCCGCATAAGTCTGCAGCGAGCCGACATGATTGGCCTCGCGCAAGGTGAGACGCGCCATGCGCTCCAGATGATCCCGGGTGAGCCCGCCGGCGGCGGCGATATCCGTGGCGCAGGCAGGAACGTATGCGCATTCGTTCGGGGATGATTGCAACGCAAGGAATGTGGTCATGACGCCGGCGAGGAAACGGTCGCAGCGCAAAGGGCGCAACAGTTCCGCCATGGCTGTTTCTCCGGTGTGCGACAAGGCTTGGATGACGCCTCGGCGCATGGACTCCAGGTACGCAGCCTGGTAGACGCCGCCGTAGCAATGCGCTCCCCGCGCCAAGGCGACGGCCGTGTAGCAGGTGAAGAGGCTGGGCAGGAGCCGACGCCGATCGAGCGCCTCCAGCAGGGGCGCCGGGGCCAGCGCCACGGCGAACGGTTCTCCCGCCAGGGTCGAGCCGCGCAGGGTGGGCGCGCCTTTGTCCAGTCGCAAGGGGAAACGCCGGCCGTGATCGTCGATCCCCCAAAAGAAGACGGACCCAGCGCCGCGCATGCTCTCGTGGTGGAGGGCCGGAGCCCGGGCGAGCGCCTCCAGCGTCTCGGCGCGCCAGCACCCGGGGACGCCGTCCAGCGCCTCCAGCAGGGCCGCGCGCAGATCCGGTTCGAAGAAAAGCGCGCTCAGCAGAGAGGGACGGCCAAGATCCCGAGCGAGAAGCGTCGCCGCCACACGCTCCATGTCCAGGTAGACGAGGGGCGGTACGGCGACCTCCCTGGCGAAAAGCCGCCGCCACAACGCAGCGTTGGCCAGCACGGCCTGGTCCGCAAAGGTCGATGCGGCCAGGACCGTTGGATGGGCGAGCGCCTCCAGGATGAAACGGGACGCGGCGTCCGCCTGCGCCGGCCTCAACTGCGGCGTGGGGCCGCGCGAAGCCTCGTCCAGGCGGCTGCGTGAGGCCTCCAGCATGGAACGCGTCCAAGGCGGAGCCGCCCACGCCAAGACATTGCGTCGGGAATTCGGGTGGATGGGGATGCGGACTTCTGCGGCGTCCTGCGCAGTCGGGAGAGGCGCCGTGTTGGCGAGGACAAGGCCGCGCGGGTATGTCACGTTGTTGAGGGGCGTCCCGGCGCATGCGAGCACGACGATGGCCGGGAGGGGCGATGGCGAATCAAGCAGCGCAGGCAACGCATAGGCGATGGTGGAATGGACGGACTGGTGGAGGGTGTCCACGCCGTGGTGGTTGGCGGTGAGCGTCGCCGGGGCGTGTTCCAGAGCGTCATGTGCTGCGCGGGCGATGGACTCGCCGAGAAGCGGCGCCGTGTGCGCGGCCACTGCGTTCACCAGATCGGCATGGGGATCGCAGGCGCGGGGCGTCGCCGGAGCGTGCAAGGCCCTGGTGTAGTCGCCCAGGGTCCACTCGCCCCACTGCTTCAGGGCGCGCCGCAGGCCGGGCAGGGCGTGCAGCGTCGTTGCGATGATGCGCCGGGCGAGGGCCTGCTGTGCGGACGTCATGCCGTGGGGTCATCCTCTCGAAACGTCGGGGCTTCCCGAGCCATCACGAGGAAGAGGATGGTGCAGAACAGGTAGACGCCGCCCATCAGGGGGGCCCCCTGCGCCATGCCTGCAGCGGCGATGAGCCACCCGAAGAGCAGTGGCCCCAGCACCTGCCCGAGTCGCTCCACGGCGCTGGTGAGACCCACGGCGGTGCTTTCGCCCAACCGACGCGTTACGCGGAGGTTCAAGGCGTAAGCGTTCTGTGAAGCGAATCCGAAACTGGCGCAGAGGCCCAGCAGCAACACCGCCACGGCTGCTGCGGTGAGGCCTCCGGTAACGAAGTAGACAAGCATGCCGGCTGCGCCGAGTACGCCGGAGATGGCAATGTGCAGTCGTTTGCGGGCGGAGCGGTCCACCAGGCGGCCGATGAATGGTGCGATGTAAATGAGGCAGACGCCGTAGATCATCAAAATACGTCCGATATCGGATTGGGAGACGCCAGCCCGGTTCAAATAGAGTGGGAGCAGATAGTTCAGAAAACCGATCAACACGACGGCAGAAGGCAGGATGCTCAGCAGAGAAAGCGCCAGTACGTCACGGTTCCCCATGAACCGCAGAGCCTTGCGCCAGGGTGAGGGCTCCTGAAGACGGTCTGTGGCGTCCACGGCCGCAGGCATGGCAGGCGGGGGGGGCGGCGCGAGCTTGGGAGGGTGCGCGGCGGCCCCGGTTGAAGGGGCGGCGCGTCGGCGGGAGCGTCCGGCCAAC
>CAYVWB010000050.1:0-6418 GCA_964455395.1 uncultured Desulfovibrionaceae bacterium
TGCCTGGGGTCAGCCGGCTCAAGACAGCAGCTTCGTCAACGATACCTCCCGGTACGCCGGCGAAGGCGCCAATTCCGGCGGCGCCGTGAACCGCGAAAGCGAGAACTCGCGCCAGGACGCCGACACGAGCAAAACCCCGACCAGTCGCGCCGGGGAGATCATCGTCCACGACTGACATGCGCCAAACGCCTCGCTCCGACTTCACGTCGCAGCGTCCATGACATCACCAAGCCGGAGGGGTTCGCCCCCCCGGCTTGGTCTTTTGCGGTGATAAGGCTGCAGGTCGCCACGGGTCGCGGCTGAAGACGACTGGGCACGGCGGCGCGGCGTTCTTTCTGATGAGGCGGATGAAGGGCCTTGGCGTCGTGGCGCGGCAGGCCGCGCCAGACGGCGTCAGGCGCGGCAGGGGGCTCTGCAGGAAGCGTCTGTAGGACTCGTTGAGATGACCAGTGGTGGGCCGCGGGTGGTGTCTTTCCGGGACGGAGAAAGCCGCAGGTCGCCACGGGTCACGGCTGAAGACGACTGGGCGCGAGGACGCCAAGTCGGGTCTGGTCGTTTGAGGCCGTGTCAGGGCGTCGTGGCGTCGTGTGCGTCCTGCGGGGGGGAGGGCGACGTCGGTTCGCTTGCCGATTCGACCATGATCAAGCGGAAACCCACCGTGCAATCGATGAACCCGCCGATGGCTTTCTCGCGCGCGCCGCAGCGCACCTCCGTCGGGGCGTCGCGGTAGTCGCCGCCTTTGCGAACGCGCAAGGACCTGCTGGTCTCCGGCGGCGGCGTCTCGCCCGGGAGAGCGTAACGCGTGGCGGTCCACTCCTCCACATTGCCGTGCATGTCGTACAAGCCGAAGGCGTTCGGCTCGTGGGCGCCGACAGGGGCCATGCCACGGAGAGGTTCGCCGTCAGGGCCGGGCTTGGCCAAGGGGTTGGGGAACCTGCCGATGGCGGGCAAGGCCTCCACGCCGGACTGGTAGGGAGCCTCGCCGCCGGCGCGGCAGGCGTACTCCCACTCCGCTTCGGTAGGCAAGCGAAAACGCCGCGCGCCGCCATGGATGTTGTTCAACTCCCGCGCGAACGCCAGCGCGTCGAACCAGGATACGCCGGAGACCGGCAGCCGGTCGTCTTCCACGCGGCAGAACGGCGCTTTCGTCATCAGGGTCGCCCAGGCTGCGCGGCTGGTCTCGCGTGTCGCCATCCAGAAATCATCCACGCACGCCTCCAGCCGGGGCAACTCGTCCGCATAGGTCTTGTTGAAATGGAACTCCGGGAACTTGCGCAACTGCGGCTCCGCTGCAGGCGTCATGCCCATGGTGAAGCAGCCCCCCGAGATTTTTATGAATTCCAAGCCTGTGGCGGGCTCCCGCCAAGTCGGCGCGGCAGAAGACTCCGCTTTGGCGTGGGGCGTCGGCGTGAAGCCCAGCACGAGGGCCATCCCCAGGATCAGGAGCAAGAAGGAATGCAGCGTCATGGCGGGAGTATACAGTGTCTGCAGGAGAACTGGCAACCCTTCGCCGGACGCGACGCCATGCGCGCATTGTCCTCCCAGCGGAGATAGCGTACAACCATTTCCAAGACGCCGCAGAACACTCAGCAGTGAGGATTCAGCATGTTCATGTGGATTCCGGATGACAGGCGCGTGCATGCAGCCGCCATGCTGCTTCTTTCGGGAACCTTCATTCTCGCCGTGCTTTTCGCCGCCACGCCCGCCATCGTCTCTGCAGTGGAGCAGAACGCCATCGGGTACGAAGGCTTTCACTTCGATGAAGGTGACCTCGTCGGGTATTTCATCAATCGTACGGACAGCCCCCTGCAAGGCGTCGCAGTGTCCATCTTCGCCATGGACGCCCAGAGCGAACAGCCCATCTGGATGCGACGCGTCGAGCTTGGCGACATGCAGCCTCAGGAGAAGGTGGAGATCGCCGTCCACTACGGGCGATCCCGACAGCGGCCCGACCGCTTCGAATTCGATTTCACCTCCGCGGAAGATGTGCTCGCCGGAGAACACGGCGAAGATGCGCGACGGGTCGCCGTTCGCGACGGCCAGGGCGTCGTGCTCACCTCGCCCTTCGCCGCCCCGGCCGGGAACCTGCTGTTCCTCTACAGGTACGAACCGAACAGCGATGGCGCATTCGTCATCCGCGTCATGGATTCGGAAACGGGCGATGTCGACACCCTGGTGGAAATCGACGCCACAGCCGGGCGGCTCGTCCAAGGCTCCTACGAGGCCTCCATCAGCCAGGACCGCATGCTCAGCCTCGATATCGCTGCAGACGGCCCCTGGCGCATCCGCGTGGTGCAACCCCCGGACAATGCGGCTCCGCAACGCGGCATCCGTATCGAGGAAGGGGATGACGGCGCATTGGTGATCACGCAGTGACCTTCCCGGCGCTCCTCCGCCTCGCGCTTGTGTGGCTGCTCTTGCAGGCTGCCGGGTCTCCAGCCATCGCGCAGGAGGCGGTGGGCGCCGGCGCCGCCTCGATCGATGAAGCGAATCTCGCCACGGCCGAGACGAACGCCACGGGCGCGCCTCCCGGCAAACCGACGTTTCCGGACGCCACGAAAGCCCCCGGTTTCGCGCCGGCGGTCACTCCTCGAACCGAGTCCAGTGCGGGCGACGCCGTCGTCCTGCAGCAAGGCCTCTTCGAGATGGACCACAGCGCCGCCCGCAAGGACGTTGCAGGCGACTGCCCCCCTCTGCGGTTGAGCCATGTGGAAACCACGGACACCGTCGAAGCCACCATGCTCAACCGCTTCGGCTACACCTTCCGCGCGCCGCCGGGCAGGGTGGAGGTCCGCATCGTTCACCCTCCCTTCACGGGGGCGGAAGCAGCCGACCGCCACGGCGTCGCCCAATGGGAAGCCGCCATTTGCGCGGACCGCCCGGCCTTCGCGGGCTGGGCGTTCACCAAGGCGGAAGAGCTGGTTCCCGGCGAGTGGCGGGTCGAGGTGGCGCGAGCTGGTGAAACCCTGCTCTCCAGAACATTCCAAGTGGTTGAAGCCGAAGCCATCCCCGCGTTGCAGCTCGGGTACTCCCTCGCAACCAGAGACGCCGTCGCCCTCCGGGAGGAAGCCCTGCCCGCGGAGGCGGTGCGGGCGTTGCTGGAGGCCCTGGGGGCGCCGGCTGGAGTGGAGAAGACGCTCCAACCGAATGCCGAAGCCGCCCACGCGGCGCGCACAGCCTGTCGCCGTCGCGGCCTTTCCGCCGAGACAACCGTGCAGACTTCGCCTTCCGGAGACGTGCATGTGACGCGCTGCGTCGACTACGCACAATCATGGACACAGACTCCGGCCGATGCCGGACCGCCTCCGGACCAGCCTGATGCGGCGCTGGACGTCATCGACACGCCCGACCAGACGCCACCCGCGCAGGCGGAAACCGCTAAACCAACAGCTTCCGCAACGCCAACATCTTCCGCGACATGGGGCGTGCTCTACGCCGTGTTCGAACGACCCAAGGATGCGCGCCGATACGCCAACCGACTCACGGGGGTGCTGCGCGCCGCCCTCACGGGGGACCGGACAGCGCCTCACGACAAGAAGACCGACTCCGGCGCGCCTGCCGAGACTGTATCCACCGAAACCGTGACCGCGGCGGCGCACGACGACGGGTCCACGGGCGAGGTCGCCTCACCGGCTGGCCAGCCGGAATCTTCCCCATCAACAGCAGCCGGGACAGCGACTGAAGCAACGGCCGGGGCCGCGGATGGCGCAATCACCGAGGCGAATGACGGCACGACCGCGGCGGCGCACGACGGGCTCTACCCCCCGCGCGAGGGCGGCGCCGACACGACGGCGACAGCGAATGCTTCTGCGACGGCGAGTGCGACCGGGCATGCGACCGGGCATGCGACCGACTCCGGCGCGCCATCGGCGTTGGCTGTTCCCACAAGCGACCCTGCAGCAGGCGATGGCCTCGGCCTGCTTGCTCCGCACGTCCGCCAGTTCACGTATGAGGGCATACCTTTCCTGGGCGTCTTTTCGGGCGCCTTCCCTTCGGCGGCGGCGGCGCGTGAGGCTTTGGCGACAGTCGCTTCGCCAGGAATGCTCGATGCGGCGGACGCTTTGGTGACGCCTCTGGAGCCGTTCAAACGTCTCGCCTTGGCTGGCATGGAAGCGAACGCCGCGGCCCAGGCGCTGCTCAACGCACGGGTCGAAGGCCTTTCCGACTCCCTCGGCGCGGAAGCTCTGGCCGAGCTCAAACCCATGCAACGCCCCGGCGCAGCGTCCGGGGAAAGGGGCCTTGCTCAGGGTCAGCAGGACGAGACCGAAAACGAGGCCGCCGAGGGCGAGGAGGATGTCGCCTCCCGGATGACGGACGCAGCGACGCAGACACCCAGCGTCCTTGACGAATTGCTATCGCCCGCCCCGCCCAGCCCGGTGGAGCGGTGGAAGGACTCGCCCCGGGTGGCGGCGCCAGCCCGAAGCGGAGTGCATCTTGTTGTCGATGTCGAAACAGGCCCGCGTGCGGCAGAGCGCCAAGCCCAGCGCTTGGCGGCGAACCTCTCCGAGGCCGGCGTCAACGCCACGCTTGCGGTGCGGAAGCTGCCGGAAGGAGCATGGGCCGTGCGTGTGGAACATCTGCAGGATGCGCGCACTGCGCAAGCCCTTGGCGAGCGGGTGGACGCCGCCTTGGGCGTCGCCGAAGGGGCGGAGGGATCCGCCATGGTGGTGAAGGCTCACGACGCGTCGGGGGCGCGCGAAGCCTCGGAGCGTGGGATGCGCTATACCGTGCAGGCGGCTGCGACGCGGGTGCGCGCCGAGGCCGAACGCTACGCCGCGTCCCTGGAGGAGCATGGCCTGGAGGCGCGGGTGGAGGAAGAGGAGGGGCCCTTCGGTGGTTCGTTCGCGGTGCGGGTGGGCCGTCACGAGACGCTGCGCGGGGCTTGGGAGGCGGCGCTCGCGATCAAGCGGGATCTGGGTCTGGCGGCGTTGGTCGTGGCGGAGTGGTCCGCGGGGGATGCGGCTGCGCGGAAACGCTGACTCGTCGCAGGGGGGGTGAACGCCGACGCGGGCCGCTCACCCCTTGAGGAGCGTGGCGAGGGTTTCCAGAAACGCGTCTATGTCCAGTGGCTTGTGGCAGGTGATATCCGCGCCGAACATGGAGGCCAATTCCAGGTTGCACCCGGGCTTGAGGCCTGGCTGCCCCCCGGAGATGGCCACGATCTTCAGGGAGGGGTGCTGCTTGCGCACTTCCTTGATGAGCTGGAGCCCCTCCTTGCCGGGCATGTGGATGTCGGTCACCACGACATCGAAGGCGTGTTCGGCCAGCGCGTCGATGGCCTGGTCGCCATCGGCGGCTGCGACGCACTCGTAGCCTTCCAGCCGGAGCGTCTCCGAGAGCATCTCCCGGATGGGGGTCTCATCGTCCACGACGAGGATACGGGGCATGGGGTCGTCTCCTTGCCGAGCATGGCGAAGCGGTGTGGTCATTTCTTGGGGGCGAATTCTTCCACGGCGTTCAGCAGTTTGCTCACGTCCACAGGCTTGCCGAACGTCCGCACGGCTCCCAAGGCGTCTGCCGTGCCCAGCAGGTAGTCGCCGCCGATGTTGGCGCTGCCGCCGGAGATGGCGATGATCTTAACTTCCGGAAACTCGCGCCGCAGGGCGTGGATGGTCTCCACGCCGTCTTGTTCGGGCATGATGATGTCCGTGATGACGAGATCCGGCGGGTTGGCGCGGTAGGCTTCCACGGCCTGCTTGCCGTTTGCGGCCTCCTCCACCTCGTAGCCTTCTTGGGTGAGGGTTTCCAGAAGCATGTTGCGCACTTGCACGTCGTCTTCCACGAGCAGCACTCTAGGCATGGTTTCTCCTTTGCGCGCTTGAATCCAGCACGTTTCGAATGGTTTGCGCGAGCTCCTCCTCCACGACGGGCTTCATGAGGAACTCCGCGACGCCTGCGTGGCGCGCTGTCTCCGCATTCACCGTTTCGGAGTAGCCGGTCATCATGATGATGGGCTGGCCCGGTTGCGCTGCGAGCAGCGCCTTGGCCAGCTCCAGGCCTGTCATGCCGGGCATGGTCTGGTCTGTGATGACGAGGTCGAACGCCTCGGGGTTTTCGCTGAAGAGCCGCAAGGCCTCGGAAGGCGAGGTGGTGGCGGTGACCTCATAGCCGATATTGCTGAGGGATTCCTCGGCCATGCGCACGAGCATGCCTTCATCGTCCACGAAGAGGATGCGCTCGTCGCCATGGGCGTGAGGGCAGCTGGCGCCGAGAGCGCTTTCTTCCGCAGCTGCGTCGATGCGCGGCAGCAGCACGGTGAAGGTCGTGCCGAGGCCCACCTCGCTTTCCACGTAGACGGAGCCGCCGTGGTTCTTCACGATGCCGTGCACCACGGAGAGACCCATGCCGGTGCCTTCGCCGGGGCCTTTGGTGGTGAAGAAGGGGTCGTAGATCTGCTCGATGATGGATTTGTCGATGC
>CAYVWB010000050.1:6428-14172 GCA_964455395.1 uncultured Desulfovibrionaceae bacterium
GTCCGCCACGGTGATTTCGATGAACTTGCCGGCAGCCTGGTCCGGCACGTTGCGCGCGCTCTCCAGGGTGACGTCGCGGTGCGTCACGCGCAGCTGCAAGCGACCGCCGTGGGCGCGCATGGCGTGGCCTGCGTTGGTGCACAGATTCATCAGCACCTGATGGATCTGCGTGGGGTCGCCGGAGATGAGGGAGCCCTCGCCCTCGGCTTCTGGAGTGATCTCCACTTGCACGTCGATGGTGGTGGGCAAGGTGGCGCGGATCAGCTTGCCTATCTCCTTGGCCAGGGTGGCCACAGCCACAGGCTTGCGTTCCTGGTCCGTCTGCCTGGAGAAGGTGAGGATCTGCCGCACGAGATCCGAAGCGCGCATGGACGCGGACTGGATCTGCAGGAGGTACTCCTCCAGCTTGGAATTCTTCTCCACCACACGCAGCGCCAACCGGACGAAGCCGAGGATGGCGAAGATCATGTTGTTGAAATCGTGGGCGATGCCCCCGGCCAACGTGCCCAGCGCCTGCATCTTCTGCGCTTGACGGAAATGCTTCTCCAGCCGGGTGCGCTCGTGCTCGGCTTCTTTGCGCTCGGTGATGTCCACCGCCACGCCAAGGATCTGATCTTTGCCTTTAAGGGGCAGCTTGGTGGTGGAATACCAGCGCGTCTCCCCGGTGACAGGAGTGATGGAGCGCTGCGGGATGAACAGTGGTTGCCCCGAGTCCAGCACCTCCAGGTCCTCCACGCGGAAGAGGGAGGTCTCGTCCTCGTTGGGGTTGAAGTCCGGACCCGTGCGGCCGATGAGCTCTTGCGGCGCAGCGCCGTAGAGGTCCGCCATGGCTTTGTTCACCATGACGAAGCGGCCTTCGCGGTCTTTGACGAAGATGGGGGAGGGCACTGTGTCGATGATCTGGTTGAGGAACGCACGGCTCTCGGCCAGTTCCTCCTCCACGCGTTTGCGCTGAGTGACGTCCAGAATGGAGACGAGGACCTTGTCCAGGCTTTCCTCATGCCCCGGCGCCACGATGACGTGGATGATGACGTCGCGCAGTTCGCCGTGCAAGGTGCGGTGGCGCGTCTCGCCGGTGTAGCTGCGGTTGCCGTGCGCCAGCTGGACGAGTTCGCCGCGGAAGAACTCCATGGTCTCGTCCGTGAAGATGGAAGCGAGGCCTTCGCGCAGCTCGTCCTTGGAAGAGGCCTTGAAGAGTCGCAGGGTTGCATTGTTCACGTCGCAGACGGTGACCAGGCTCACACAGTGCGCCACAGCCAGGGGGTTCTCCGCGAAGAACGCCTCGAAGTCCGTGACGCCTTCGCGGCGGCGGTCGTCCAGATACTGCTTGATGGCGGAGAAATCCTCTTCCCACAAGGAGATGGGCGAATCCTCGAAGAGGGAGCGGTACCGCGCTTCGCTCTCTTCCAGAGCTTCCTGGGCTTTCTTGCGCTTGGTCACGGAGCGGCCCACGGCTTGGTACTCCACCAGCTCCCCGGCGCGGTTGTAAATGGCGCGGTGGGTCCAGTGGTGCCAGTGGACCTCCCCATTCTCCATGATGACGCGGTGCTCGAAGGAGGTGACAGGGTTCTCCGGCCGCAAGGAAGCGATGCGCTCGTTGATGAGCCGGAGGTCCTCCTCCGGGATATGGGGGATGAAATTCGTGTTGATGAGCTCTTTCTGGGACTTGCCGAAGTGCCTGGCGTAAGCCTCGTTGACGTAGGAGAGCCGGCCATCCGGCAGGTAGCGGCAGATGAGCTCCGTCTGGTCTTCCAGAATGCCCCGGTACCGCGCTTCGCTGTCACGCAGGGCTTGCAGTGCGCGTTCGCTCTCGGAGATGTCGCGCACGAAGAGGGATATCTTCTGGACGCCGGCGCCCGGTTCCTGCACAGGAGAGACGCGATAGCCGTAGGTGGCGTTGGGCGTGGTCACCTTGAAAGAGACGGGTTTGCGCGTCTCCAGGCACTCGCGCAGCCAGCGCCGAACAGGCTCCACGGCTTCGTGTTCGATGAGGTCGAAGACGCTGCGCGCTCCCGGCGCTTCCACCGGCCCGAAGCGCATGGCCGCGGGGTCGTTCATGGCGAGGATGGAGCCCAGGGGATCCAGCACGAAGACGATGTCCAGGGAAGCGTTGAGCGCTGCGCGCGACAGCAGCTTGTGCTCTGTCAGGTCGTCGCGCAGCCGCGTCAGATCGTCATTCTGGGCTTCCAGTTCCGCCACGCGCGCACGCAGACCGGCGAGCTCCTTGGTGGGGTCGTCGTCGTGCGTCTCCGGGGCGTGTTGTCCATTTTCGGCTGAGAGGAAGTCGTTCATGCCTGCTCCGGGCCTTGGGTGCGAATTGGCGCCAACCCCATTATATTCACGGAAATTTGCGGCAAGTCAACGCGTTTGCGCGGCAGGGGGGAAGTCGGGTAGGCCGGGACCGTGGAGACATTGCGCCCGGGGGCGACGCGGTGGACGAACCGGCGCAAAAGGGATACCCTTTCCTTCCAATCCCCCCCACTCCCACCCACACGAACGCCTCATGGCCCAGGATCTCTCCCAACTCATCACAGACGGCAGAATACGCGGCGTCTTCTCCACGCAGTCCAAAGCGCGGGTCGGTTTCGGCCACACCTCCAAGAAGACCGAGCAAACCGTGTACATGTACGTGGAAGAGACGGAGGAAGGCGCCTTCGGTGTACAACCCCTGAATTCCAGTTACATTCCCTCCGGCGCCATGCAGTACATCACCAGGGAGATGCTGCTCAAACAGTATCTGCCGGAGCCGGGGGTCTATCTGGAACGTGTGCAGCCCGCCATGCGCGAGCTGGAACGCACCATCGACCGCGCCGAGGACCATTACGAGAAGGAAGAGCTCTTCAGTGCGGAATATGAGTTCAAGAACGCGCTGCGCATTGATGAGGAGAACATCCGCGCCACATTCGGTCTGGGGCTCACTTATCTGGAACGCAACGAACGCGACAAGGGCGATCTCGTCTTCCGCAGACTCGCGCGACTCAAAGGCGCTTTCGAAGAGAAGCACAAGCACCTCTTCAATGAATTCGGCATGAAGTTGCGCAAGAATCGCATGTATCCTCAAGCTCTGAAACATTACGCCCGCGCCTACAAGCTCAGCAAGGACGATCCCCACCTGCTCTACAACATGGCGCGGGTCCTTTACGACAAAGGCAGAATACAGGCGTGCCGTCGCTTTCTGAACAAGGCGCTGGACCTGGACCCCGACTTCGAGGAGGCCAAGGCCTTTCTCAAGGCCCTGAAAAAGCCCCGCGTGGAAGAACCGCTCCCCCTTCTGGACTCCCTGTAGGCGAAGTGCATGCACACCACCAACGAGAAATTCATCCGCTTTTTCGGCTGGTATTTGCTGGCCAAAGGCGTCATCGACGAAGCCACCCTGGACCAGGCCGTGCAGCATCAGCGCGAAGCCAACAAGCTCATCGGGCAGGTGGCTGTGGAGAAAGGGTACATGGACGACGAGGGCGTGAACCGCGTGGCCCGGGAACAGCGCCTGGCGGACGAACCCTTCGGCGCCATCGCCGTGCGGCTCGGCTTGTTGACCAAAGACCAGCTCGACGACCTCCTCTTCGTCCAGAACGTGCACAGCTCCCATCTGGGCGAAGCCCTGCTCGCCCTCGGCCTCATCTCCGAAACGCAGTTCAGCGTGGCGTTGGACGACTTCTTCCGCCTGGAGCAGGAACGCGCCGAGCTCATCGAGCACGCTCTGGCCGCGCACCCGGCCAAGCGCATCTACCACGCCCTCATCTACTCCCTGGAGCACGCCTTTCCCCGGTTCATGCGCAAAGCCGCCAAGGTGAGCGCCTTGGCCCCGCCGGACGCCAGCATCCTCGCCGGCGCGCGGGTGCGCATTCGGCTGCGCTTGAATGACGCGCGACGCTACGAATGCGTGTTTGTTCTGGACGACGACGGCGTGGAGAGCATTGCGCAGCAGTTCGACCCGGACCGCGTCGACCTCGATCGTGAACAAGCCTTGCATGCCTGTCTGGAGTTCATGGCCATCGTGGAGCGCTATCTCGCCCAGCAGCTCACCACGCAAGGCCGTCATCCAGTGGAGACCGTCCTGGAAGGCGAGCTGCTCGACGACGAGGCCCGCGCCGTCGTCATTCCGGAGGGCAGCTTCGCCGTGGAGATGGCCACTCCAGCCGGCTCCCTGGGCATGCGCATCGCCGTGAAGGAACTGGCTCCCGACGCTCCGGCGCAGCGCGAAGGAGCGCCGGCCCGCGCCGACTGAGCCGTGGCGAGAAGTCTTTCGTCATTCTTCACTTCAAGGGGTGACCGCGAGCCCACCCGCCAACCCCAGCAGGACGCACCTTCATGCCGCAGACCGATCACAACGCGCCCGGCCTCAAAGGCGTCTTTTCCGCCACGCGCAACGTCTACATCGGGGAAGGCGCCACCCGCAGGAAAACCGCCCAGACCACGCTGGTGTACGCCGAACAGAGCGACCAGCCGGAAGCCGGATCGGGGGAGCCCTCCATTCTCGTCACCCCGCTCAACCCCGCCTACCTCCCCACCGGCGAAGCCACGCCCTGGGGCCTGGAGGAGTTCCTCGCCAGGCACGCGCCCGAACCGGAGATCTACGAAACGAAGATGCTCCCCGCCGTACGCGAGCTCGCCAAGATCAACGCGCGTGGCGAACGGTTGCGCCAGCAAGGCCAGAGCTACTCCGCGGAGGTGGAGTTCAAGAACGCCCTCGCCATGGACGACGCCAACGCCCGCGCCAACCTGGGCCTGGGCCTCACCTACCTGGATCGCGGGGAAACGAGCCTCGCGGAAACCCAGCTGAAAAAGCTCGTGAAGATTTCGGAGACCTTCTCCCAAGACAACAAACACCTCTTCAACGAATTCGGCATCAAGCTGCGCAAGAACGCCATGTACGACCAGGCCCTCGCCTACTACGGCCGTGCGCTCCAGCTCGCCAGCAAGGACGACCACCTCTACTACAACATCGCGCGCACCCTCCACGACAAGGGCGACTACCAGAAGGCGTTGGGCTTCATCCGAAAAGCGCTCCAGCTGGACCCCCACTCCGAAGCCGCGGCCAACCTCGCCGCCGTCCTCGAACGGAAGATCGGCAAGACGCAGGGGTGACGCCGCGGCCAATCTCGCCGCCGTCCATCGCGCCGGCCGCGCTTTCCAGGGGAGGACGTCGGCAGTGCGGCGCCCCTCTCCCGCCTTCTCCCAGGGGATGACACGGGGGACGTTGGCTGGCGTTCTGTCGTCGGGATCGAATCACCATGGACAGCGACTGCTCGCACCATCCGCATCGGAACTGCGACTTGGTGGAGTACAACCACGAACCGACTCGTACGATTGTCGGGCGCGCGTGAAAAGGCCCGGCGGGTCGCCGCGTCCGGGCTGGACGAAGGCGACCGGCCGGGCCGTGTCGGACGCAAGGGGAAAGCGCTTCCCCGAGACGCAACGCGCGGCTTACTCCAGCGGGGCGTTGTCGTGCATCTCCCAGACTCCGCAGGGACAGGCGCCGGCGCAGAAGCCGCAGGCGATGCACTTGTCCGGGTCCACGATATACTCGTAGCCTTTGCCTTCCGGCGTATCCTTGCGGCTGATGGCGCTTTGGGGGCAGAGGGTCTCGCAGAGGCCGCAGTCCCGGCAGGCGCCGCAGGAGGAGCACTCCTTGGCGCAGGTGCTCAGATCCGCGAAGGTGGTGATGCGCGGGTCGAAGTATTCGAGCTTGATGCGCGAGTAGTCCACGATGCAGCGGGTGTCCTGCATGGGCCGGCGGCCGGTGATGATGTCGTCGATGGACTCCGCAGCCTTGCGGCCCATGCCGATGGCGTGGGTCAACAGTCCGGGCCGGACGATGTCGCCCACGGCGAAGACCTGGTTGTCCGTGGTTTGCTGGAGTTCGTTGACAGTGATGTGGCCGCGTTCCGTGGCGATGGTCTCCGGGAGGAACTCCAGGTCGGGCGCGTCGCCGATGGAGAAGACCACGGTGTCCGCGGGGAGCAGCTCTCCGGTGGTGAGCACCAGGCCCTCTTCGGTGATCTCCTTGGTGAAGGCGGGCCATTTGAAGACGGCGCCGGCGGCTTCGGCGTCGCGTTTTTCCTTGCCGTGGGCAGCGGGTTTCTGGATGTCGATGAGGGTGACATTTTCGGCGCCCAGGCGGTAGCATTCCGTGGCCACGTCGCAACCCACGTTGCCTGCGCCCACGATGACCACCTGCTTGCCCACCTCGGCTTCGCCTTGTTTGGCTTTGCGGAGGAACTCCAGGGCGGGGTGGCCGCGCTCGGCGCCGGGCACGGGGAGGGTCCGCGGCGTTTGCGCGCCCACGGCGATGACCACGAAATCGTAGTCTTCCTTGAGATGGTCGAATTCCTCACGGCTGAGCTTCTGCTTCAGGTGGACATGGGGCAGCACTTTGGCGGCGCGGTCCAGCTCGGCTTGCACCACTTCCTTGGGGATGCGGCTGTCCGGGATGGCCGCCACGATCTTGCCGCCGAGGGTCTCCTCCATGTCGTAGACCACGGCTTCGTGTCCCTTGAGGCGCAGTTGCCATGCAGTGGAGATGCCGCCGGGGCCGCCGCCGATAACGGCGATGCGCTTGCCTGTCAGGCTCGGCATGGCCGGCGCCGCGGTGGCTGCGCCTTGTTTGCCCATGGCGGTGATGTCGATGGGCGCAAGGCTGCGCGAGCTGCGGGTGCAGCCTTCCATGCAGAGGTTGGGGCAGAGGTAGCCGCAGACGGTGGCGGGGAAGGGGGTGTAAGCCAGGGCCAGGTCCATGGCTTCGTCAGTGAGGCCGGCGCGCACCAGCCGCCACCGCTCCTGCACGGGCATGCCCGTGGGGCAGGCGTGCTGGCAGGGGGCCATGCGCTTGGCGTTCTCCCAGACAGGGACGGAACGCCGCAGCTCCCCCGTGACCACGGGGCCGATGGGCGAGCGGTCCGTGGTCACCAGATCCCCGATCAGGCCGCCTTTGCCCAGTTCGGCCTCCCACACCTGCATGCGGAATTCCGTCATGGAGCGGCGGGACTTGCCGGCTTTCTCGTAAGGCGTCTTGGCGATGATGAGCTGCCAGTCCTCGCGCACGGCGAAGGTCGCGTAGAGCTCGGGCTTGCCGATCTTTTCCAGGTAGCCCTTGAGGTGTTCGGTGAGCCACGCCCAGTCCACGTCCGCGATGGCTTCTTCGCGCGCGTCCACCAAGCTGTAGCCTTGGTGTGGTCCGCGGAAGTAGATGCGGCCGCCCACCATGCCCACGCACGGCCGGTAGCCCAGCACGTTGTCCGGGTTCTGGGGTTCATGCCCGCAGACGACGGCCACGCCGCCGGCCATGAACTCGGCGAAGTAGTCGCCGGTGGAGCCCAGCACCCAGAGCTCGGGCGGGTCGAAGCGCGGGTTGCGCTTGGTCATGGTCATGCCGCGCGCGCCGATGTCCCCGGCCACGTAGACTTTGCCGGTGGCCATGGCGTTGCAGGCGCCATTGCCGGCGTCGCCGTGGACGATTATCTCGGCGCCGCCGTTCAACCAGCCCACGTCGTCGGAAACAGGGCCGTGCACGGTGATGGTGGTGTTGGGGAAGCCCATGGAGCCCACGCGCTGGCCCGGCGAGCCGGTAAGCGCCACGTGGATGGGCTCGTCCTTGGAGATCCAGAGCCGGCCGCCAAGGCCGTGCTGGCCGGCGGCTTCGATGTCCAGCCGGCGGGCGCCTTGGAGCACGGCGCGCTGGATGCGCTCCTCCAGAATGCGCGACTCCAGGCGCTGGCCGTTTTCAAGGCCGGAGAGGGTGGCT
>CAYVWB010000050.1:14182-33096 GCA_964455395.1 uncultured Desulfovibrionaceae bacterium
GTCTCGAAGCGTCCTTTGGGTCGTTGTCGGGGCGCGGCGCGCAGGCCGCGGCCTGAAGGCCTCCGGGGTGGCGAAGCAAGCGCGTCGTGGCGCTCGGTCGTCTTCCCCGGGCTAGACCACGTATTTGATCTGCAGCCGTTCGGCGGCGGCTTTGTCGCTCACGCCAAGGGCGTCGGACATGCCAATGGGCAAGCTGGTGGAGCGTCCCAGAGGCGCCACGATCTTGCGCATTTCCGTATCGAAGGCCAGGTAGTAGTCCACCACGCGCTCGGCGACTTTCTCCGGGTCCAGCCGGCGGTAGAGCCGGGGGTCCGGGGAGGTGATGCCTTTGGGGCACACGCCGATATTACAGACGTTGCAGCGGTCGGCTTCCGTGCCCACGCAGCCGGCGGCGGCTTGCATGATGGACTTGCCCACTTGCACGGCGGAGGCGCCCAGCATGATGAGCGAGGCTGCGTTGGCTGCGATGTTGCCGTTCTTGCCCACGCCGCCCCCGGCGATGAGGGGAATCTCGTTCTGGCGGCCTTGCTCGGCCAGCGCCAGGTAGCAGTCCCGCACGCTGGAGGCGATGGGGTGGCCCATATGGTTCATGGAGACGTTGTACGCCGCGCCTGTGCCGCCGTCTTCACCATCGATGGCGAGGGCTGCGGCGTAGGGGTTGCGCACCAGGTTGTTGAGCACCGCCGTGGCCGAGGTGGTGGCGGAGATCTTCGGAAAGACAGGGACGCGGAAGCCCCAGGCCATGTACATGGACTGGATCATCTTCGCCACGGCTTCCTCGATGGAGTACTTCGTCTGATGCGTGGGCGGGCTTGGCAGGGAAACGCCTTCCGGCACGCCGCGGATGGCTGCGATGAGCTTGTTCACTTTGTGCCACATGAGCAGGCCGCCGTCGCCGGGCTTGGCTCCTTGACCGTACTTGATCTCCACAGCGCAAGGATCTTCCTGCATTTCCGGGATGGCGCGGATGATCTCGTCCCAGCCGAAGTAGCCCGACGCGATCTGCAGGATGACGTATTTGATGAAGCGCGAACGCAACAGCCGGGGCGGACAGCCGCCTTCGCCTGTGCACATGCGCACGGGCATGCCCAGCTCCTCGTTGAGGTACGTCACCCCCATGATCAAGCCTTCCCACATGTTGGGGGAAAGGGCGCCGAAGGACATCCCCCCGATGAGCAAGGGGTAGATCTCCCGGATGGGCGGCGTCCACTCGCCAGCTGCATGGGCTTTGAGGCTCTGCGCCGGGGGCAGGATGCGGCCGATGAGGGTGTTGAGCTCGAATTCGTGACGGCCGGCGTCCAACGCCGGGTCCGTGAGCATGGAGATGCGGATGAACTTGATCTGGTCGAGGAGGCTGTCGTTGCTGTTGCGACGTCCGCCGCGGGTGCGGGGCTGGCCGCCGCGATTGTCGTGGAACTTCAGCATCTCGGCGCCTTCGCTCAGCCGGCGAGGGCGGATGGCGTTGTTCGGGCAGACCATGTTGCACATGGCGCAGCCGATGCACTTGTACGCAGGATCAGTACGCTGACGCACGCCATAGTAGATGGTGTGCTCGTTGGTCGGCTTCTCGGGAATGCCGGGCTTGGCGTGGATGATGCGCTTGCGGAAAACGCCGAGCTCGATGGCGTTGACGGGACAGACGGACGTGCAGCGGCCGCAGAGCGTGCAGGTATGGATGTCCCAGTCGACCTGCCAGGGCAGGTCCTTGACGCTCAGTGTGGACGGGGCAAGGCCTGCAGTTGGCTGCATAAGGAGACCTCCTGACAATCGGCGCGCACGATGGCGGTGTCGAGATGCATGGGTTGGATGTCGTGGTTCCGGTCACGGTCCGGGATGGCGGCGTTCAAGCCGCACAGCTCGGAGGAGAACGCGAAGACGCCGGGCTTGCCGCCCACCACGCCGGGCCGCAGTTTCTTGCGGTCCTGCGCCATGAACATGTCGCCTTGCGGCGTGCAGCCGATCACGCAGTTGGGACCGTCGATGATGAGCTTGCGGCACGCTTGCTTCAGATTCACGAGGAAGGCGCGGTCCACATGGCCTTCCAGCTCTGCGTCCGAAAGCGGGGTGATGACGTGCTTGTAGTGCTCCACGCCCAGACCGAGCTTCTCCATGGCGTAATGGAGAATGTGTGCGAAAACCTCCGAGTCGGACTGGTAGCCCATGTAACCGGGCTCCCCACACTTGGAGATGTAGTCGCGGATGGGGATGAATGCGGTGTTCTCCCCGTTGGTCATGGTGCAGTAGCCCTGCAGGAAGAAGGGGTGGCAGGCGTAGAGGTTGATGCCGTAGTTGGTGTTCTGGCGTCCTTGAGCGAGGATGCGGCGGGCGTGCAGCTCCCCGCGGTCCAGACCCAGGTATTCCCCGATGGTCAGGGGGTCGCCCACTTCCTTGATCATCACCGTGTCCGGCCAGAAACTGAAGACTTGCAGGTCGCCAAGTTCCTCCCCGGTCACGCGCAAGTGCAGGCGCACGTCCGTGTACTTGCGGGCCAGCTCTGCGGGGGAGAGGTCGCGCCACGCCTTGGGGATGTCATAAGCGCGCGCGAGGTACGCCCCCCGCGAGGGCGTGCCGTCCGGCGGCGGGGTCTTGGGGTCGATGGTGACCGTGAGCGCAGGCGAAAGGCCCAGCTCCGCGGCGAAATGGTCGAGCCGCTTGAGCCCGTCCGGCGTGAAGATGCCCGAAAGAATGGGCGACTCCTTGCGCTCCCCGAAGGGGCCGCCGAGCTCTCTGAGGAAGAGGCCCACGCCGGAACCGTCATGGCCTTCCTTCATGACGTTCAAAGCGTTGATGGCGACCATGGGGGACACCGGATCCGTGCTCGTAAGGGCGAATAATCGGCACATAGACGGGTCTCCGAAGGGACAAAAGGTGTCGGGTCGAGGCGTTGACGCAGCGTGCGCGTTCCGGCGGTCACGGCGAAAGCGTAGCCGCCGCTGCAGGGAGCGTCGCCTTTCCCAGCATCGGGAGCGAGAACCAAGGGATGCTCAGATCGCGCTGCAGGAAAAAACTGGGGGAGAGGCATACTGCCTGATCTTCATGGAAAAGGAAAGCGGAAAATCAACGCGCCGGAATGGTTCAACTATTGTCGAGACTCAGGGAGTTTTCGGCTGCCAGCGACGCCAGACGAGCCGCTTTCTCGGAACGGGGCAAGCGCTTCACCTGCGCTTCCAGCGCGCACGCTGACGCACGGTCCGCGCACTGCGCGAAAGCTTCCACGCGCACGGGGCGTCGGCCGCGGGTGTAGCGCGCGCCACCGGGCCGGTCGCCGTTGTGCTCGGCAAGACGGCGCGTCAGATCCGTGGTCACCCCGCAGTAGAGGGAGTCGTCAGCGCAGCGCAGCAGGTAGACGGTCCAGGTGTCTGCAAGAGGCATGGGTCGGGCGAGTAAAAAGGGCCTTCTTCCCAAGGGAAACGAAGGCCCACGTGTGAAGAGGGGGGGGTCACTTGATGGAGAAGTGTACGGTGTGGCGTTCCTTTTCTTTGTTGTCCCAAGGGCTGACGAGGGAGAGCTTCCCTTCGGAATCGCCCTGTTTGGTCGCGCGGAAAATGAATCTGGTGACGCCGGCGCCTCCGAAGGCGTGCAGGGCTGGCTTGATATCCTTACTGACAAGCTCGATCCCTTCCGGAGTCTCCACTTCCCACACATGCCCCGTCGCGCCAATGTTCTTCAACTCGACTTCCCTTTGCTCGCCGGGGTGCATTTCAATTTCATGCCGGACTGTTGTGGGGGTTAAGGTTTCCATGGTGTCCCTCCTGCTTTAAAAGGGGCTCCCAAAAAGGGTGTTCCCCATCGAGTTTACACTCGCCATATTTAAGACGAACATAACCATCTTCGCCCCATTTGTCACTCCAACTGTTCTTGATGATCCAATATTCCTGGTCATCATCGTAGCCTACAACGCAGACGGCGTGGAGGCCTGTGGGGTCGCCATACACATTCTCGTACACGCCGCCGGCGTAATACGCCAAGTCTACGTATACCTCCATGCCGGCAATGACGGGGCCTCTTTCGGCGATGGCCAAGCGGCGTTCCCGGGCGTCCGTCAGTACGTTGAATCCAGATATCGTACTACATCGAAACGGCGTGTCCGGACAGGGTGTGTTTCGGGACTGGTACGGAAACTGCGCTTCCTCGCATACACCCTTCTCGACGCAGAACTCAAGCGCCTGGTCCGGCGTCCATCCCGTGTCGCAACACTCGCCGCACCCGCAAAAGAATAGATGCGCCTCGGACAAGTCCAACTCGAGGGTGGGGTCGTCTCGCTGAATTCGAATGCGGCTTTCAAGGCTGGCGCACACGGCGAAGGCCACGCAAGAACCGCAGGTGTCCTGATATCGAACAGGCGTGACGTAGTCACCCTTGGGGACGTAACGCCAATCGAACTGTCTGGGGAGCGCCGCCGGGGCGGCGGAAAACAACATGCGTCTCTCTACTGTCGGCTGCTCGTACTTCGAGATGTCTCCCTCCGACAACCTCAAGCCCATGAGCCCTGGCTCGCCAGGACGTAGCCGATCGGATATGGGAGTTTCTTTGGCGGTCCACTTCGCGGCGCGCCCTGCAATGGCGTTTTCGATGGCGGCGAGGGTTTCTTTGCTCATGCGCAAACCTTTATTTATGCTGATCTCCAAGCGGTGATAGTACGCCAATGGTATTTTTTTGTAAAGCAATATGTGTACTGCCGTGCAGGTCGATACTTCTTCCGCCAGCACCCGCAGACACTGGGGCCGGACGAGGAATCGGCAAGCGCAACAGGTCGGGAGCAGTGCTGTGGATCGTACGTGGCGCGCTCACGATAGTATGGATGGCGACACGCGGCGTGGGGTGGGGCCCGAACGTCTCGCAAACTGGGGCGGCGGAAGGCTGGCAGGCGCGTGGCGACCGCGGCGGTTGAGCCATGCGGACGTTCACCCTCCGGGACGAACCCGGACGCAGGCCGACAGGCGTCGAGAAAAAATCAGGAGAATGCCCGCGCGTGGAGACGCCAGCGAAAGGGCTGGGACTCGGGTCTCAGGCGGCATAGAGACGATTCAGCCGGGGAAATGGGCCTCGGCGAGGGCCTGGAGACGTGGTCGCTCTGCAGGGGATTTCGTGGCCACGGCCCAGAGGTCGTACTGGGGGTGTTGGCGTCGCCTGGCTGCGACATTGGCGAAGCCGTTCGTGGTGAGCGTATGCGTCAGCGTCCTCAGGGTGAAGCCGCTGCGGTGCGCCATATAAAGGTTGCCGGCCGCCAGGGAGGGCCGGTGGCCGTAGAGGATGTCCAGCGGAGTGATGGGCCCGATGGGCGCAGTGTAGGCCGGCTCCAGCAGTTTGTCCTGCGCCACCAGCGCGCAGACGCTCTGCAGGTCCGGGCAGGTGAGGATGAGAAAGCCTTCCGGCGTGAGCACCCGCAGGAACTCGGCCAGAGCCGTGGGCGTTTCATGCGGGTAGAGATGCTCCAGGTTATGGCTGGAGAAGAGGGCGTCCATGGAGCCGTCCGCCACGGCGTCCATCGCCGTCATGGCGCCTACGATGTCGGGTTCGACGTCGACATTGATGTCCAATCGCACTTCGCGCCACTCGGGTGTGTTGAAGCCGCGAGTGGTGCGGTCCTTGCGCTTGGAGCCGCAACCAACGTGGAGGAACTGCTTCATGTCGTGGCTGTAGCACATGGCGGGACGGGACGCCATAGGGTCGAGGAGGGGGCGAATGGGCGCGCGCCGAAGACCCCCTGCGCAACGAGACGGGCGGACGAGCCCCCTGCAGCCGGCGTCGCCTGCAGGGGGCCGATCGATTGCCCCTGCGCCTGCCTCCCATCACGTCCCCTGTCCAATGGGATGAATCGTCCCGGATCGACGCCGCCTGGCGCCGGTTTCGTCCGTGTCGAAATCGCCCGTGTCGAAGTCGTCCGTGTCGAAATCGGCCGGGCTGACAAGGAGAGGCGTCGTGCGCCGAGCACACGGCGGGTCCTCCCGCTACGAAACGGCTGATCCATCAATCTGTTTCGCGTCAGATGCAGGAATGGTTGGGCTATTTTTCTGTCGATGGCGGCGCATGGGAAAGCCGGCTGTTCGACATGGGTGAGCAGCGAGTCCATAGAATAAGTCGAAGGACTTGTGGATATGGCGTGTTTGACGTATTCTGGATATCGTCAACAGTCCAGAGCAACGTCATACAGGAGGGATTTTCATGCATTGTTCAATGGAAGTGCGGTGTGCTGGGCGGCGCGTTGTCGTGTTGCCGTTTCTCCTCGTCCTGCTGGGGAGTCTGCTCCTCGGCTGCTCGCACAAGCCGCCCAAACACATCGCCGAATTGGCCACGTCCTCGGTGCAGGCCGTGGAGATCAGCGAGAAGAGCATCGCCGCCATCGACGAGATGACGCGGGATCTGCAGCTCATCCAGGCCGTGACGAACGCCGGTACGGAGGCATTTGCAGGGGAGCCCTGGGCGGGATTCGACAACTCGACGTATGTCATGTTCGGAATCCTCACGAAAGAGGAAGGAATGCGGATCGCGCTGGCTCGGCTGCGTGTCATGAAGAAGTACTACGCTGCGCTGGCCGAGCTTGCCCTGGTGGATCACACCGCGCAGCTGGACGCCGCCGCCGCCCAGGCCGGCAACAACCTCCAAGGGTTGCTGAACCTGATGCAGCAAGCTTCCGGTCAGGCCGTCTCTCTGCCTGTCGACCCCAAGGATGTCATCACCGAAGTGGTCAAGCATTCCGCACGCTTGGCCGTGGATCAAAAACGCAAGGAGTTGATGCAGGAGCTGGTGGGGGTCGCCAACCCCATCATTGTTGAAACCGTGGACGCCATCGAATTGTACTTGAGCGATACAGCGCGGACGTTGAATATCAAAAGCCAGCTGGATCAGCTCGACCATGCCGTCGCGCAGCAGATGCAAAGGGACTTCCAGTCGAAAGACGTGCAGGACGCCATGTTCCTCCGGGACAAGTGGCGTGAGTACAAGAAGCTGGGAGAACTTGGCGACAAGCTGTTCAGCCGCCCCATCACCGCGGCGCAACGGTTGAAAGAGTCGCATGTGGCTCTGCACGACACCCTCATGGCGGGCGACTATGAGAGCGACGCCTTGCAGAGTGAAATCGACTCCATGAACGAATTCGTCAACTGAAGGGAGCTTCCGTTATGACCACCGAAGGCGTCACCCTGGATGACTGCAGAAGACTCTATGTCATCATCGCTGAGATGTTCGACATGACCGAGGCGTTAAAAGATCTGAACGCTAAAGCAGAAGCTCACGCGTCCTTGAACAAGGCCCTGAGCATCCTGAGAGCACAGTGCGCCGCGCATGAATACAGGAAAGAGCAATGGGAGACCGACATCGAAGATCTCCGCGGGGCCATCAAGAAAGCGCAGGAAGGCAAGGAATCGCTGCAGAAAATGGTCGACAGTTTCGTTGAGGCGAACAAAGCCTTTGGCGAAGTCATCGGCCTTCTGCAGCAGGTTATCCCCCTGCTGCGTTGAGCGCGCATGCGCGTTCTGCAACAACGTTCAGCCGGCCCGCGACGCCCTCCAGGCTGGGGCCGCGGGCCGCGCTTGTCGCTGCGACTACGCCTGGGAACGCGACGCCGCCGACTCCCGCAGCGCCTTGTCGATGGCCGTGCGCAAGGCGTCGTACTCCACGGGTTTGGCTAGGTAGTCCTGCATGCCCGCCGCCAGGCAGCGCTTCCTGTCACCTGGCAGCGCATACGCCGTCAGCGCGATGATCGGCAGCCGGCGCAGGCGCTCCGGGGAGGTGGAGGCTCGCAGCCGACGCGTCGTTTCGAAGCCGTCCAGCACAGGCATCTGGATGTCCATCAACACCAGATCCACCGGCTCCTTGGCGAGGAGCGCCAGCGCTTCCTCACCATCGGCAGCCGTCAGGGTGTCGTAGCCGAACTTGCGTAGCATGGTGCGCATGGCCACCTGGTTCACCGGGTCGTCCTCCACCAGCAGCACGCGCGCCTGGTGAACCTGCGGCGCTGACTCGGCGTCGGCGTCGGCGACGCTCGGTGCAGCCCGTCGGCATGGCACGGCGATGTGGACAGTGGTTCCGGCGTCAGGCGTGCTGTCGATGCAGAGGGAGCCGCCCAGCAAAGCGAGCAGCTTTTTCACCACGCCCAGGCCAAGCCCCACGCCACCGTGGCTGCGTGTGTAGAGGGCCTCCGCCTGGGTGAAGGGCGTGAAGACGAGCTCCAGCTGCGTGGGGTCGATGCCGACGCCCGTGTCCGTGACGGTCACCAGCAAGGTGACTTCCTCGCCGCGAGGGATCGTCTCCGCGTTGAGGGCGACGCTGCCGCTCTGGGTGAACTTCACCGCGTTTCCAAGAATATTGAACAATATCTGGCGTATACGGCGTTTACCGCCGTGAAGCCAAGTGACGGCTTCGGGAGCGATGCGGATGGCGCAGAGCAGCCCCTTCTGCTGACAGGGGACAAGGAAATTGTTGCGCGCATCCTCGATGATCTCGTGGAGGTCGAAGGGCTCCTCGATGACTTCCAGGCGGCCTGCTTCGGCTTTGGCGAAGTCCAGAATATCCTGGATGATGGCGAGCAGACCGGCGCTGCTCTTGCGCGCGATCTGGACGAACTCGGCCTGTTCGGCGTCCAACTCGGTGGTCTGCAGCAGCTGAAGCATGCCGAAGACGCCGTTGAGCGGGGTGCGGAGCTCGTGGCTCATCAAGGCCAGGAAGTCGTTCTTGGCTTGATTGGCCGCTTCAGCCCTGTCGCGGGCTTCAACAATCTCCCTTTCGAACGCCTTGCGCGATGTGACGTCTTCGACAAGCACTGCAAATTGTCTCAAAAGAGGACTGTACACGATGACGCTGTAATGTCTGTCCAGCTCTTGACTGTAGTGTTCGAAGCGATCCGGCGTTCCCGTGAGCGCTACACGGCCGTAGCGTTCGATCCAGATTGACTCGGTATTGGGCAGCACCTCCCGCACACGCTTGTTGATGATGTCATCCTTGCCAAGCGAGGTGAGCCGTTCGAAGGCTGGATTCACATCCAAAAAGATGTAATCGACAGGTTTACCGTGGGCATCGGTGACAATCTCGTGCACAGCGAAGCCGGTATCCATCTGATTGAAGAGGTTCCGATAGTTGCGCTCCAGTTTGTTGCGGAGCAAGATGCGCCACACGGAGTCCATCATCAACGCAAGCTGGTCGATGTCCGTCTCGTCGTAGGGAGCGGTCTTGTTCGCAACACCCACCACCGCCACGATTTCCTCGTTCTGGAAGATGGGCAACGAGAGGAAGCGGGTGAGGTGCGCGTGTCCTTCGGGGTAGCCGCGTTTCAGGGGGTTGGGCGCTTGGAAGTCGTTGATGAGGATGGGCTTGCGGCGGCGCACCGTTTCGCCCCAGCAGCCGGTCTCCTGCAAGGGGTAGACCGTCTGCTTCTCCACGATGGTGCAGAGATGGTGGACATCCTTGGACCATGTGTTCAGGGTGAAGCGCTCCTCGCGTTCGTCATAGAAATAGATGAAGCCGATGACGCTTTTCGTGAGCGTGATGGCCTCGTGCAGCGCGAAGTCGAGCAGCTCCTGGTCCGAAGCGAAACGTCTTTGGGCGATGCGCAGCAGGGAGGCGAGGCGCTCGCGAGCGGTGTCCGACGGGGGCTCGCACGCTGCGGCGTCGCGCTCCAGCGTTTCGATGCGGGCGCGGGCGTCCAGCAAGGCGTTCTCCAGCTCGGAGCGGGACATGGCGGCGATGTCGTCTGTCCCCTCTGTCGGGTTGGATGGCCCGGTCATGTCGGAGGCGTCGGGTTGGGCGTCGTAATCCTGCATTGGACGTACTCCATGGCTCCATGGCTCCGCGGGGCGCTGCGCCGGTGGTCGGGGCAGGGGGGTAACCATACCAGCCAGGGTGGCGTCTTGCAACGCGTTCGTCACACTCTCCCGAAAAAGTAGCCGTCTTGCCTCTTGCCAGCCATGACGAAACGGAGTATTGGAGTGCGTTTGCGTCGGGGCGTGGCGCAGTCTGGTAGCGCGCCTGCTTTGGGAGCAGGATGCCGGCAGTTCGAATCTGTCCGCCCCGACCATAGCCAAGAGGCGCAATGACGCGTCAGCCGAGGGCTGGCGCGTTTTTTTGCGTGGGTCGTCCCCGCGGCGCAGGGGTGGGCCGCGCCGGCGCGATGGCGCAATCGGTCCCGGCTTCATCCAAAAGAAAGGGGGAAGCCCTCTCGCAAAGGCTTCCCCCTGGTCGCGGCGTGCGTACGCGGCGTTGAGGCGGTGGTTGCGGCCGACGCCGCTTCCTATTCCACCAAGCCGGGCTGGAAGATGGGAATTTCGGCCTGGGCTTGCGCCGTTTCCAGGTACGCCTGGAAGAGCTCCTGCCGCATGGAATTGGCGAGGTCCGCCATCCAGCGCTCGCGGGCGGCGGCCCACTGTTCCGCTGGCGGGGGGATGACCTCCACCAGTTTGGCGGCCACGTACCCTTCGTTCACGAAGTAGGCGTCGGGCAGCCATTCCCCGGGCACAGCTGCAAAAGCTGCGGCGGTGAGCTCCGGGTTCACGCCGAGTTCTGGGATGAAGCCTTGGCGGTCGAAGGGTGTGGTCAGCGTCAGCTGCGCCGTCTGCGTCTCTGTGGGGCCTTCCTCCCGGATGGAGCGGGCCAGGGCTTCGGCCTGTTCCTTGGCCAGGGCGTCCGCTTTCTGCTGAAGGAGCCGTTCACGAACGGTTTCGCGGATTTCGTCCAGGGGCTTGTAATCGGAGGGGAGCTTTGTCTGCGGCACGGCAAGGATGAAGCCGTCCTCCGCTTCCAGGGGGGTGTCCGTCACCACGCCTTCGGGCTGTTCGAAAAGCCTGGCTGCGGCTTCCGGGGTCAGCCGCAGGGCGTTCTGGGCGGCGCGTCGGGTGAGCGGTTCGTCGGTGGTCTGGAGGGGGAGGTTCATCTCCGCAGCGGTTTCCTCCAAGGTGCGTCCGGCGTAGATCTGTTCCAGGGCCACGTCCAGCAGGCTGCTGACGAGATCCACCGCGCGGTCCTCGGCGAGGGTGCGGCGCAGCTCGTCGCGGACCTCCTCGAAGGGCGTCACGGCGGCGTCTTCGCGTTCAACAACCTTGATGACGTGGAAACCGAAGGGCGTGCGGACCACCTCGCTCACCTCGCCGGGCTGGAGAGCGAAGGCTGCTTCCTCGAAGGGCTCGACCATCTGACCGCGTCCGAAGAGGCCGAGATCGCCGCCGTTGGGCGCGGTGGGGCCTTCGGAGACCTCACGAGCGACTTCGGCGAAGTCCTCGGCGTCCGGGCCGGTCACGCGTTGGCGCGCGGCTTCGGCGCTGGCGCGGGCTGCCTCCACGTCGGCTTCGGGGGCGTTTTCTTCCACACGGATGAGGATATGGCTCGCTTGGACGCGCTCCGGCGTGGAGAAGTCCTCCAGCCGGCGTTCGTATGCGGCGCGCACTTCCTCGGCCGGCACGTTCACCTTGTCGGCCAGGGCCGTGGCGGTGAAGGGCAGATAGTCGAATTCCAGCCGCGCAGGCACGGCGTAGTCTTCCTTGTGTTCCGCATAGAAGGCCTCGATTTCCTCCTGGGTGACAGTCACCTGGTCCACGAAGGATTCCGTGGGGACGAGGAGGTACTGGAGGGCGCGGCGCTCCTGTGCGAATTCGAAGATTTCCCGCGCCATGGCTTCGGTGGCCTCCGCAGGGAGGCTCACGTAGCCCTGGAGGCGCTGGATGCGCAGGGCATGGCGTGTGTCACGTTCGAACTGTCCCAGGGTGTAGCGTTCTTGAGCCAAGGCGAGTCGGTAAAGGTCCGGGTCGAACTGGCCGTTTTCGTCCTGGAACGCAGGCACGGAGGCGATGACCTGGCGTAGTTCCTCGTCCGTGACAGCGATGCCGAGGGCCTCGGCTTCTTGCAGGAGCAACTTGTCGGCCACCAGTTTTTCCAACACTTGCCGTGGGATGTTCATGGCTTGCAGCTCGGCTTCGGAGATCTGCGGCCGCTGGCGGCGGATGGACTCCATGTAGCGTTGCTGTTCGAGGAGGAAGTCCTGCTGAAGGATGGGTTCTTCGTTGACGGTGGCCACCACTTGGGTCTGCCCGCCGCCGGTGAAGGAGCCCACGCCCCAGAAGACGAAGACGAGGATGATGATCCCGAAGATGACCTTCACGAACCAGGACGAAGCGCTCTGGCGGATGAAATCAAGCATGATCAGTTCCTTTGTAGCAGCTCATGAACGCGTCTGGGAGCGTCATGCTCGTTTGGCGCGCACGTAGTTGAGCAGACCGCCGGCTTTGATGACGTCGAGCTCGGTGGCGGTGAGGTCGTTGCGGACTTCCACGGGGCCGGTCGCGGTCTGCAGCGAGGTCACGCCGCCGGGGGTGATCGCGCTCACGGGGATGGTCACGGCGGAGCCCTCGGCCAAGGCGTCGTAATCCGCGGGGTTCGTCAACAAGAGCGGCAGGATGCCGAAGTTCACCAGGTTGGCGCGGTGGATGCGCGCCAGGGATTTGGCCACCACGGCTTTCACGCCCAGATGGCGGGGGCCCAGGGCGGCGTGCTCCCGGCTGGAGCCTTGACCGTAGTTTTCCCCGCCAAGGATGACGCCGTGACCCATGCCCTTGATGCGGTTGGTGAAACCCTCATCCACACGGCTGAAGATGTATTCGCTGATGGCTGGGATGTTGGAACGCAGCGCCGTGATCTGCGCGCCTGCCGGCAGGATGTGGTCCGTGGTGATGTCGTCGCCGACCTTGAGCGCCACCGAGGTCTCGATGACGTCGGGCAAAGCTTCGAACTGTTCCAGGGGGACGATGTTGGGGCCGCGCTCGATGGTCACCCCGGCGCCGTCCTCCGGAGGGTAGATGAAAAGGTGGCGGATGGAGGGCGCCTCGGCAGGCAACTCGGGTTTGGCCGGGGGTTCGCCCCAGCCCGCAGGATCCGTGAACTTGCCATCCAGCGCGAGCTGCGCCGCCGTAAGCGGACTCACCAGGTAGACTTGCGCATCCTGCGTGCCGCTTCGGCCTTCGAAGTTGCGGTTGAAGGTGCGCGCGCTCACACCGCCGGAGACGGGGGAGCCGCCCATGCCGATGCAAGGACCGCAGGAAGCTTCCAGCAGGCGGGCGCCGCTGTCCAGCAGGGGTTCGATGAGACCCTCGCGGGAGAGCATCTTCATCACTTGCTTGGAGCCGGGCGCAATGAGCAGATCCGTGGTTTCGCAGAGCTGCTTGTCCGTGAGCATGAGCGCCACGCTCTTCAGGTCCGCGTAGGAGGAGTTGGTGCAGGAGCCGATGGCGGACTGGCTGACCTCCAGACCGTCGAGTTCACGCACGGGAACCACGCGATCGGGCATATGGGGCGCAGCGGCCAGTGGCTCCAGGGTGGCGAGGTCGATCTCGATGGTCTCGTCGTAATCGCAGCCCTCGTCCGGCGTGAGCTCGGTGAAGTCCTCGGGACGACCCATGGCCTGGAGGAAGGCCTTGGCTTGGTCGTCGCTGGGAAAGAGGGAGGTGGTGGCGCCCAGTTCCGCGCCCATGTTGGTGATGGTGGCGCGTTCCGGCACGGAGAGAGTGGCTGCGCCGGGGCCCACGTATTCGAAAACCTTGCCCACGCCGCCTTTGACGGTGAGCTGGCCCAGCACGTGAAGGATGATGTCTTTGGCGGTGGCCCAGCCGGTCAGCTCGCCGGTGAGGTGGACGCGAACCACCTTGGGCATGGCGATGCGGTAGGGTTCGCCCGCCATGGCCAGAGCCACGGAGAGACCGCCTGCGCCCATGGCCATCATGCCCAGCCCGCCGGCCGTGGGGGTGTGGCTGTCCGAGCCGATGAGCGTCTTGCCGGGCTTGGCGAAGTTCTCCAGGTGGAGCTGATGGCAGATGCCCGTGCCGGGAGGAGAAAAGATGACGCCGTAGCGCTGCGCCACCGTGCGCAGGTAGCGGTGGTCGTCCGGGTTGCGGAAGCCCATCTGCAGGGTGTTGTGGTCCACATAGCTCACGGAGAGTTCGGTCTGCACGCGGTCCAATCCCATGGCTTCGAACTGGAGGTACGCCATGGTGCCGGTGGCGTCCTGGGTGAGCGTCTGGTCGATGCGCAGGGCGATCTCGGCGCCGGGGGTCATCTCCCCTTCAACGAGGTGGGCGGCGATGATTTTCTGGGTGATGTTCTGAGGCATGGAAGTCTCCTTGTCGGAACTGGGGAAGTCCGGATCAGCAAAACGCCGAAGGGAGGGACGACCCCCCGTCGGCGTCGTCGGGCGCGCCCATCTTGAGCTTGTTGATCTTGACGCGACGGAAGCGGATCTCCACCTCCAGACGCAACTTCTCCTGCTGGCAGGCGAAGATTTCCTGCGCGAAGTGGACGCCGCGGGAGAGGTCTTCGGCGTCGCGCAACGCACGGGTCTTGTCCTCCGCGGCGTGCAGCGCCTTCGTCAGCTGAGTGATCTCGTCCTCAAGAGCGCGGATGGCCGATGCGGATGCGTCGTGATGTGCGTTCGGGGGCATTGTCGGGTGCGGGTTTCGGTTTGGGGGCGAACAGCGCCTGCCGGGGGGGAGTCGGCAACGTGTTGTAGAAATTCCAGAAACGCGGGATGACGTCGCTTACCATACCGGGGTCCGCCAGCGCCAGCCCCGGTCGCGCGAAGGCCAGGCCGGCGCAGGCCAAAGCCCACCACGGCGAAGGCGCGGCCCAGGCGTCGCGGCCAGGGTGACGCCCTGCTTGGGAGGCGAGCCGGACGCCGTCGTCCGTCCCCGTGAAGTCCACCCGCGCCAAATCAGCGAGTTCCTGCGCCACGAAGCGGTCTTCCGCGGAAGGCGGCGCTTCCAGCACGGCTGCAGGCAGGGAGCTCCCCAAGGCGAATGCCAGGGGGTAGAGCGCCTCCACTCCTTCGATGCCGAGCCGCGGCGGTTCGGCTGTCGCCGAAGGGGGGAACGCCCGCGCCGTGACGCCATGGGCGTCCGTGGCCAGCTCCACACCGGCGGCGCGCAGCAGGGAGGCGGCGGCCCGCCAGACGGGATCAGCATCCATCGGCGGCGTCCAGGCGCCTTCCAAGCGGATAACGCTGGCGCCCGAGGGCTCCAGCCGGGCCATGGCGAGCAGATACGCAGCGATGAGCGGGTCCATGGCCAGGGGCCGCGCCGGCGGCGCGAGCGGGCCGGGCTGCACCTGCAGCCGGAGGGCGCCCTCTGCATCCGTCAGCGAGACGGCGGCGCCGCATGCCGTGAGCACATGTTCCGCAAGCTTCAGCCGCTGAGCCATCATGGTTGATGGTTCCGACGCCAGCAGAGTGATGCCATGGGGGAACCGCGTGGCCGTGATGGCGAGGGCAAGGGCGAAATCAGGGTCGATGTCCTGGTTCAGGTGGACTTCATCGGCAGGTTGTCCCGAAGCCTCCACGCGTACTGGGAGCCCCTTGGCGCCCGGCACGATGCTCACCATGCGACCGCCGAGGCGGGGCAGCAAGTGCTCCAGCGCGGAAAGGTCCAGCAGTTTCAGCGCAGCGCCGCCAGTGAATTTCACGGAGCCGGGCTCGGCAAGCGCAAGGCAGAGCGCGCCGTAGAAAGCAAGCGGATCCTCGCCGGCGTAGATGGCCTTGTTGGCGAAGACCAGGGGGTTGGGGCCGCGCACGGCGAGGGTTTCGTGCTCCCAGTAGAGGCGGGCGTCCGCCTGGTTGAGCGCTTTCACCGTCTGGACGAGGGGCTCGTTGACGAGCACGGGACCCAAGGCGCAGGGCTGCTCGAAGGCTGTCATGGCGAGGGCGAGCGCTTGCACGGCGGCGGCCTCCGGGGGGGCGTCCAGCGTCAGGGCGTAGGGACCGCGGCGGGGGACGAGACGGAAGCCGTGTTCTTCGTCGGCTGGGGCGGCGTCCTCGCGGGGGGGCTCCAGTTCCTGAAGGATGGTGAACAGCTTGCGCCAGCGGGCGGCTTCGCCTTTGCCGGCGGGAATGAGACTGCGCCACGCGGCCCAGAGCGCCTTCTCGTCGGCGGCGTCCATGGCGGCGCCGCGTTTGATGCGGCTGGCGAGCCTGGCGCGTTGCAAGACGCGTTCGATGAGTTCGCGGTCCATGGCGATGAGCTCCCGCGCGATGGGCCCTGGCCCCTCGCCTTCCGGCTTGTGCTGGCGGCGTTTGGGGCTATGTTTGCGGGGTCCTTCGTGGGCGTCGCCGGATGGGGCGTCGTCGCGTCGCGAGGAGGTGCGCGGCCATCGTGTCGGCGCGGGGCGTTGGGGCATGGGAAGCAGGCGTCCTTGAGGAAAGAGGAGCAGTGGAAGGCGTCAGGGTGAATGGCGAGATGTAGCGCGAATCGTCACGCACTGCAAGAGGGATGCGTCGGCGCGAAAAGGGGGGAGAGACGCCGCGGCGCCTCCCCCCCCCAGGAACGAGCGAATGCAGGGGCGTGTTAGCCCATGTCTTGACCGGAAGCGGCCTTCTGCATCTTCACCTCGACCTTCTCGGTGAGGTTCTCGTAGTAGTCGCGGAGAATGGCGAGAACTTCATCGCGACCGAAGTGATCCGGAACTTCCGCGCCTTCGGAGAGGGCTTTGCGGAGCTTGGTGCCGGAGAGGATGACGCGGTCTTCCTTGGTGTGGGGGCAGGTGCGCATGGAGACCATGCCGTCACACTTGAAGCAGTAGAAGGTCCAGTCGATCTTCATGGCGTTGGTCTCGAGGGCCTTGCCGGGGACCTTGCAGGCTTCTTCTTCGGTGGCGTAGGGGATCTTGTCGAAGATTTCCTGGGCTTCGAAGAGGGTGTAGAAGTCGCCCACGCCAGCGTGGTCACGACCGATGAGCATCTCGGAGACGCCGTAGTTCTGACGGAAAGTGGCGTGCAGCAAGCCTTCGCGGGGGCCGGCGTAGCGCATGTCCAGGGGGTAGCCGGCGTTGATGACGAACTCCGGCACGAAGTAGTTGTCGATGAGGGTCTGAATGCACTTCACGCGCACTTCAGCGGGGATGTCGCCGGGCTTCAGGTTGCCGATGAGGGAGTGGATGACCACGCCGTCGCAGGTCTCCACGCCAAGCTTGGCGAGGTACTCGTGGGAGCGGTGCATGGGGTTGCGCAGCTGCAGCGCAGCCACTTTGGCCCAGCCGCGCTTGTCCATCTCGGCGCGGATCTCGGCGGGGGTCATGTACACGCCGGGGAATTTCTCGCGGTAGTCGCCTTCGGAGAGCACTTTGACAGGGCCGGCCAGGTTGTACTTGCCTTGCGCCATCACCATCTGCACGCCGGGGTGGTCTTCCAGAGCGACGTCCCAGAACTTCTCGGAGTCCTCGCCGTTGCCCTTGAAGACCATCTCGCATTCCCACTTCTTGTCGTCTTCGGTGAGCTCGTACTTCTCTTCAACCTTCAAGGTGGCGTAAGTCACGCCGTCCTTGCCGACCAGCGCCACTTCGTCGCCGACCTTGACGTCATCGTCATTGGTGTCGCAGACGACAGGGACAGGCCAGAAGGTGCCGTCGGCGAGGAGGAACTTCTCGCAGACGCCTTTCCAGTCGGCCTTGGTCATGAAGCCGCTCAGCGGGCTGAAGCCGCCGATGCCCATCATGATGACATCGCCTTTGCAGCGGTTGGAAATCTCGATTTTCTTGAGGCCTTCGGCTTTCTTCTGCTCGGCGGCGAGCTCAGCGCCTTCCAGCAGGCAGGTGACGAGGCCTTTGCCGCCGTGAGGGGGAACGAGTTTGGACATGAGATGGTCTCCTTTTGAAAATGGCGTACGAACGGATCCGGTGCTCTTGTGCCTCCACGTGACGCACGCTGCCTGAACCGGGATCCTGAACCGGGCTGCGGTTCGCGGCGGAAAGATGGACTTCCCGAGGGCAACATGCGTTCGGGTGCAGGTAATGAAAATTTTCACAAGTTGTCAAGCGCAAATTTCATCCAGATGACTCGGCCCGCCTGTCGCCTTCACGCCCCAGGCTGCACGAGGCGCAGGCGTATCATCATATAAATAGATAGTGGGCGCCATGCGTGATGAAGCGCTTGCGACGAGCACGCGATGTCTCGACGAGTCAAGGGAGGAAGAGCCCGAAACGCCGCCAAGTCGGGCACAGCGGCGGCGACCGTGCGCTCCCCTGTCGAAGTGTCGAGATGGCGAGATTGTCGCCGCAGAGTCATTGCCATGACGAAAAAAGCAGGGTAGGTAGGTCGCGACTCGTGATTTCACCGGAGCGCGGCGAACATACGGCATGCGCCTCAGCGTGTGGCGCGATGCAGTCGAGCTTCGAACCCCGGAGCAGCCTCGACGAACTTGGACGTCGAGCGGCCGTTGGCAGAGGCTTCGGCCTGCGTTTGCGCTCCGAGCTTCGTCCCTGGAAGTGCGCAAGCGCCGTCTTTCGGTGTCGGAGTCACGCACAGGTCGCGCGCTGAGCGGGGCCGGTCGGCCTCGCGGCCGCCTCGTTTCCCGACGCCGCATCGGCTGCTGCGCGCCGCCCGCCACGTCCTGCGCAAGGGGTTGGATTGTCTGGATTGTGTACAGACCTGTCAGGCTTTGTTTCGTGGGGCTGCAGGGGCAAATGGTTTCGCGTGTGAGCAATTTCACTTGACAGCGCGGGAGCGCCTTGTTAATTATCTCACAAACGAAAGGTCGAAAGGAAATAAGCTGCTTTTATGATTGGTGATTTTCAATACGAAATGCAGACGAAGCGCTGGGCGGCTCGGGTTTTTCCGGGGATGGTCATAAGCGCGTCGTCTTTGGGCGTGTGGTTCTGTGGGACCCATGGCGCGCCCTGTATGGCGTTGGAAGGAGCGGGGGCGGCGCGCGGCGTTGTTTCCGCTTTTTCATATCCCGTTCGCGGGAATACCGATCCCGTTCGCGGGAATACCGAGTCTGTTTGAGAGGCCAAGGTTTCAATCCCTTAATCCCATTCGATGTGGAGGAAGAGAATGCCTACGTATGTCGACCCGCAAAAGTGCGATGGCTGCAAGGGCGGCGAGAAGACCGCCTGCATGTACATCTGCCCCAACGACCTGATGATCCTCGATGCTGACGAGATGCGCGCGTACAACC
>CAYVWB010000051.1:0-31897 GCA_964455395.1 uncultured Desulfovibrionaceae bacterium
GGGGGGGACGGGCAGGGTGGGGTAGTCCTCGACCGCCGCGACACGCGGGATGCGCGCAGCGAAGGCGAGCCGTTCCACGGCGTTGTCGATGAGTCGGCCGCTCTCGCCGCTGAGGCGCCGCACATCGGAAAGACCCATGGCGCCCAGCACCTCCAGCAACTGATCCCGCCAGGCGGTGGCGAGGTTGATCATGCGGTCGCGCGTCCAGTCCACATCCAACGCGGCGCGCGTGTCGGCGGGCTGTGCGATTTCGGCCCAGAGCGCGCCGCCGGCGGCGATCTCCAGCACGCGGCCCAGCAGGACGGCGTCTGCGCCGCAGGCCATGGCCTTGGCGGCGTGTTCCGGCAGAGCCATCCCCCCGGAAACGAGCAGCGTGACGCGACGCCGCACGCCCGCCTGCGCTAGCCTTTCGTGGAGGGTGCGCAGGAAGGTGGGTGCGGGGACGTCGTGGGCCACGCCGTGGTGGTCGCAGTTGAGCTCCACGCAGTGAACGCCTGCACGCACCAGAGCGAGCACGCGGTCGACATCCAGATCCGGCCCGGCGAGCCGCGCGCACAGCACGGCGCCGGGGCAGTGCGCGCGGGCGGCGTCCAGGAGCGTGGGCAAGGCGTCGAAGGGGGCGTCGAGCACGAGCATGGAGCAGCGGTCCGCGTGGACCAGCGCCGCCGGGGAGCAGATGACGGGGGCGGCGGCTTGGGCGTGGGGCGAGCGCGCGATGGCGGCGAGGTCGAAGGTGGGCGGCAGAATGGCGGCCAGGCCCAGCTCGTGGGCGGCGGCCAGCACGCCATGCATGACAGTGGTGACGGAGCTGCGGGAGCAGTCGAAGAAGAACGGCGCCGGGATGGTGAAGCAGGGGCCCTCGTCCCAGGCGGGGCGGCCGTCATCGAAGCGCAGCGCTGCGGGCAGTCGGCCCACGTCCACGGCGGTGGCGATGTGCTCGCGGCCCAGGATGCCATCGCGGGTGGGGCGGACGATCTCGCTCATGTCCAGCCAGAGCGCGTCGTAGCCGACGCCGGCGAAGTCCCCGCCGTAGCCGGAGCCGGAGATGGGGATGGCGCCGGTTTCCGCCATGCGCCACGTCTGGGTGATGACGCTGGGCGACCAGTACGGATCACCGTCTGCGGGCGTTGGGTGGCGGCCTTCCTTCAAATAGGGGTCCTGAGCGCTTTGTCCCAGCCGGGCCGGGTAGCCGCCCGGGGGCGGCGGCGCATTGCGGGGCCTGAAGCGTTCGGCGTATCGTTCTGCGTATGCGACCATGGATTACCGGGGCTGAGGGGGGAGTGGCGGTTGCCGTGCTGCAGGATGAAGCGTTGGGGAGGGCGCCACATGCGCAACGCCGGCGTGAGACGTCGTCCAGCATCGGGGACAATACGGAAAAAGCGCGGCCGCGTCCAATCTCGCCGCGTCCGATCACGGCGTCTCGGGGGCCATGGGCCGCCGGGGGTGACGGCCGCACGGAACCTTGGTAGTGGTGGCGAAAGGCCTCACCAAGGAGCACGCGCCGGTGCGACCCGCCCTTTTTCTGCATATTCCCAAGACCGCCGGGACCACGCTGAACGCCGTGCTCGCCGCCAACTATCCGCCCGAGGCGACCGTACGCGTCTACGACCGCGAAAGCGCTGCGGCCTTCGAGGGCATGGACGAGCAGGCCTACAGCCGTCTGCAGCTGGTCCAGGGCCACCTCTTCGTGGCGGACTTCCACGTGCTCACCAGCCGGTTCGGCGTCTTCACCTTCCTGCGGGACCCCGTGGAGCGCGTCATCTCCGAATACGAATTCCTCATGCGCTGGCCAGAGCACCACCTCTACGAATTCATGACGCGCGAGGGCGTCACCCTGCGCGACTACGCCGCCGGCGAACGACCGGAGTTCGCCCGCCGCGCCCGCAACCTGATGACGCACTCCCTCTGCGGCGTCGCGGCGGAGACTCCCGAAGCCCGTCTTGAAGCTGCGCTGGAAAACCTCTTCGAGCGTTTCGTCTGTTTCGGGACGGTGGCGCGCTTCGATGAGAGCCTCGTGCTTCTGCGCCAAGCTCTGGGTCTCGAACACATTCTCTACGAGCCGCAGAACGTCCGTGTCCGCCGAGCCGCTCCGGACCGTCCGCAGCCCACGGCGGAAGACAAGGCATTCATCCGGGAGCGCAACGCCCTGGACATGGCCTTGTACGCGGCGGCCGTGACCGAGCTGGACCGGCGCATGGAGGCGCGGGGGCGGGAGTTCGCCAAGGCCGTGGCGCGGTTCAAGGCGCTCAATACGCGGTACCAGGCGATGGCTGCGCAGGTGATGGCCCGCGAAGGCGCCGACGAGGTTCGCCACGGGTTGTTGCGGCCCAAATGAGGCTGCGCGCCTGCGCGACATATCCACAACCGTCCGGAAGACGAATTCGCACAGGGGTGAGGGAGCACGATCATGGATTTTGCGGATGCGACCCTGCTGGTAGTGGGCTGCGGCTTCTACGGCGCAGTGACGGCCGAGCGCCTGGCCGAGGACCTCGGCGCGCAGGTGCTCGTCATCGACAGGCGCCGTCACATCGGCGGCAACGCCTACAGCGAACCCGACGCGGACACGGGCGTTGAACGGCATGTCTACGGTTCGCACATCTTTCATACGCACGACGAAGCCGTGTGGCGTTATGTCACGCGGTTCACGGCCTTCAACACGTACCGGCACAAGGTGCTCTCCCGCCACCGGGGCAAGGTCTACCACATTCCCATCAACCTCATGACCATCAACGCTTTCTTCGGGAAGGACATGACCCCGGACGAAGCGCGGGCGTTCATCGCCGCACAAGCCGCCGCGGACGCCGTGGCGAACCCCACGAACCTGGAGGAGCAGGCCATTTCCCTCATGGGCAGGCCCCTCTACGAAGCCTTCGTGCAAGGCTACACCACCAAGCAGTGGCGCACGGACCTGCGGGAGCTGCCCGCCTCCATCATCCAGCGCATCCCGGCGCGATTCAACTACGACTGGGGCTACTTCGACGACCCCTGGCAAGGCATCCCCCTGGAGGGCTACACCACGCTCTTCACCCGTCTGCTGGCGCATCCCGGCGTTCATATACGGTTGGGGGTGGATTATTTCGATATCCGCGACCTGCTGCCCGCACGGCGGCTGGTGGTCTTCACCGGGCCCATCGACCGCCTCTTCGACTACCGCCACGGCCGGTTGGGGTACCGCTCCCTGCGTTTCGAGCACGAAACCGTCCCCACAGGCGACTTCCAGGGCACGGCCGTGATGAACTACGCCGAGACGAGCGTCCCCTTCACACGCATCCACGAATTCCGCCACTACCATCCCGAGCGGACAACATATCCGACGGACAAGACGACCATCACCCGCGAATACTCCGTGGAGGCCTCGCCCACGGACGAGCCCTACTACCCTGTCAACACGCCGGCGGACCAAGCCGTTCTGGCGGCGTACCAGGCCGAGGTCGCGCGTCATCCGGAACTCGTCGCCGGGGGCCGGCTGGGCTCGTATCAGTATCTGGACATGGACGACGCCATCGCTGCGGCCCTGCGCGACTACAAGGCGGTCATCAAACCCCGGGCGCGGGCGCTGCTGGCGGGGTGAGGGCGCACCGGAGGCGTCGCAAGCCGCGCGTTGACATCCCCCCGAAAGACGGCATACTTCCGCGCATGCGCTCCCAAGTCCCCCGTGTGCTCATTACCGGCGGCGCCGGCTACATCGGCGCGCACGCCAACCTGGCCCTCGCTGCACGAGGCGCGCCCACCCTGGTGGTGGACAACCTGGTCTACGGCCACCGCGAGTTCGTCCAGCACGGCGAGTTCGTCCTGGCGGATCTTGCCGACATCGAACAGCTGCGGCTCGTCTTCCGACGTTTTCCCATCCGCTGCGTCATGCACTTCGCCGCGTACGCCTATGTGGGCGAGTCTGTCGTCAACCCATCGAAATATTACGAAAACAACGTTTGCGCCACGCTGAATCTTTTACGCGTCATGCAGGAATTCGAGGTCCGGACTTTCATCTTTTCATCCACCTGCGCCGTCTACGGGGAGCCCCAGCGCCTCCCCCTGACGGAAGACCACCCCCGCGCGCCGGTGAACCCCTACGGCCAGTCCAAACGCATGGTGGAGGATATTCTCGCGGACTACGACCGCGCCTACGGCCTGCGTTCCGTCTGTTTGCGCTACTTCAACGCCGCTGGCGCCGACCCCGAAGCCCGTGTGGGCGAACGCCACGACCCGGAGACGCACCTCATCCCGCTCACGCTCAAGGCCATCCGCACGCCGGAAAAGCCCATCTGCGTCTTCGGCACGGATTACGACACCCCGGACGGCTCCTGCATCCGCGACTATATTCACGTCTCGGACCTCGCCGAAGCGCACCTGCTCGCCATGGATTACCTGGAGACCGGCGGCGCAAGCCAAGCCTTCAACCTGGGCAACGAGCAAGGCTTCTCCGTGAGGGAGCTCATCGCCGCAGCCGAGGCTGTCACGGGGGAGCGCGTCCCCTGCGTCATGGGCGAACGCCGCCACGGCGACCCGCCGCGACTGGTCGGCAACGCCGCCAAGATCCGCGCGGAGCTCGGATGGTCGCCCAAGCATGCGGACATTCATGAAATTCTCGAAACGGCCTGGCGTTGGGAACAACGTGAAAGCCGGGCGAAAGCCGAGCGAAAGCTGGGCGAAAGCTGAGCGAGAGCTGAGCCGGACGGCGACCGCCGGCCACACGCCGCCGGCTGAGGGTTGACCCCCGGCGACCATTCGCCGTACACATCCCGGACCACTCCCCCGACGCCTCGAGAGGGGAGGCCCGTCCGTGCGACAGCAGCGCCTGCGGGCTTCGAGCAGGTTCAGCCCAAGTTCCCCAGACCTTCACCACGAGGGATTGCATGCTCCTTCCTGTCATCCTCTGCGGCGGCCGCGGCACACGCCTGTGGCCGCTTTCCCGCGACCTCTATCCCAAACAGCTCCTGCCGCTGGCCGGCGAACTGACCATGCTGCAGCAGACCATCGCCCGGCTGAAGGGCCTCGAACAGCAGCCGCCGCTTTTGCTCTGCAACGAGGAGCACCGGTTCATGGTGGCGGAACAGATGCGCCGACAAGCCGTCACGCCGCGCGCCATCGTGCTGGAGCCCGTGGGCCGCAACACGGCGCCGGCCATCGCCGTGGCGGCTTTGCACGCCGTGAGCGAAGGCGACGATCCCGTCCTGCTCGTGCTGCCGGCGGACCACGTCTTCTTCGAGGAACAACCCTTCCGCGACGCCGTGGAGAGCGCCCTGCCCCTGGCGCGCGCCGGTGAGATCATCACCTTCGGCATCAACCCCGACCGACCCGAGACAGGCTATGGCTACATCAAAGCGGGCGCCTCCCTGGGTGGGAACGCCGCCGTGGTGGAGCGTTTCGTGGAGAAGCCGGACGAACCCACGGCGCAACGCTTCCTGGAAGAAGGCGGCTACTTCTGGAACAGCGGCATGTTCTTGTTCCAGGCTTCCCGCTATCTCGACGAGCTGGCTCGTCACGCGCCCGACATCCTGGACGCCTGCCGCGCCGCGTTCAAGGCCGAAGCCACGGACCTGGACTTCGTGCGGCTGGACGCCGAGGCTTTCGCCGCTTGTCGCGATGAATCCATCGATTACGCCATCATGGAGAAGGTGGACCGCGCAGTGGTCATCCCCTTGCACGCCGGCTGGAGCGACCTGGGCTCCTTCAGCGCCCTGCACCAGGCCGCCCCGCGCGACGCCGCCAACACCGCCGCTGTCGGGGACGTGATCACGGAGGATGTTTCCAACAGCTATCTGCGCTCCGACCATCGCCTGCTGGCTGCCGTGGGGGTGGACAATATAGTGGCGGTGGAGACCTCGGACGCCGTGCTCATCGCCAGCATGGATCGGGTGCAGGACGTCAAGAAGATCGTCTCGCGTCTGAAAGCCGATGGCCGCGAGGAGGCCACGGCGCACAGCCGGGTCTACCGACCTTGGGGCGACTACGAGTCCATCGACCACGCCACTCGTTACCAAGTCAAGCGCATCACCGTGAAGCCCGGCGCGGCGCTCTCCTTGCAGATGCACCACCACCGCTCGGAGCACTGGGTGGTGGTCAGCGGCACAGCCAAGGTCATCCGCGACGACGAGGAGCTGATCCTCAAGGAAGACCAGTCCATCTACATTCCCCTTGGCGCGCGCCACCGGCTGGAGAACCCGGGCCGCATCCCTCTGGAGCTCATCGAGGTCCAGACGGGCGCTTATCTGGGCGAGGACGACATCGTGCGTTTCGAGGATGTGTACGGTCGCGTGAAAGGCTAGCGCAGCGGCAGGGCGCATCGCGTCGGACGGGGTGGCGAGGCTCATCCTCCGGCCGTTCACATGGCTGGGGCGGCGTCGTGACGGCCCTCTGCGCGAAGCGTTTCGCGTGCGTTGCGAGGCCGGGTGCGACGGGTGACAGGCTCTGGCAGGGCGCGCAGAGGCGCCGCTCAAGCGTGGCGTGCGCGGATGAGTTCGCTTTTGAGCAAGGCCCGCAGCGCTTCGATGTCGCCATCTTTGTTCAAGGTCGCGATGGTCAATTCGGCCAGAGGCGCATGGACCGCGCCGCCGAAGCTGTGGACCACAAGGGGGGCGCCGCGCAGGGCCGCGCGCAACCGCGCCGTGGCTGCGGCGTCGTCCAGGCCGGGGAGTTCCGGATCCAGCAGCACCACAGGCCGTGGGGCGTCGGCCCCGCCCTGCGCAAGGGCGGCGAAGAGCTCTTTGGCGGACGCAGCGGCGATGACGTGATGGCCGTCGCGGGCGAGCTCGCGCGCCAGCAAGGTGCGGACGTGGCGTGCGCGTTCGGCGAGGACCACGCGCGAGGGGGCGTGCTTCGGCGTCGGCGCTTGGGATTTGCGCGGGGGGGCGCCATTGTCGCGGCGAGTGGAGTCGGGCATTGATCTGAAGCGGTTCCGTGGGCGACGCCCGAGGCGTCACGGCGCGCAGGAGGTGAGGGTGGAGCGCGCCGCGACACGTCGGACAGGCAAGGCCATGTCGCTTTACTTCTTCTTCATCATCCGTTCGGCGCTTTCCCGGTCGCCTTCTTCGGCGAGGCCGGCGCTGGCCATGGAGTTTTCCAGCATGTCCGGCAAGCTCTTGATGAAACCCCAGAAGCCGCCCATTTCACTTTTTTCGAAGTAGGCGGACTCCAGCCCTTCCGTGGCTTCCTTGACTTTGGCGTCGCCGAAGCCAGTGAGCAGCACGGTTTTCAGGTTGGGCTGGATCTCCTTGAGTTTGGTGATGGTCACCAGGCCGTCCATGCCGGGCATCTTGAGGTCCACCACGGCGGCGTCGAACGTCATGGTCTTGGCCTTTTCCAGGGCTTCTTCGCCGCTGTTGACCATGACAGGCTCGAAGCCCTTGAGTTTCATGCGTTCGCTCACGCCGTCCAGGAATTCCTGTTCGTCATCCACCAGCAGCACTTGGATCGATTTTTCCATGCCATCCTCCTCCGTTATCCGGGGCGTACGGCGGCTCGCCCCTGTGTTGACCTGTTGCACGAATGGTCCGGCTTACCCCCCAGCCGCCAGTTTTTCAAGCAGCGAGGTGAGCGCCGCCAAATCGATTGGTTTCTGCAGATAGTCCTTGGCGCCGATGGCCAGGGCTTCGTCGCGCTCCTGGTCGGAGCCGTGCCCCGTGAGCATGACGACCGCTTGTTGGGGGCGCCGCTCCAGGATCTTGCGCAAAGTCTCAAGACCGCTCATGCCCGGCATCTTCAGGTCCAGAACGACGACATCCGGGGCCGCATCCTCCAGTTTGGCCAAGGCGGTTTCGCCATCCTTGGCCACGGTGGGTTGGAAGTCGCGCAACTCCAAGCGCTCGGCGAGCGTTTCCACGAAGTCGGCTTCGTCGTCCACCAGCAAAATGCGCAGGGAACTCATCGACTCGCTCCTTGGGTTGTGACGAGCAGGCGCCCATTGTCTGCGCGCAACACCAGGCCGGCGCGCGCCAGCAAGGCGGCGGTTTCGGCCGGCGCTTCGTGTGGGGGCGGCAGGGGGGCGGCGGTCCGCACGGTCAGGCCGGGCGCCTGGTCATCGGTCAGCTCCAGTGTCTCGCCGGCGGCGCACACGGTCAGCAGCCACCGCAGCATGGCCAGCAGGGCGGCTTGCACGGCGGCGGGGTCGCCTTGCGCGGGGAGGGGGCCGGCAGTGACGACGGCGATGGCGATCTGCGCCTGGCTGGCGGGACGCGTCATGAAACGCGCAGCAAGGGCGGCGAGGGCGGCCATGTCCATCTCCCGACTCACGAGGGCGCCGGGGTGCTCGGCGCGGTTGTCCGGCAGGTGCGCAAGCTGATTGAGATCCGTGGCGAGACCATGGCCCCGGGCCACCTGTTTCTGGATGGAGCCGAGGGATTTTGCGGCGCGCTCCAGAGCAGCGGCGGCTTTCTCCGGGTCGGCGGCGGCCATGTCCAGGAGGTCCTCGGCCAAGCCGGCGGCTTCCCCGATGATGGCGAGCACGTTGTTCAACTCGTGACTCTGGGCGGCCAGGCCGCGGCTGATGGCCAACAGTTCCAGACCTTCCGTAGCGGTCGGGGGGCGGGATGCGTCATCCATGCGCAATCTCCGTGGCGCCTGCTACGCCCACGCCGGGAGCGCGCAAGGGCAGATGGATGGTGAACCGGGAGCCTTCGCCAAGCTCGCTGGCCACCTCGATGGAGCCGCCCAGCTTGTTCACGATGCCGTACGTGATGGAAAGACCGAGGCCGGTGCCTTTGTCCCCTTTGGTGCTGAAGAACGGCTCGAAAATGTGGTTGAGCGTCTCGCGGGACATGCCCACGCCGTCGTCCTCGATGGCGACGACCACGCCCTGTTCTTCCCGGCTGGTGGCCACGGCGATGGCGCCGCCGTCGCGCACGGCGGCCATGGCGTTGTTCAGGATATTCAGAAACACCTGCTGCAGCTGACCCCGATCGCTTTCGATGGGGGGCAGGTCCGCCTCCAGCGAGAGGTCCAGCGTCACACCCCGATGCATGGCTTCGCGCTCCAGAAAGCCCAGGGTCTCCCGCAAGACTTCGTTCAGATCCAGCTCCATGGTGCGCACTTCCATGCGCCGGGCGAATCCGAGCAGACGATGCGTGACCGCGCGACAGCGGCCCACGGCTTGGAGGATGGAGTCCGACAGGGTGATGAAACGCTCCGCCTTGGGCGTGTCCTTGGCGACGCTTGCCAAATCCTTGAGCAGACCGGCTTTTTCTCCGATGATGGCGAGGGGGTTGTTGATCTCGTGCGCCACGCCGGCGGCGAGTCGGCCGATGGAAGAGAGTTTCTGCATGTGCTCCATTTCCCGGAAGGCGAGCTCGCGTTTCTTTTCCGCATGAGCCAGCCGGCGCAGCGCCAGCGACCCCAACATTATGGAGCCCGCCACCACCAGCGCCACGCAGAGCGCCGTCCCGATGAGCAGGCCGGGGGCGTTTCTGATGAGAATGGACCACGCGCTGGGCGTTCGTTGCGCAAGCCCCACGGCGAGGGGGTATCCCTCCACGCGGCGGAAGGCGGCGTAGGCTTCGCCATGGGGGCTGTCGAAGCGGGAGACGCCCTCCACGGCCCGGGGAGCGTTGGCTGCCCATGCGGGCCATGCCGCCGGTGCGAGGGGCTGGAAGTCCGCATCGAAGAGCGCCAGGGCGAGGCGCTGTTGTGCGGCGGCGCCCGAAGTCTCCGCGCTACTCCCGCTTCCCGTGGCGTCGTTCTCTCGGGAGGCGGCGCGCAGCAGCTGTGTCGGGGTAGTCTCGGCCACGGCCACACGCGCCGGATCGGCGAGGTGATCCGCTGCAGCGAGCAGCAGGATGAGGCCGGCGTCGTCGCTCCCGGCGGTGGTTGCAGCGAGCACGCTTGCGCCCGAGGCCGCGGCCTGGCGGATGGCTTGCGCGCGGGCGATGGAGACTCGCGGCGGGTCGGCGTCGGGGGAGGCGTTGGTGGAAGCGTCGTGCAGCGCTTGTCCCCGTGGCGTGTAGACGCCGTAGTCGCGCAAGGCCTCAAGGGGTGCGGCGCGGGCGTCCAGCCGCGCGAGAGAGTCCGCGTTGTGAGCGGCGGCCGTCTCCAATGTGTCCAGCCGCATACGCAGCAGCGCTTGAGTGCGCGCCGCCACGGCGTCCGCCCGAGCCGCGAGGATCTCCTGCTGATCGGCGCGGCGTTGCGCCACCAGAGCGTCCAGCCCGAGCCAGGCCGAAGCCAGCACGGCCACCAGGGGCAGCGCCACGGCGGCGAAGCCCACCCAGCGGCTTACGGCGAAGCTGCGCGGCGTCGCTTCCGGAGCGTGTTTTGCAGTGATGACGTGTCGGGTCATGAGAAGGATCCTGCTGCAGCGGAGGGCGCCAATGGAGGCGCCGCGGGAGGGCTTCCTTGTGATCCGGCGGCAGCATACCCCATAACCATGGCGCAAGGGAAGCCGAGGCTTGGCCTGGATTTCTTCACGAACGATCCTTCGCGCCGACCGGCGGGACGGCGTCTTTCGATTCCCCAGCTCCCCCGACTCCCGCAGACTCCCCGGCTCCCGCAGGTTCCGCAGCGTGTGGGGATCCGGACGCGTCCTGCTCGGCGGCAAGGCCGCCGTTGGCCCAGACATCGCGGCGGAAGGCCTCCGCGAGTGAGGGCTGGATCGCCGCAAGTTCCTCGGCGAGCTGGCGCCGGTACGCGCTGGCGAGGGCCGGGTCGCCCATGACCATGTCGAGCTGTCGGGTGTGCATGGTCAAGTGGCCCAGCGCCACCAGCCGGTTCGTCATGAAATCGGCGTCCTGGTTGTCCACGCGGGCTTTCAATGCGTCCAAGGTGCGCTTCACCTCGAAGCCCAGGTCTTCGAGCAGCGCCCCGATCATCGCGGCGCGGGCTTCCCGGCGGCGTTCGTTGGCGGCGCCGCCTTTGAACTGGAAGCTCACGTAGTTCTCGCGAGAACGTCGGCCCACCAGGGCCTCCACGGAAGCGAAGTGGAACCCGAACCGCGACTGACCGCTCAAAAAGTCACGCGCGACCATGAAGTAGTTCTGCGCGGCGTAGGGGGAGGGCTGGGAAGTCTCCAAGCCGGGATTCATCATGGCTTCGTGGAAGATCGCGGCAAGACCGCGACCACGCACCGCCGGGGGACCGGCCCAGGGTTTGCGCATCATCCCTTCCCAGAAAGCCTGGAACGGGGGGGAATCGATGTCTTCCACGGCGATGACGTCGCCTTGCTTGCGGCCTTGGAACGCGTCCTCCAGGTCGATGACCTTGAACTGGGAGCTTTTGCCCCCGAAGAGCAGCTTGGCGGCGCGGTCCGGGAAGGGGTTGTCCTTGCCGAAGTCGAACATGGCGAGCAGCGCCGTCTCGTGGCAATAGCGAAAGATGTCGTGGAGTGTCCGGCAGTTGACGGCGTTGAAATCCCCGGACTGGGGATCCAGCAGGGTGAGGCTTGCGATGTGCGGCAGGGCTTTCATAAGCCGTTCGTGGACGGGGGCGCCGTGCATGAGACCGGGGCCGGCAGGGTGTTCGTCCAAGTGATCTTCGGCGCGGCCTTCCAGGATCATCATGGCGTCCGCATCCACAGTGACGAGTGCGCCCTGTTCCAGCCGGTTCAAGGCGTCCACCACGCTGAAGAGCGCGGGTTTGCCCATTTCCCGGGCCACGCTCGCCAAGTGGCCGGCAGGGCCGCCTTCCTCGGCCACGAGGGCAGCGGCGTTCACCAGCGCCGGCGCGAAACGCGGCAAGGGCCGTTGGGTGACGAGGATGGCGTCCGCGGGCATGGTGAGCATGTCCGCTTCCCTGCGCAGGTGGTGTACGGGGCCGGCGGCGGCGCCGCCGGAAGCCGTCACGCCGCGGGCGATTTCCCGGGGATCGGCTTCCGTCTCCGCAACGAGGTCGCGCGTGCGGATCGTCCTGCGCATGGTGGTCAGGAGCGGTCGCGTCTGCAAGATGAAGACGCGACCGTCATCGTTCAGCGCCCACTCCATGTCCTGGGGTTCGCCGAAGTGGCGTTCCAGGTCGAGGGCCAGATGCGCGATGGTTTGCGCTGTCTTGGCGTCTATGGAGGACTGGTCCGCCAGCTCGGGCGTCAGCTCTTCCTTGCAGACGCCTTCTTCGGGCAGGCACACGGTGCGTCTGGTCTTGAGGCCGATGTCGTGTTCCAGCACCAGATCGTGCTCGCGGCCGATGGCGAAGAAGTCCACGGCGTCGGCGCCGTCCACCATCTGCTTGGGCAAGCCGAAGCAGCTGTAGACGAGCACGGCGTCGTTGCGCAGGCCCAGAGGGTCGCGGGAGTAGGCCACGCCCCCGGCTTGGGGCGCCAGCATGGCCAGGACGCCGACAGCCATGGCCGCGCTTTCGTCGGGGACGCCCTTGGTGAGTCGGTAGCTGAGCGCTTCCAGGCTGTAAGCCGAGGCGACGATCTCCCGGTAGACGTGCGGCAGGGACTCCGGGCTGACGTTGACGGCGGTGCGGAATTGCCCGGCGAAGGAGGCGCCCACGGAGTCTTCGCCCAGCGCGCTGGAGCGCACCGCCAGCCGCGGCCGGCGGCCCATGCGTGTGGCGAGATCTTCGTACGCTGCCATGATGGCCTCGCGCAGGGGCGGGGGCAGAGGCGTTTGGATGATGAGCGATTGCAGCTCCTGCGCCAGCTGCATGCGTGCGGCAAGCTCGCCGCCGCGGGCCTGGATGCGACGACGTATCTCCTCGCCCAGGCCATCCTGCGCCATGAACGTCTCGAACCCGGACACGGTGACCACGAACCCGGGGGGGGCCGGGGTCTCCAGCACGCGGGCGGCTTCGCCGAGACGGGCCATCTTGGGGCCGGCCAGGTCCACGTCCTGCTTGGAGAGGTCGAGGAGGTCCAACACCAGGGGCCCGTCGCGGCGGGGCTCCGGTCGTCTCATCAACTCGTCGAGTTCGCCTTTGATGTCATGGAACCGTTCTGCGAGGTGAGGCTGGGGCGATTCCGTCACGGCTTCCAAGCGCTTGATGGCGCGGTAGGCCAGGGTGACGACGTGGGAGACTTGCGCGCGCAGCGTGTGTTCCCCGAAGGGCTCGGCGCCGCGGGCGAGCTCTTCCAGCCGGCTGATGGCTTCCATGGCTTCGTTGTTGCCAGCCAGGAGGAGCTTGAAATTGTGGTGGCGGACCTTGAAGGACTGGCGCAAAGGCGCCACGGCCTGGGTGTCGGCGGCGTCCGTCTTGTCGGCGCGCGGTTCGTCGCGGCCCAGTACGCGGGCCATGGTGCGGAAGAGGTCCTTCAAGCCTTGCATGGCGTCATCCCGACGTGGTTTGAGGGTGCAGCCTCGGCCGGGGACCGTCGCCTGCGCGTTGCAGTGGCGAGGCCGGGCTCGGGGATTTGTCGCTCCAGCGTTGCGGAAGACTCGCTCCGGTCGTCACGGCAGGTCCGGATTGACGCGTCCCGGGTGCGTGACGGGTCCGGTGCGCGGCGCCTGCCGCGGCCCGGTCGTCCGGTCCTCGCGGAAGGCGTTGCGCCGCCTCTCTGGCCGTCTCTCTGGCCGTCGCGCGAGCCGTGGGGGAAGCCTGCGGAAGCTGCGTGGACTCCACAGCTTGCGGCTGCTGCGGCAGCCGAACCTCCGACCGGATCGGCGTCGGGCGAGGGTCTCTTCATAGTTGTTGATCATGGAGACGCTGTCGTCAATCGTTTGAGCGCGTTTCCGCGAAGGTTGGCGAAGGTTGGCTGGGCGCGGCGGCCGCGGCGTCGTCTCCTTCGGGGAGGGCTCGGATCGCGATCCGCACGAGCCGCCGGGTCGAACACGGAGGGCGCAGGGTGTGGAAGCGGGCGTCTGCGGAGGGGCTCCCGGAGCGGGTCGGCGTGAGGTGTGGGTTCAGTCGCGCAGGGACTTGCGGGTGTGCGCGTCCATGATCTTGTCATAGAGGGTGTCGATGTCGATGGGTTTGAGGCAGTAGTCGAAGGCGCCTTTGTCCAGTCCGGCGAGGGCGGCGTCGCAGTCCACGTGGCCGGTGAGGAAGATGACTTCCACATCGGGCCGGATGCGTTTGATGACGTCCAGGGTGGCCACGCCGTCCATGCCGGGCATGCGCATGTCCAGCACCACCACTTCGGCGGGCCACTCTTTCAGGATTTCCACGCCGGCTTCGCCGTCATGCGCCACGCGCAGGGAGAGCCCCCGCTTGGCGAGTCGTTTTTCGAGGACGGCGGCGAAGGCTGTTTCGTCATCGATGATGAGGACGTTAAAGCTCATTGTTGCGCTCCTTGCGATCCACGACCTTGGTGATCTTCTCCAGCAGGGTGTCCAGGTCGCAGGGTTTCATGAGATAGTCGCTTGCGCCGAGGGTGACGCCTTCCTGGGCGGCCTGCTCGGAGCCGTGTCCGGTGAGCATGATGACAGGCAGCTCCGGCGTCATGATGCGCACCATCTTGAGGACGTCCAAGCCGCTCAGGTCCTCCATTTTCAGGTCCAGGACCATGACATCGAACACATGCCCCCGCAAAAGCCGCAGGGCTTCGCCGCCGGAGGTGGCGGTGGTGACGTCCAGGCCGCGCCGGGTAAGCCGTTTGCTCACCACGTCCACGAAGTGTTCTTCGTCGTCCACGAGCAGCATTCGGATGGGCGCGGTCGCGTTCATGAGGGTTTTCCTTGGGGGGTGTCGGCGCAGACGGGCAGCCGCACGGGGTGTTCCTCCGCCTGCGGCAGGGCAACGGTGATGGTGGCGCCTTCGCCGGAGACGCTCTTCACCCGGATGTCCCCGCCGAGCGTCTTGATGATGCCGTAACAGACCGCAAGGCCGAGGCCGGTGCCTTTGCCTACGGGTTTGGTGGTGAAGAAGGGGTCGAAGATCTTGTCGATGACAGCTTCGGGGATGCCGGAGCCGGTGTCGCGCACCTCGATCTCCACCATTGCGCCAACTTGCCGGGTGGCCACGACCACCTCCCCGGCTTTGCCTTCCAGAGCATCCAGGCTGTTGTTGATGAGGTTGAGCAGCACTTGCTGCATCTCCGTGACGGAGGCCGCCACATAGGGCGCGCGCGCCGCCAGCCGGGTGACCAGCTGAACGTTGGCGAACCGCGCTTTGGAAGCCACCAGGCTCACGGACTCTTCCACCAGGGCGTTCACGTCCAGAGCGCAGCGGTCCGTGTCGCTGGTGCGGGCGAAGGAGAGCAGCTTCTGGGTGATGCCTTTGCACCGCGAGCCCTGGGTCTTGATCTGGGCGAGTGCGCGCTGGATCTCCTCTCTGTCCATGTCGCAGGCGCCGGATTCGACGTCCTCCAGCAGGTCCTGCACCCAGCCGGCTTCCTCCACCATGACAGCCACGGGGTTGTTGATCTCATGGGCGATGCCTGCAGCCATCTCGCCCAGGGAAGCCATCTTGGAGGCGTGCACCACCTGTTCGTTCATCTTTTCCTTGTCGCGGTCCAGCCGGGCGATGTACGCCACCACACGCTTGGTGAGGATGAACGCCGTGAGGATGATGCCCAGCGCGCCAACCAGCAAGGTGGAGACCACCACCACCCGTGCGTGATAGAGATCCGAGAAGGCGTCGGAGGCGTATTGCTCGTACACCATGATCCAGGAACCCTGCTTGAGCGTGGCGAACACGAAGACGGCGGGTTTGTCCGCGTCGCAGGCGTTGGCTTCGGTCACCACCAGGCGGCCGCCGCTGGCCGGTCCTTCGGCGAAGGCGGCGTCGGCCAGCCGTAGCAGCCGGTCCGTGCAGTCGCCGATGTCGCCGCGAGGCTGAGTCTGGAATTCGCCTTGAGTGTTGATGATGAAGGCGTGCCCCGTCTTGCCGATGTGGATGTTCTCCACCAGCCGGGTGAATGCTTCGAAGTCGATGGTGGCCCGCAGGATGTAGCGTTCCCCGTTGTACTGCTGCATGGCCGCCACGATGAAGTGGGGCTGGTTGCGGATGCCCATGAACACATCCGAGATGTAGCTCTCCCCCTCCATGGCGCGTTGGAACCACTCCGCTTCGGCGTAGTCCGCCTCGTCCAGGGGGAAGGGTCCGCCGTAGGCGACCTGCTCGCCGGTCTCGGTCACCAGACCCAGGTCCACGAAGACGCGGCCGTACTGTGACTGGAGCACGTAGAGCAGCTCCGTGAGCCGCTCGGAGGAGGCCAGCTCCGCCTTGTCGAAGGAGTTCATCAGCGCCTGGATGGTGGAGAGGCGTTCCTCCAGATAAGTGTCCACGGACTGACGGTGCTTGCTGACCACCTCCCGGATGTGCGCCAGAGTCTTGTCGTGGTAGGAGGTGTGGAAGATGTGCGCAAAGAGGCCGCCCACCACCAGAAGCGGCGTGAGCGAAGCCAGGACCAGCAGCAAGCTGATTTTCCTGGTCAGGGTCGCGGTCATGGCGCTTTTCGTCATCGCCTCTCTCCCGCGCGTGCGCGCGGCTGGCGCGTTCCCTCGACTGCTGCGTGTGTGCTGTGTTCCATGAGTTCGAGCCTCCGTGTTCCCTCGGGGTCTCCCGTCGCCATCGCGGCCGGGAGCGTTGCGGCGTGCGCAAGCGGACGATGCAGCGGCGGCGCGTCTGGGGGCTCTGGAGAGGTCGCCGGGTTCGTCCCGGCGCTCCTCCGTTCGCCTCGCATGGCGCTGGGATAGTTCGGAATGCGCATAGACGCTACCACGCCCTCGCCTGGATGGGAAACGGGAATTTCAGCCCGCCGCGCATGCCGGGAGCGAACCCGCCATCCGCAGAAATCCCGGGGTGTTGACCGCGAGTAGGCGCCAATCCTGCGCGGCGTGACGGCAACAGGGAGACGCCTGACGCACGCGGCAGGCGCAGCCGCAGTGGGGGACGGGGTTATCGGGAGGCTCCGGAATCTCCCCCGGCGGCCACTTTCGCGCCGATGGAGATGCCGTGTTTGTCGATCTTCGCCAGCAGGGTGGGGCGGGAAACGCCCAGCAGGCGCGCAGCTCGCGTGCGGTTGCCCTCGGTCATCTCCAAGGCGGCGGTCACCAGCGCGGAGGAGGCGGCGTCCATGGCGTCGTCGTAAGCCTTGCCGCCGTCGCTCGCCAAAAGACTCTCGCGGGCCCACTCCCGAAACATGGCCTGGAAGCGCTGCGGGTCCGGCGCGTTGATGGCCCCGGCGGACTGCTGGAGCGCGCGCTCGGCGTCCGTTGCGGAGAGGGGCGCCCCCTTGGAGAAAATGACGGCCTTCTGCATGCAATTGGAGAGCTCGCGGACGTTGCCGGGCCAAGCGTGGCGGGCCAGAACCTCCAGCGCGTCGTCGGTGACGCCGGGGTTTGGCAGATCCATCATCCGCGCTTGGCGGCTCATGAGCATGCGCGCCAGCAGTGGGATGTCCTCCCGACGCTCACGCAGGGGGGGCAGGGTGATGCTGACGACCTCCAGCCGGAAGTAGAGGTCCTCGCGGAAGGAGCCCGCTTTCACGGCTTGTTCCAGGTCCCGGTTGGTGGCGGCGATGATGCGGACGTCCACGGGGATGGGCGCCCCGCCGCCCAGGCGTTGAATCTGCTTTTCCTGCAGCAGCCGCAGCAGCTTGGCCTGGATGGACAAAGGCATGTCGCCTATCTCGTCCAGAAAGATGGTGCCGCGCTGCGCTTGCTCGATCTTGCCCACCCGGCGAGAGGCTGCGCCGGTGAAGGCGCCTTTCTCGTACCCGAAGAGCTCGCTCTCCAGCAGGGTCTCGGGGATGGCGACGCAGTTGATGACAGCGAAGGGGCCGTTTGCGCGGGAGCTGTATTTGTAGATGGCGCGGGCCACCAGCTCCTTGCCCGTGCCGGATTCGCCCCGCACCAGCACGGTGGCGTCCGTGGGCGCGACGCGGCCGATGGCCTTGAAGACTTCCTGCATGGCGGACGAATTGCCCAGAATGGCCGTCATGGCGGCGTCTTCGTCTTCCGGGGGGGACTCGGCGTCGTCCGTGGCGGACGTGGCGGCGGCGTCTTCACGTTGGCGCCGGATGGTGTCCAGGGCCTTGTCGATGAGCTCGAGAATCTGGGGGATGTCGAAGGGTTTGAGCAGGTAGTCGAAGGCGCCCAGCCGGGTGGCTTCCACCGCAGTCTCCATGGCGCCGTACGCAGTCATCACGATGACGAGGGGCGTCGTCTGCAATGGGAGTTCGCGCAGCCGCCGGAAGGTCTCCAAGCCGTCGATGCCGGGCAGGCGCACGTCCTGGATGACGAGGTCCACGCCGCCTTTGGCCACGCGCTCCAGACACTGTTCGCCGGAGGCCGCCAACTCCACCTCGTGGCCGCGGTCCTTCAGGATCTTGCTGAAACTCTTGCGCAGTTGCGCGTCATCGTCGACGATGAGAATCCGGCTCATGACGATTGCTCCAGAAGGGGCAGCCCGATGACGAAGGTGGCGCCCCGGCCGGGTTCGGAAGTGGCGTGTATCCAGCCGCCGTGTTCCTGGATGATGCGCCTTGCGATGGCGAGGCCCAGGCCGGCCCCGTCGTCCTTGGTGGAGACGAACGGCTCGAAGATCTGCGCGCGCACCCTGGGCGCAAGGCCTGGGCCCGTGTCCGAGACGCGGATGATGGCGACCCGGCCGTAGGGCTCGATGACGCCTTCCTCCTCGTGGATGCGCACTTCGCCGCCTTCGCCCATGGCGTCCATGGCGTTGACGAGGAGGTTGACGATGACCTCCTTGAGCTGGTCCGAGTCCGCCATCACGGGCTTCAGGGGTTCGTCGCGCTGCAGACGCACCCGGATGTCCATGATCTCCAGTTTGTGGCGCAACAGCTGGAGGGACTGGTCCACCACCGAGGAGGGGGAAAGGGGCTGCGGCCGCAGCTTGGGCGGTCGGGAGAACTCCAGGAAGTTCTTGAGGATGGTGTCGATGAAGTTGATTTCTTCGGAGATGACGTCCAGGTCCTCGCGAGCGTCTGGAGACAGGCGGGTGCTGCGCTCCAGGGTGAACAGGCGCATCTTCACGGAAGTGAGGGGGTTGCGCACGCTGTGGGCCACGCCCGCAGCCAGCTTGCCGATGAGCGCCATCTTCTCGGCTTGCGCCAGGTCTTCCCGGCTCTTGGCCAGCTTGGTGCGCACGGCGCCCACGTCCTGCAGGAGCAGCTCTATCTTGGCGGTGAGGGCGGCCACCTCGTCGCCGTTTTCCAGAGGGTCGTCGTCGCTGCGCAGGTCGGCTTGCTCCATGCGTGTGGAAAGCGCCGTGGTGAGGTGGTGGATGGGCCGCAGCACTTGCCGCATGACGGTGTACGCCAGCAGCAAAGTCAGCAGCGCGGCCGTGGGTACGGTTATCCAGGCGTACCACTCCAACGTGGCGGAGCGTTCGTCGTATTCGTCCAGCAGCGTGTAGATGCGGTTTTTCTGCAGCCGTTTGAAGAAGGCGCTTTGCTCCAGGACGTCGAAGAAGCGGGTGCGCACGTCGGCGTGGAGGGCCATGCCCTGTTCGCGCGAGCCTTCCAGGTAGAACTCCAGGACGCGCTCGCGTCGGGCGGTGTAGCGCACGTAGTCGTTGTCCAGATCGAAGAGCAACTGACGCTCTTCTTCCACCTCCGCCATGTCCAGGCAGGCGCGCCACCACTTCTCGAAACGCTCTTGAGCGTTGCGCAACCGCTCCAGCCACTGAGGGTCGCCATCCAGAAAATAATAGGTGACGTACCCGCGCTGGGAAAGCAGGGCGGACTGCATCTCCTCGGCGGCGAGAAGGGCGTCGGCGCTCCGCTCCAGAGTGCGGGAATAGAGCAGCTTGGTGTGTTGCGCATACCAGAGGGTGACCAGGGCGCCGCCCAGGTTCACCGCCAGCAGCACGCCCAGCAGCAAGAAGATGCGGCTGCGCAAGCCGATGACGCGTGCAGACTTCATCCGGCGCACCGTAGTTGGGGAGGGGCGGGTTGTCCAGCGCCATCGAGAGCCGCCAGCCTTGCGCCTGCCTGGATGGACGGGCCGGCTCGTGCTACCATGCCGACGCCGGAAGCCGGTCCCGGAAGAGCGTCTTCCCGGCGATGCGGCCGTGTCCCTTTTTTTGACAACTCCAGTCCCGCTCATGGTTCGGAGACGCCTTATGGATATGCACGATCTGGGGCGACTGCTGCTCATCATCGGTCTCGTGACGGCTGCGGTCGGCGGCGTCCTCTTGCTCGTGGAGGCGTTTCCCGCCGTGCGCGCCTTGTGGGCGAAGTTTCCCCTGGGACGGCTGCCGGGAGACATCGTCATCGAGAAACCCGGGATGAAGCTCTACATCCCCATCACCTCGGCTGTCCTCGTCAGCGTGGTCCTCAGTGTGCTGGCGCACCTCTTCAGGCGGTGAAGCCGCCGCGCCGCGGCATGGAGCTCGAAGGGACGCCGAAAACTCCCTGTACGAAGGAGGGCCTTTCAGGCGTATTGTTCGGGAATACAGGGGCAGGACGGCGCCGGGGGGCAGGCCGTCCATGACATGCCAGGCGCGCTGCTGCTGGTGTGTCGCCGGTGAATGAGATGAATCCCGGACGGGGGTTCTTGGAACATGTCGTTGCATGCCGAAGAATCCTGGCTCGTCGGAGGCGGGACCATGGGCGCGAGTATTCGCGCAGGGGATTGGACTTCGACGCCCCTGGGACCGCTCGACCAGTGGCCGCCCGCCTTGCGCGCGCTCACTCGTGCCGTGCTGGAGTCGCCTGCGCCCACGCTCCTCGGCTGGGGCGATATGCTCTCCGTCATTCCCAACGACGCTTGTTGCGAGGCGATTCAGCCATGTGGGCAGGACGCAGCCTCCTCCCCTCCCCTCCTGGGGCGCCCCCTGCGCGAACTCGTCAAGGCGGAGGGGCGCGAAACCTTTCTCGCCGCGGTGGAGCAGGCGCTGCAAGGGGCGCCTCAGCGCCTGACAGAGCTGCCTTTCTGTGAGGCCGACGAACCCGAGAACGACCACCTCGCGCGCCTTTTCGACCACACCCTGAGCCCCCTGCGCGATGACGAGGGCCGCATCGCCGGCGTGCTGCACACAGTGACGCCGAGCCACGCTTCTCCCTGCACGGAGCTGGAGGCGTGCGAACCCGGCACGGTCGAAGCGTCCCCCCGGGCGGTCGGGGAAGCTCCGCCCGAGGTCTACGTGGCCACCCTGGACGAGGCGTTGCGTTTCACCTTCGTCTGCAACTCCGTACAGCAGCTCTCCGGCAAGCCTCCCGCGCATTTTCTGGGCAAACGCCCCCGCGAGACGGTCTGGGCCTCCATGGGCGTGGCCGACACTGCCGAGGCGACCATCCGCCGCGTCTTCGAGACGGGCGAGGAGCAGCGCTTCACCTATGCCATACAGCGTCCGGACGGGGAACACCGCCGTCTGGCGCGCGTCTACCCCGCCGCGTGTCGTGGAGGACGCATCGCGGCCGTGAGCCTGTTCTGCAGCGACGAGGGCGAACCCCTGGCCATGCGGCACGCCCTGCAGGAGAGCGAAGAGCGGCTGCGCCTCGTGTTGGAGCACTCCCGCGAAGGCGTCCATATGCTGGACTTGGCGAGCCAACGCTATGTCTTCATGAGCCCCTCTCAGGCGGAGCTCTCCGGATTCAGCCTGGAGGAGCTGCGCGACCTCTCCTGGGACGAGGCCTTCGAGCGTCTCCACCCGGACGACCGGGAATCCGTGCGGCGCTATGTCGGCGGCGTCATCGCCGGCGAAGAGCCCGCTCAGCCCATGGAGTACCGCTGGATGCGCAAGGATGGCGTCTATCGCTGGTTCAGCGACAGCCGACGCGCCGTCCGCGACGAAGACGGCGCGGTGTGGGCGCTGGTCGGCGTGACCCGGGACGTAACCGACCGCAAGGTCTTCGAACAGGAACTCCTCCAGTCCAAGGCGCTCATCGAGGCCATGGACCACGCTGGTCATGTGGTCTTCTCCATCAAAGACAAGGAGGGCCGCATCACTCGCCTGAGCCAGTCCTTCCTGGAGCTCATCGGCAAGCGCGGGGAAGATGTCACAGGCAAGACCGAACTGGAAGTCTGCTGCAATGGAGGCAGCCGCGCCCGCATGCGCAACGACGCCAAAGTGCTGCGTACAGGCGTCGCAGCGCTCTTCGAGGAGACGGTGGAGACGCGCCTGGGCCGACGCGATTTCCTCGCCGTGAAAAACCCCTACCGCGACGAGACCGGGGACATCGCCGGACTGGTGGGGGTGGCCATCGACATCACCGAACAGAAGCTCGTCAAACGCAGGATGCAAACCGCCATCCGCGAGGCCGAACGCGCCAATGCAGCCAAAAGCGAGTTCCTGGCGAACATGAGCCACGAACTGCGCACCCCCCTCAACGGTCTGCTGGGGCTGCTGGACTTGCTGTTGAAGACTCTCGAAAAACCGAAGAACCGCGAGTACGCGCGCTCCATGAAACGCGCCGGCGAGGCGCTGCGGGACATCATCGACGATATTCTGGACATCTCCAAGATCGAAGCAGGACGGCTGGAGCTTGCGCCCAAGCCCACTCCCCTGCGGGAATCCTTGGCGCAGTGTCTGGAGTTCTACGCGCCCCTCGTGCAGGAAAAGGGTCTGGACTGGAATGTCGAATTCTCGCGCGAGCTGCCGGAGTATGTCCTCCTGGACGAGGCGAGGCTCCATCAGGTCGTGCGCAACCTCGTGGCCAACGCGCTCAAGTTCACCGACGATGGCGGCGTCTCCGTGCGTGTGACGTACGAGGACGCCGACGATCCGGCCGGGGGGGAGGGAGGAATCCTGCGCCTGGCGGTCAAGGATACCGGCATCGGCATACCCAAAGCGCGTCAGCGCGAGCTCTTCCAGAACTTCACTCAACTCGACGCTGCTTACGACAAGCGCCACGCCGGCGCGGGACTCGGCCTCGCCATCTGCAAGAACATCGTGGAGCGGATGGGCGGCGCCATTTTCTTCGAGAGCGAGGAGGGACAGGGCTCCACCTTCACCGTCACCGTGGCGGCGCCGCGCACGCCGCCGCCGGAAGAATCGCCCTCCTGGCCGGAGGCCGTGGCAGGGTGTCGGGAGCTGCGTCTGCTCGTGGTGGAAGACAACGCCATCAACCAGTTCCTCATGCGGGAATTGTTGACTGAAGCCGGCTGCGAACACCACATCGCCGAAGACGGCGCCAAGGCGCTGGAGGCTCTGGAACGCGCTGAACATCAGGGGGAGCCGCCCTACAGCCTGGCGCTCATGGACATCAACATGCCCGTCATGGATGGCGTGCAGGCCACGCGTCGCATCCGCGCGTCCGGTGAACGTTTTGCGACCATCCCCATCATCGCGCTCACGGCCTACGCCATGCCGGCGGAGCGCGACCGCTTCCTCGCCGAAGGCATGGACGGCTACCTGGCCAAACCGTTCACCATGCTGCAGCTCTGGGAAGTCGTCGCCACTCTGCCGGCGCACAGGGTCCGCCGTCTCGCGAACTCGGGAGGGACCGCCGCGCAGCCGCCTTTTGCGTCTGCTCCCGAAGCGGAGTCCCCCAAAGCGGCGAGGGCGAGACCCGCCAAAGCCGCGGGGAAGACGCCCATCGCCGCAACGGCGGAGAGTCCGAAGGGCTCCGGCGGCTTGCTGGACGAGCACTTTCTGCGGACCAACTACGCGAACCACCCGGACATCCTTGCGGCCTTGCTGGGGGCCTTCGAGGAGGCGTATGCTCGTGATCTGAAAGAGATTCAGGCCAAGCTCGAAGCAGGAGCGTGGTCCCAGGCGGCGGACAAGCTGCACGCCTTCGCCAGCGGCTGCGGGACCATCGCCATGCAGCACGTCGCACAACTCGCGCTCGCCATGGAACGAGCGCTACGGAATGGAGACCATGACGCCGCGCCTGCCGACTACGCGCGCCTGCAGCGCAGTGTGGGGGAGTCCGTCGCAGCCTTGCGCGAGGCGCTGCAGACGTTGCGAGGGTGAGGCCGTCCCGACGTGTCGAGCAGACCCGCCGCTCAGCCGCTTCGCTCCAGCCGGCGGCACACGGCGCAACACGCCATGGCCCACAGTCCGCCGAGGGCCCATCCCGCCGTCACGTCGCTGGGCCAGTGCACGCCCAGGTAGAGCCGACTCGCCCCCACCAGCAAGGCCACCGCAACGGCCCACGCCAGCAGCAGTCGAGCGCCGTTGCGGCGCGACCCCTCGTCAACGACGAGAAGCGAACACCCCACCCAGGCGACAGTGCAATAGAACGCAGTGGCCAACGCAGCATGGCTGCTGGGAAAACTGGCGGTGGAGACATCCGTGAGGTGGAGCCACGAGGGCGGGCGGGGCCGCATGGTCAACATCTTGAGCCCGTTGGCCAACCCCACGACGCCGCCCCACGAAAGCGCCACGGCCAAAGCCTGCGCCAGGCGTCCGCTGGTGAGCAGCAGCAGGACTGCGGCGGCGGCCAGGATGCCGACCACGGCGCTGCCGCCCAGACTGGTGACGTCCCGGACCACGCTCTCGAACCAGCGCGGCCCCACGGGATTGGTGGGGTCGTCGGGGGCGCGCAACGTCATCAACAGGCGTGCGTCCCAGGCGCCGGGGCGACCGACAGGCGCCGTCCCCAACGCGATGGATGAACCCGGCTCGTCTTGACGGTCCTGCCGATCCTGCCCGTCATGATGGTCTCGATGCTCCCGTACGCCCCGGGTCTCGCAGGCCTCGCGGCTGGTCATGTCATGCCCAAGCGCGTGCGTGGCCGGCGTGGGCGTGCCCGTGCGCACAGGGTCGCTCGTGACGGCCAGCAGCCAGGAGAGCGCGAAGCCGACGACACAACACGCCCCCACGACCCGAGCGACGCGTCTGGAGAAAAGTGGATATGACATACGATGCGGTGTCCAAGAACAGGGCGACAGGGCGACAGGGGGACAGGGGGACAGGGGGACAGGGAGAAGTCGAACCATCTCCATGCTATGCCGACTCGTGGCAAGGCGTCAATCTCCGACTCCGCAGCCCGGCGTCAGCCATGGCCAAGACGCATGAAGGAAGGCCCCCGAGCGGAGGCAAGTCTTTCCGCCCCGCCTCGATACGGGTGGGTGTTCACCACGTCGTCGGGATCCGCTGAGACGCCCATGGTGCGGCGCACGGGGGGCCGCACGGGGGGGCAGTCCGTATGCGTTCGCATCGTTCGTCGTGGCGACAGGGGCGGATTCAGCTTTTTTTCTTGGTGATGGTGTGGATGTGCGAAATGACGCGCTTGACGTCCTGCGAGCGACATTTGGGACACGTCACCTTGGCGGTTTCCATGTCCCGCACGGTGAGGAGTTCGGTAAACACCGCCTTGCAGCCATTGCATTGGTACTCGTAGACGGGCATGGCGCGGTCCTCCGGGGTGGGCGGGGTAAGCGGGTGGATGCAGGAGTCTTCGGGAAAGCTCTGGCGACGCGTGGCTGCAGCCATCACCGTACGATGAAGACGGAGCACGGCGAATGCGCCGCCACGCCGAGCGCGACGCTGCCCATGAGGAAGCGCTCCACGGCGTTGGCGCCTTTGTGGCCGAGGACGATGCAGTCCACGGCGTTGGTCTCCGCATGCTGCACGATCTGGTCGGCGGGGGAGTACCCCTCGCGCACCACGGCCTCCACGGAGAGGCCCTGGGTTTGTGCAGTCTCGCGCGCCCATTGGATAAGCTCGTCGGCGCGGGTGCGGATGCTGTCCACCATGTCGGGAGGCATTTCGGCGGCGTTGAGGAAGAATGGTGAGTAGTTGACGACGGTGAGGACGACAAGCTCCGCGCCGTCGTGACGCTTTGTCATGTCGATGGCGTTGTCGAGGACGCGGGCGGCGAATTCGGATTGGTCGATGGCGGCGAGAATCTTCATGGCCCATCCCCCCTTGCTGATTGGCGTCGCGTGGTGCGTGACGCGTGTCGTATCACGGCGCGTGAGGCGCGTGGGAGCCGCTCCCCACTCCTTCATACGAAGCGGGGTGGGAAGGGAAAAGGGGGAAGATGCGGGGTGGGCGGCCGCTGTCCGACCATTGCCCGACCGTGACCGTATCTGATCGCGCCTCCTCTTTGGTCGCCACGCCTTCTCGCCGCGTCTCCACGACGCTGGCGCTTGCCTGAATGCAGGGCGGCGTCGAGCACGCTTCAAATTGTGTTTGCATGGTGATTGCCAGTGGTTCCAGTGGGATGAATGTCGCTCGCCGCGCCGGTACGCTGCAAGGCGCCTTTTTCCCATTGACAAATCCGCATGAGCGGATAGGTTGTCTCTGGCGGCCCGGTTGACGGGGCGCTTCTTCGACACAATCATTGCACGTATTGCACAACAGGTTGATTCCATGGAAGAACTCGCCTTTTTCTTCAAGGCTCTCGCCGATCCCACACGGCTGCGCATCCTGCGGTGCCTCACTCACGGAGAGCTCTGCGTGTGCGACATCATGGCTGCGCTGGAGATGCCGCAGTCCACGGTGTCGCGACATCTCGCCACGCTCAAGCAGGCGGGCGTCGTCTCCGGCCGGCGCGGCGGCAAGTGGATGTATTATCAGCTCATCGAGCAGGAGTCGGCGCTCTCGCAGCGGATCGTTCAGCTCCTCACGGATCCCGAGTCCACGCTGCATGCGTTTCCCGAAGCGCGAGACGATGAAGCACGGCTCCGCCGCCACCTCACCACGAAGCAGGCGGCGCGCTGCGCCTGAGCCCCCAGGAGGCTGTCATGTCGGAACACGTCATCAGAAAGCTCTCGTTCCTCGACCGGTATCTCACCCTGTGGATATTTCTCGCCATGTTCGTGGGGGTGGGCGTGGGATACGTCGCGCCAAGCGTGCGGGACGTGGTCAACGCCGTCCAGGTGGGGACGACGAACGTCCCCATCGCCATCGGGCTCATCCTCATGATGTATCCGCCCCTGGCCAAGGTGAAGTACGAACGGCTGGGTCAGGTATTCCGGAACACGAAGGTGTTGGGGCTCTCGCTAGTGCAGAACTGGGTCATCGGGCCCGTGTTGATGTTCCTGCTGGCGGTGGCGTTTCTGTCGGGTGAGCATGAGTACATGGTGGGTCTCATCCTCATCGGTCTTGCACGATGCATCGCCATGGTGATCGTGTGGAATGATCTCGCCAAGGGAGATTGCGACTACTGCGCCGGGCTCGTGGCGTTCAACTCCATATTCCAGGTCCTTTTTTTCGCCGCTTATGCATATGTCTTCATCACCGTCTTGCCTGGCTGGTTCGGTCTGGAAAGCATCGTGGTGGACATTTCCATGGGCGAGATCGGCCAGTCCGTGCTCATCTATCTGGGCATACCGTTCTTTGCCGGCATGGCGTCCCGGTATATCGGGCTCAAGGTGAAAGGCCAACAGTGGTACGAGGAGGTCTTCATACCGAAGATCAGTCCGTTGACGCTTGTATTCCTGCTCTTCACCATCTTCGTGATGTTCTCGCTGAAGGGTGACAAGGTGGTGTCGCTTCCCTTCGACGTGCTGCACATCGCCATTCCGCTGTGTATCTACTTCCTTGTCATGTTCCTCGTCTCCTTTTTCCTCTCGTGGAAGGCCGGCGCCACGTACGAACAGTCCACCACGCTCTCCTTCACCGCGGCTTCGAACAACTTCGAACTGGCCATCGCCGTGGCCATCGCCGTGTTTGGCATCGATTCCGGCATCGCTTTCGCCGCGGTCATCGGTCCTTTGGTGGAGGTGCCGGTGCTCATCGCGCTGGTGCACGTGGCGCTCTTTTTCAAGCGACGCTTCTTCCCCCACGCCGTGGAGACGCCGGACGGCGTGTGCCATGTGGCGTGCGCCGTGGCCCCGGATCCCAAGTAACCCTGCAACGCCAAGGAGTTTTTCATGCGTAAGGATGTACTCTTCATATGCGTCCACAACAGCGCCCGCAGCCAGATGGCCGAGGAATATCTCCGGCTGCTCTCCAACGGCGAGATCACCGTGGAGAGTGCGGGCTTCGAGCCCCGCGCCATCAATCCCCTGGTGGTCGAGGCCATGCAGGAGGACGGCGTGGACCTCTCGCAGAAGCAGACCCAGTCCGTTTTCGATCTGTTCAAACAAGGCCATTCCTACAGCGCCATCATCACGGTGTGTGACGAATCCGAAGGCGGCGAGTGCCCCATCTTCCCGGGGATGACGCACCGGCTCCACCTGCCATTCCCCGATCCCTCCACGCTGGAGGGCGCACATGAAGAGAAGCTCGCCAAGGTCCGCTGCATCCGGGACGAGATCAAACAGATGGTGCGGGATTTCATCGTCTGGTTTCGATCGGACGAACGTAAGCAACTTGGCAAGAAGCTGGAAATACATGACATCCGGAGAGAGGGCGTCGCGGGCTGCGAACACGCCGACAAAAGCGGCTGAGTCGCCCGGCAGGCGCTGCCGGACAGACCTTTCGGTTACGCTGCGGCGTATTCAGATCCATCGGAGGGAGCATCATGCGCGAACTGCATCAGTACGAGGAGTTGCAGCCCCTGCAGCTCCGGCGTTTTCCGGAGCCGGCGCCCGCGGCGTCGCTCACGGCGGGTGATGGCGCTTGCGCCGCGGACGACGCCCCCTGTTGAGGCCCCAGGACCGAGTCCGGGTTCGGACTCCACGACAAGCCGGGGTACCGCATCGAGCCCTTTGTGGCGGGCTTCCATGAGACCGCGGCGGGGCCTGTGCCCAGACTGCGGACCGCCATGGAGCCCGCCGCCTGGTGGGGAACAGTGAAGGCGCGTTGCGGGTTGCGGATGGACTACAAAGTGACGCCGGGCCTCTATTGCGTGGGGGCGCCGGGGCCGGAGTCGCCGGCGCTCGTCACCTGCAATTACAAACTCACCTTCGACCACCTGCGCGCCCAGCTCGCAGGAGTGGACGCCTGGGTCGTGGTGCTGGACACCCACGGCGTCAACGTGTGGTGCGCAGCGGGCAAGGGCCGCTTCGGCACGGATGAAGCCGTGGCGCGGGTGCGCGGCTGCGGTTTGGACAGGGCGGCGCCGCACGCGCCCCTGGTGCTGCCACAGATGGGCGCCACCGGCGTCACCGGTCGGGAGGTGGCCAGACGCACGGGGCGGAAGGTCCACTTCGGACCGCTGCGCGCGGCGGACATTCCCTCGTACATCGCCAACGGCCTGAAGGCGGACGAGGCCATGCGTCGCGTGACGTTCACGCTCGGCGAACGCGCTGTGCTCACGCCGGTGGAGTTTTTTCTGCTGGCCAGGCCGTTGCTTGTGGTGGCGCTCGTCCTCTTCGTCCTGTCGGGCGTCGGGCCCGGTGTGTTCTCGGTGGAGGCAGCGTTTTCGCGTGGGCTTTCGGGGCTTGGCGCGGCGGTGCTGGCGAGCGTTGCCGGCGGCGTGGTCGCGCCCATCCTGTTGCCGTGGCTTCCGGGTCGGGCGTTCAGTGTGAAGGGGGCGCAGACTGGCGCGGCGGCCGGCGCGCTTGCGGCGTGGCTCTGGGCCGGCGGCGTCCTTGACGGCGCGGCGCTGTTGCTGTGGGCCACGGCGCTCGGTTCCTATCTGACCATGAATTTCACCGGCTCGACGCCGTTCACCTCGCCCTCTGGTGTGGAGCGGGAGATGCGGCGCTTTCTGCCGTGGCAGCTGGGCGGTGTTGTTTTGGCGGCTGCGCTGTGGATTGCTGCGGCGTTTCTGGAGGCATGATGGAGGGGTTCCGACATTACGAAGGTGTCGCCACGCTGAAGTTGAAACGGGAGGCGTGCGTGGGCTGCGGCTTGTGTCCGCAACTCTGTCCGCACGGGGTATTGGCGATGGAGGGACGCACCGTGCGCATTCAGGATCCGGACGCCTGCATGGAGTGCGGCGCCTGCGTGAGGAACTGCCCGTCGGCAGCGCTTTCCGCGACGCCGGGCGTGGGCTGCGCCACATATCTCATGCAGGTCTGGCTGCACGATCTGAGAAAGACGGCGCTGGTCTCCAGGCTCGAAACGCACGGGCGACGCCTGGTCCGGAAAGCATAGGAAGGTCAGGCCGGGACCGCGCGCTTTCACTGTGGCGCCGCCCCGTGCCTACGGGGGACGCCTCCAAGGGGACGACTGGGCGGGAGCCTCCTGGGATTTCCGGATCAACGCGTCCAAGATGGAAGGCTGTGGGGCGTGAAAGGGACGGCGTCTGCTTGCGAGGTCTCGCTGTTCGACCTGCATGGGCGATGCAGGCGCAAGGCGCGCTGTCGTAGGGCGTTTTCCACAAGGCTGCCATTCCGCACGCGTTGGGAACGCAGCACTGCGCCGCTGTTGATTGACGCTTCCCCACTCGCAAGGCGACTGCCCCGAGAAGCGCCGACACGGTCAAGGAACTCCACCGTATGATGGAGCAACATGGCGCAGGCGCGCTTCCCCACGACCAAAAAATGAAAAAAGGGCTACCCCGTGTGAGGTAACCCTTTGATCTTTCTGGCGGAGCCGACCGGACTCGAACCGGCGGCCTCCGGCGTGACAGGCCGGCGTTATAACCAACTTAACTACGGCTCCGCGAAGCGTGGTAGGCGGAACAGGGCTCGAACCTGTGGCCCTCGGCTTGTAAGGCCGATGCTCTCCCAGCTGAGCTATCCGCCCCCGTGAGGAAGAGAGATTTAAGCGGTTCCTTCGTCCTTGTCAACAAAAGTTTGGAAAAAAATCGCACATGCCACGGATCTGGTGGACAAGATTTTTTAATCATTGAAGATTGTCCGGGATGTGGCCCTTCGCGCCGCACGGCTCCATCGAGGGCGTCTTCGGGCTGCGCCAGGCAGTCGACGCCGTCATGCAGCCCTAAAGCTTTCCGACCTTCCGCCGAAGAGCGCCAACGACTCTCCCCGGCGACCCGCCGTCGCGCCTCGGGCGAGGCTGCGGGTCGTCCTCCCCATCACACCCGTCGCGCAAGCCACACGCCGTATTGGCGCATGCGGTTGAGCGTAGCATCTCGGTGGAGGCCCAGCAGGCGCGCCGCTGCGGACTGCTCGCCGCCGGTTTGTTCCAAAGCGCGCATGACAGCCTGTTTCTTCAGGAAATCCAGCTTCTTCGTGGCGGACAGCATGGTCGCTGCAGCATGGTCGCCGCAGCATGGTCGCCGCAGTCGGGGGCGTGGTCGCACCCACCTCTCGCACAACGCCAGCGGCAGCGTTTCCCGCGTCATCCGGACCATGACCGCGTGAGCGCGCGCGTTTTCCATGGCGAAGCACAGCTCATGTACGTTCCCGGGCCAGTGGTGCGCTGCGAGGGCGCAGCCGTGCTGGCGCCGGCGCTGGGGAGGCGTTAGGGCGCGCTCCTGACAGGATGGCTTGGGGCGACGAACGTGGCTGCAAGGCCGCGCCAGGACGCCGTCGTCTGGGTGAAAGGGTCGCCGCGGACCGCCGTGGGGGCCCTGGGTAGTTGCGTGTGATCAAGAACCTGGAGGACGTCCTGCTGCCGCCGGGACTGATGATGGCGCTGGACATGGGCCACCTTGTCGTTGTGATGCTGCTGGCTGCGGCGACCGGCGCGGGCAGGTCGTGGCGCCGTCGTTTCGGGCGCGGGAAAGGCGCGCGGACCGCCGTTTCATCGCCGGGTTGCGCTCCAGGCCACGGCGCAAACGACAAGTGGCGTTCCGTGATGGCCGGGGCGCGACTCGACGTCGCCGTATGTGACAATCCGTTGACGATCGCCCTCCCGGGCTTCTCAGGGGGGGGCTTGTGGGCTAGATGTGATCAAAGAGTCACACCCTGCAACCCCCAGGAGTCCCCGGGACATGCCCAGAATGTCATCCCTCATCCACATCAACCCTGAAGGCGTCATCAAGAACGCCTATTTCTCCCAGGCGGTGCTGGCTCCGGCCGGGTGGCACACGCTGTACGTGGGCGGTCAGAACGCCGTGACGGCGGAAGGCGAACTCGTCGGCAAAGGCGACATCACCGCCCAGGCGCACCAAGTGCTTGCGAACATCACGACCATCCTCGACGAGGTGGGCGCGGACCTCACCAACGTCGTGAAATGGAATGTTTTCGTGAAGCAGGGGGAAGACCCCATGCCAGCCTTCGCCGTGTTCCAGCAGGCGTGGAATCGCATGGGCAAGGACCACGACCCCCCGGCCATAACGTTGTGCTACGTCGCCTCGCTCACCTTGCCGGACTGGCTGCTGGAGGTGGAGCTGGTGGCTGTCGTCGCACCTTGAAAGGCGTCCCGAGCCGCGCGCCGAAGTCCCCGGGCGGCGCGGCGCGCGCCATGGACACACGTCTTCAAGGAAGGCGCT
>CAYVWB010000052.1:0-31477 GCA_964455395.1 uncultured Desulfovibrionaceae bacterium
CGTTGTCCACGTCCGTGAGGTTGATCTTGCCGGGGTGCTTGCCGGCCTGGAGCATCTGCGCTTCCGTGAGGGTGGAGACGACGCCGCGTCCCGGCGCGCGGAAGGGGACGCCTCCCACGGTGAGCTGTCCTGAAGCGAGGGCGTACAGAGCTGCGGGCTGGTCCGGATTTTCGCCGTACCGCAAGCCTTTGACTTGGCCGTCGATGGTCCACGTGCGTTTCTCGTAGACGAGCTCCTGTCCCCCCAGGGAGAGGGTCAGGGCTTCTGGAAAGGGGTCCTCGGCCAGGGTCTTGTACATCTGCTTCAGATCGCTCATGAGCGGGCGTTCCTGTGGGCTTGGTGGTTATTTCTCGGCGGGCGGACCGCCCTCGCGCGCTGCAGCGCCCCAAACCCTGGTAGTATCACAGGGCGTGTCGCCGGGCAATTGACTCGCCAGCCATGGTGTGCGACAGCGGCGCTCTCTTGATTCCTGAACCGATTCGCGTAGGATCGCCCAAGCCGCGCCCCCACCGTGCTGAACGCGCCGGGAACGCGCGCCCCACCGCAAGCGACGCGCCGGCTCCGATGTGCGAGCCGGCGCGTGGAGAGCAGCATGAGCATGGAAAAAGCCCTGACCAAACTGGCGCGACAACTCAACGCCTTCGACGAAGCTTCTCTGATGGCGCTCTGGGACCGTTACGCCGCCCGCGTGCAGAACTTCGAGCCCACCAAGCGCTGGGAGGAAGCCGCCTTGATCTTCGGCTTGCTGCAGACAGTGCGCTGGAAGAACCAGCTCTTCAACCACCACTGGTCCGAAACCGCCAGACCCCAAGGCCGCGCGGGCCTCACCCTGCCGTCTTTGCCGGAAGGGGTGGAGGACCCCTTCCGCGAGCTCATGGACGACTCACATGACCGGACCGACGCCGACGACGCCGAACTCGCTCAGCGCAGCAAGCGCGCCAAAGTCCTCCACTTCCGGCCGCGCGGCGAGGACGAGTCCGTATAACGTGTAGTAGTAGCGACGGATACGCTCCACGTACCGCACCGCTTCATGCCCTCGGCAGCCATGCCCCACCGCGGGGTAGACCGCCTTCAGCTCCCGCCAGGTGCGTCCCTCGCCGCCGCGCGCCTGGGCCAAACGCACCGCCCGCTCCAGATTCCCGAAGCCCTGGTTGTACGCCGCCAGCGCGAAGAACCACCGGTCCCACGGCGTCAGCTCCCACGTCTCCAGTTCCTCCCACAGCTGATGGAGATAACGCGCGCCGCCTTCGATGGACTGCAGGGGGTCGAGTCGGTTCACCTGCAGCTCCCGGGCCGTGGCGCCGGTTATCTGCAACAGTCCCCGCACCCCGGTGGGGCTGACGGCATGGGGGTTGAAATGCGACTCCTGGTAGATCATCGCCGTGAAGAGCAAGGGGTCCACCCCGATCTCCCGGCTGGCGTTGGCCACGGCTTCGCCGTACCGCGCAGAGGCCTCCCGCACGGTGCGCACCAGATGACGCGTCTCGTAGGGATCCGCGCGCTCCTCCAGGAAGCCATAATAGCGTTCCCGCAACTCCTCCAGCCGCGCCTGCAGCTGTGGCTCGCGCCAGAACCGCGCCAGCGCACGGGCCAAGGCTGGTTTGCGCTCGCTCCAATACCAGCGGTATGTCAGCGCATACGGCTCGGTCGTCTCCGGCAGAGCAAAGGCGGCGGCGTCCACTTCCGGGTAGAAGGGCTCCCAGAGCTTCAGCCGCATGTCGTCCGCCACAGTGGTCTGCTGTGAGGCTTCGACCACCGCCGTCAGCTCTCTGCCCAGCTCGCTGACGGCAAGCTGGGCGCCCACGGCCCGCAGATTCTCGCCGGGCTGCCGGAGGACGCCTCCGCCGCCGTGACGCCGCGCGCTCACCACCACGGGTTGCGCAGTGATGTAGGCGGGCCCGGCGTGCACCGGCGCGCTCCAGGCGCCCTCCGGTTCAAAGCCCATGCCGATGAAGAGGTCCGCCTCGCCTTTGGCCAAAGCCTGCCACGCCGCCTGCGGAGAACGGGGCGCGAGCCAGAAGACGGTGTAGCCGTGGCGGTTGGCGAAATCCTCCACGAGTTCGCGTTCGAACCCGGGTCCGTAAGGGGAGAGGGTGGCGCGCACGTGCTGGCTTCGCGCAGCCAGCACCCGCAACACCCGGGGTGCGCCGGGGGTCTTGGCTTCCAGTGTGAAACGAGGCAAGTTGAGCACAGGCGCGGGGGACCTGGACGAGACCGTGGTCGCGAGGTCCGCCGACGCTGCAGGTTCCGAAGAAAGGGGTGCGCGCGCGGCGACGCCGAACAGCAACAGTGCGAGACACGCAGCGACCAGACACGCTGCGACGGGGGAGTTGTACCCATGCATACGTCGTGACTCCTTCAGCAGTGGTCCATGCACAGGGGGGAACGCCCCGGAACACAGGCGAGGCGACTGGAGACACGACTCCACCAGCCCACGCGCTTGCATGACAACCGCTTAGGATAGATTGACTTTCGTTGGAAACGAATTTAGGAGGAGACGCCTTCCTTACGGTCTGGGCGCCGCCTTTATCTGAGGGAAGCGACTTTTCTACATCAAGGAGCAATCCATGTCAAACATCGTTGTCTTGGGCTCCCAGTGGGGCGACGAAGGCAAAGGCAAGATCGTCGACCTCCTCACCCGGGACGTCCACGCCATCGTTCGCTTCCAAGGCGGCAACAACGCCGGCCACACCCTCGTGGTCGGCGGCAAGAAGACCGTCCTCCATCTCATTCCCTCAGGCATCCTCCAGCCGCACGCCCGCTGCTACATCGGCAACGGCGTCGTGCTCGATCCACACGTGTTTCTGGAGGAGGTGGACAAACTCGCCGCCCAAGGCGTGGACGTGAGCCCGTCGCGCCTCATGATCAGCCCGAAGACCCATCTCATTTTGCCGCACCATAAAGTCTTGGACGCCGCGCGGGAAGGGGCGCTTTCCGGTGAGAAACAGATCGGCACCACCGGCCGCGGCATAGGCCCCTGCTATGAGGACAAGGCGGCGCGCGTGGGCTTGCGCGCAGGCGACCTGACAGACATGACCCTCGTCGCCGCCAAGGTGGAGCGCGCTCTCGTCGAGAAGAACGTCCTCCTCACCCAACTCTACGGAGTGGACCCCGTGGACCCGGCTGCCGTGGTGGCGCAACTGACCGCCCACGCCGAACGCATCGTCCCCTATCTCGGCGACGTCTCCACAGCCTTGGAGCAGACCGTCCGCGAGGAGCAAGCCATCCTCTTCGAAGGCGCCCAAGGCGCTCATCTGGACATCGACCACGGCACCTACCCCTTCGTCACCTCCTCCACCACCACGGCTGGCAACGCCGCCACCGGCGCAGGCGTGGCCCCTCGTCGGCTGGACCGGGTGATGCTGGTGGTGAAAGCCTACACAACCCGTGTGGGGGGCGGCCCCTTCCCCACGGAGCTCGATGACGCGTGCGGCGTCCATCTGCAGACCACCGGCGCGGAATTCGGCGCCACCACCGGCAGGCAGCGCCGCTGCGGGTGGCTGGACCTGGTGACACTGCGCGAATCCGCACGACTGAACGGCCCGACCGACCTGGCGGTGACCAAGCTCGACGTGCTTACCGGTCTGGAGACCATCAAAGTCTGCACGGCCTACTCCTTCCGCGGGGAGACCATCGAGTATCCGCCCCAAGTGGAAGCCGGCTTGGCCGAGTGCGAACCCATCTACGAGGAACTCCCCGGCTGGAACGAGCCCATCGACCAGGTCTCCAACTGGATATCCCTGCCCAAGAACGCCAAGGAGTACGTGCGCTACATGGAACAGGCGCTGCAGGCTCCAGCCACGCTCATCTCCGTGGGGCCGGACAGGGACCAGACCCTCATCAGGAAATAGGCTGTGGCCAAAGCCGGGTCCACCGCAGCCGCCAAGGAAGCGGCGGAGCTCGCCGCCTCCATGCCCCGGCTGCCTGCGCCGGCGCGGGTTCGCGCGCTCACCGGGGCGGCGCGTCTCGCGCCGGCGCGGGAACGGCTCCGGCGGCTCGCCGAGTGTGAGGGCGGCCCACCGCAGGTCATCCTCATGGAAGGCGGCGACGTCGAGTTGCGCGTGGCCATGAGCCTCTACTGGACTTGTTTGCTGCAGTGCCGCGGCTCGGCTCCGGCGCAAGTGGAAGCCAAGCCCGCCGGACCGACCCAGGCCAGCCTGCTTGGCGCGCCCCCTGCCCCGGAGACGACGCCGGAGACGACGGCGCCTCCCTGCGAGGTCCCGTGCCTGGACTGCGACGACTGCATGAAGGCCTTGACAGGAGCCAACCGGGACGTCTTCTTCCTGGACGGCCGCCGCGCCATGATCACCATCGATGACGTCCGCGGCGTGCGCGCCGTCATCGGGGAGTCGCCGCGCGGCGCAGGGCCGCGGGTCATCATCATGGCGGAAGCGCACCACATGCGCCAGGAGACCGCCAACGCCATGCTCAAGTCCCTGGAGGAGCCGCGGCCCGGCAACAGCTTTTCGCTGCTGGCGCCCCAGCGCGAGAAACTGCTGCCCACCATCGTCTCCCGCAGTTTCGTCATCACCTTGCCGTGGCCCCACGGGGGGGCGTCCACGGACAGCTCCGCCATGCACGATGCGGACGACGAGCTCGAGACGGACGACGCCGAGACCCTCGCCGCCACGACGCGGCTGGTGGAGGGGTTCGCCCACTTCGGCCGCACGGGCGCAGGGTGGTTCCCCCTCACTGCGGTGAAAGGGACGGCGGACAAGCACTCGGCCGCGCTCTTCTGCATGGTGCTGCAACGCGTCATTCTGGCGGCGATGCTGCAAGCCGCCGGCGAGCCCTCGCGGCAGGGCGTCCCGGGTCTGCCTGAGCGTCTGGCTGCCGGCGCCGACGCCGCGGCGGCGATGCTTGTGACCCGGCTGGACCTTCCGGGCTTGCGCGGTCTGGACGCCGCCTTGGCCGAGACGGAAGAAGCCGTGGAGAAGACGGTGAATGCCGCGCTCTGCCTGGACTGGTTCGTCACCCGCTTGGCGCTGCTCATCAAAGCGAGCCGGGAGCGCCGCCAAGGCCAGCGCGCCGTCCCTTGACCCGAAGCGGCAATTGCGCCATGAGTGACAGCATGGGCGACGTTCCCGAAGGACGCTCCCGAAGCCATACCCCCGCTTCCCAGGAGAGAGGCATGCCTGCCGTCAATCAGGTTCTGCTCATCGAGGACAGCCGCGTTCAGGCGAAGATCATCCAGAGCCAGATCCTCGCCATCGGCGATTTCAAGAGCGTTGCGGCGCACTCCATGCGGGAAGCCGAAACGATCCTGAATGAATACAAGGGCGACTTGCCTTTCTTCGTCGCCGTGGTGGATCTGAACTTGCCGGACGCCTACGACGGCGAAGCCGTGGACATGACCCTGGCCCATGGGCTGCCCACCGTGGTGCTTACCGCCACCTTCAGCGAAGAGCTCCGCCAGCGGTTCATCGACAAGGAAGTGGCCGACTACTTCCTCAAAGGCTCCATCAAGGACATGGACCCCATGCTCCACATCCTGGAGCGGCTCTACCGCAACCGCTCCGTGAAAGCCATGGTGGTGGACGACTCCCGCACCGCGCGCAATCTCGTCAAACGGCTCCTGCAGATCCAGCAGCTCCAGGTCTTCGAGGCCAGCGATGGCGCCGAGGCCCTTCGCGTGCTGGAGGACCATCCGGACATCCGCCTCATCGTCACGGACTACAACATGCCCAACCTGGACGGCTTCGAGCTTACCGTGGCCATCCGGGAACAATACAAGATGGACCAGCTCTCCATCGTGGGTTTTTCCGGACAAGGGGACCCCACCCTCACCGCACGGTTCCTCAAGAACGGGGCCAACGACTTCCTCAAGAAACCTTTCGAGGTGGAGGAGTTCTACTGGCGGATCAATCAGAGCCTCGCCATGCTGGACGTGGTGTGCGAACTCCGGGAATGCCACAGCGTTCAAGCGGAGGAAGCGTGATCGACGAGCGGCGCGTGCACGTCCTCCGTGGGGGAACGCCAAAGCCCGGGCCGCAGCGACCCGTGGTCTACTGGATGCACCGCGACCACCGCGCCCGCGACAACTTCGGCTTGCTCCACGCTCAGGCCGTGGCTTTGCGTCATGAAGCGCCGCTTATCGTGGTCTACTGTCTGGTCCCGCAGTTTCTGGAAGCGACCATCCGGCAGTTCGGGTTCTTGCTCCGCGGTCTGGAACAGACAGCGCACGCCTTGCGCGACAAGCGGATTCCCTTCGTCATGCGGCGCGGCGATCCGCCCGGAGAGGTCGCGCGGTATGTCCGCGAGGTGGACGCAGCCCTGCTCGTCACGGATTTCGATACGCTGCGCATCAAGCGCCAATGGCTGCGGCAGACGACGGAAGCCGTGAGCGTCCCCGTCCATGAGGTGGATTCGCGCAACGTCGTCCCCTGTCGGGTCGCCTCCGACAAGCGCGAGTACGCAGCCCGCACCATCCGACCGAAGATCCATCGTCTGCTGCCGGAGTTCCTCCACGAACCGCCGTCCCTGGCGCCGCATCCCCATACCTTTTCGCAGACGGTCGACCCCGTGGACTGGTCCGCGCTGCGCGAGGGTCTCCAGGTGGACCGCAGCGTCCCCGAGGTGACTTGGCTCACCCCCGGCGAAGACGCCGCCGCCGGCGTGCTCGGCGCGTTCATCCAGCACCGCCTGGACCGCTACGACGAGGCTCGTAACGACCCCAACGAAGACGTCACTTCCAACCTCTCGCCCTACCTGCACTTCGGCCAGCTCGCCGGCGTGCGCGCGGCCCTGGCCGTCGCCGCCGCCACAAGCCGCGTCAGCCACGCCCGCGAGGCCTTTCTGGAGGAGCTGGTGGTGCGTCGCGAGATCTGCGACAACTACTGCCTCCACACCCCGGACTACGACGCCGTGAGCGCTTTCCCGGACTGGGCCCGCCAGACCCTGGACGACCACCGCGCCGACCGCCGCGAGCACCTCTACGATCTGGAGACGCTGGAGCGCGGCGCCACCCATGACGAGCTCTGGAACGCCGCCCAGCTGGAGATGACCCGCGCCGGCAAGATGCACAACTACATGCGCATGTATTGGGCAAAGAAGATGCTGGAATGGACCGAGTCCCCCGAACAGGCGCTCGAGTGGACCATTTTCCTCAACGACCGCCACGAGCTCGATGGCCGCGATCCCAACGGCTATGTCGGCGCGGCGTGGTCCATTGGCGGCGTCCATGACCGCGCGTGGAAGGAACGGCCCATCTTCGGCAAGATCCGCTACATGAGCTACAACGGCGCCAAGTCCAAGTTCAGCATCAAGGGCTACGTCGCCAAGGTGGACGCCCTCCAGCCCGTGTGAGCAGAATGGCCCCGACGCCGCCAAGCCCCCCGCAGGAAGGCCTCCTCCGTGTCGGCCGTCCCTGTCACACCGGCCCTCCCGATGCGCCCTGCGCCACAGACCGGGTCAGCGGAAGCGGGCGGCTCATGTTTGTGTGGTGGCGCGCAGGCGCGTTCCCGATGCGCCTTACGGCGCCAAGGCGATCATCTCCATTTCCACCAGGCCCCCCAGGGGCAGCCCCGCCACCTGGAATGTGGAGCGCGCCGGCTGGTGGCCGCCGAAGCATGCTTCGTAGACCTGGTTCACGGCGGGGAAGTCCGCCATGTCCGTCAGGAAAACGGTGACCTTGACGACCTGCGTCAGCCCGGAGCCCGCCGCCTCCAGCACGGCTTTGGCGTTCTCCAGCGCGCGTCGGGCTTGCGCAGCCACGCCTTGCTCCATGTCCTTCGTCCCGGGAATGAGGCCGAGCTGGCCGGAGCAGAAGACGAAGCCGCCGGCTTTGGTCGCTTGGGAATAGGGGCCCACTGCGGCGGGGGCGTTGTCCGTCTGAATGAATTCCATGCTCGCTCCTTTGCGTGGCGCGTGAGGGGGTTGCGGGGATGGCGGAATGCGCCGGGGGCTACCGGAGCGCGCCCTCGGCCAGGGCCGGAGGCAGCTCGGACAGGGCGTCCAGCACCAGCCGCGGATTGTGCGCCAGACACCGTTCGCGGTCGCCGTAGCCGTAGGTCATGAAGACGCCGGCGGCGCCCAGCGCCGCAGCGAAGGCCATGTCCGGTTCGCCGTCGCCCACCATGCAGAGCCGTGCGGGCTTGAGCCCGGGGAAGGCCGGGGCGATGTTCTCGTGGAAGACGCGGGGGTCCGGCTTGCGGGCGAACCCGGGGTGGTCGCCCACGCAGCGCGTCAGATAGGGGGCCAGGCCCATGCGCGCCGCCGAAGCCTCCACAGTGGTCTGATTCTTGTTGGAGACGACGACGAGGTCGTAGCCGGCGTCACTGAGCGTGGCCACGGTTTCCAAGGCGCCTGGAAAGAGTTGCGTGCGCGCGGCTTCGTACTCCGGATAGACCGCCTGGTACCGCGTCATCCATGGAGCCAGCTCCTCCTCGGAGGCTTCTGCCAGGGACGGGTGCAGTTGCCTGAAGGTCGCGGCGAGGCCTTGTCCCACGGCGCTGCGCACGGCGTCCGTCGGGGGCGCGGGCGTCCCGAATTCGCTGAAGACCACCGTCATGGCTGCGGCGATGGCCGGGACGCTGTGGGCCAACGTGCCGTCGTAGTCGAAACAGATGACGTCGAATTGTCGCATGAAAGAAGCTTCCCGCGCGCCAGCGCGTCTGTACGGACTCTGCGAGCCGTGGTATGGTGCGGATTCAACCTCAACCCTGTTCATGCCGAAGGGTACCCATGAACCTCAATCCTTTCAAGAAAAAGCCGCGGAAAGAGGCCATGTCTGCAGACCATACGCACGATCACGACCATGACCACCGCCATGACCACCACCATGGCCATGCGCATTCGCACGACCACGACCACGACCACCACCATGATCATGACCACCACCATGATCATGACCACCACGGCGCGGCTTTGCCTCTGGAAGACGACGCAGAAGGCTGGTTCCTGCCGCCGGACAGCCGCGAGACCATCGCCAAGCTCTTCACCCGGCTCAAGGACCCGGTGGCCATGGAGGTCTTCTACGACCCGCACATCAACCCGGTCTACACGGAATTTCTGCAGAAATTCGCCAGAGATGTGGCGCGCTTGAACGAGAAGATCACCCTCGCCGCGCACTTGCTGGACTCGGACCGCGGCCGCGCGCTGGGTGTTGGCTTCTCCCCCACCCTGGCGTTGGCGCCGGAGCGCTGCCGCATCTTCTTCCGGGGCGCCCCCCTGGGCGAGGAAGGCCGCTCCTTCATGCAGGCCATCATGCAGCTTTCGGAGGGCGGCTCCGGCCTCACCCAGATGAGCAAGGAGCTTTTGGCGAACCTGCAGGACCCACGGGAGGTGAAGGTGTTCGTGAACCCGGGGTGTCCCTACTGCCCGGGCCAGGTGACGCACGCCATCCGGTGCGCTCTGGAGCGACCGGACCTCATCCGGGTGGAGGTGGTGGACACCTCCCAGGACGCCGCCACCGCAGAGGCCTACAACGTGGGCAGCGTGCCGCACACCGTGATCAACAACGTGGTCCACGGTCTCGGGTTGATGGACGAAGCGCGCTTGGCCCTGGAGCTCCTCACCCTGACCAGCGCTGAAGACCTGCTGGACGAAGCCGCAGCCAAGGGCGACGCCAGCGAACTTGCCGGCGCGCAGATCCCCGAGCGTGTGGCTTCCGAAATCCTCAGTCAGGCGCTCCATCACGAGCACCACCATCACCATCATGAACATGGTCTGGATGTCCAACAGGTGGACAGCGTCATCGTCGGCGCGGGGCCTGCAGGGCTCTCCGCCGCCATTTACGCCGTGCGGGCAGGCCTCTCCGCCGTGGTCCTGGAGAAGAAGATGGTGGGCGGAGCCGTGGCCATCACTCCTGTCGTGGAGAACTACCCCGGCTTCAGCAAGGTGGCGGGCAAGCAGCTCATGAGCGTAATGGGTGACCACGCCCGCGAGTACTGCGACATCCGCGAGGGCGTGGGCGTGGACGAAGTGAAGGTGGGCAAGCACCTGGAAGTCTACGCCGGGGAGACGGTGTTCGTCGCCAACAGCATCATCCTCGCCACGGGAGCCACCTGGAAGAAGCTGCACGTCCCCGGCGAGGACAAGTACGCCGGCGCCGGCGTGAGCTCGTGCGCTTCCTGCGACGGCTACATGTTCAAGAACAAACGGGTGATCGTGGTGGGAGGCGGCAACACTGCGCTCACGGACGCGCTGCACCTCGCCAACCTCGGCGTGGATGTCACCATCGTGCATCGTCGCGACGCCTTCCGCGGGCAACAGCACTTGCAGGATTCCGTGGCCAAAGCCGAAATCCCCGTCATCTGGAACGCCGAAGTGGAGGAAGTCCTCGGCGATGGGACGCGCGTCACCGGGGTCCGCCTGCGTGACGCACAGACCGGCGAGAGCCGGGAAGCGCCTGTTGACGGCGTCTTCGTGGCCATCGGCGTGACGCCGAACAACCAGATCGCGCAAGACCTCGGTCTGGACATGGACGAGCGCGGCTTCATCGCCGTGGACCGCAAGATGCGCACCTCCATCCCGCGCATCTACGCCGCCGGCGACGTGACCGGTGGACAACTGCAGATCGTCACCGCCATCGGCGAAGGCTCGGCTGCAGCCATGACCGCTTTCGAAGACATGAGCCACCCCTACTGGAAGCACCCCGCGCAGGCGTGACCCTCGCTGTGTTCCTCGACCCCATCATCCCGAGCGCCAGGAGCCATCCCATGCCGGAAACCGCCGTCCATGTTCCCTTCACCGAGGACCCCGCCTTGCTGGACGCCCCCGTGCTCGTCACCGGCGCCACAGGCTACATCGGAGGCCGACTGGTTCCCGCGCTGCTCTCCCGAGGGCAGACTGTCCGCGCTCTGGGGCGCTCCCTGGAGAAACTCGGCTGTCGGCCGTGGGCTGCCCACCCCCGCTGCGAACTCGCTCAGGGGGACGTGCTGGACGAAGCCGCGCTGCGCCAGGCCATGGACGGCTGCCGCGCCGCGTATTACCTGGTCCACTCCATGCAACCCGGCAACGGCGACTTCCGCGAGAAGGACCGTCGCGCCGCGCAGACCTTCGCCAAGGCCGCCGAAGCCGCCGGCCTCAGGCGCATCGTCTACCTGGGCGGCATCACGCAAGAGGGCGAAGCGCTCTCCAAACACCTCGCCTCACGCGCGGAGGTGGCCCGCATCTTCATGGACTCCGCAGTGGACTTCACGGGCCTGCGCGCGGCGCAGATACTCGGCTCGGGCTCGGCTTCCTTCGAGCTCATCCGCTATGTGGTGGAGCGCCTGCCCATCATGGTGACGCCGCGGTGGGTGAACACCGAGGCTCAGCCCATCGCCGTGGGCGACGCGCTGGGGTACCTCATGGGCGTGCTGGACCACCCCGAGGCCGTGAACCGGGAATTCGACATCGGCGGTCCCGACATCGTCACCTACCGCCAGCTCTTCGACCTCTACGCGGACGTAGCCGGCTTGCGGCGACGACTCATCATCAGCCTGCCCTACTTCACGCCGCAGCTTTCCTCCTACTGGATCGGCCTGGTGACGCCCATTCCCCCGGCGCTGGGCCGCCCGCTCATTCTGGGCATGAAGAACCGCGTGGTCTGCCACGACGACGCCATCCGCCAGCTCGTGCCCTTCGAACCCAAGGGCGTGCGCGAGACGCTGGAGATGGCCGTGAACCGGGTGGCGGAACAGACCGTGGAGACATGCTGGTCCGACGCGGGATGGACCACGCCGCCCGAGTGGCTGACCTGCGGGGACGCGGGCTACGCCGGCGGAGACGTGCTGGGCGAGGCCTTCGCCATCACGGTGGCTGCGCCGCCAGCCGAGGTGTGGCGCGAGGTGACAGCCATCGGCGGTGAAAACGGCTGGTACTGCGCGAACTTCCTGTGGAAACTGCGCGGCTGGATGGACCGGCTCATCGGCGGGCCCGGGCTGCGGCGGGGTCGTCGCCACCCCACGCAATTACAGGTGGGCGACGCCCTGGACTTCTGGCGCGTCCTCGCGCTGGAGGAGAACACGCGGCTGCTCTTGCTGGCGGAGATGAAAGCGCCCGGGGACGCGCTTCTGGAGTTCACGCTGCGTCCCGCGGGGGAGAACCGCACGGAGCTGGTGCAGACATCGAACTTTTTGCCGCGTGGCTTGCTCGGTCTGGCGTACTGGTGGGCGACGTTTCCGGCGCACCTGTACATCTTTCGCACAACCCTCGCGAATATCGCCAAGCAGATGGACGCCGAAGTGCTCAGCGGCCCCACCTGGGTGACGCGCGAACAAGGCCGTAGCGCGTGCAAGATTGATTTATAGAAAGAAGCTTGACTTCTGTCGCTCTCCATGGTGTACTCCTTATCAAGCAAGGAGTACTTTCGATGAGCAAGAGCACCTGGATATATATCACTACCCCCCTTTGCGTCATTGGCTTGTGGTGGCTGATCGGCTTTGCGATGCCTGTTTGGTATTATGACCTTCCCAGCCAAGAGCATGGCATCATGCGTATTTTTGTAGACAATATAGATGCTTCGCAAGATGCCGACCAAGAATTCGGCGCTTTCGGCGAACGCTTTGGCGCGGCAAGTTCGCTTTTCTCAGCATTGGCGCTGGCCGGTGTCATCATTGCGCTTTTCTTGCAGCAGCATGACATGAAAGAGACCAAAGAGAGCATCAGCCAGCAAGTAAACGCACTGGAAAGGATTTCATACGCCACCAAGGAGACCCAAGAGAAAACATCAGAGAGTATCTATATTACCACATTCTTCAGTCTTCTGAAAAAGCACGAAGAACTGCAGGGAAAAATACACTGCAAACCAGCACGCACTAGCGACGAGCCAATACGTGGACTTAGAGCCATCACATCCCATAATGACAAAATCGCTGGGTTTGAACAAGGGGCATTCATAGGCAAGCTTACAGACTACATGGAAGAAGCGACACAAAATTGCGCTTTCATGGACAAATCCTATGAGAGCTTCAGAATGATCAACGAATACATTGCCCGGACGTCTGCGCAAGACAAAAAGACCATGGAACTACTGCGTGACATCCTGAAGGCCAACATGACGGATCACGAGCTGCACTTCTATCAATACCTTCAGAACTACAAGACCGGCAATCAAGCTACCCATGAGCCCTTTACGACTACGAAGATTTTCGATGACCTCCCCTGACCCCCCCTTTACTCCACCTCCGCATAGTCCACCACCGTGACGCCCACCGGCGAGAGACACAGCTTCGCCAGCTTGAGGTGCTGGATCGCGAAGGGGATGCCGATGATCGTCACGGCCAGCGCCACCGCTTCCGCCAAATGCCCGATGGCCAGCCAGACGCCCGCCAGCACGAACCACAGCACGTTCGCCAGAAACCCCATGGGACCTGTGCCCAGGTCCTCGTGGCCTGTCACGTACTCGCGCTCACGCGTCGTCTTGCCGAAGGGCCAGAACGCCAGCAATCCGATCCGGAAACACGCCGCCCCCCACGGCGCCCCGATGATCGTGATGTACATGATCACCCCGGCCAGCCACCACAACAATCCCATCACGAAGCCACCCAGCACGAACCACAGGATGTTCAACAACGTACGCATGGTCTCCTCCTTGCGGACGTCTTGTGCGCCCGCGCAAGATTAGGCATACTCCTCTTGACGGCCTTTCCGTCGTCACCATTCTACGCCACTTGTCGCACGGCGCAAGCGCGCCGTCCGGAGCGCACCATGGACACGCCCTACTGGGTGGAGCTGGTCGGCGGAGTCGCCGGCGTGTTGACCACCCTCGCCTTCCTGCCGCAGGCCTTGAAGGTCTACCGCACCAAATCCGTACACGACATCTCCCTGCCCACGTTCCTCATGTTCACCTGCGGCGTCAGCTGCTGGTTCGTCTACGGGCTCTTCATCCAGTCCATCTCCATCGCGGCGGCCAACATCATCACCTTGGCCATCGCACTCTCCATCCTCATCATGAAGCTGCGCTATGGCGCGCGGCGCCGCAGCTTGGAGGAGCGCTGACCCTCCATGCCGGACGACTTCGAATCCATCCAGATCACGACGCTGATCAACGCCATCTTCTACGCCACCCCCGTGGGGCTGGCGCTCTTCGGCGAAAACGTTGACAAAGTCTACGCCAACCAGACCTTCTGTGAAATCTTCGGCTATGAATGCGAGATGCTCCAGAAGGACATGGAAGCCGTGGCCATGCTGCCCGCGCAGATCGTCGCAGACATCCGCGCACGCTACCCCTTCCTCAATGAGCGTGAACAGCCCGCTGCCCCGCAACGCCATGCCGCCACGAAGCGCTCCGGCGAACCCCTCGTGGTCCGGGTGACAACAGCACCCTTCGAAACAAACGGCCGCCGCTTCACCGTCTACACTCTCTCGGACATCACCGAGCTGGAGCAACTGCGCCAACATAACGCCGACGCCCGACGCGTGGTGCGCCACGACCTGCGCAACTACATCGCCAGCATGGGCGCCGCCGCCGAAATGCTCGCCGAGGCTTGCGCCCACGACAATGCCGATCTCCGCCACGAAATGCTCGAATACATCCGCCAGACCGTGCTGGACGCCACGGACCTCATGGAGAACGCGCAGCAAGCCATGCTCATCGAGGAACAGGCCTATACCATCACGAAGACACGTCTGGACCTGACCCAATCCCTGGACAGCGCCGTGCGTACCGTCGCCGAACTCGCCCGCAAACGCGACATCCACATCCACATCACGCCATGCCTCGACACGGCTGACGAGCAGACCGGTCTATGCGCCGAGGCCCCCCTCCTCGTCAACGGCGAGCGCACACTCCTCACCCGCATGTTCATCAACCTCCTCAAGAACGCCGTGGAAGCCGCGCCTGCTGGCGGCGCGGTCCACGTGACCCTGAAACGCAACGCTGAAGCCGTGACGGTCCGGATGACCAACCCCGGCGCCGTGGACCCCGTGCTCCGCGAGCGCGTCTTCGAAAAATACGCCACCAGCAAGGACCAAGGCGTGGGACTCGGCTGCTACATCGCCCGACGCATCGCCGAACTCCATGGCGGGACCCTCGCCCTGGACGAACGCCCCGGCCACGTCGCCATGACCGTGACGCTGCCCAAGGCGCCCTAGCCCGCCCCCACCGAAAACCGCTTACACGCCGCCTTCCTGCATTTGGACTTGATATCGATACGGCGCCGATCTTGAGCCGCGCCACGGCCTTCATCCCGTGAACTGAAGCGCCACCAGCGTCACATCGTCATCCTGCGCGACGCCTTCCCGGAAGGTCTCCAGGGCTTCGAGCGTCCCCGCGCAGACCGCCTCCACGCCATGGCGCGCATTGCGGCGCACCACTTCCCGAAAGCGGCGTCGGCCAAAGAATTCGCCACGCGCGTCTCGAGTCTCCCAGACTCCGTCCGTGGCGAGCACCACCACTTCCCCCGGCCGCAACCGATCGTGGCAGGCCGGGAACGCCTGTTCGGGGAGCACGCCCAGCGCAAGGCCCTCGCCGCGGAGTTCCCGGAAGGCGTCCTCGTCCGGCGAGTACACCACGGCGGGGTCGTGCCCGGCCCGCACCCAGGCGAGGCGGCCATCCATGCGGCACTCCATCAGCAGACATGTCATGAAGGCCCCGGAGTCGCCCACATCCTCGCAGAGCCGGACGTTGACGTCAGCCATGCTCGTATCCAGCCCACCCGGCAGCGCCAGCCGTTGCCGCAAGGCGCCGCGCGCCCCCGCCATGAGCAGGGCCGCCGGGGCGCCGTGGCCAGTCACATCGCCCACCACGGCCATCAGCCGACGCGCTGCAGGCGGGTGCGCCGTGGGGTCAGTCACCGCGCATTCGCACACCCCTTCCGCGCGCAGAAAGAGGTCGTAGAAGTCGCCTCCAATCTCGTCGCAGGTGCGGAAGGCGCCGGCGATGGCCCACCCGGGCAGGGTCGGCGCCTCCCGCGGCGCGAAGGCCAATTGCACCTGCCGGGCCAATTCCAGGGAGGCCTTCATGCGATCCCGCTCCACCAGGCCGTCCACCATGGCGTTCACGGTCTCGGCGGCGTAGCCCAGCTCGTCGTTGGCGCGCAGGGGAGCCCGTGTCCCCAGGACGCCCCGGCGCACATCCTCCAGCACGGCGACCACATCGCGCAGCGGGGTCAGGATGCTCTTGACCACCAGCAGCGCCACTCCTGCGCCCAACACGATGAACAACGCCGCGTGCGCTCGCACGGTGGCGGCGAAGCGTTCGAACATGTCCCGGTCCGAGCCCATGGCGAGCTCTCGAGCTTCCGTGGAGCCCAAAGCGATGAGGAACAGCGCCGTGAGCGGGATGACATTGGCCACGGCGAGCAGCGCTCCCAACCGCCCCCACAGTCGGGTGCGCAAAGCGCCCGGCGTGTCGCGCAGTGCGCCGTGAAGAAAGAGCCGCGGTGTGAAGGAGATGCGCGCGGCTTGTTCCACCAGAAAGAACGCGGCCGTCACGGTGGTGGCGCCGATGAGCAGGTCCTGCATTACCGCACGCACCATGAAGTGGCTTGCAGCGTCTGCAGCGGCGAGCATCACCCCATGCGCCACGGCCACGCTCACCCAGATGGCGGCGTCCACCATCATGCAGAAATATGGCGCGTTCAAGGCGCGGCGTCTTGCTTCCTGCAGTCGTATTTCCGATACGGCCTCGTCGCTGCGCAGCCTGTCCAGGGTTCTCCCCAGGGGCAGGAAGTAGCGCCACGTCAGTACGAACCCCAGCAGGAATGCTGCTGGCGTCACCGTCACGTTGGAGAACGCCATGACTTCCTGCACGGCGGCAGGCTCCGGAGCCACGGGCCACGCCGCCACGAGACGCACCACGCCGACGCCGAGGCCGTTGGCCAGCAGGTTGGCTCCCAAGGCCGTCATGATACATTGGAATCCCGCCACACCGCGCCTCGTCGAAAGGAATGTGTGTTTGCGCATTCATGCGAACGGTCACCCTTTCTTCACGGCGTTGTCAACTCTGGGGGTCTACAATTGTTGTTCTTGACGACTTACGCCGCCCCGTCCGGGCGCAATCCGCCGCGACGGAGCCACGCCGCGGCTCACCGCCTCTCGCCGTCGCGGCAGGCTTCAGACTTTGGATCAAAGGAGTTCGATCATGCGGATCCCCCCTCTTCTCACCGTGCTTTGCATAACCCTGATCACGTGCGCCGGCGCACTGTCGTCGGCGGCTGTCACCGACGCTCGCGCCGAGGACAAGGTCGTCCTGCTTGTCAGCGAAGAGTGGGAGGACGCCACCAACGCGGACGGCACCGGTTTCTACTGGGAGCTCGCGCGCGCCGTCTTCGAGCCTGCCGGCTACACAGTGAAGCATGAAGTCTACCCGTACGCCCGCGCCGTGAACATGGTCGGCTCCAAGGAGGCGCACGGCTGGATGGGCTCCTATATCGACGAGGAGAACTTCGCCGTCTATCCGCAACACGCCTTCGACGCCGACTCGGTTTCCGCGGCGTCGCGGCCCGGCGAATTCGACGACGCCGCTGGGGTTGCGAACCTGGCAGGCAAGCGTGTGGGCTGGGTGCGCGGCTACAGCTATGACGACTTCATCGACGTGGACTTCGGCCAGCCCCATCTCCTCTCCAACCTCGAAGGCGGTCTGAAGATGGTGGAAGCCAAGCGGCTGGACTACGTCCTGGACGCCGCCATGGAGCTGAAAAACGCCGGCCTGGAAGCCAAGGGCCTGGAGTATCACAAGCTCATGGATCTGGAGCTGTACATCGCCTTTGCGGACACCGAAGAAGGCCGCGCTCTGGCTCAGCTCTGGGACAAGCGTCTGGAAGCCATGCACGCCGCGGGCGAGCTGAAACCGATCTACGAGCAGCACGGCTACACGGAGTACTATCCGTTCTAGGCGCGTGTTGTCGGCATGAAAAAACGGGCGGCCCTCCGAACTGGAGGAGCCGCCCGTTTGCATTGTGTCCGGAGAAAGCCTATTTCCCGTACCGCTCCAGCTGTTCCACCACGGGAAGGGGTTTGCCTTCCACGAACTCCAGGAAGGAGCCGCCACCCGTGGAAATGTAGGAAACGCCTTCGGCCAGGCCGAAGCGCTCCACGGCGGAGACCACGTCGCCGCCACCCACCACGCTGAAGGCTTCGGAGTCCTTCACCGCGTTGCCCAGCACCTTGGTGCCGCCGGCGAACTGGTCGTACTCGAAGGCGCCCACGGGGCCGTTCCAGAGCACGGTCTTGGCGGCCAGGATGTGGTGGGCGAAGGCTTTGGCCGTCTCGGGACCGATGTCGAGGATCATGTCCTCCTCGGTCACGTCCTCCACAGCCTTGAGGCGCGGCCGCGCGTGCTTTTCGAGCTCATCGGCGACCACGCAGTCCGTGGGCAGGGGCAGCTCCACGCCGCGGCTTTCGGCTTTGGCCATGATCGCCTTGGCCTGCTCCACGAGGTCCGGTTCGTAGAGGGACTTTCCCACGGGTTTGCCCGCGGCGGCCAAGAAGGTGTTGGCGATGCCGCCGCCCACGATGAGCACATCCACCTTCTCCACGAGGTTGTCGAGCACGCCGAGCTTGGAGGAAACCTTGGCGCCGCCCACGATGGCCGTGAGTGGGCGTTCGGGGTTCTCCAAGGCCTTGCCGAGGGACTCCAGCTCGCTCTGCATGAGCAAGCCGGCGGCGACTTCCGGGACGTGCGCCATCACCGCGTGGGTGGAGGCTTGCGCGCGGTGGGCTGCGCCGAATGCGTCGAAGAGGTAGACGTCCGCCAGAGCCCCGAGTTTCCGGGCCAAGGCGTCGTCATTGGCTTTTTCGCCTTTGCTGAAGCGGATGTTCTCAAGCAGGACCACTTTGCCAGGCTGTGCGTCCACGCCCTCTTCCCAGTCGCGGACCAGCTCCACGTCCACTTGCAGGTGGCGTCGCAGGCCCTCGGCCACGGGGGCCAGGGAGTATTGCTCCTCGAACTCGCCTTCCGTGGGCCGCCCGAAGTGGCTGACCACGATGACCTTGGCGCCAGCGTCCAGGGCGGCCCGGATGGTGGGCAGCGCGCCTTTGAGCCGGGTTTCGTCCGTGATTGTCCCATCCTCGACCGGCACGTTGAGGTCCTCCCGGATGAGGACCCGTTTCCCCTGCAGCGAGACGTCCTGCATTGTCTTCACGGCCACGGCCAACCTCCTTGCCGGGTCTCCCCGGTCCGCACGGTGGGTGGTGAATGGGTCTGGATCGTGCAGCGCGTCGCGGCCATTGTCGTGAGGGCGCCGGGTCGTCTGCCGCACGCAAGACGCGACACGGAGACGCACGCCGCCAGCTCGATCCGGGGAAACGCGCTGCGCGATCTAGCCGAGCACAGTGACAAGGGCTTCCCGCACGTGCTCCACGGTGAAGCCGAAGTGCTCGAATAGGACCTTGCCCGGCGCCGATTCGCCGTAGCTGTCCATCCCGACCACTGTACCACGCGCGCCGACGTATTTGAACCACAACCCTGTGGCGCCGGCTTCCACGGCCACGCGACGCTCCACCTGCGGGGGCAGCACGGCGTGGCGGTAGCTGGCCTCCTGCGCCTCGAAGCGCTCCACGCACGGCATGGAGACCACCCGCACCCGCGCGCCCTCGGCGGCAAGGCTGACGGCGGCTTCCACGGCCAAGGCCACCTCGGACCCCGTGGCGATGCAGATGGCGTCCGGGTCGCCTTCCCCTTCCGGCTCCAGCAGCACGTAGCCCCCGCGCGCTATGGCGTCGAACTGCGCGGCGGCGTCGCCGGCGCGCTGCTGGCAGGGCAGGCCTTGCCGGGTGAGGGCCAGCGCCACGGGCGCGGCGGGGCTCTCGATGGCGCATTTCCACGCCACCGCAGTCTCCACAGTGTCGCAGGGTCGCCAGACTTCCAGGTTGGGCATGAGCCGCAAGGAGGCCACGTGCTCCACGGGCTGGTGGGTGGGGCCGTCTTCGCCAACGCCGATGGAGTCGTGGGTCAGCACGTAGACCACCCGCAACCCCATGAGCGCGGAGAGCCGCATGGCGTTGCGCATGTAGTCCGAGAAAACGAGGAACGTGCCGCCGTAGGGCAGAAAGCCGCCGTGCAGGACCATGCCGTTCATCATGGCGGCCATGGCGAATTCCCGCACGCCATACTGCAGGTTGTTGCCTTGAGGAACGCGCCGGGTGACATGGACGGAGCCGCTCCACAAAGTGCCGTTGGAGCCGGCTAGGTCCGCGGACCCCCCGAAGAGCTCCGGCAAGAGCGGCCCATAGCCGTTGAGGGCGGCCTGGGAGGCTTTGCGTGTGGCTTTGGTCTCGGCGGCGTCGATGGTCTGCTGCACGAACTCGAGGGCGGCGGCTTCCCAACCGTCGGGGAGATCGCCGCGCAGCCGGCGTTGCAGTTCTTCGGCCAACTCCGGGTGCGCTTTCTGATACTCGGTCCAGGCGGCGTTCCAGGCCTCTTCCAGACTCTCGCCGCGCGACCGCAGATCCCAGGCTTCGTAGATGGTGTCCGGGATGACGAAGGGGTCGTGCGCCCAGCGCAGGTTCTCGCGCGCCAACGCGATTTCCTCCGCGCCGAGGGGCGCGCCGTGACAGCGCTCGCTTCCGCAGTGAGTAGGCGCGCCGTAGCCGATCTGGGTGCGACAGCAGATGAGGGAAGGCCGCCCTGTTTCAGCCATGGCGATCTCCATGGCGTGGCGCACGGCTTCGGCGTCGTGGCCGTCCACGCAGGCGGCCACGTGCCAGCCGTAGGCCTCGAAGCGCTTGGCGGTATCGTCGGCGAACCAGTCTTCCACGTCGCCGTCGATGGAAATGCGGTTGTCGTCCCACACGCAGATAAGCTTGCCCAGGCCCAGCGTTCCCGCCAGGGAGCAGGCTTCATGGGAGACGCCCTCCATCATGTCGCCATCGCCGAGGAAGCAGAAGGTGCGGTGGTCGATGATGGCATGGCCGGGGCGGTTGTATGTCGCAGCGAGGGTGCGCTCCGCCAAGGCCATGCCCACGGCGTTGGCCACGCCTTGGCCCAGGGGCCCTGTGGTGGTCTCCACGCCGGGGGTGAGGCCATGCTCGGGATGGCCGGGAGTCTTGGAGCCGAGTTGCCGGAAACGCTTGAGCTCCTCCATGGGCAGGTCGTAGCCGGAGAGATGGAGCATGGCGTAGAGCAGCATGGAAGCGTGCCCCCCGGAGAGGACAAGCCGGTCGCGGTTGGCCCAGTGTGGATTGGCGGGGTTGTGACGCATGAGCTCGCGCCACACCACCTGGGCGAAGTCCGCCATGCCCATGGGCGCGCCGGGATGGCCGGAGTTGGCGTGCTGGACTGCGTCCATGGCGAGAAAGCGTACGGCGTTGGCCAGCTCGCGGGGGCCGGGCGTGGCGTTGGTGGTCACATCCATCCTTGCTTCTCCTCTTCTTCGGTCGAGCGGTCGAGCGGTCGAGCGGTCGGGGCTGTCTGGGCGTGGTTCTGGCAATGGCGCATCAACGCCAACGCCGCCGGGAACGGCCGAGGCGCTGTCTACGTAAACGGAATCGGCGGCGCTGGCAATCATGAAGACCCATGGCGCTCCCTTGCGGACGACCCGTCAAGCCGCCGAGGCGCTGCCTGCCGCCATGGCGCGCGTGAAGGCCTGCAGCCGCTCGGCGTAGGGAGGACGCCCGAAGAAGTCCGAGCCGGAGACGAGCGTGTCCGCGCCGAGACGCACCAGCTCCTGCGCGTTCTCCACGGTGACGCCGCCGTCCACCTGCAGACGGGTGGCGAGGCCGCGCCGGCGGATCTCGTCGGCAAGAGTCGCGATCTTCTCTGTGCTGAAGGGGATGAAGGACTGCCCGCCGAAGCCGGGATTCACCGTCATCAAGAGGACCATGTCCAACTGGGGCAGCAGGTAATGGACGACCTCCAGCGGGGTGTGCGGGTTGAGCGCCACGGCAGGACGCGCGCCGAGCCGGGCGATTTCGCTGACGACCCGCTCCAGGTGCGTACAGGCCTCGGCGTGGACGCCGATGAGGTCCGCGCCGGCGTCCGCAAAGGCTTCGATGTAGCGCTCCGGCTCCACGATCATGAGGTGGACGTCGAAAAACAGCCTGGAACGCTTCCGCAGCGCTTTGATGATGGGCGGTCCCAGGGTGATGTTGGGCACGAAGCGGCCGTCCATCACATCCCAGTGGACCCACTCCAAGCCGGCGTCCGCCAAGGCGTCCAGCTCCTCGCCGAGGCGGCTGAAATCCGATGAGAGCAGTGAGGGGGAGAGTACGGGACGCTGGGGCATGGGGTCCTCCTCTGGCGCAGGGCGCCGCTTTGGGAGTCTGTTCGGTGGACGCGGCGTGCGACGCGTCGCGCGGGCGCATTCGGTATCCTGGTCACTCTTTGGAAGACGCGCCGTCGTGTGGCGGGGAAGCGTTGCGTGTTAGCAGTTCGCGCATGGCGGTGAGTTCGCTGACGGCGGCGTCGAGGAGCGCTTGAAGGCGATCGGCCGTCTCGCCCTCGCAGGACCGGGGGCGCGCGTCCGGGCCATCGCCGGCATCGGCAGGGGGCGGCGGCGTCTCGGAGCCAGCCGGCCCGTGGGCTCCCGCGGCCAGGCGTCTTCGTGCGCCTTCGATGGTCATCCCCTCCGAGTGGAGGAGTTGCTGGATGGTGCGCAGCAACGCCACGTGATCGTCAGTGTAGCGGCGTTGTCCGGAAGGCGCGCGGATGGGCGTGAGCTGAGGGAACTCGCCTTCCCAGAAACGCAGCACGTACGTCTCCAGCCCGAGCATGGCGGCCACTTCGCCAATCTTGTACGTCTTGCCGTGGATGGGTTTGAAGCGCGCCCTTCGCATGGGAGTCCGCGACGCGACGGTCCCTGCGTCGCCGCAGGCCGTCGCGTCTTCTGGTTACACGGTCACCGGCAAGGCGTCGGCCACGGTCTTCACCAGCCGCGCCATCTCCTTGTCCACATCCTTGTCCTTGAGCGTCTTTTCCTGATGCCGGAAGGTGAGTCGGAACGTGAGATTGCGCACGCCCTCGGCTGCGCCTTGGGCCTCGCTGTCGGAGTCGCCTTCAGGTTCGAAGATATCCTGGAGTTGGACGTCCGCCATGAGCTTGGAGCCGGCGCCGCGGAACGCTGCGAGTACTGCGCCCACCTGTACGCCCGCCGGCGCGGCGAGGGTGATGTCCCGCCGGCTGGCCGGAAAGCGCGGCAGTTCCTTGCACGCCGGCGCAATGGCCAGGGCCCGACGCATAAGCAGGTCCGTATCGAGCTCGGCGAGCCACACCTCGGCGCGGGCGTCGTATTCGTCCGCGATGTCGGCGCGCACCATGCCGACCACACCGAGCAGTTCGCCCTGCACCCGCACGGTCACGCATGGCTCCAGATAGTTCGCGTGCTCGGCGGCCCAGCCGTCCTCGGCTTGCGTCATGATGTAGTCGGCTTCGGGCAGCCCGAGAGTGGCCAGCAGATGCGTCACCAAGCCTTTGCAGTCGGTGTAGTCGTGGCGTTCGCGGTCGAAGGGCCAGCCCTCGCGATGACGCGGCCCCGTCAGCAACAGCCCCAGGCGGCCTTCTTCCCGAGTGGTCGTCTTTGCTTCCGGCTCATGACGGAAGACACGCGCCGTCTCCACCAGGCGGAGTCGCTCCGCGTGCTGCGCCATGTTCACCTTGAGATCGAACAGCAGGCCGGGGGCCAAAGCCGTGCGCAGGACGTTCTGTTCCTCGGTGAGCGGATTGGCCACCGGAACACGGCCTTCGGCGGGGAGCAGGAGCCTGTCCAGATCCCGTTCGCCCACGAAACTGTAGTTGACCACCTCCGCCAAGCCCACGCCGCGACCCCAGTGCTTGAGGCGGGAGAGGAAGCCGAATTCGGTGTCGGCCAGCACGGGGCTCTCCAGACTTTTTGCCATATGGGGGGATTTCAGGGGGATGCGGTCCATGCCCCAGACGCGGCCCACTTCTTCCACCAGGTCCACCTCGCGCTCCAGATCGAGCCGACGGCTAGGCGCAGTGACCCGCCACGGCGTGTGCGCATCGCCCGGCGTTTCCACTTGGCAGCCCATGTCCATGCAGGTGCGACGGCAGAAGGCGTCGTCCAGGTCCGGGACGCCCAGCAAGGAGCGCGCGCGTTCGGGCCGGAAGGGAATTTCGCAGTCGCGCCAGGGTTGCGGCTCGGCCTCGGCCACCCCCGGCGCCACACGCCCGCCGCCCAGTTCCGCCATGAGCGCCGTGGCGCGGTTCAGCGCGATCAGGGAGCCGGGCTGATCCACCCCCCGCTCGAAGCGGTAGGAGGCTTCGCTGGGGATGGCCAGCCGCCGCGCAGTGCGGCGGATGCTCGCCGGACGGAACACGGCGGACTCCAGAAAGATGCGTGTGGAGCCGGCGTGCACTTCCGTGTTGGCGCCGCCCATGACGCCGGCGAGGCCCACAGGCCGCCCGCCGTCCCAGATGAGGAGATCATCACGGGTAAGCACGCGTTCCTGGTCGTCCAGCGTGGTGAAGCGCATGCCTTCGTCGGCGCGGGCCACACGGATGACGCCGCCCTGGAGGAGGTCCAGGTCGAAGCTGTGCAGGGGCTGGCCCATTTCGAAGAGGACATAGTTGGTCACGTCCACGATATTGCTGATGGGCCGTACGCCATGAGCGAGGAGGCGATAGCGCATCCAGCCGGGGGCGCGACCCACGGTGACGCCTTCGATGACGCGTCCGCGGTAGACGGGGCAGAGCGTCGGTTCCGGAATGTCGATGGCCATGCGGGTCTCGGCGGGCTCCAGAGCGTCGTCCACCAACGCGCTGAGCGTCGTTTCTGGCAAGGTGACGGGGAGGCCGTAGGCCATGCCCACCTCCTTGGCCACGCCGAGGATGGAGAGACAATCCGCGCGGTTGGGCGTGATGCCGAGATCGAAGACGGTCTCGTCCAGATCCAGAACGTCCACCAGTCGTTTGCCCACGGGGGTCTCGGGCGGCAGGACCATGATGCCGGCGTGGTCCTCGCCCAGGCCCAGCTCGTCTTCGGCGCAGATCATCCCATGCGAGGCTTGCCCCCGAATCTTCGCTTTCTTGAGGGTGAGGCCGTTGGGCAGGGTGGTTCCCACTTTGGCCACGGCCACTTTCTGACCGGCGGCCACGTTGGGCGCGCCGCAGACGATGTCCAGCAGGGCCTCGTCGCCCACATCCACGGTGGTGACGGAGAGCTTGTCCGCTTCGGGGTGCTTCTCGCAGGTGATGACATGGCCCACCACCACATCCGCGATGGCTTCGAAAGGCCGCACGAATTCCTCCATCTCCAGACCGAGCATGGTGAGGCGGTCGGCGAGGCTCTCGTCATCGCCTTGGTAAGGCGTCATTTCCCGCAGCCATTTGACACTGACTAGCATGACGAAACTCCGGTGCGCGCGCGCCGCTGCGCCGTCGTCCGCCTCTCGGGGGACGTGGCGGCGGGCGTCGCAGTCTAGAAGAACTGGCGCAGGTAGCGCAGGTCGTTGTCAAAGTTGAGGCGGATGTCGCCCACGCCGTATTTCAGCATGGCGATGCGTTCCACGCCCATGCCGAAAGCCCAGCCGGACCACTGCTCCGGGTCGTAGCCGGTGTGGCGGAAGACTGCGGGATCGATCATGCCACACCCCAGGATCTCCAGCCATCCTGTCGACTTGCAGACCCGGCACGTCTGGCCTTTCACGCGCCCTCGCCCGCCGCACATCACGCAGGAGATGTCCACCTCCGCAGAGGGTTCCGTGAAAGGGAAGAAGGAGGGCCGGAAGCGCAGCTGCGCATCCTCGGAGAAGACGCGGCGCACGAAGTAGGTGAGGGTGGAGCGCAAGTCCGCCATGGAGACCTGCTTGTCCACGAGGAAGCCTTCCACCTGATGGAACATGGGCGTGTGGGTGACGTCCGAGTCCCGACGGTAGACCTTGCCCGGCGCGATGGCCGCCACCGGTGGCTGGCGGCTCTCCATGGTGCGGATCTGCAAGGGGGAGGTGTGGGTGCGCAGCACGATGCCGTCGCGAACGTAGAGGGTGTCCTGCATGTCGCGCGCGGGGTGGTCCGCCGGCATGTTGAGCGCTTCGAAGTTGTAGTAGTCGTGCTCCACCTCGGGACCGGCGACCACCTCGAAGCCCATCTCCGCAAAGACGCCGCAGACTTCCTCCATGACGAGGGTGATGGGGTGCAGGGAGCCTTGCGCGGGCTCGCGGCCAGGGATGGTGGGGTCGAACCGGGAGAGCGCTGCGGCGGCGCGTTGGCTGGCCAGCCGTTTTTGCTGCGCGTCGAGGAGTTCGCCGAGGGCGGTCTTCACCTCGTTGGCGGTGCGTCCCGCCAGGGGCTTGTCTTCCGGAGGAAGCGCCGGCAGCGCGCTCATGATGGCGGCAAGCGCGCCCTTGCGGCCGAGGTATTCCACGCGGACAGCTTCCAGAGCTTCAGCTTCCGCGTCTGCGCTTTCGGCGGCGCGCGTCAGCGCTTCCTGCATGGCGGGGACGAGGGCTTCGAGCTGGCGGACGATCTCGCTGACGGTCATCGGTTCGGACTCTGACATGAGGACGCCTCTGTGATGCGGTTGGTGACGAGCCGCCGGACGGGAACACGCGTGGCGTGGGGCGGCGTGCGCTGTCCAGCAAAAAGGCCCTCACGGGTGGAGGGCCTTCTGTGGAATGTGGCGTTCCGCCCTGCGCGTGGCGGCGGCGAAGCGCGGCGTATTCGCTACGCCGTGTGGCGCAGCGGCCCAAAGCGCCTCGGCGCTAGGCCAGCTTGCCCTTGGCGGTTTGCGCCAGCTGCGCGAAGCTCTCTTTCTGGTGGACAGCGAGGTCCGCCAGCACCTTGCGGTTGAGCTCCACCCCGGCGAGGGAGAGACCGCGCATGAAGCGGGAGTAGGAAAGGCCGTGCTCGCGTGCGGCGGCGTTGATGCGCACGATCCAGAGTTTGCGGAACTCGCGCTTCTTGGTCTTGCGGTCGCGGTAGGCGTACTGCAAGCCCCGCTCCACAGCTTCGCGTGCGGAGCGGTAGAGCTTGGAGCGACCGCCGCGGTAGCCTTTGGCTTGCTTCAGATATTTCTTGTGCCGCTGGTGAGCGGTTTTTCCACGTTTGACACGCATGGGTAATCCTCCTGAGAAACCCGACGCCAGCTAGCCCGCGTAGGGCAGCATCTGCTTGACGGCTTTGACGTTGGCGCTGTCCACCAGCTCCGCCTGGCGGAGACGGCGCTTGCGGTCCGCATTCTTCTTGGTGAGGATGTGGCGCATGTTCTGCTGACGGCGCTTGAACTTGCCGCTGCCGGTGACGGAGAAACGCTTGGCGGCGGCGCGTTTGGTCTTGACTTTCGGCATGAATCGCTCCTTGGAACGCGCGCGGACGTATGCCCTGCCCCCTCGGGTGTGCGGGGACGCATGCGCGCGGATTGTATCGTTCGTTGGCGGGCCCTCAGGCCTTCTTGGCCAGGGGCGCCAAAAACATGCTCATGGTGCGGCCTTCGGCGCGGGGCTCCTGCTCCACCTTGGCGAGATCTTTCGTCTCTTCCACCATCCGTTGCAACACGGTCAGACCGCGGTCCTTGTGGACGATTTCCCGACCGCGGAAGAACACGGTGGCTTTCACGCGATCTCCATTTTCCAGAAAGCGCTTCACGTGCTTGAGCTTGGTCTGGAAATCGTGTTCGTCCGTCTTGGGCCGGAACTTGATCTCCTTGATCTGGATCGTGGCTTGCCGCTTGCGGGCTTCTTGAGCCTTTTTCTGCTGCTGGTACTTGTACTTCCCGTAGTCCATGATGCGACACACGGGAGGATCCGCGTTCGGCGCGACCTCAACGAGATCGAGCCCGCGTTCGCGAGCCGTTGACAAGGCCTCGTCTCGGGACAGTATGCCCAGCTGCTCGCCTTCGTCGTCGATCACGCGCATCTGGCGCGCGCGGATCTGATTGTTACAGCGAGCTTGGGTGGTGGTAGGCGAAGCTATAGGACATCCCTCCTTGCGCAAATGGCTTCTGACACTCCTCAAGGATCAGCGCGGCGACGGCGTCCGGCGTCTGCACGCCCAGATTCTTGCCATCCCGAAGCCTCACGTTGACCCCGCCCTCTTCGACTTCCTTGTCGCCCACGACAAGGATATAGGGTATTTTCTCCAACTGGGCTTCACGGACCTTGTACCCCAACTTCTCGTTGCGGAAATCCGTATCCACCCGGACGCCTTGACGTTCCAGCGTCGCAGCCGCGCGCTCCGCGAAATCGCGCTGCGCGTCGGTAATATTCAGCACCCGCGCCTGCACCGGCGCAAGCCATGCCGGAAACGCTCCGGCGAAGTGTTCGATGAGCACGCCCAGAAAGCGCTCCACTGCGCCCAGCACCACGCGGTGCAGCATCACGGGCCGGCGGCGCTCGCCGTCATGATCGATATAATAGAGATCGAAGCGTTCCGGCAAGGTGAAGTCGCACTGGATGGTGGCGCACTGCCAGCGCCGCTCTAAGGCATCTTTCAGCTTGATGTCAATCTTCGGACCATAAAATGCGCCGTCGCCAGCGTTGATTTCGTAGGGCAGATCCTGACTCTTGAGCGCCTGCTCCAGAGCCTCGGTGGCGCGGTCCCAGTCCGCGTCCTCGCCGATGGACTTCTCCGGCCTGGTGGAGAGCTCCATCTCGTACTCGAAGCCGAAGACGCTCATCACGTCCTTCACGAAGCGGATGACGCCGAGGATTTCGTCTTGCAGCTGATCCGGTCGACAAAGGATGTGCGCATCGTCCTGCGTGAACTGCCGCACGCGCAGCAGCCCGTGGAGCACGCCAGCGCGCTCGTGGCGGTGCACGGAGCCGAGCTCGAAGTAGCGCAAGGGGAGATCGCGATAGCTGCGGATGCGCGACTTGTAGATGAGCATGTGCGCCAGGCAGTTCATGGGCTTGACGCCGTATTCCTGCCCGTCGATCTCCGTGAAATACATGTTGTCGCGATAGTTGGCGTAGTGGCCGGAGGTCTCCCAGAGGTCCTTCTTGAGCAAGGTGGGCCCGGAGACGATGGAGTAGCCCCGACGCAAGTGCTCCTTGCGCTCGAAGTCCTCCAGAATGGTCCGCACCAGCATGCCTTTGGGGTGCCACACGGCCATGCCGGGGCCGGCTTCCTCATGAAAGCTGAAGAGGTCGAGCTGCGTTCCCAGTTTACGGTGGTCGCGCTTCTTGGCTTCCTCGATGCGCGCCAAGTGCTTCTTCAGCGCCTTGGGATCGTGGAACGCGCTGCCGTAGATGCGCTGCAGCATGGGCCGGGTCTCGTCTCCGCGCCAGTAGGCGCCGGCCACGTGGGTGAGCTTCACGGCTTTGAGCGCGCTCGTATCGGGGATATGCGGTCCGCGACAGAGGTCCACGAAGTCCCCGTTCTCGTAGATGGAAACGGTGGGTTCGCCGAGGTCGTCGATGATCTCCAGCTTGTAGTGCTCGCCCATCTTGCGGAAGAGATCCTTGGCCTCCTCGGCGTCGAGGGTGCGGCACTCGAAGGGGTGGCGTTCAGCGATGATCTTCTGCATCTCGGCTTCGATGGCTTCCAGATCCTCGGGCGTGAACGGCCGGGGCGCGTCGAAATCGTAATAGAAGCCGCCTTCGATGGCGGGGCCGATGGTGACCTGCACGTCCGGGAAAAGCCGTTTCACGGCGGCGGCCATGACATGGGCCGCGCTGTGGCGCAGGATCTCCAAACCCTCTGCAGAGTCTTCCAGCACGGGCTCCAGCGCGTCGCAGGTGGAGGGCACGGGCGCGCCAAGGTCCATGGTGCGCTCCCCGCATTTGCAGGCGAGCACCTTGCGCAGCTGTTTGCCCGAAAGCGCCTCCGCGAGGACCTCGCGGCAGCTGGCGCCCTCCGGGGCTTCCGTGACTGTTCCTTGAACGGCGACCTGCACTGTTCCCATCTCCATGACTGCGACGACGCCCGCTCGGGGAGGGTTCGCCGCGGATGCGAAAAGCGCGGGAAGCCGAGGCCTCCCGCGTTCCGCGTTCATTGTATGGTAGGCACGAGGAGATTTGAACTCCTGACCCCTTGCGTGTCAAGCAAGTGCTCTCCCCCTGAGCTACGCGCCTACATGCGTAAAGCAGACGAGCTTTGTATACGACGTCTGCGGACGGCGTCAAGCACAAATCAACACAAAATTACACCGCAACGCCGCTGAAGTCCAGGCCGTTCGAGGCCATCGCGTTCGGATCACGGGTGACGCCGCGCGACGCCTGCGCCAGCCCGCCGTGCGCGACACATGGCGTTCGGTGGAACACCCTCTCCAGAAACGCTACGGCTGGCAAGCCGCATCCAGAAGCGACCCACCGCGCGTTGCGCCGCTTCAGAGCACGCTCCCAAGGCGGACGCTCCTGCAGCCTCTGCGCGTCGGCATGCATGGCGGGGTCGGACGACCGGGACTGCGGAACCGCGTCACCCCTTTGCCGGCAGCGAAGGCGGCGTGCGATCAGCCTGTGCGGCGATGTTCCCTGCAGCGCCCGGCGACGCCCGGCGAAGAAAGCATTTTTCAATGATTCCAAAATATTCTGGACGCCCAGGCCCGCCTGGACGCTGCCGTTCGGGATCAACCGGGGCGCCTGGCTCGGTTCCCGGGGGGTTGACGACCACGCCCGCGGATTTATCTTCAACGCCATCGCACATCACGCCTGAACCACGCGCCTTGCCGTCCGCCGCCGAGCCGAGAATGCAGCACGAGCGCCGGACCCCGGGCGACACACCAAGGAGCCGTCACGCATGACCAACGAAACCAAAGCCAGCGACCACACCTGCCCCCACTGCGACAAAGCCCTCGATTCCTGGATCGGCCCCCCTGAGAGCGGCTGGGGAGAACTCTTCGTCTGCAACAACGACGAGTGCCACTTTTTCCTCACCTCTAACTCCTCCCTCATCGAACAAGGCGCCAAGGAGTCCATGGGCGTGCGCTACGCCGTGGACCCCATGAACAAGTGCCGGCCCTTCAACCTGCTCGCCTGGATGCCGCCGGCTGTCCGCGAGCGCGCCAAGGTCTATATGGAGGAGCACTGCTCCTAGCCGCCTTTCGTCCGATCCGGCGGAAGTCCGTCCGGACGCCGCCAGCCTCCCGCCGTGGGGCGTCTTCGGGCGCCCTGCGGTTTTTTTCTTGCCCTGCCGACGCACCCGCTGTAGGGTGCTGCAACCTCGAAGCCCCTCCACAAGACGACGCCTCGCATCACCGCGCGTACTCCGCCTTTCTGCGTGAAGGCCGCTTCCGCGCGAAGGCTGCGCATCAGCGTCCGCAGGGGCTCATCTAACGCGCACACTTTTTCCATCACGGAGCGCTTCCATGCGAATCCTCTTTCGTGGTATACTGACCGGTTTGCTCCTCTGCGCCATGGCCCAACCCTTGACCGCCGCCACCGCGTGCGCTCCCGGCTTCACCCAGACCGGCGACGCCTCCTGGTACGGCGGCGTCTTCCACGGTCGACGCACGGCCAGCGGCGAACGCTTCGACAAGCACGCGCTGACCGCCGCGCACAAGACCCTGCCCATGGGCTCCCTCGTGCGGGTGGAGAATCTGCGCAACGGCTACTCCGTGGAAGTGCGCATCAACGACCGCGGCCCATACTGCGACGGTCGCATCATCGACCTTTCCCGTGAAGCCGCGGATGTCCTGGGCATCATCCGCGCCGGCGAGGCCCCCGTGCGCATCACCGTGCTGGACGCCACCGCCCGCGACGCCGAACCACCCACCATCCG
>CAYVWB010000053.1:0-31468 GCA_964455395.1 uncultured Desulfovibrionaceae bacterium
CGGGGAAGGCGTCCTCGAAGTGAGCGGCGGCGTTGGCTTCCGCGGTGACGCGGATGGCGGTAGGGGGCGGCGCGCCCACATGAGCGGCCACCGCCGCAGCGAACTCATGGAGAAGGGACTCTCGGGCGGGGTCCAGCGGTTCGGTGCGGGGGTGGGGGCGGCGCGGCGTGAAGAGCGGCCTGCTCATGAACAGGAGTGCGACTGCCGTCACAAGCAGCGGCGCGACGTAGAACGCCAGGGTGGCGAGGAGGCCGCGACTCCAGTAGAGCGGCGCCGCTGCGGCGTGGAGGACGAGAAACCAGGCGATGGCGCCCAGCAATGCGACGTAGAACGTCAGCAGCGCCGCGAGGGCAGCGGCCGTGAGCGCGAGGGCGAAGCGGTAGCGCCAGGAGGGTCGGCTGGGGGGCAAGGGTGCGGCGAACCCGCCGAGGATGGCGCGGCGGAGCGCTTCCGGGGGACAGGGGGCTGCTTCGGGGGAGGAAAGGGCCTCCCCGACGTCGAGGGGCGCGTGGAGCGCGTGGTCGACAGCGTGTCGCTGGAGGTTGGATGCTTCGGGGGATCGCGCGGCGGCGTTGCGGGGGTCGAGGTGATCCGCCATGGTGAGGCTCGCGTGGGGTGCGTCAGCTGGTCATGGTATGATCCGGCAGGGACATGGGATCACGGAATATGGGGACATGGGCTCATGTCATTGGAACGTGAGAGTCGCGCGGGGGCCAGAGGCGTTGTCGGCGTCAGGGAGGGGCGCAACATCTCGCTGACGTGCTTCGAACACAAAGGAATTCACCCTGTATGAGCGTTCCACATCATGTGGTGGGGTGTCCTTGGCGTACGTGCGTTGCATGTGCAATGTCAGCGAGCTGACTGTATGTCTCTGCTCTTGTGGTCCATATGGACTGCAGAAAGACTGCAACGCCGAGCGTCAGGAGAGTTGCCCATGCTCATCTGGGTGAATTCATGGGGGCGCTCACTCGCCCGGTATGGTGCTTGGAATTAACCTCAGCTACCCTCCGTTGTGATTTGCGCCAACCTGCTGAGGGAACGTCCTTCAGCATTGATTACAGAGTACGTATTCGCAGCGTGAGTGTAAAGAGGTTGCAACGGATTTTTTTGTCTGCAAAAAGCGTTGCATGGTGGGCGTTTATGTGCGAGGCTCGCAACAAATGCAGGATCCTTTCAAAAATTGCAGTAAATTCAGGCAATTGTGCGTCATGTGTTTGTCAAAAAAAATTATACATGATTCCAGATGGATAGCTGCAGCAGACGGGCGGCGCGCTACGCGCCGTGTGTGGAGGCGACCGTGAAGGACCGCTACGTCTTCGGTCTTTCCGAGCACGGCGTTTCCTACCTCGTGCGGCTGGTGGTGCCACGGTTTGCAGCACAAGTACGCGACGCTGCCGAGTCGCCGGACGTGGCCATGGAGCCGGGGTGTCGCTACGTCCTGCGGACGGGCGAGATGTTCTGCAATGTCAACTGGATGGATCCAGTGCCCGGGGAAGAGCTGCGTCAGAAGGTCATGGGCGAAGCCGAGGAGGCGTGGCTCTACTTCGCCTCCATGTACCGCCGGTAGGGCGCTTGCGGAGGGGGCATGGCGTGGGCTGTTCGCGGGCGCCGTCAATCGGCCGTGGTCATGAGGATGCGGGGGGTCATGGCCGCGGGGAGCGGTGGCCAGGGGGTGTGGGGCGCCGCCGGCAGGGTCTCCATCCAGGCGCGGGCGGCGTGGGCGTCTTCCACGAGACGCGTCACGTCTACGCCGCAGCACGTTGGCGTGAAGGGGGCGGCGTAAGCCGCGCCTTTGCCCAGCAGGGAGAGCGCGCCGGCGCGGTTGCGCCGGCCATGGTGGTAGAACCCCCCGGCGATCATGATGATTCCCTGGTAGAAGCGGCGCACCTCGCCCGGTTCGTCCAGCCATTCCTGCTCCAGTACTTCGTGACATTCCCAGAAGGCGCCGCGGTTGAAGAGCTCGATGGCGCGGCGCAGCCGTGGGGGAGCCGGGCGCTGGCAGGGGGTCGGGGTCACAAGCCGAGATCCGCGTTGACCAGCACCACCAGAATGCGCTCTTTGGGAAAGCATTTTTCGGTGATCGTCCAGGTGTTGCATATGCGCTTGGGGCTCGCGCAGTCCTCGCAATAGGCCGTCTTGACGCAGGGCGTGCCCATGTCCAGCCGCATGGCGTTGGTGGGGCCGGCGTAGTCTTTCACGCGCGCCATGGCCTCGCCCACGTCGTGGGTGATCTTGTTGCGGCCGCAGACCACGATGACGTGCTTGGGCCCGAAGGTCAGCGCCGCCACGCGGTTGCCTATCATGTCCAGGTTCACCAGCTTGCCTGTCAAGGTCACGGCGTTGGTCCCGGTGAGGTAGCAGTCCGCGAGGAGCGCTTTGCGGCGGATGTCGATTTTCGCTTCCCAGGAGAGGGCGGGGTCGGCGCCGTCGAGGATGGCGTAGTCGGTTTGGGCGCGGAGCGCGTCGAGGACGCCGGTCTCCACGAGACTCATGGAGCCGCCCCAGGAGAGCACGGCCGCGGCGTCCATGCCGAGGGCGGGGAGCTGTTCCTCCATGATGAAGCGGCGGGCGTCTTCCGGAGTTTCGAGGCGCGCAACCTTGAAATTGTTCTTGGCGAGTGCCTCGGCGCAGTCTTCCAGGCGTCTGTTCCAGTAATGGTCGAGTGGCTTGTCCATGGTCGCCTCCGTGCGGGATGACGCGTCAGGGGCGTGAGATTGCCCCTGTGCGTGGGGGGATGTACAAGAGGTGTGTTCTGACGACGACGCACGCCGCAGGGCAGAAGTGTCGTCGTTCACGCCAGACACGTCAAGGAGGAGATCATCATGATCCGAGTCGTCAGGCGATGCGGGGAACGCCCCTTCTGTTCCTGCGATGGCGAGGGCGGGGCGCGCTCTTCCGCCTCCGTGGTGGATTTCCGACCCATCCCGAAAGAGGAAATGGCTGCGCGGACGGACTGGCGTCCCTTGCGCTGCAAGCAGATCATGGTGCGGCAGCCGTTCTCCTGCGCGCAGGCCGACTCGCCGGAAGAACGCGCCGCGTGTGATACCGACACGGTCGGGGACTGAACATGGCGCCGACCTGGGAGCTGCTGGCCGCCGCGGCGGAGCTGGCCGCGCCGCTTTTTCTGTTGATGGACCCCGTGGGCAACGCGCCCACGGCCATGGCCTTGCTGCGGGACCTGCCGCCGCCCAGGCAGCAGCGCGTGCTGGCGCGGGAGCTGCTTTTCGCGCTGGGCATCGCCGTGCTCTTCGTGCTGTTGGGCGAGCATCTGCTGGGCTACCTGGGGTTGCAGCCCTCGTCGCTGCGCATCGCCGGCGGGATCATCCTCTTTCTCGTCTCGCTGAAGATGGTCTTTCCGGCGCCGTCCGGAGGGAGCCGGCACACCATCTCGGGGGAAGCGGAAGACGACGTGGATAGGGACCCCTTCATCGTGCCCATCGCCATGCCGCTCATCGCGGGGCCGGCGCTCTTGGCTGCGGTGATGCTCTACGCCAGCCAGTACGAGACGCTGTGGCCGGTGCTGGGCGGGTTGGTGATGGCTTGGCTCGGCGCGGCGGCCATCCTGCTCAGCGCGCCGTTCCTCGCACGCAAACTGGGCAGACGCGGCATGCGCGCGGCGGAGCGGCTCATGGGGCTCATCCTCATCCTGCTCGCCGTGCAGATGCTGGAAGACGGCGTCGCCATGTTCCTGCGTCAGCTCGGCGTGGTGTGAACGCCGGCGACTGGATCGATCACCACCAACACATGGAGCAACGATGACGAATCACGACAACGACGCAGACCATTCCTGGGTCGCACAGGGCGCGCGCGACAGCGAGGGCGTCTGTTCCTATTATGACGAATGGGCCGCCCGCTACGACGCGGACCTCGCGGACTGGGGCTACGACGCCCCCACCGCCGCCGCCGCGATGCTGAAAGAACACGTGGCGCCCCACATGTTGGACAAAGGCCGCGTCCTGGATCTGGGCTGCGGCACGGGCCTGACCGGCAAAGCCCTGCGATGCGCCGGCTTCCTTCAGGTGGACGGCGTGGACATCTCCGCGGAGTCCCTGGCCCTGGCCGAGGCCGCCGGCGTTTACGACACGCTCCACCGCGCGGATCTGCAGACGCTGCCCCTGCCCCTGCCCATGGACGCCTACGACGCGTTGGTCTGCGTGGGCGTGTTGACCTATATCGAAGACCTCCCGGCTATCCTGCGCGAATTCGTCCGGCTGCTGAAACCTGGCGGCGTCGCCTGCTTCACCCAGCGCAGCGACCACTTCGAGACGCGCGACTTCGACGCCATGCTGGCCGCCATGGAGCGCGACGGCCTCTGGCGGCGCCGCTTCGTCTCGGAGCCGCGGCCGTACCTGCCCGGCAACCCGGACTTCGCCGAGGCGACCGGGGTGATCTACTGCGTCTTCGAGCGCTCGTGAGGAAGGGGGTTGGCGCCGGCGTCGTAGTGCGAAGAGAAACGCCCGGGGCGAGGGGGCCACGGGCGTCGGATTTTCGGAAAACGGGGGGGTGAGGGCGCTCAGTCGTAGGGGACTGCGGAGATGCGCATGAGCTTGTCCCAATTGTGGTGGGATTCGATGTAGCGCACGGTCCCCGTCTTGCCGCGGATGACGAGCGACTGCGTGGCCGCGCCGGCGCCGGTGAAGCGCACGCCTTTGAAGAACGTCCCGGAGGAGATGCCCGTGGCGGCGAAGAAGACGTTCTCGTTCGTGACCAGGGATTCTTCCGTGTAGATCGCGTCCAAGTCCACGCCGTGGTCGCGCACGGCGTTCTTTTCGCTTTCGGACTGCGGCGCCAGCCGGCAGAGCATGCGTCCGCCCATGCCACGGATGGCGCAGGCGGAGAGCACGCCTTCGGGGGCGCCGCCCACGCCCAGCAAGGCGTCCACTTCGCTGTGGCTGTCCACGGCCATGAGGGCGCCCATCACGTCGCCGTCCGTGTGCAGCTGGATGCGCGCGCCGGCTTCGCGGATTTTCTTGATGAGTTCGCCGTGGCGGGGTTTGTCCAGCACGAAGACGGTGAGGTCGTCGATGTCCTTGTCGAGGGCTTTGGCGATGCGCGTGAGGTTCTCGCGCACGGGGGCGTCCAGCTCCACCACGTCGGCTGCTGCAGCAGGCACGACGAGTTTGCGCATGTAGTAGCTGGGGCCCAGGTCCCGCATGGCGCCAGCCGGGGCCAGACCCACCACGCTGATGGCGTTGGGTCGGCCGTAAGCCAGCAGCTTGGTGCCTTCCACGGGGTCCACGGCCACGTCCACCGCGGGGCCTTGGCCGGAGCCGATGCTCTCCCCGTTGTAGAGCATGGGGGCTTCGTCTTTCTCGCCCTCGCCGATAATGATCGTGCCTTGGATGTCCAGTGTGTCGAAGGAGAGCCGCATGGCGTCCACGGCGGCCTGGTCGCCGGCGTTCTTGTCGCCGCGGCCGAGCCACCGCGCCGAGGCCAAGGCGGCGGCTTCCGTGACGCGGACGAGGTCGAGGGCGAGGTTCTTTTCCGGTTGTGGCATGGGGTGAGTCTCCGGGGCTGGATGAAGGAGCGGGGCTTCAGGCGGCGGGGTCGCTTTTGGCGAGCTTGTCGATGAGCTCCAGCCGGCGTTGGTGGCGGCCCCCTTCGAAAGGCGCGGCGAGGAAAGCCATGGTGACGGAGACAGCCAGACCCGGGCCGAGCACCCGTTCGCCCAGACAGAGGATGTTGGCGTCGTTGTGGTTGCGGGCCATGCGTGCGTGGTATTCGTTCACGCACACGGCGGCGCGCACGCCGGGGAAGCGGTTGGCGGTCATGGCCATGCCTTGTCCGGTGCCGCAGATGAGCACGCCCAGCGCGTCCGGATCCGCCATGACGGCGTTGCTCACGGCGGCGGCGAACTCCGGGTAGTCGCAGCTGTTCTCGGCGTGGGTTCCCAGGTCCTTGCATTCGATGTCCACAGGGGCGAGTTGTTCGAGGATGTACTCCTTGAGCGCATAGCCGGCGTGGTCCGACCCGAGAAAAAGGACTTTGGCGACGGGGATGATGGACATGGCGTCTCCTTGGCTGACGGTGGCGCGGAAGGCGCCGCAAGGGGCAAGCCCTTACGCGGCGCGTTCTTCCTTAAGCCGCGCAGCTTCGGAGCGCAAGGCCTTGATGATGATGGCGGAAAGTTTGGCGTTGCGGCTGACGGTGAGCCGGCGTTGGCTGGGATCCGGCGGAGCAGCATGGCGAGCAGCCGCCTGCGCGATGAAAGGCGCCACCTCCAGGCCGAGGATCTGCGCTTCGGCCTTCTCCAGTTGCTCCAGACGCGCCAGCCGTCTGCGTGTGGCGAGGGAGGCGGCGAAGCGTTTCACGAAACCGGGCACAAGCCAAGAGACTGCAGCGATGGGGGACATGTGACGCCTCCGGACATGGTGGGAGTGGGTGACGGTCATTCCTCTTCAGGCCGCGCGTAGAACGTGCCCGGGGGCAGCTCCAGCGTCAAGGCGTCTTCGTTCCAGGGGGTCTCGCGGATCGTGATTTCCTTGACGGTGAGGATGGCGCGTTCCCCGCCTTCGGCGCGGCCGGCGGCGTCCGGACGACGCATGCGGATGCGGCCGGGGGTGAGGCCGTGGGGCGTCGCCTCCAGATCGGAGAAAGCGAGGGTCCAGCCGGGGGCGCCGCCCAGGGGGGGGCTTTCGTAGCTTGCGGGCATGGCGTCCGCGTCCAGGGTAAGGCGGTAGGTTCCCCCGGGGCCTTCGAAGCGGTAGACGATGTCGCCGGCGTAGGGTTCGTCTGCGGAGAGGTCGACGGCGGCTGTGGCGTCTGCAGGCGCTGCAGCTTTGTACGCCGGGGGGACGAAGGGGTCCCAGCGGCCGATGATGAGGGAGGCCAGGTCGGGCAGGCCGTAGGGCAGTTCGAACCCGAAAAACGCCATGCCGCGCTTGCTGTCTTCGAAGAGGTAAGCGGTCTCGTGTTCCGGGACGTAAGCCAGGAAGCCTTGACTGTCCTCCCGCCAGAGGGCGAGCAGCGCGCCCACGCCGGCTTTCACGTCCATGCGCAGGGGCAGGGTGTCCTTGCCGTAGAGTTCCATGACCACGCGATGTTTCGCTTCCGGGGATGCGTAGTTGAGCGAGGCCCGCGCCGAAAAATGCAAGGGTTCCATGGCTGGTTGCGGCGGCGGCCAGACGGTCAGTTCGCCGGAGGGTTCCGCGGCGGCGGCCATGGCGTAGAAGCGTCGCCAACGTTCCTGCGCCATGCGGAAGAAGGCGTCCTGGTCCCTGGCGCCGGTTTCGACGACAGGCAGGGGGCCGTGAGCTTCGGGCGCAACGCGTGGCGCGCAGCCTGTGGTCAATCCCGCCAGCAGCAGCGCAGCGAGGAGCATCCGACAGGCGAGCGCGGTCCGATCGGGAAGGGGGCGGCTATGGGGCATGGGTGGCGTTGTGTGTCTCGGGAGAGAGGGGTGCCGCGCCGAGGGTCTGGAGCTTGTCCCGCAAGCGGCGGCGCTCCTCCTGCTTCCTGTCGGGCGCTGTCTGATCCAGCAGCGCCAAAGCAGTGCGATAGCCATGCGCGGCCTCGTCGGGGAGGTTCTTGTCGCGGGCGATGTCCCCGTAGTGTTCCCAGATGATGGGGTCGTCCTTCGCCATGGTCACGCTGCGCTGGATGAGCTCCCAGGCTTTGTCCAGGTTGCCGATGCGGTACTGGACCCACGCGAGGGAATCGAGGATGTAGCCGTTTTCCGGTTCAAGGGCCACGGCGCGGGCGATGAGCTCCAGCGCGCGGTCCAGCTGTTCGCCATTGTCAGCCAAGGTGTAACCGATGTAATTGAGCGCGTCCGCGTGGTCTTCATCCAAGGTGATGACGACTTCCATCACTTCCATGGCCTGGCTTTTGTCGCCGGCGGCGTCCAGCAATGAACCGTAGGTGAAAAGGACGTCCGTTTCCCGAGGCCAGCGTTCCACGGCCTTTTCGGCCAGGGCCACGGCTTCCGCGGTGCGGTCTGCGCCGTGGAGGAGCCGGGCCTGGGCCAGCCAGTATTCGTGGTCGTCTTCGTTGTCGAGGCGGTTCTGTTCGCCAAGGGCCAGGGCTTCTTCCACTTGGCCGCTTTCGAAAAGGAGCTGGACTTCGAAGCGACGGGCGCGGTCGTGGAAGGCGGCGCCGGGTTCGACCTTGGAGAGCGCTTCAGCTGCGCCGGCGGCGTCCTGAAAGCCTTCGAAGAGGATGACGCCGTGGACGAAGTGGAGTTCGTTCTGATCCGGCGCGCGTTTCAGCAGTTCCAGGACGATGGTTTTGGCGTCTTCGTAACGCTCCGCCTCCACATATGCGGTGAGCGCCGGGAAATAGAAGGCGAGCTCCGGCGGCGACTCGAAGATGTACTCTCTGGCGCGCGGCTCCCTGTCCAGCTCCAGGTTCAGCTCCACCAGCCGTTTCACGAGCTCCGGGTTGGGCTCCCCGAACTCCAGAAGCCGGGCGTACTGCGCGGCGGCGGCTTCCAGGTCCCCTTGTTCCTCCAGTACGAAGGCCAGTTCGGCGTGGGCTTCAGCGAATTCGGGCTCCGCAGCGAGGACCTCCTCCAGCAAGACGCGCGCTTCCGCGTGGCGCTTCACGCCGGACAAGGCGCGGGCTTTCAGGTGCTTCAGCTCGGTGTCATAAGCGCTTGGGGCCATGGTTTCGAAGACCTGCAGCGTCTCCTTGTGGCGGTTTTCCTGCAGCAGGAGGGTGGCGAGGCGGCGACGCAGCTCCGTTTCTTCCGGGTTGGCGGCGAGGAAGCCTGCGATGGCGTCCACGGCTTCCTGGTAGCGGCGTTCCGTCAAGTGGACCTGCGCGAGCAGGATCTGGAGTTCCGTGTTCCGGGGCGACTTGGCGAGGCCGCGCTCCAGCAGGTCGCGGGTGGCGGCTTCATCCCCGATCTTCCAGAGGAACTCTGCGCCTTCGCGGTAGATGTCGGGTGAGGGGTCGCGCTCCAGGAGTTGTTCCAGGGCGAAGCGCCCCACGGTGGCGTTCTGGCTGGTTTTGGCGTCTTGGAGCAGGAGGTAGTAGTAGTCGGTCTCCGCGTCTTCGGAGAGGTCCCAGCGCTCGGGGGCCAAGGAAGCCGCCTTGGGCTGACAGGCGGCGAGCAGCGCAATGGCGACGAGGACGACGAGGGCGAGGACCATGGGCGGCAGAGAGGGCCGGCGTCCGGCTTCGCGGTGGTGCATGGGCATAAGCGGTGAGGGCGCGTGGGGGCGCTCCGGGTCTGGCGTGCGGCGCGTGGGAGGACGTGGCTCCATGGCGGTCAATCCTCGTTGCGGATGATCCATTCCGAGGAGAAGTCTTCGATGTTTTCGCTCAGGTGTTCGCGCAACTTGCCGAGCAGTCGAGCTTCCAGCTGGCGCACGCGTTCGCGGCTGATGTTGTACTTTTCGCCGATTTCCCGCAGGGTTGCCGGCGGGTCGGCGAGGAGTCGTTGCTCCAGGATGTCGCGCTCCTTCTCGTTGAGGGAGGGCAGGATGGTTTCGATGTGTTCGGCCAAGGCGCCGGCGATCTCGCCTTTGGCCAACGTGTCTTCGATGCTCGGTCCGATGGCTGGCAGCACGTCCAGGCGGGTGGTGGTGGAGTCGTCGCCAAGCGTCACGTCCAGGGACATGTCGTTGGAGCCGAGGCGTTGCTCCATTTCCTCCACTTCCTCGCGGGAGACGTTGAGGTTCTTGGAGAGGGTGGCGGCGTCGGGGTCGTAGCCCAGGGCTTGCAGCCGGCGTCGTTCCTTGTTCAGGTTGTAGAAGAGTTTGCGCTGCGACTGGGTGGTGCCTATCTTCACCATGCGCCAGTTGTCCATGATGAATTTCAGGATATAAGCCTTGATCCAGAAGGCGGCGTAGTAGGAGAACTTGATGCCTTTGTCCGGGTCGAATTTCTGCACGGCGCGCATGAGGCCCACGTTGCCTTCCTGCACCAGATCCAGCACGTTCTGCATCCACCGGCGCTGGAAGTCCATGGCGATTTTCACCACGAGCCGCAGGTGCGAGGAGACGAGGCGGAAGGCGGCGTCCGAGTCGCCTTCGTCACGCACGCGGCGCGCCAGCTCGAACTCTTCTTCGGGTTTGAGCATGGGGAAGCGGCTGACTTCGGCGAGGTAGAGCCGCAAGGAATCTTGGGTGACGGGCCGGTTGTCCTGTTTGAGTTTCAGGGGGCTCAGGGGCTCATCGTCCGCGGCGGCGTCGGCGTCGGGGGAGGCGTCGGCGCTGTCGTCGTCCGTCTCCAGGTCGGAGAGGTCGTCGCCGTCGGGTTCTTCATCCACTTCGGGTTCGTCCGCATCCGCTTCGGTTTGCGCCTTGGCTGCGTCGGCTTCTTGTTTGCGCGCGGCGGCTTTGCGTGCGGATTTTGGGGTGGCTTCGTCCTGCTGTGCGGTCGAGGCCGTGGCGGACGTCGTCGTCTGGGCGGCGTCCTTTGCGGCGTCGGCGCGGCGTTTCCCGGCGGCGGGTTTGGCGCGTGTGGCGGTTTTTTTGGCGGGCATAGGTGTATCGCTGCGTACTGGTCGCGTCGGACGCGTTGGGGGGCGTTTGCGGATGGTCGCTGGAGAAGGCCTCTTCCCCGGGTCGCCCGGAGCGCGCTAAGTGATTGGCGTTGTACAAAATTGCGTTGCGCTCATTCCAGACTATAGTTTTTGTTTGTCCTTTTCAACGATTTTCAGTAGATAAAGGAATTGTAACGTTTGGCGGTCTGCGGCCACGCGCCATGCGGACGTCATTGTCGCGCACGCGATCCCGAGGGGATTCTCCGGCGGGGCTCCGTGTCGCAGCGTCTTCGCGACTGTTCGCCGGGGGCGATTCCGGGAGCTTTGACCGCGTCTCCATGCGTCAGCGCAACGTTTTCGCGACCTCGCGTTTTCACGTCCTCGCGACCTCGCGTTTTCACGTCCTCGCGTCATGGCGTCATGGCGACCCTGTGCCCTTGCGTGGACGCGACAGCGCGTGTACCCATCGGACGAAGGGTCCCGGACGCAGCAGCCATTTCCGCTTGCGAAGCTCTCAAGAGCGTCGCGCGTCATGTCGACCCTGCAGCGACGCACGCAGCCGCCGGCCCGGCTCTGGCCACATCCGCATCCCGACCAGAAACGAACCCTATGGAGCGCCATGTCTTTGTTCAAATCCTACTGTGAAGGCCCCCACGTCGTCGTGCTCGACGGCGCCATGGGAACCATGTTCCAGAAACACGGGCTGCCCTCGGGCGTCTCGCCGGAAGTCTTCGGGCAGGAGCGTCCGGACATCGTCGAGACCCTCCACACCTTGTACGCCGAAGTGGGCGCCAAGTCCCTGACCACCAACACCTTCGGCGGCTGTCGCTTGAAGCTGCCCGCCGGAACCGACGTGACTGCGCTGAACCGCTCCCAAGTGGAAGCCGCGCGCCGGGTGGCGGACCGCTTCAGCGGCGTGATGGTGGCTGGTAGCGTGGGCCCCACGGGGAAATTCGTCAAGCCCTTGGGTGATCTGGATTTTCTTGACCTGGTGGAGATCTTCCGCGAGCAGATCCGCGGCATCGCTCAAGGCGGTGCGGACTACATCGTGGCCGAGACCCATTTCGACATCGCCGAAGTGCGCGCCGCCGCCGTGGCCGCCCGTGACGTCTGCGATCTGCCCATCTGCCTTTCCATGACGCTGGAGGAGGGCGTGACCCTCACCGGCGCCAACGCGCTCACCTTCGTGGATGTGGCGCAGAACCTTGGCGTGGACATGGTGATGCTCAACTGCGGCGCCGGTCCCGAGCAGTTCATCGACTGGGTGAAGACTGCGCGCGCTCGGCTGGAGCTCCCTCTGGCGCTGCGTCCCAACGCCGGCTTGCCCATTCTGGAGGACGGCGAGACCGTCTTCAAGATGGGCCCGGAGGAATTCGCCAAGAACGCGTTGGCCCTGCCCCCTGTGGGCGCCAAATTCATCGGCGGGTGTTGCGGCACCACACCGGAGCATATCGCCGCTTTGGCTGGCGCTGTCCAAGGCGTGGAGCCGGCGGCGCCCACCCCGGAGCCAGCGCGTTTCGTGGTCACGTCTCGGGCGCAGTCCACGCCGGTGGGACCGGGCAAGCCCTTCGTGGTGATCGGCGAGCGGATCAATCCCACGGGCAAGCAGCAACTCATCGACGAGCTGCAAGCCGGGGAGCTGACCGAAGCCCTGCGGCTGGCCAAGGAACAGCTGGAGCGCGGCGCCCCCATCCTGGATGTGAACGTGGGCGCGCCCATGGTGAACGAAGCCGAGCTGCTGCCCAAGCTGGTGCTGAAACTGGTGGAGCGCTGCCAGACGCCTTTGTGCCTGGACTCCTCCTACGTGGAGGCCTTGGAAGCCGGGCTGGCCGCCTACCCGGGTTCCGCGCTGGTGAACTCCATTTCCGGAGAGCCGGGCCGCATGGAAACCCTGGGCCCCTTGTGCAAACGCTTTGGCGCGCCGTTCATCCTGTTGCCCATCAAAGGCAAGAAACTCCCCGTGAAGGCGGAGGAACGCATCGCCATCATCGAAGAACTGCTGGCGCAGGCGGACGCTCTCGGCGTGCCGCGTCGGTTGGTGATGGTGGACCCCCTGGCGCTGGCAGTTTCCTCCAAACCGGAAGCGGCGGCCGAGTGCCTGAAGACCATCCGCTATGTCACGGAGACGCTGGGTCTGCCCACCACTCTGGGCCTTTCCAACACCTCCTTCGGGCTGCCTGCGCGGGAACTGGTGAACGCGGCGTTCCTCTCCATGGCCATGGGCGCGGGGCTCTCCTCCGCCATCGCCAACCCGGACTCCGCGCGCATGCAGGAAGCCATCGCCGCTTCCGAGACGCTGGTGGGCCGCGACCCCGGCGCGGAGCGGTTCATCCGTCATTACTCCGACTGGAAACCCACAGGCGGCGGCGCCTCCAGCGCGCCGGGCGGCGGCGGCAAGCAACTTCCGCCGGATCTGCCCCAAGGCGACCTGGAGCAAGCTGTCATCAAAGGCGAACAGGAAACCGCCGTGGCGCTCACCGAACGCGCCATCCAGCAAGGCGAGAAGGCTTTCGACGTGGTGAACGGCAAGCTCATCCCGGCCATCACCGCCGTGGGCGAGCTCTATGAGAAGAAAATCTACTTCCTGCCTCAGCTGCTGCAAGCCGCTGAAGCCATGCAACAGGCCTTCGCCGTGGTGAAGCCCCTGCTGGAGGAGGACGCCGAGGGCGCCAAAGCCAAGCCTGTGGTCATCATGGCCACAGTGGAGGGCGATATTCACGATATCGGCAAGAACATCGTGAACCTCATGCTGGGCAACTACGGCTTCGATGTCGTGGATCTGGGCAAGGACGTGTCCGCCCGCCAGATCGTTGACGAAGCCAAACGCCGCAACGCCGCCGTCATCGGACTCTCCGCCTTGATGACCACCACCATGGTGCGTATGGAGGACACGGTGAAGCTGCTGCAGGACGAAGGCCTCGGCATCCCCGTGATGGTGGGCGGCGCTGTGGTGACCCGGGATTACGCGGACGCCATCGGCGCAGCTGGCTACGCAGACGACGCCGTGGGCGCCGTGCGGGAGGCGCAGCGTCTTGTGGTATCGGAAAAGATGCAGTAACCCGAACACTTGTCGGACCACCGACAAGCTTGAGGATATCCATGTCACGCCATCATCGCCACTGTCGCGGGTTGTTCATGCGTTCACTGCTCGGCGTGTTCGTCTTCGCCGTCACGCTCCAGGCTGCTCCTGTCCCGGTCCCCACGGACGGAGCGGCTCGGAGCGTCGGGTGGAGCGCGCTCCTCGCGCTCCCTCCACTCGGCGCAACGTCGGCGCGCGCGCAGACCATTCCCGAAGAGATCGGCGACGCCGAGCTATTGCGGCTCATCGCGGACCATCGCGGCAAAGTGGTGGTGGTGAACTTTTTCGCCACGTGGTGCGGCCCCTGCTTGCTGGAGATTCCGGACCTGAAGGACTTGCGCGAACACTACGCCGAGGATGATGTTTTCATCCTGGGCCTTTCCGTGGATGACATGCCGCGCGTACTGGGGCCGTTCATGGAGCGGCAGCAGTTCAACTATCCGGTATACCTCGCCAAGCCCGTCATTTCGGAGATGTTTCGGGTGCAGGGCATTCCGCTGACGATGATCTACAGCCCGAAAGGACCGCTCGAACTCCGGCATGAAGGGCTCATCCTGGGCGAGGAACTGCGCGAGATCATCGACGAGCTGCAAGCGCAGCAGGAGTGAGGCGTGGCCGGTTCCAACGAATCCGAGTACTACATCCGCAAAGCGCGCCTGGCTGATGTGGAAGCCATCCACTCCCTGGTGAACGCCTGCGCCAACCAGGGCATGATGTTGCCCCGCGCGCGCACCCAGCTCTACAGCCATCTGCGGGACTACTACGTACTCGCGCCGCGGGAGAAAGGTCCTGTGCAAGCGTGCTGCGCGCTCTCCCTGTGCTGGGAAGCCGTGGCGGAGGTGCGCTCCCTGGCCGTGGCGGAATCCTTGCAGCGACAGGGGTGGGGCAAGCGGCTGGTGGAGGCGTGCTTGAGCGAGGCCGTCACGCTGGGGTTCTATCGGGTATTCACGCTCACCTACCAGGTCGCCTTCTTCGAACGTCTGGACTTTCGGGAAGTGGACAAAGCCGAGCTGCCCCAGAAAATCTGGGCCGAATGCATCCACTGCGCGAAGTTCCCGGAATGCGATGAAACCGCCATGCTCATCGAACTCTGACACCCCCAACGCAGGACGCCGAAGAAATGACGCTTTCTTCCACGGAGCTGCTCCCCGAGCGGGACTTGAAACGCATCATCAGCGCGGACCGTATCCAACGCCGGGTGCGCGAGCTCGGCGCGCAAATCGACGACCACTACGGCGGCGAGCCGCTCCTGGCAGTCTGCGTGCTCAAAGGCGGGCTCATGTTCTTCGCGGATCTGCTGCGTGCGGTGAATGGCGCAGCCACCATTGATTTCGTACGGCTCGCGAGCTATGGAGACGGTACGGAGAGTTCGGGAAACCTGCAGTTTCTCATCGACTTGTCCGAAAACATACGCGGTCGGCGCGTGCTCCTTGTGGATGACATCATCGACACGGGCCACACCATGCGCTACCTGCTGGATATTCTCGGCAGGCGGGGGCCGAAAAGCCTGGAGCTTTGCGCTCTCGTGGACAAGAAGGAGCGCCGGGAAGTGGAAGTGCGCGTGGATTTTGCTGCGTTCGAACTGGACGAAGGCTTTCTCGTGGGATATGGCATGGACTATGCAGAGAAGCTCCGAAACCTGGACGCGTTGTACGTCCTCGACCTGAAGCGCCACAAAGGCTGAACCGCCATGATCGTACAGTGCCCACACTGCGACACCAAGTACAACCTCCCCGAAGACAAGCTGAAGGAAGGCGCCAAACTGCGCTGCACCATCTGCAAGCACGTCTTCCCCTTGCAAGGGCCGGCAGACGCCCAGCCGGAACCAGCGCCGCCGCCCCCCGTTGTTCCCGAAGAAACACCCGAGTCGCCTCTCGCCTCCGAACCGGATGACCGTGACGACCTCGGCGATCTCGACGACTTCGGCGACCTCGACGACTTCGGCGACTTCGACGAAGACAAACCCGCCGACGCATCCGCGCCCGACGACGGTTTCGCCGATCAGGACGAAATTGAAAAAGCCTTCGACAAGTCCTTCGACGAAGACGAGGAAGAAGACCTCGACGCTCTCTTCGAAGGCCTCGAAGACGACGACGCCCCCGCCGGTCACACTGCGCAAGACGACGACGGCCTCGACGAGACCACCATCATGGACGACGAGGACGACGACTTCGCCGCCATCTTCGGGGACGACGCCGCCGCTGAAACCTCCCCCACGGCCGAAGACGGCGAGGACCTCCTTGCCGGTGACGACTTCTCCAGGGATTTCGCAGCAGACGAGGGCATGTCCCTGGACGGGGACATGGACGACGACGAAGCGGAGGACTCCGCGCAACGGGACGTCTTCGCCGGCAAGGACGTGGAGGATATTGACTTCGGCGAGGACGAAGCACCCGCGGAGGGCGAAGCGAAAGCCGTGGACTTCGGTGGCCAGATGGCCGCCGCCGCCGCCGCGCAGACAGCGGCTTCCACCGCCGACGACCCCTTCGACATCGACGCGCAGGAACGCGAAATCCAGAAGAAGGCCAAGCCCAAGGCCAAACCCAGCAAGCTGCTCATCATCATCGGCGTCATCCTGCTGGCGCTCGTCGGCGGCGGAATCGTCCTCTCGCTCTTCGCGCCGGATGTCATCGACTCCCTGCCGTTCATCTGCTCGGAGCGGGACGTGGTGGATCACTCGCAACAGCCCGAAACGCCGGAGTCGCCTGCGCCGGACGCAGCGCCCCCCGCTCTGGAGCGCATGGTCATCCCCAGCGAACGCCTCAGCCAGCAGTACGTGACCAACGAACAGCTCGGCGAGATCTTCTGGATCGAAGGCGTGGTGGTGAACACCAACGACGCCGCCAAAGACCTCGTCCGCGTGCAAGCCTCCCTCTTCGACGAGAACAACCAGACCCTCGCCTCCAAGACGCAGCTCATCGGCAACTCCCTGGAGCGCCACCAGCTGCAGAATCTCACGGAAACGGAGTTGGAAAACGAGCTCAACAGCGGCTTGGGCATCCGCGCCAACAATACGAACATCCCCCCCGGCGGGGAGGTGCCGTTCTCCGTCTACTTCATCAACCCGCCTGAAAACGTCACGGAATTCGGTGTCCAGGTGGTGGACGTGAAGGACCCCATCGAGGGGCCCGGCAGCCCGTAGCGCGCCGATCTGCGCACACCCGCTCTCGCGCGTCCGCGTCGTCGCATGCGGACGCGCGCTGCTTTCCGACTCCGTCCGGACCCTACTCCCCACCACGCTGCTGCAACCCTGCGCCATACCGCCCCCATGAAGGAACGCGCCGTCTACGTCTGCGAATCGTGCGGCGCCCGCCACCCACAGTGGCGGGGCCAGTGCCCCACGTGCAAGGCGTGGAACACCCTCGCGGAGACGGTGGAACGCGCTGCCCCGCGCCAGGGGGCGCGTGCTGGCCGCAGTCGCGGGCCGACGCCCGGCAAGGCCGCCGTCAAACCCCTCATGGAGCACGCCTGCGAGGCGGCCGCGCCGGCGCCGTCCGGTCTGGAAGGGCTGGACAGGCTGCTCGGCGGCGGTCTCATTCCCGGCGGGGTCACGTTGCTGGGGGGACCTCCCGGCGTGGGCAAATCCACACTGCTGTTGCAGCTCGCCGGCGCCGTGGCAGGGGCGGGCCGTCGCGTGCTGTACGTCTCGGGTGAGGAATCCCTCTCCCAGCTCAAGGCCAGGGCCGACCGACTGGGCGCGCTGGGCCCACTGCTCTACGCCGTGGCCTCCACCCGTCTGGAAGACGCTGCGGACGTCCTCGAAAGCGCCCGCGGCGAGGCGTCGTTCGGCCTCGTCATCATGGACTCCGTCCAGACCATGACCTCCAGCCGCGCAGACGGCCTGCCCGGCAGCGTGAGTCAGGTGCGCGCCGTGGCCGCCGAGTGCGTGGAAACCGCCAAGACGCAAGATATTCCGCTGGTGCTGGTGGGCCACGTGACCAAGGAAGGCGCCATCGCCGGCCCCAAGCTCCTGGAGCATATGGTGGACACCGTGCTCGCCATGGAGGGGGACGCGCGCAACGCGCTGCGCATCCTGCGCGTGCTGAAGAATCGCTTCGGCTCGGACAAGGAACTGGCGGTCTTCGCCATGGAACAGGGGGGGCTCGCCGAGGTGCTCGATCCGTCCACGCTCTTTCTGGAGGATCGGGACCCCTCGCTCTCCGGCTCGGCGCTGGCGGTCACCGTGGAAGGGTCGCGGCCCTTCGCAGTGGAAGTGCAAGCCTTGGCGGCGCGCAGCTATCTGCCTGCGCCACGACGCACGGCCCTGGGGGTGGATCCCAGTCGGCTGAACCTGCTGCTGGCCGTGATGGAGAAACGACTTTCGCTGAACTTCGGCCAAAGCGACATCTACGTGAAGATGGCCGGCGGTTTGCGGATGCAGGACCCCGGACTGGACCTCGCCCTGGCCGCGGCGGTGCTCTCCTCCTTGTATGACAGACCGCTGCCGCCCGCCGCCGTCTTCTGGGGGGAGGTGGATCTGAACGGCCGCATCCGCCCCGTTGCGGGTCAGGAAACGCGCCGGCTGCAGGCGCAACGGCTGGGCTGGGGCCCGGTGTTCGCGCCGGCAGGAGGCAAAAGCGCCAGGAGCCGGGACGGCGCCGACACACTGATGGCCCTGGCTGCACGGCTCTTCGGAGAAGGATGAGACGCCGCGTGCTCGGGCTGCGTCCCAGCCGGTCATCAGACATCATCCCGAGACGCCCATCCGGCGCGATGCCGCACTCATCCCGGAGTCTCGGAGTCCCACAAGTCTGGAGTCCCGCAGACCTGGAGGCGCATGCGCGGACTGGCGCACAAGGAGGCAGTTTGCCAGGGGTGGGATTCCCCCTCCGTGTCCCTGTGGCGAGCCGCATTCCATCGACTCCGTCATGAAGCCGCGCATCGTGTCCCCAATGCTTTTCGGCTATTCAATGGCGCATTCCTCTGGTACAGTTCGGGGTAAAGATCAACGAAACGCCACCCGTGCTTTTGTGACCGCGTGACGCGACGCGCTCGCGAGACGGGGGGCGCCAAGGTTGCGCGAGGACGCTTCTCCATGCGCTTGAATCGGCCAGCCGTTCCCGAAGAGCCCCCCGTATACGCCTCGATGCAGGCGGACGCCCCGTCCGACGCCAGCCGACGCCCCACGACGCCGCGACAGTCCGGGCTGCAACGGTTGGAAGAGGCGCCGCCGCACGTCTTGACGTTGTTGCTGGGCGGTGTGCTGAGCCTTGCGCCCATGTTCGTGGCGTTGCGGCCCACTTGGCTTTCGGCGGTGCTGGCGGCCGGGTTCGGGGTGGCGGGAACCATCGCCGTGACCGAGGTCCTCCGCCGTCGCGCAATCCGCAGTGGGGAGGCGGCCACGAGGACGCCCCACCAAGCGCCTTTGGGGGCGTCCGGAATGAACGGGATGAACGCGCCTCATGCCGGCAGCGCCCACGGCGTCGACCCTTTCGAGAAGCGCCCTGACGACGCAACCGGCGCGGCGCCGAATGGCGGGTCTGATTCGGAGCCGGCCATGCGACGGCGCATGGACCCCGGGCATGGAGCCGGGCAGGCCGGCATGGATGAGTCGTTCGCCGCTGCGGAGGCGCCGTCCCGCAAGGCGCTGGTCCCCCCGCTGTCGCGCCCGTCGGGGTCAGCGTCGCGATCTCTGGGCAGCCGGTTGCGCGGCAACATGGTGACGTTGCTGCTGGGCGTGGCGGCGTTGCTGGCGGTGGCTCAGATGGGATTGATGGTGGCGGACTGGGTGAGCGACGACGGTCGCCACGGCGCTTCCACCGCCTCCACGCGGGAAGCCGAGTTGGCGCACGCGCTCACGCTGATGGACGTGGAGCAATTCTATCTGCGTAATGCGGAGGACGCGGTGGTGTTCGTCATCGCAGGGCAAGTGCGCAACACCACGCAGACGCCATTTGCCGAAGTGTTTGCGGAGGCGGCGCTCTTTGATGACCGCGGGGAGTTGCTCTTGCGGCGTCGCGCGCAGGTGGGCGCGGCCCTGGGGCGGACGCGGATGCGTCTCTTGCCGGCAGAGGAGCTCGAGAATGCGTTGGCGCGGGAGTTGGAGTACGCCCCGGCGATAGGCCCCGGAGAGGCGGCGCCGTTTCAATTCATTTTTCCGGAGCCCCCGGAGGCGCTGCAGGAATTTGGCGTGAAAGTGGTGGACGCGACGCGTGCGTCTTGAAATTTTTTGAAATTTGGTTCAGTTGGTGGCGTGTGTCGTCTTTTCCCCTGGTCGCCGTATTGTCCCCACGGGAGAGGCGGGTTTTGATATCGCATGAAATAACGTGATTTCCTGGTGTGGATACGTCAATTATTTCAATGTCTCGCTAGGCGTGGCCCCATGGTGCGCAGCGGCGGAAATGTTGTCGGGGAGGAAAGCTCATGCAAGGGAAGTATGTTGACCCATTCAGCCTGATGGTCACAGCCGGGGGTGCTGCAGCCTTGACGCCGCTGGCTGCGGCGGCGTTTGGCGGCGGCTGGCTCGCAGCGGTGATCGCAGCGGCGGCTTGTGTGGGCATCGCGTTTTTCGCTGCGACGAAGCTGCGCGACGCCGTGGCGCGTTTCGGCAAGGATTCCGCGGCGCTGGCTGGCGCCGAGCAGGTGTCCGTCAAGACTGTCTCCTCTCTGGAGGGCGTCTATAAAACCCTTCAGGGCGCGCTGGAAACTCGCGGTGGAGACTATGTCTCCAAGGAGGCGCTGGCAGGCTCCGAAGCGCCGTTTCTCTTGGCTGACGAACGCGGCGTGGTGCTGACTGCCAGCCGCGGGATGGGTCGACTCGTGGGCGACACGGCGTGGCGTCTGGAAGGCCGCGAAGCAGCGTCGCTCCTGGGCGTCGCTGCCGGGGAGCTGGTCGGGTTGCGCGGCGCGGTGGTTTCCCTGGACGGTACGGAGACCCAGTGCCTCGCCTCGGCTGGGACCTTGGAGACGCCGGAGGGCCGCGTCACCATGGTGACTTTCGCCGAAGCCGCAGCGGTGTTGCGAGAGCGCGACGCATTGGCCGAGCAATCCGAAAAGCTCATGGCCAGCGGGGGAGAGATGAGCGAATTGGCTCAGCGGGTGGCCTCCGCCAGCGAAGAGCTTTCCGCCTCCGCGGATGAGCAGGCGCGCGGCGCGCAGCAGCAGAAGGATCAATCCGACAGCGTGGCCACGGCCATGGAGGAGATGACCGCCACCGTGCTGGAGGTGGCGCAGAACGCTTCCGCCACTTCGGAAGCCGCCACCCAGGCCCGGGATGCGGCGCAGGAGGGGGTTTCGTTGGTGGGCAAAGCCGTGCAAGGCATCAACGATGTCTCGAACGAAGCCGCGACGCTTTCCGAGGTGTTGGAGCAACTGGACGCGCAGTCCGCGCAGATCGGGCGGATCATCAACGTCATCAACGATATCGCGGACCAGACGAACTTGCTGGCGCTGAACGCCGCCATCGAAGCGGCCCGCGCCGGTGAAGCCGGTCGGGGGTTCGCCGTGGTGGCGGACGAGGTGCGCAAGCTCGCCGAGAAGACCATGACCGCCACCAAGGAGGTGGAGGAAGCCATCTCCACCATCCAGCGTCGCTCTCAGGAAGCCATGCGGTCCATGAAATCCACGGCGGCGCAGGTGGACGACTCCACGCAGCTTTCCAACCAGGCCGGGGAGGCGCTCAAGCAGATCATGGTCCGTATCGAGGACATGGTGCAGCGTGTGGCGCAGATCGCCACGGCGGCGGAGGAGCAGTCTGCATCCGCCGAGGAGATCAACAAAGCCATCGAGGAGATTTCCTTCATCGCCCGGGAGTCCGACGAAGGCGCGGAACAAGCCGCTTACGCCACGCGCGAACTGGCCGAGCTCTCCCAGTCGTTGCTGAACCTCGCGGTGAGCTTCTCCGGCCACGCGGACGCCACCGCCAAGTTCTGGAAATCAAAAGGACAGATGCGCGGTGTGTTGCCGAAGATGATGCAGGACTTCGCCAAGAAGGCTTACGGTCAGGAAGCCTATCAGAAGATGCAGCGCGCCATGGGCGACCCCGTGTTTCTGCCCGGCATGAACTATCCGGACCAGGTGCTCAAGCAGATGGCGCACGAGCTGGGCGAGGCCACAGGCAAGTCGCCCAAAGCGGTCTTTGCGGATTTCGGTCGCTACACGGTGCCGCAATTCCACAAGATGTACCGTCGTTATTTCAAGGCGGACAACCTGAAGGATCTCTATCTGGCGATGGACACCATCCATGCGCAGCTCACCAAGGACTACCCCGGCATCCACCCTCCGCGCTTCACCTATCAAGACAAGGGCGACACCCTGGTGATGACTTACAAGTCCGAGCGGGGGCTCTTCGACTACTTCGAAGGCATCATTCACGGCGCCGCCGAGTACTTCAAGGAGCCCGTGAAAGTGAACGTGACGCCTGTGGACGACCGCACGGCCCGCGCCGAAATACGCTTCCAGTAACCCGAATTCGAGCAGAGCATGTCGGCACAACCCGTCCTCGACGCCCACGCGGCCAAGACCTTCCTCGACGAGTGCGAACGCGCGCTCTCGTCGTTGGACTCTCGCCTGGCTCGCGCCCTGCATGACAGGGAGGGCGACTTCCTGCGCCTCGGCGAAGTCTTGCAGGATTTCGCCGCGCACGCCGGGGATATCGCCGAAGACGCCCGCGGTCTGGTGGGGCTCACCTCCGAGAGCGCCATGGCCGACTTCCGCAACGAACTCCACGACGAGCTGGACAAGATGACCAGCTTGTGGAGCCGCGCCGCCAGCGAGGAAAACGTCAAGGAACTCGGCGTCATCACGGAGACGGTGGAGACGCTCACCAAGACCATCGGCGAATACCGGCGGGTGGTGCGCGCGCTTTCCATGCTGGGCATCGCCACGCGCATCGAGTCGGCGCGGCTCGGCGCGGAGGGTCGGGGGTTCACCACGTTGGCGGACGACGTGGAAAAGCTCGCCAAGCGCATCGTGGTCTACTCGGACCAGGTGCTGGAGAAGGTGGGGGAGCTCTCCACCCTCGCCGGAAGCGCCATCGAAGAGACAGACGCCATGCGCGAGCAGCAGCAAGCCACCAGCCACACCATCGAGCACGCCATCCGCGCGAATCTTGACAAGCTTGTGGGCCTCGCCGCCACTTCCAACGAGGTCTCACAGCAGCTGGAGCCCCTCTCCCTGCAGACTGCCGAGCGGGTGGGGGAAGCCGTGGCGTCCCTGCAGTTCCACGATATCGTCCGGCAGCAAGTGGAGCATGTGGAAGAATCCCTGCACGACATGCGCGCGCTCATGAAGGAAGAGCGACACAAAGGCCCCGAAGCCGTGCACGAACTGGTGGCGTGGATTGGCGACGTCACCCGTCTGGAGTCCTCCCAGCTGGAGAACGCTTCCGGCCGGTTCGCAGACGCGGTGGAAAATCTGAAAACGCAGCTTGCCGGCATCGCCGAGGGCGCCCTCGGCATCGAACAGGCCGCGGGTGAGCTTGCCGGCGGGGAGGAGAGCGGCGACACCACCTTGGCCGCCATCGAAGCCGGCTTGGCCGATGTGATGGAGGCCATGCGGGCTTTCGCCCGACAAGGCGAAGCCGTGGGCGGCATGATGCGCCACGTGGCCGACACCGTGGGCGAAATGACGCACTTTCTGGAGGACATCGAGGAAGTGGGGTCGGAGATCGAGCTCATCTCCCTCAACGCCAGCGTGAAGGCTGCGCACACGGGCGAGAAAGGCAAACCCCTGGGCGTGCTGGCGCTTTCCATCCAGTCGCTTTCCCAGCAAGCCGGCGGCCTCACCCAGAACGTCACGGAAATTCTGGACCGCACCAGCGTCGCTTCCGAGCAGCTCAAGCAGAATGCGCAGTCCTTTCTGGATACGAGCCAGGTGGAGGAGATGGTCACCCGCTTGGGGCAGCTGCTCAAGGGGCTCAAGAATATCAACGAAGAGGTCTTGAATCTTCTGTCACAGATTCGTAAAGAAAGCCGAAAGCTCGCTGCTTCCGTGGAGGGCGTCACCGCACAGCTGGACTTTCATGAAGACGTGGCGCGCACGCTGGAAAAAGCCCGCGCCGTGCTTGCGGAACTGGCGGACAAGGCGCTGACCCTGGCGCCTCACGAAAGCGACGAGAAACGACCCGAACGGCTCCAGAAATTGCTGGAGCGATACACCATGGAAGTGGAGCGGCTCATCCACACGCAGGCGTCGGGGCATGCCGACCACGCCCACGACGCAAGCCGCGCCGAGGACTCCGACGATCCCGAAATCTGGGGCGACGTCGAACTCTTTTAGGAGACTTTCGCCATGACCAAGACCATCATGACCGTGGACGACTCCGCCAGCGTGCGCCAAATGGTCAGCTTCACCCTCAAGAAAGAGGGCTTCAACGTCATCGAAGCGCAAGACGGCAAGGACGCGCTGAGCAAGCTCAATGGACCGGTGGACATGATCATCACCGACCTCAACATGCCCAACATGGACGGCATCAGTCTCATCAAACAAGTCCGCGCCAACGCCGCCTACAAGTTCATTCCCATCGTCATGTTGACCACGGAATCCCAAGCCGGCAAGAAGCAGGAAGGCAAAAGCGCCGGCGCCACGGGGTGGATCGTCAAGCCTTTCAAACCGGAACAGCTCATGGCCGTGGTGAGGAAGGTGCTGCGCTAGCGGCGGGGTCGCTTGCACGGCGAGGCTGCGCGACACAGGGGGGAGGACGCGCCTGCGCTGCAGGGAAACCTCGTATACAAACGCCGCATCGGACGCAAAGGCCGCAAGGGGGCGCGCCATGACCAACGACGACATCAACAGAAGAGCCTTTCGCGAAGAAGCCGCCGAGCTGCTCGCCGAACTCGAGACGGCGCTGCTGGAGCTGGAGGATAGCCCGGACGACCATGAACTGGTGGACCGCGTCTTCCGCGCCATGCACACCATCAAAGGCTCCGGCGCCATGTTCGGCTTCGATGACGTGGCCGCGTTCACCCATGACGTGGAGACGGTCTTCGACCTCGTGCGCAACGGCGTGATGCCCGTGACCAAGCAACTGCTGGACCTGACCCTGGCCGCCCGCGACGCCATCGCCTATCTCCTGCAGTGCTCCGAAACCGGCGAAGCCGTGGACTTCAGCCGCACGGAGGTCGTCACCAGACAACTCCGCGAGCTCACGCCCGAAGGCGCGGAGCATGCCGCACATGGCGCCGGGGACGCCGGGGATGACGACGCCGGGGACGAGCAGGCCACCTACCGTATCCGCTACAAGCCGGACGAAGCCACCTTCCATACGGGCTCCAACCCCCTGGCTCTGCTGGATGAATTGGCGGAGAAGGGCCCTTGCCGGCCGTTTGCGCACCTGGAGCAGGTGCCGGCGCTGGAGCAGTTGGACCCCGAAGCGTGCCACGTGTGGTGGGACGTCATTCTCTCCACCAGCGACGGCGTGGAGGCCATCCGCGACGTCTTCCTTTTCGTGGAGGAGGACTGCGAGCTGGGAATCAAGCTCATCGACGAGACGGACCGGTTCGAGGAACAAGCCGATTACAAGAAGCTCGGTGAGATTCTGGTGGAGCGCGGCGATGTGAGCCCCGAAGACGTGGAAGCCATCCTGACCGCGAAGCCGCGGCTGGGGGAGATGCTGGCGCAGTCCGGTCTCGCCACCAAGTCGGCGGTGCAGTCCGCGTTGGCGGAGCAGCAGGCCGTGCGCGAAATCCGCCAGACCCGCGCCGCCACCCGCAAGGAAGCGCCCGAAGCTGCGGCGTCCATCCGTGTAGCGGCGGAGAAGCTCGATTTCCTGGTGGACCTGGTGGGCGAGCTCGTCATCGTGCAGGCCCGCATCAGTCAGGTGGTGGGGGAAAAGCGCGACCCCGTGCTCACCTCCTTGGCCGAAGAGCTGGAGCGCCTTTCCGATGAGCTGCGCGACTCCACGCTGGATATCCGCATGCTGCCCATCGGCGCCACGTTCTCCAAGTTCCGTCGTCTGGTGCGCGACCTCTCGGACGAGCTGGGCAAGGAGATCGAGCTCGTCACGCACGGCGCGGAGACCGAGCTGGACAAGACGGTCATCGAGCGTTTGGGCGACCCCCTCGTCCACCTCTTGCGCAACTCCATCGACCATGGCGTGGAGTCGCCCCAGGAACGCGAAGCCCTGGGCAAACCGCGCGCCGGCGTCATCACCCTCACGGCGGAGCAAGCCGGGGGGGAAGTGATCATCCGCATTGCAGACGACGGCAAAGGCGTGAACATACAGGCCGTGCGCGAACGCGCCGTGGCGCGTGGGCTCATCACGCCGGAGGCGGAGCTCTCCAACAAGGAGATCTACAACCTCATCTTCCAGCCCGGCTTCTCCACGGCGGAGAAAGTCACCAGCGTCTCGGGTCGGGGCGTGGGCATGGATGTGGTGAAACGTTCCATAGACGCGCTGCGCGGCAGTGTGGAAGTGGACAGCGAACCGGGCCGCGGCTCCACCCTCACCATCAAACTGCCGCTGACGCTGGCCATCATCGACGGGCTGCAGGTGAAGGTGGGGGAGGAGTACTTCGTCATCCCGCTGACAGTGGTGGAGGAGTGCGTGGAGTTGGCCAACGCCATGCCCGCTGCGCAGAAACGAATGGAGTCGGCCACGCACAACCAGCAGGAGAGCGCGCTGCAGACCGTCGCCTCCGAAGGGGAGGGCGGCAATGCGGACGGCGCGCGCAGAACGGGGCCGGAGCAACGCATCGTGAACCTGCGGGGGGAAATCGTGCCGTATATTCGGCTGCGGGAGTTCTTCCATACTCCAGGCGAGCGGCCGCGCATCGAGCAGATCGTGGTGGCTGGAATCCAGGGCGGCCGCGTGGGCATCGTGGTGGACCATGTGGTGGGCGAGCACCAGACAGTCATCAAGAGTCTGGGACGGCTCTACCGGGACGTGGAAGGCGTCTCCGGCGCGACCATCAAGGGCGACGGCTCCATGGCGCTTATTTTGGACGTGCCCAAGCTGGTGCAGTGCGTGAACGACGAACAAAACAGGCCGCTGCAATGACCGCCAGCGCCGGCGCAACGCGCGCACGGTCCGCACGGCCGGAGAAGGCCACGCTGACAGCCAAGGATTTCGAACGACTCTCGCAATTCGTCTATGCGGAAGTGGGCATCAAGATGCCGCCCTCCAAGAAAACCATGCTGGAGGCGCGGTTGCAGAAGCGGCTGCGCGTCCTCAATCTGGAGTCGTACAAGGAGTATTGCGACTACCTGTTCAGCTCCGCCGGCATGGAGCGCGAGCTGCCCCACATGATCGACGTGGTGACCACCAACACCACGGACTTCTTCCGCGAGCCCCGCCATTTCGACTATCTGCTGGACCTGGTGTTGCCGGACCTGGCAGGCGGCCTCTGCCGCCGTCGGGAGGCGCGGGTGTGGTCCGCGGGCTGCTCCATCGGCATGGAGCCGTACACCCTGGCCATGGTGCTTTCGGAGTTCCAGACCGCGCACAAGGGGTTTCATTTCTCCATCCTCGCCACGGACATCTCCACGCAAGCGCTGGAACAGGCCGTGGCCGCCATCTATGACGAGGACCGGGTGGCGCCGGTTCCCAAGCAGATGAAATCCAAATACTTGCTGCGGAGCAAGGACCGCACGAAACGGCTGGTGCGCGTGGCGCCGGAGCTGCGCCGTCTGGTGCGTTTCCGTCGGCTGAACTTCATGGAGGAGTTCACCTTGCAGGACCCCTTGGACATCATTTTCTGCCGTAACGTCATCATCTATTTCGATCGAGTGACGCAGGAGAAGCTGTTCCACAAGTTCTGCCGCTGTCTGCAGCCCGGGGGGTATCTCTTCATCGGTCACTCCGAAAGCCTGACGGGGATGGACTTGCCCATCCACCAGGTGGCCCCCACCATCTACCAGCGACTCTAGGAGCCCCTCGCCATGGCTGCGCCCATCAAGGTTCTCGTGGTGGACGACTCCGCCCTTGTCCGCCAGACCCTCACGGATATCCTGTCCCAAGACCCGGCCATCGAGGTTGTCGGCGCCGCGTCGGATCCCTTCGTGGCGGCCAAGCGCATGGAAGAAGTCGTCCCGGACGTCATCACCCTGGATGTGGAGATGCCCCGCATGGACGGCGTCACCTTTCTGCGCAAGCTCATGAGCCAGCACCCCATCCCCGTGGTCATCTGCTCCACCTTGACGGAAGCCGGCGCCGAAACCACCCTGAAGGCCTTGGAGTACGGCGCCGTGGACATCATCCAGAAACCGAAGGTGGACACCAAGCGGTTCCTGGAGGAATCGCGCATCCGCATCTGCGACGCGGTGAAAGCCGCTGCAAAGGCCAGTCTGAAGAAGGTGGCCGCCAAACCCATGCGGGTGGAGGCCAAGCTCTCCGCAGACGCCATGATGCCTGATTACCGCAACAAAGCCATGGTGCAGACCACGGAGCGAATGGTGGTGGTGGGCGCTTCCACAGGCGGCACGGAGGCCTTGCGCGTCTTTCTGGAGGCGCTCCCTCGCGCGGCGCCGGCGGTGGCCATCGTGCAGCACATGCCGGAGCAGTTCACCGCAGCTTTCGCGCGTCGGCTGGACGGCCTCTGTCAGATCTCCGTAAAAGAAGCCAAGGACGGCGACCCCATGCTGCGTGGCCACGCGCTCATTGCGCCGGGCAACAAGCACATGCTGTTGAAACGCAGCGGCGCGCGGTACTACGTGGAGGTGCGCGAAGGCCCTCTGGTGCGGCGCCACCGACCTTCCGTGGATGTGCTGTTCCGCGCTGCAGCGCGTTACGCCGGGAAGAACGCCGTGGCCGTCATCATGACAGGGATGGGGGACGACGGCGCGCAAGGCATGAAGGAAATGCACGACGCCGGGGCGTTCACCATCGCGCAGGACGAAGCCACGTGCGTGGTTTACGGAATGCCGCAGGAAGCGGTGAAACTCGGCGGGGTGGACAAGGTGTTGCCGCTGGAGCGCATCGCCGCGGAAGTGGTGAAGCGGGGCGCAGCGCTGTAATCCACCGAGGTTGTTCCACTTTGCGTGGCTTCCGTGGCGTGCTGGTTGGCGCCGTGCTGTCACTTTCCTTGGACAGCGGCGGCGTCCTGTCGTACACTGGGTGGGCGATGTCCGCGCAGCCGGCGCGCTCCGGTTGATCATGACCGTCACGCGGACGTCAGGCCCAGCGCCGTCTCTTCGCGGATGGTGCAGGAACACCGCCATGGCCAGAGAAGTGGAGCTGAAATTCACCCACGCGGACCTCGCCGCCGTCGCCCATCGTCTACAGGCGCTGGGGGGCGCAGTGCAGAGCCCCCGGGCCTTCGAACAGAATCTCGTCTTCGATACGCCGGCGCGCGCCTTGCGCAAGCGGGGGGAGCTCCTTCGGCTGCGCCGCCAGGGGGAGCGCGCCACGCTGACCTACAAATACCCGCCCGCACCGGACGCTGCCGCGCCGGAGCCATCCGGCATGAAAGTGCTGGAAGAGCGCGAAACCGCTGTGGCGGATTTCGCAGCGACGCAAGCCATCCTGGAGGGATTGGGCTACGCCGTGGCGTTCACGTACGAAAAATATCGGGAGACATGGCGCCTGGAGACGGCGTCCGGACCGGTGCTGGTCTGTCTGGATCACACGCCGTTCATGGACGTGGTGGAACTGGAAGGCGACGCAGCGGCCATTCACGCTGGAGCAGAAGCGCTCGCGCTGCCCACGTCCCACGCTTCCACCTTGGACTATCACGCGCTGCACCATGCGTGGCGCGTCGAACAGGGCCTGCCGCCGCAGGAAAGTTTCGTCTTCGGGGAAGAAGGCCAGGGCGCCGGGAGCGCACGCACGTGAGGACGCAACGCGTCAGGAGTCGGCTCGGGCTGCTGTCTGGCGGCGATTTGCCCTGCGCCCCTCGACATGCGCTTGCAGGAGTCGTATACTTGATCAAACTCCGGAAAAGGATCGGGAGATGACGCCGTACAAGCGACCCGAGTTCGAACCCGACATCGGCCTGCAGGACGAGACCAAAGAACCTCGTCTTTACAAGGTTCTCCTCCACAACGACGACTACACCACCATGGACTTTGTGGTGCGAGTGCTTATGGAGATATTTCGCAAGAGCGAGCCCGAAGCCACCGCCATCATGCTCGCCGTGCACGAGCAAGGGAAAGGCGTCTGCGGCGTCTACCCTGCGGAGATGGCTGAAACGAAGATAAGCGAGGTGCATGCGCGCGCCCGCCAGGAGGGGTTTCCCCTGCGCGCCTCCATGGAAGAGGCGTAACGTCTTCCCTGCTGCGCAAGCGGGAACGACCCCCGACAACGCGACGCAGACGCCTACGAGGATTTCATGTTAAGCAAACGACTCGAAAACGTGCTGACCGTGGCTGTACGCGAAGTGCGCCGCCGGAACCACGAATATCTCACCTTGGAACACCTCCTCTACGCCTTGGTGCAAGAAGAACAAGGCAAGGAGATTCTCGCCAACTGCGGCGTGGACGTCAGCCGCTTGAACAACCAGCTGGAGCGCTTCTTCGTGGACCACATGGAGGTCATCCCCGAAGCCTCCAGCGAAGTGGTGCAGACCTTGGGCGTGCAGCGGGTGCTGCAACGCGCCATCCTGCAGATGCAGTCTTCCGGCAAGGAGAAAGTGGAGGTGGGCGACGTGCTGGCCGCCCTCTTCGACGAAGACGACTCCTTCGCCGTCTACTTCCTGAAATCCCACGGCGCCACCCGGCTGGACATTCTGGAGTACATCTCCCACGCCATCCCCAAACAAGGGGGCTGGAAAAGCGAGGACTCCCCCCTGGACGGCAAGGTGGAGGGCAGTCAAAGCGGCGGGAAGTCCAAGAAGAAGAATGGTGAATCCATGCTGGAGCAATTCACCGTCAATCTCGTGGAGCGCGCGCGCGAAGGGACCATCGACCCGCTGATCGGTCGGGACGCCGAGATCGAGCGCACCATCCAGGTGCTGGCGCGACGACGCAAGAACAACCCGCTCTTCGTGGGCGATCCCGGCGTGGGCAAGACCGCCATGGCCGAGGGCTTGGCCTTGCGCATCGTGCATGGGGAGATTCCCCGCCAGTTCGTGGACGCGTCCATCTACATGCTGGACATGGGCGCCCTCCTGGCGGGCACCAAGTACCGCGGCGACTTCGAAGTGCGCATGAAAGGCGTCATCGCCGAGTTGGAGAAGATGGACAACGCCATCCTCTTCATCGACGAGATCCACACCATCGTGGGCGCCGGCGCCACCTCCGGCGGCACCTTGGACGCCTCCAACATCCTCAAACCCTTCCTCGCTTCAGGAGCCATCCGCTGCATCGGCTCCACCACCTACGAGGAGTACAAGAACCACTTCGAGAAGGACCGCGCGCTCTCGCGGCGGTTCCAGAAAATCGAGATCGCCGAACCCACGGTGGACCAGTGCGTGGACATCCTCAAAGGCCTGAAGGATTACTATGAGGAATACCACGGCGTGCGCTACACTTTGCCCGGGCTGAAAGCTGCGGCGGAGCTTTCCTCCCGGCACATCAACGACCGCTTTCTGCCGGACAAGGCCATCGACGTCATCGACGAAGCCGGCGCCATGCACAAGCTCAATCCCTCCACCAAGAACGTCATCAGCGTCAACGAGGTGGAGAAGATCATCGCGCGCATGGCGCGCATCCCGGCGCAGCGCATCTCCGCTTCGGACAAGACCCGCTTGCAGGATATGGAAGGTGAGCTCAAGCAAGTGGTCTACGGCCAAGACGACGCCGTGGAGACCGTGACGCGCGCCATCCTGCGTTCGCGCGCGGGCTTGAAGCAACCCGGCCGGCCCACCGGCAGCTTCCTCTTCTACGGGCCCACCGGCGTGGGCAAGACGGAGCTCGCCAAGCAGCTGGCCGCCACCCTGGGCGTGCAGTTCCTGCGTTTCGACATGAGCGAGTACATGGAGAAACACGCCGTGGCCCGGCTCATCGGGGCGCCCCCCGGGTACGTGGGGTTCGACCAAGGCGGACTGCTGACAGACGCCATCCGCAAGAATCCCTACACCGTGCTCTTGTTGGACGAGATCGAAAAGGCCCACCCGGACCTGTTCAACATCCTGCTGCAGGTCATG
>CAYVWB010000054.1:0-31102 GCA_964455395.1 uncultured Desulfovibrionaceae bacterium
AGAGGGGAAGCCTCGTCATGCGGCGGAGGGGAAGCCTCGTCAAGGGGGAGACGCGCGGCGTGGCTCATTTGTCCTCCAAAACCTGCTCCACTTCAAGAATCTTGCCCATGGCGAGCTCCTCCGGCACCAACGCCAGTCCGCAGGATCTGCAGACGGGAAGCTCCACGTCGAAGACGCTGCCCAGGTACGCGAGCTGCGCCTTGCCCGGGTGCAGGGGCTCGCCGCACGCCGCACAAATCCAGCCTTCGTAACGCGCGATGATGTCAGGAAATTGCTGCATCATTCCAGTCCTTTGAGGTCCATACGATGACTCCAGGCGCGGTGCGCTCGATACCCCTCGTCCTCCGGGGAATATTCCACCCAGTACGTGACCGCCGCGGGTTTGTGTACGGCGATGCGTCGGCCGGTTTCGGGGTGCTCCATACGCTTGCCCGTGGTCTCGGCGTGGTGGATGGCGCGCTGCATGTCCTCCGTGAGGATGCGCCGGGCGTCCACCGCCTGGATGACTTCGGGAGCGAGCGCAAGGGGGATGCGCAAGGCCTCGTCCAAGGGGGCGGGCTCCTCGTTCCAGAGTTCCCGGCGCAGGGTGCGGACCAGCCGGGCGCGTTGTTCGTGTTTGTCCGCCATGCCCGGACTGCTGCGGATGAGCGGATGCGGCGCCGCCTCGTGCGGCTTGCCGGCGTCGGGGAAGAGCAGGTCCAGCATGTGGAGGACGGGGGCGCCGTCGCGGCTGAGGCTGTCCCGGCACATGGCGCAATACGCAAGGAAGGGCGCGGAGTTGGCGCTGGTGCGGCGGGCGACGACTTTGTCCGCCATGGCCGGGTTGGCGGCTTCCATGAGTCCACCGAAGCCGCAGCATTCCGTATGCTGTCCGGTGAGGTCCGGTTCCTGCACCCGCATGCCGAGCAGCCCGGCCAGGGTGCGCGCCGCCCTCCGGCCGGCCTCGTCATGCCGGGCGCTGCAGGGGTCGTGGATGGTGAGTTCGAGGCCTCCGTCGTCGGAGAGCGCAGCGCCGCCGGGCAGTGGGTTCTCGGCCACGACTTCCCAGACAGTGCGCAGGGACGCCTTCGGAATCTCCGGACAGCGCTCGCGGTATATGCGCAGGCATGTGGCGCAGGCGCAGAGCAGGACGGGTTCGCCCAGGGCGCGCCAATGGTTGAGCAGCGCGTCCCGCGTCCGATTGAAGACATCCTCCCGAGCCGCCCACTCGGCCGGGGCGCCGCAACAATGCAGCAACAACCCCACGCCGCCATCGAGCGCGCCGCGCAGGTGGGCGTACAGCGCCGCCGTCCGTTCGGGGTCCGCGCCGGCGAGTTGGCAACCGGGGACGAAGGCGTACGACGCCGTCCCGGTGGCGGGGTCGGGTTTCGCGAGCACGGCTGCTTCCGAGGTGTTGAAGGCGAGGTCGCGCAGGGCGAAATCGTGGGCCGAGGCGGGCATCTTGTTGGTGCGGACCATCTCCGCTCGAGCGATTTTGCAGAGCTCGCCCATGTGAAAATCGTTGGGGCAGACCTCGGCGCAGAGGCCGCAGACGCTGCAGGAGTCGATCATGGTATTGGCCTGCCGCAGCCCTTGTATCACAGAGAGATTGTTGTAGATTTCCCTTGCATACTTCTTCGGGTATCCTTTGTGGTGGGCAAGGTACGGGCAGACCTTCACGCACTCCATGCATTCGCACTGCAGGCATCGCGACGCTTCTCGGGCAGGCGCGTCGGGCGAGGACATCGGGTCCACGGCCGGTTCGGGCTCCACGTCCTGGATGCTGGTGAAAAGGCGCGTCTCGCAGGGGCCTTCCTTCTCCCGGGAAGCGGTAAGGGATGCGCGCTGCGCCATCCGGATGAGGGAGCCGGCCGCTTGTCGGCCATGGAGGACCGCTTCGATGGGGGAGAACTCCCGGCCGTGCACGGGCGCGCCCATGAGCATTCGGGAAAAGAGGTCGGACTGCTGAGCAAGTGGAACGAGACGTGAGACGGTATCGACGGCGTCCAGGGCTTCCGGACCAAGTCCCAGCCGCTCCGGCAGAGTGGCGAGGGCGAGGTCGTCCATGCCAAGGTAGACGCCCACATGGTCTGCGAGCAGCGCGTCCACGGTCTCGGGAGTGAGCGTGACGCCGAACTCCATGTCCACGCCAAGGGCTTGCAGCGCGGCCGTTTCCTTGGCCAACGCTTCACGGGGAAGCGTCTCCTCGGGATACGCCTGCAGCACGCCGCCCGCCTCCGCTGCGGGAGTCATCACGCGTACGCGGTAGCCCTTGCGGATGAGGTCCGAAGCCGCGACGAGGCTGCTCAGTCCCGCGCCGAGGATGGCCGCGGCGGCGTCTTTCCGGGGCGTGGGGATGCGCCGGGGTTCGGCGTCGCTGGCCTGGACGCAGGCGCGCTCCAACGCGCCGATGCGGATGGGCGCGTCCACGTCGCCGCGGCGGCATTTCGTCTCGCAAGGATGATCGCAGATGCGACCCAGCACCCCGGGCAGGGGCATGGTCTTGGCGAGCGTTTTGCGGGCGTCGTCCGTCTTGCCGGCGGCCAACAGGCGGGTGAAGGCGCGCACGTCCACATGGATGGGGCACGCTGCCTGGCAGAAGGGTTGCTCCTCCTGAATGCAAAGCCCTTCCCAGTGGCGGAGATCTTCTTGCTCCATGTGGCGGTCCCGGTGTTCGCGCGGCGCGACCTGGGTCGGCGCCTGCGCGGTGAAATTTGGGCCTCGGCCCGGGTCTGCGCTCCCGGACCGAGGCGATGGAGGATGCACAGACGAATTGCTTCATCTGAGCTGCTCTGGCGCTCCGGGGGCTATCCTTTGAGCGCTGCGAGCACTTTTTCAGGCCGTGCGGGCAGATGCGTGATGCGCGCGCCGCAGGCGTTGTAGATGGCGTTGGCGATGGAGGCGTGGGGGCAGGTGAGCGGAAGTTCGCCCGTACCGCCCGCGCCGAAGGGGCCATCCTTGCGTGGGGTTTCGACGTAGAGCAGTTCCATGTCGTCGGGGATCTGCTTGATGTAAGGGAAGCCCGCGCCCACCAGGGTGGAGTGCTTCTTGATGTCCTCGAAGTCCTCTGTGAGGGCGAGGCCGACGCCTTGGGCGATGCCGCCCCACATCTGGCCGTCCACGGCGAGTTTGTTGTTGATCTTGCCCACGTCCGCGATGAGGGTCATCTTGTCCACCACGGTCTCGCCGGTGTCGGTGTTCACGGTCACTTCAGCCATGAAGACGCCGTACATGTAGACGACAAAGGGGCAGCCCTGACCGTCGGCGTCGCAGTGCGTCCCGGCGTTGGCGGTGAAGTTGCCCACGTATTTCAGCGGTTTGTCCGCATCCACCATTTCCTGATAGGTGTGGAAGCCGCCGCCGGGTTTCTTCATGCCTTCCAGCAGCTTCTCGCAGGCGTCCTTGATGGCGTTGCCGGTTATCACCTGTTGGCGGGAGCCGCCGGAGGGGCCGGAGTTGGGTGTCTTGTCCGTGTCGGGCCAAGTGAACTTGATCTGCTCGGGAGTGAACCCGGCGACTTTGAGGGCCTCGTGCGCGGTGCCCACGCAGCCGATGTCCGCGCCTTGGCCGTGGTCCTCCCAGGAGGTGGCCACGGTCACCGTGCCGTCCGGGTTCAGTGTGGCCCAGGCTTCGGAAGTGTCCGGGCCGTCCAGGCCGCAGCCGTAGACGCCCACGGAGACGCCCACGCCCTTCTTCAGGTTGCCGTTGGATTCGGCCTTGGCCTTCTCCAGTGCGGCTTTGTACTTGGGCCGAAGGGTATCGATCATCTCGGGCAGGCTGTACACTTCGGGGGCCTGTCCTGTGGGGTTGGTGGAGCCTTCGCGGTAGACGTTCTTGTAGCGCAGCTCCAGGGGGTCCATACCGAGCTTTTCCGCCAGCATGTCCATGAGCGATTCGGAGGAGAACTCCGACTGCGGCGAACCGTAGCCACGGAAGGCGGAGCCCCAGCTGTGGTTGGTGCAGACGGTGCGGCCCATGCCCCGGATGTTCGGGATATCGTAGCCCGCGCCGATGAACTGCACGCCCCGCAGGGTGAGGAGGTCGCCGAATTCCGAGTAGGGGCCGTGGTCCACGGTCCAATCGGACTCCATGGCCTTGAGCGTGCCGTCCTTGTCCGCGGCGAACTTCACGTTGACGAACCAGGGGGAGCGCTTGCCGGTGTAGGTCTGCTGCTGGAAGTAGTTGTAGCGCAACACGCAGGGCCGGCCGGTGGCCAGGGTGGCCACGCCCAGAAGCGCTTCCATGGTGGGGCTGAACTTGTAGCCGAAAGTGCCGCCCATGGGGTTGGAGGCGACCACGAGCTGGTCCGGCTCCAGGCCCAGACCGGGGGCGATCATCAGCATGTGCAGGTGCACGCCGATGGACTTGGAATGAATGTGCAGCTTGCCGTCGTCGCCCATGTAGGAGAAGCCGACGTCCGGCTCGATGGGCATGTGCGGCTGACGGCCCACGTAGAAATCGCCTTCCACGGTGACATCCGCCGAAGCGAAGATGGGCGCGGTGTCCTCGCCCTTGTTGATGGGGGATTCGTAGTAGACGTTGGGCGTGCCGGGGTGGATCTCGATGGCGTCCTCGGCCATGGCGTCCAGCGCGTTCATGTACGCGGGCAGCTCTTCAAGCTCCACCTTGACCTTGGCGGCGGCGGCGCGAGCGTTCTTTTCCGTATCCGCGCAGATGATGGCGATGGCGTCCCCGAACTGGAAGATCTTGTCCTCGCAGAGGATGGGCCGATCCCAGCCGTCGCCCTTGTTGGTGGGGAAGGTGATGAGGCCGGTGATGCGGTTCTTGCCCTTCACGTCCTTGGCGGTGAGCACGGCGTGCACGCCGGGCATGGTCTCGGCTTCGCTGGTGTCCACGCCTTTGATGTTCGCATGGGAGACCTCGGCCTGCACCAAAGCGAGCTGCAAGGTGTTGTCTGGCAGCTTCAGCCCCAGGTCCGCGCCGTAGTCCAGCGTGCCGGTCACCTTGGCCACGGCAGTGGGGCGTGGGTACTTGGAGCCCCAGATGGCGCCGTCTGCAGGCAGCTTGAAGAGCAGCTCTTCGGCCTTCATCTCGCCACGCACGACCTTGGCGGCGTCCATCACGGCGTCCACCAGGGGCTTGTAGCCGGTGCAGCGGCAAGCGTTGCGATGCTTCTGGAACCAGTCGCGCACTTCCTCGCGGGTGGGGTTTTCGTTGATGTCCAACAGGCCCTTGGCGGAGACGATGAAACCGGGAGAGCAGAAGCCGCACTGGGCGCCGCCGTGGAGGACCCAGGCGAGCTGCAGCGGGTGGAGATTGTCCGGACAGCCCACGCCTTCGATGGTGGTGATGAGGGCGCCGTCGTCCACTTTCTTCATCTTGATGGCGCAGGAACGCACGACCTTGCCGTTGATGATGACGCTGCACGCGCCGCACTGGGCCTGGTCGCAACCGATCTTCGTGCCCGTCAGGCCCAGCTGACCGCGCAACACGTTGGCCAGGGATTCTTCCGGGTCGACGAACAGGTTCTGCTCGACGCCGTTGACGTTGATCACCTTTTGGAACATGCTTTTACCACTCCTTTCCGTGACAGGTTAGGGGCGGCGGGGCGGCTGTTCGCGTGCGGATCGGATCGTGTTGGCGCATGTTCGCGTCCACAGCTGCAGCCTTCCCGCCTCATCCATGGCCCTTCATGATCGCCCCCCAGGCGACACGCCGAAAGCCGAAACGGGAGCGTTTTCCACTACCTATTCCTCAAGACCCTTTGCCGAAGCCGCAGACGGGATAGCGGCACTCGGCGCAGCCAGCGCAGTAGCCTCCATGGCCCAGGGCCACGACATCCTCGCGGGTGACCACTTCCCCGGCCACGATGCGCGTGACCACGAGATCGAAGATGCTCGCGCGCGCGTACATCACGCAGCCGGGCAGCCCCACCACAGGGACGTCCCGATCGCCGTGACGCACGTACGCCAGCATGAACATGGCGCCGGGGAACGTGGGCGCGCCGTACGTCACCACCTGCCCACCCGCTTGACGGATGGCCGTGGGCGTGAGGTCGTCGGGGTCCACGCTCATGCCGCCGGTCACGGCGATGAGCTCCGCTCCTTCCTCCAGAAATTCGTGAATGGCCGCCACGGTCATGGCGTCGTCGTCCGGCGTGAAGCGCTGATCCATCACCAGGCAGCCGTATTCTGAAAATTTGCGGCGCAGCACGGGACCGAACTTGTCTTCGATGCGGCCATGGTAGACCTCGCCCCCTGTGGTCACCACCCCCACCCGCAGGCTGCGGAAGGGCTTGACCTCCAGGATGGGCGCTTGGCTGCGGCAGATGGCCTCCACGTGGCGCAGCTTCTCTTCCCGCACGGCAAGGGGAACCACCCGCGCTCCGGCCACGGCGCGGCCCTTGGCGGTCTGCTGGCCGTTGTGGATGGTGGCCACCACGATCTCTTCAATGGCGTTCACAGCATGCAGCGCCTTCACGTTCACGCGCAGGAGACCGTCCCGCGCGGCCAGCAGGTTCACACGTCCCTCGCTGACAGCAGAGAACGCCAAGCCCTCGCCAGCCAACGCCGTGGCCATGCGGAGCGCGGCGTCGTCTTCATGGACGAAACCCTCGGCCGGGTCGTATACGTAGATGCGCTCCTTGCCGAGATCGAGCAATGTGGGGACATCCTCGGCGCGGATGACGTGCCCGCGCTTGAAGGCGCGGCCTTTGAACTCGCCGGGGGCGATGCGCGTGATGTCGTGTCTGAGCACGGCGCCGACGGCTTCCTGAACAGGGATGGACTTCATTCGCGTTCCTTGCTCGCTGTGGTTGCGTGGTCGCGCGACCATTTGTTATGTCTCGTCTGGCATAATGCTGCGCGTCAAACTACCCCCTCAAGACAAGAACAGCCGATTTTTCATGGTCGAAAGGCATGAAAGGCGGGGCGCTCAGGAGAAGCCATGGCCGCCAAGAATCGCTACATCCCCCGCGCCAAGCTCTCGGAGCAGCAATTCCGCCAACTCGTGAGTCTCTTCGCGCTGGATCTGGAGGCGTCGCGCATCGCCAGCTCACTCGGCGTCTCTCGCAACACGGTCAACGGCTACCTCCGGCGAATCCGTCTCGTCATCGCTGAAGCGAGCTTCGCCGCAGCGCCGGAAGTGGAGTCTTTCTCCTGCGGCGGCGCGTTCTTCATGGTGGGTGAAGCCAAGGGCGGCTCCCGGTACTTCCACAAGGGGAGCAAGCTGTTCTTCGGCGTGCTGCGCGCAGACAACACGATGCGGGCGGAGATTTTTCCGGAAGCCGCCTCCCGTGTGACCCGGGCCCTCTTGCGCATGGAACTGTACATCGAGGGCCAAGTCTACGAACAGGGAGAGACGGATGGCGGCTGGCGCAGTTTCGAGCGCCGTTTGCGGGACGCGGAACGCGCTGTGTCTTTCGACGCGTGCCTTCAACGCAGACGTCGACCGGAAGAGAGCATTGCGGAATACATGCAATACTCCAGCAACCGACTGGAGAAGTTTCGGGGCGTGCGGGAGGACGTCATTCTATTGCACATGAAGGAATGTGAATTCAGGTTCAACCATCGCGGCCAGAACCTCTACACCGTGCTCATGCGGCTTCTGGATGGCTGCACAGAAGGGAACGGGTGCTCGTACAGAAGCGACGAGCAGTGAATACGATGAAACGCTGCACATTTCACGCATTGAACAGTCCAAATTCTCGAACAAGAGTTCAAGAGGCTGTTGTCATGGTGGTGATGAATCCAGCGTGTGCTGACTTGAAGCAATGAATCCGAACGGATCATATCGATGACAGTGTCGTCCTGAGAAAAATGAAGATCAATGAGAGTCAATGGATGTCGATAGCCGGCTAGCCGCATCGTATAGCCCAAATAAGCTGTATCCGGGAATCGAGCAACATCGCCTGGAGAGTGAAACTGGCGCCGCAAGACGCCTCCTGGAATGTAGTCACGGATGGCGCTGCATCGAGTGCATGCGATCTGGATAGCATGAACAAGGCGATGCACATCAGGCGCTCTCCAGAGGATGTTCCACCAGGCCAGGAAAGGGCAGGTAGACTCCCTGACGCTTGTGGTGGAGAGTCCTGATGACGAGAACGCGTCGCGGGACATACCGGAAGGCGTTCACGCCTTGCGCCGTGCCCTTTTGTATGCGGGCGCGTATTGTTTAAGCGGGATGATGCATGGGCCGTTGACCCGTTACGCGTCCCGGCGGGGAGAGGCCTCAAGCCGTTCCGGCGGACGGAAAAAGACGGGCAAGGACAAGCCCAGTAATTGGAGGCGCTTGCGAAGAGAGAGGGCGGGGAGCGTGAAGGTGGTGGGCCTGGCAGGATTCGAACCTGCGACGTGCCGGTTATGAGCCGGAGGCTCTGCCAACTGAGCTACAGGCCCACATCGTCGATGGGGAAGCGAATCTTGTAGACGGCGCCGGCAGAGCTGTCAAATGAAATGCGGGACGCGCCGAGCGTTGGAGGCGAGGCCGTGCGAAGCGTCGCCACGCCGCCGCTCAGCTTGTCTCCATGTCCTTGCAGCGCTTCTTGACGTAGCCGATGGCCGCCTTCGCCGCCTTGGCGCCTTCGCCCACGGCCACGCTTATCTGCAGAAAGCCGCCCAAACAGTCCCCTGCGGCGAAGACCCCCGGGACATTGGTGGCCATCTCGTCGTCCACCACGATGAACGCCCCTTTGCGCTCCACCCCCAGGGAGTAGGCGAAATCCAGGGAGGATGCCGCTCCCATGGCCACGAACAGGCCCTCGGCGTCCAGCGCGGCGCCGTCTTCCAAGAGGACGTGCTCCATGGCTGGCGCGCCTTCGATGCGTGTGACCTTGCCTTGCGAGAGGGGGATGTCCGCCTCGGCGAGCATGGCCCGACGCTGCTCGCTCATGGTGGGTTGCTTGCCCTGCGTGAGGATGGAGACATGCGGTGTGAACGCCGTGAGCTCCAAAGCCTGGTTGGCGGCGAAGTCTCCTTCGCCGAGCACCACCACGGGTCGGCCCCTGTAGAAGAAGCCGTCGCAGCTCACGCAGTAGGAGACGCCTTTGCCCTCGTAGTCCGCCAGGTTGTCCACCCCGGGGCGGATGCGCGCCACCCCCGTGGCGAGAATGACGGCGCATGCGCGCACATCGCCTGCTTCGCTTTTGACGACATAGAGGCCTTCCTCGTCCGGATGGATGGCGAGGACACGGTCGCAGCGCACCACCGCGCCGAAGCGTTCGGCTTGCCGCCGGCCGCGGGCCATGAGCTCCTTGCCGGAGATGGTTTCCTCGAAGCCGAAGTAGTTGTCGATGTCGTAGTCGCCGGCGACCTTGGGCGCGCAGCCGAGCACCAGGGTGTTCAGACTGCCGCGGGCGGCGTAGATGGCGGCGGAAAGACCAGCAGGGCCGGCTCCGATGATGACGATATGGCGGGTTTCCATGGAAGCTCCTTGTTACGCAGGCGAGTTACGCTGGCGAGTTGCGCCAGGGGGAAGCGCAGGCCGTAAGACGCGCCGCAGCAGGCGGGATCAGTCCATGCCAAGCTGGGCGAGGAGGTCGTCCACGTCCGCTTGCGAGCTTTCGCGCTGAGGCCCCTTGAGCTGCGAGGCCTTGGCTTTCGACTCTCGCTTGATCTCCTCGAAGTCCTTGTCCGGCGCGTTCTCCCGGGCTTTCATGGTCAACCCGGTGGAGACGTAGAGTTCGAACACGGTGGTCTCGATGGTCTTCAGCGCGTTGATGATCCGTTTGATGCGCTGCCCCGTGAGGTCCTGGAAGCTGAGCGCCGTCATGATGTGGGTGAGGTTCTCGCCGAGTTCGTCGTTGATCTCGATGAGGCGGTGGATGGACGGGTTGGATTTGCGCGTCTTGCGCAGCCCGGCGAGCAGCTCGTCGGCTTGGCTCTGCAGCGCCATGTGCTTCTCCACCACGTCCATGATGGACTCGGTGGCTTCCTCCGTGGTGGCGAGGATGTCATCGAGCTGCTGGGAGGCCTCGTTGAAGAGGGCGTCCGCCTTGCCGGAAGCGCTCGCCTGCTGCGAGGGTTTCGCGGCTTCGGCGATCTCCTTGTAGATGGTCTGCAGGCCGCCGTGCATGTCGTCGGTGAGGCGGCGGTAGAATTCGCTCTCCACCAGGGAGCGCGTCAGGTTGTCGCTCAGCTCGCGTTCCACGGTTTCCACGATGGTGGCGGTGATGCTTTCCACCACGCGTTGGGAGACTTTCTCGACGATGCGCTCCATGACCTCATTCTGGGAATACACGGTACGGCGCTCCTGCTTGTGTTGTCGCTTGGCGTCATCCGTTGTTCGCATCGCCGGGGCCGCGTCGTTCGCGGATGGCGCGGCGTTCCTGTTGAAACACGAACTGGATGACGGCTTCCAGATCCTCTTCGCGAATGCGTGTGAACTCCAGCGCCAGAGCGTCGTCGTCGCGCTCGGGGGGCTTCACTTCGGCCACGGCGCCGGCCACGCGCAAGGGAAAGCGGGAAAGGAACAGCACCACTTCCACCGGCTCGCCGGGGCGCAGCGTGTGGAACGCTTCCGGCTCCACGGGCGTCACCAGCACACCCCCGCCGGAGACCTCCTGGGTTTCGGCGTGGATGGGGAACTCCGCAGCCAGGCGGTCACGGCTCGCCATGGCCACCAGGGCGTTCAGCTTGGCGTCCATGGCCGTGAGGAACTCCGTCACCTCCCGAGGCAACTTGCTGCCCACGAAGACGTTGCTCGTCTCGGGCAGAAGCAGACCGTCGTTGTAGCGGGGCGGCGCTTCCGGCGAGCGCATGGGGCGCAGGTACGCCTCCACACGAGCCGCCGCGCGGGCGAAGCTGCGCTTGTCATTGGAGTCAGGGGAGTCTGCGGAGCCACGGGAGACAGCAGCGTCACTGGAGATGTCGGCTTCCCGCGAGTCGGACGGATCATGTCGGCTGGAGTCGTTCATCACCGTCGCGCAGGCTGGTTGTTGAGTTCGATGCGCATGGCTTTCACAGGACAAACCCGAGTGCACAGCCCGCACGCCGCGCACCGTTCCTGGTCGAAGCTCACGGAGCGGGTGTTCAGCTCCAAGGCCAGCGCGTCCTTGGGGCAGACGGCCGTGCACACGCCACAGTGGACACACACGTCGTCGTCGCGGAAGACGCTCTGATCCGGGGAATCCAGCTTGACGTTGTGACTCTTGAGGTAGGAAACAGCTTCCTTGTAGAGCGCTTCGTCGCCGAAGATTTCCACTGTGATGTAACCCTCGCGCCGCGGCGTGATGTCCGCGCGCAGGATGCTCACGCTCAAGTCGAAGAGACGCGCCAAGTTGCAGACCATGGGCGTGTTGGCCACTTCCGCTGGAAACGTGAGGTGGAGGATCTTGCGGAAGGCCTTGCGGGGCGCGGAGGCGTCTATGGGGGTGGCGGTGATGTCGTTCATGGGCGAGGTGGCGCCCCGGGGCGCAGCAGTCCCCGGAGCGCATGAGCAAACGTTGCGGTTATTGGGGATTTTTCAGGAAGTCCCGGGCGCGTTCGGCTTCGGGGGAGTCCGGAAAGCGGCGGATCAGCTCGTTGAGCTGCACTTTGCCGGCTTGTTCCTTGCCGATGGTGATGAAGGAGACGCCTTGTTTCAGGAGCGCAGCCGGGAACTTGGGGCTGTCCGGGTGTTTGCCGATCACTTCCTGATAGCTCAAGATGGCCTGGGGGTACTTCTGCATCTGGTAGAAGGCTTCGCCTTTCCAGAACCGCGCATTGGATGCGAGCTCGTGGTCTGGGTTGGCTTGCAGGAAGTCATCCCACATCACTTGGGCGGTGTCGTAGTTGCGGGCGCGGAATTGCGCCAGAGCGTCGTCGTAGAGCGTGCGGGCGGGGTCCGCAGGTACGGCGACGGCAGTGGAATCCACGCCGGTGGCCGGTTGGTCGGGCGCGCCCAGTTCTTGCGCCTGGTCTTGCGTCATGCCGGCAGGCCCCGGCTGCGTGGTGTGCGTCGGCTGCTGAGGCTGCTGGTAGGGTTGCGGCGTGGGCTGCCCCGTCTGCATGGTCTGCCCCGGCTGCGGGGCCTGCGGCGGCTGCGGGGCCTGCGGCGGGGTTTGTCCGGGAAGGGCGGGAGCGCCAGGCGTCGCTTCGCTGTAGGGCTGCAGGGAATCCGGACCCGGTCGGGTGAAGCGCCGCTGCAGGTCGTCCATGCGGCCGCGGAGTCTGGCCAGCTCGCTGCGGATGGCGTCCAGCTCGGCGCTCAAGTTCGCCTGGTTGGGCCGGATCTGTTCCAGGCTGTCCAACCGTTGTTCATGCATGGAGACCTGTTGCTGCAGCGCGCTGTAGTCCTTCTGGGAAACGCACGATGTCGCCGTGAGCGCCAGAAGAGGAAGAATGAGAGCGCGTTTCATATGCCAAACCTCGAAAAGGAAGCATGTTGGAGAAAAGCCTTCACGACGCGGGCTTCTTTGCGCGCTTGCGGCCCACCAGAAGGTAGGCGACGCCGCCAAGCACGGGGATGAAGACCCCGACGCCGATCCAGGCGAGACGTTCCGCCGGCGTGGGGAACTCCCGATTGAAGGCGTGCCAAATAGACCATAGATTGGGCAGGATGGGAAGCGCCAAGAGGATGAGGACCAGAATCCATTCAGTCGTCGTCATGCAGATCTCCTTGCTTCGCGTCGGCGCGCCTTGGCGGGCTGCGCGCGGATAAGGCCCGTCACCACCGTTCCCGCCCTGTGAGCATGAGCAGGATGAGGCCGACGACGCCCACGCTGATGGCGCTGTCCGCCACGTTGAAAGACGGCCAATGCCACGCGCCGACATAGACGTCCAGAAAATCCAGCACGCGGCCCATGCGCGCGCGGTCCACCAGATTCCCGGCCGCGCCGCCCAGCACAAGCCCCAGAAACGTCAGGCTGAACCGGTGCGACGCCGGCGTGCGCGCGATGAGCCACCCAAGAATGCCCATGGCGAAGACCGAGGCCCCCACGAAGAACCACCGCTGCCACCCCCCGGCGTCCGCCAGCAGGCTGAACGCTGCGCCCTCGTTGTAGACGTGGATGAGGTCGAAGAACCCCGGAATGACCGTGACACGGCCGCTCCACGCCGGGATGGTCGAAGCGATCCACACTTTGGTGAGCTGGTCCAGCGCCAGCACGAACACGGCGGGGCACACGGCCCAGAGGAGACGGCGAGACATGATGAAGGATACGGCTCCTGCCTGCGTACGACGCGTTCAGCCTCATAAAAGCTGAATGCATGAACGCATGCGCATTTATTGATTGTCAAGCCTCGCCGCCAGCCGCCGTATGGCAGCGAGCGCACATCTGGCCCGCGGGGACTTCGCCGAGCGCTGCGCGATCCGCCACGTCCGAAGCGGTCTTCCAGCAGCGTTCACACTTGTCTCCCGCAGCCTGGCCCACGCCCACGCGCAGGTCCGGTCTGTCTTCAGGGGTGACGATCTCCAGCAGCGCCTCAGCCTCGGCTTCGGTCGGCGCCTCGTCCCAGGGTTTCAGCCATACCTCGGAGACGATGAAGGCTTCCTCCAGCACGGGGCGGCCAAGGGTCTTGAGCGTCTCCAGAAGTTCCGGCCGGGCGTAGAGGACGATGCGTGCGGAGAGGGAGTGGCCGATGGCCCCGGATTTGCGGTGCGGCTCGATGGCTTTCGTCACTGTCCCGCGGATGGCCACGAGCGTGTCGAAGGGATCGCGGACTTCTGGCGCAAGCGGCGGCGGAGTCTGGGGAGCCCGCATGGCGAAGACCGTGGGCAACGACGGGGGCAGAGCCTCCGGCAAAGCGGCCAAGGCTTCCTCCGCCGTGAAACTCATGATGGGCGCCATGTCGTGGAGCAGCCAGAGCAGCGCCGTGTAGAGCACCGTCTGCGCGGAGCGACGTTCGTGCGCATCCGCAGCGGAGGCGTACAGCCGGTCCTTCAGGCAGTCCAGGTAAAAAGCGGAGAGGTCCACCACGCAGGTCTCGTGCAGGGTGTGGAAGACCTTGTGGAATTCGTATTCGATGTAGGCTTGTCGGTTCTTCTCGTGACGGCGCGCAAAGAGCTCCAGGGCGTAGCGGTCCAGGGGCTGCAGCGCCTCCACGGGGACCAGCGTCTCCGGCGTGAGGTCGAAGATGTTGCCCAGCAAAAAGCGGCATGTGTTGCGGATGCGACGGTAGGCGTCCACGGTGCGGCTGAGGATCTCGTCCGAGATGCGGATGTCCTCGGTGTAGTCCACGCTGGCCACCCACATGCGCAGGATCTCCGCGCCGTGTTTGTCGATGATCTCCTGCGGCGCGATGACGTTGCCCACGGACTTGGACATCTTCTTGCCCTCGCCGTCCACCACGTAACCGTGGGTCAGTACGGCCTTGTAGGGCGCACGGCCCCGCGTGCCCACGGAGGCCAGCAGGGAGGAGTGGAACCAGCCGCGGTGCTGGTCCGAGCCTTCCAGATAGAGGTCCGCCGGGAAATCGCATTCGGGGCGTTTTTCCACCACGGCGGCGTAGCTGGTGCCGGAGTCGAACCACACATCGAGAATGTCCGTCTCCTTGGTCCAGGCGGCGCCGCCGCAGGCGCAGTCGCCGGGGGCGCCGGGCAGAGCCAGCAGTTCCTCCATGGAGGCTTCGAACCAGTAGTCGCAGCCGCGTTCGTGGGTTTCGAAGCGGTTGACCACTTCCTGCACCCAGGCGGCGCCGTTGTCCTGGTCGAACCACGCTTCGCCGCAGGCTTCGCAGCGCAGGGCGACGATGGGCACCCCCCAGGTCCGCTGGCGGGAGATGCACCAGTCCGGCCGGTTGGCGATCATGTTGTGGATGCGCTCGCGGCCCCAGGCGGGTATCCAGCGCACATCCTGTTCGATGGCGCGCAAGGCCTTGGCGCGCAGGTCGTTCTGCGTCATGCCGATGAACCACTGCGTGGTGGCGCGGAAGATGACGGGCTCCTTGCACCGCCAGCAGTGCGGGTAGGAGTGTGTCACCGTCTTTTGCGCCAACAGCCGCCCCCGTTCCGTGAGCAGCTCGATGACTCTAGGGTTGGCTTCCCAGACGTTCAAACCGGCCAGATGCTCCACGCTGGGGAGGAAGCGGCCGGCGTCGTCCATGGGGGAGAGCACCTCCAGGCCGTACTTCAGGCCGGTCTCGTAGTCTTCGCGGCCGTGGCCCGGCGCGGTGTGGACCAGTCCCGTGCCGGCGTCCAGGCTGACATAGTCGGCCAGCACCAGGGGGGCGTGGCGGTCATGAAAGGGATGCGTCGCCACCAAGCCTTCCAGCGCCTGCCCGTGCGCGCGGGCGATGATTTCCCACGTCTCCCAGCTGAAAAGTTCGGCGAGCTGCTCCACGAGCGCCGCCGCCACGATGTGGACCTGGCCTCCAGCGCGAACCGCAGCGTATTCCAGCTCGGGATGCGCGGCCACGGCCATGTTGTCCGGGATGGTCCAGGGAGTGGTGGTCCAGATGACGAAGGCGGCTTCGGCTGCGTCCACCCCGGGGAGGACTTCCCCCAGGCGCGCGTTGGCCTCGGCTGCAGCGTCCAGCGGAAACGCCACGTAGATGGAGGGCGAGGTGTGCGGCGCGTACTCCACTTCAGCTTCAGCGAGCGCCGTGGCGCAGGAAAGGCACCAGTGGATGGGCTTCTTGTGCCGGAAAACGCCACCAACAGCCATGAATTTGGCGAGCTCCCCGGCCGTGGCGGCTTCGTAAGCGGGGTGCATGGTCTGGTAGGGCTCGTCCCAGCGGCCCATGACGCCGAGACGCTTGAACTCTTTCCGTTGAATATTCAGGAACTTGGCGGCATAGTCCCGGCAGCGCTTGCGCACGGCCAGAGGAGGCGGCTGCTTGCCTTTGGCCTTGAGCTCCGTGGCGACCTTGTGCTCGATGGGCAAGCCGTGGCAGTCCCATCCGGGCACGTACTGCGCCCGGTAGCCGGCCATGTTGCGCGACTTGATGATGATGTCCTTGAGCACTTTGTTGAGCGCCGTGCCCAGGTGGATGTTGCCGTTGGCGTAGGGAGGGCCGTCGTGCAGGGTGAAAGCGCCGTGTTCGCCGGAGGCGTCCACCATCGCCTCGTAGGCGGCGGTCTCTTCCCAGCGCTTGAGCATGGCGGGCTCGCGCTGGGTGAGGTTGGCCTTCATGGGAAAGGAGGTCTTGGGCAGGTGCAAAGTCTTCTTGTAGTCGCTCATGAGGGGGACTCGAAAGGGTCGCGTGGGCCGCTTGCTTGGGGCTGGTTGCTTGGGATTGGCTGCTCTGGACTGATTGCTCGGGGGCTGGCTGCTTGGGATGAAATCGAGCGCGCCGCGCCGGCGGCGGCAAACCGCAACCATGTAGCCTAGCGGGCCGGAAAGTCAAGCGCCGAGGTTCCGGCCCCGTTGCAGGCGAACTCCTCCGCGTGCTCGCTGTCGCCATTCCGGAGCGCGCGACGCCGCGGAAGGCGACCAGACGTGGCGTGCTTCAGCGGGGAGAGCGCTGCATCGCTGGCGGGGGCGCAGCGGCGAAGCGAGCCGTGTGGGGGGAGACATACGCCCAACAGGGGAGCACCCCCACCCGGGTGCGCACAGGGATGACCCACCGACAATAGACCGAGGCCCCCCCGGGGATGAAATCCTCCAGCTCGTCCAGAATGCGGAGCCGCGCGGCGCCGTCGTGGAAGGTGAAGACTTCGCCGTGCACCATGCGCCAAGGCCCCGACGGGTTGAGCGCGCGACGCCGGGCGGGCGTGGCGTCGCCTGCCCAGGAAGCGAGCGCGTCATCCTCCAGAGTGTGGAGACGGGCGACATCGTCGGAGAGCTCGGCGGAACCGAGGGCGAGACGGTCCTCCGGCGGAACGAAGAGGGTGGGGTAGCCTTCCGGGCGATCGACCACGCGACCGCGCGCAAGGCCCGGCGTAAGGCTGGCGTAGCCGCGGCAGAGGAGGCCGTGATTGTGGTGGCCGCACTTGAGCGTGCCGTAGACGAAGACGCGCAAGGCGTCCCACTGGCTGCGAGACATGGTGGATGCTGCTGGGCGGTCGAACCCTGGAGGGAAGGCGTCGGAAGGGACGCAGCCTGTCAGGGGCGGCGTCGGCTTCCGGGCTCACGCGGGCGTTGGTTGGGCCGACGCGGCTAGAAGTTGGCCTTCTCGCCGTACTGTGCTTCGACCATGTCGCGAAGAATCTGGAGTGTTTCCTCGGCTTCCTTGGGGTCCAGCGCGCGCAAGGCGAACCCCGCATGGACGATGACGTAGTCGCCGATGTGGGCTTCGTTTTCCAGCAGCATGAGGGAGACCTTGATGAAAGTCTCGCTCTGGCCGACGCGGCACTGGGCCACGCCGTTATCCATTTCGGTGATCTGTGCAGGGATGGCAAGGCACATGACGGGCCTCTCTATGGTGGCGGCGGGACGTGGCGCTCACGCGGTTTTGGGGATGGCGCGCCCGCCGTGTTGTTCGATTTCCTTGGCGACGATGGAGGCGAAGGCGTCCAGGCGAGCCTTGGCCGCCTCGGATATTTCCACGGCCATGGTCTCGTAGTCCGAAGGCTCCATGCCGATGACGACAGTCTCCGGCCTGTGCCCGGCAAGGTCGCACATGAGGAGCGTATCCACGAGGTCGGTCTGATGCAAGGAGTTTTTGAAGGCCAGTGATTTGCGCAGATCCTCGCCAACTAGCCGGTAGATGGAGCCGGGCTCGTCGCCGCCGAGCACGGCGTCCACGACGATGAGCTGGTCGCAGGACATGATGTGGTCCATGAGACGCGTGCCGAGGGTGCCGCCGTCCATGAGCTCCACGTTGTCGGAGACGTCGTACTCCTGCTGGATTTTCTCCACGCAGCGCACGCCGACGCCTTCGTCGGTGAAGAGGATGTTGCCCACGCCGAGGACAAGAATTTTTTTGGGGTGTGTCATGGCGATGAAAAAACGGGAACCCGGCGCGTGGACCGGGCTCCCGTTGGGTGTTGAGGGTGTCGAGCCGGCCTAGAGGACCTTGAACTTGTGGACCTCGTTGGACTCGGGGTCGATGATGTGCACGCCGCAGGCGATGCAGGGGTCGTAAGCGTGCACGGTGCGCAGGACTTCGACAGGGCGCTTGGGATCCGCCACGGGGGTGTTGATGAGCGCTTCTTCCAGGGGGCCGAGCACACCGTCGGCGTCGCGGGGCCCGAGGTTCCAGGTGGAGGGCACCACGAGCTGGAAGTTGTCGATCTTGCCGCCTTTGATCTTGATCCAGTGGGAAAGGGCGCCGCGAGGGGCGTTCACGTACCCCACGCCTTCGGCTTCATCAGGCATTTCCCACTCGGTGTAGAGATCGTCGTTGCCGCTGGCGACGTTGTCTTGCAGCTTGTTGATCCAGTTCTCGACCTGGTTGGCGATGACCACCGTCTCGATGCCGCGGGCGGCGGTGCGGCCCAAGGTGGAGAAGAGGGCTTCGGGGCCCACGCCGAGGTGGTTCAGCACCATATCCGTGGTGGCTTTGATCTCGGGGTGGCCTTTGGCGTAGCCCACCAGCATGGTGGCGAGGGGGCCTGTTTCGATGGACTTGCCTTCGTAGCGGGGCGCTTTCATCCAGGAGTAGCGCTCGTCGCCGTGCATGTCCGTGTATTCGGGTTCGGTCACGCCGCTGTAGGGGTGGTGCGCTTCGGCGCCTTTGTACCAGGAGTGGCGCACGTGTTCCACAACCGCGTCTTCCTTGTAGTCTTGCACGGCGGAGAGGTTGCGGTCGTAGATGATGCCTTGGGGGATGTAGCGGCTGTTCAGGTCGTATTCGTCGGTGGGGAATTCGCCGACGGACATGAAGTTGTGCGTGCCGCCGATGCCGGCCCAGTCCTTGTAGTAGGAAGCCACGGCGAGCAGGTCGGGGATGTAGACTTCCTCGATGAACTGCTTGGTTTCCTTGAAGAGGCTCATGAACTCCGCCACGCGCTCGGGCCGCAGGGCGTCGTAGTTGGTGCAGCCGCCCGCCACGGTGAACTGGGTGTGGGGGTTCTTGGCGCCGAAGATGGCCATGGCGCGCGCTGCTTTCACTTGGAGACGCAAGGCTTCCAGGTAGTGCGCCGTGGCGATGAGGTCCACTTCCGGGGGCAGGACGTAGGCGTCATGGCCGCCGAGGAAGTACGCGTTGGCGAAGATGCCGAGTTGACCGCTGTCGACGAAAGCTTGCAGCTTCTGCTGCACGGCTTTGAGGTCCTCGGCGTTGGTGGGCCGGGGGGAGATGTCGTTGGCGATCTTGGCGGCTTTCTGGGGATCGGCTTTCAGCGCGTTGGTGACGTCCACCCAGTCCAGCGCGTGGAGGTGGTAGAAGTGGACGACGTGGTCGTGCAGGAAGTGGGAAGCCAGCACGAGGTTGCGCATGATGGTGGCGTTTTCGGGAATCTTGACGCCGATGGCGTTGTCCACACAGCGGGTGGAAGCCAGGGCGTGCACGTAGGTGCACACGCCGCAGGAGCGCTGGGTGAAGTGCTGAGCGTCGCGGGGGTCGCGGCCTTTGAGGATGATCTCGAGGCCGCGGAAGAGCTGGGAGCTGGACCAGGCGTCTTTGACCTTGCCGTTCTCCACTTCCACCTCGATGCGGAGGTGGCCTTCGATACGGGTGATCGGGTCGATGACCACTTTCCCGTTTTGGGTGTCATGAGCCGTGGACATATATGGTTCTCCTCTCGCGTATGCTGCGTGACGACGACTGCGCCGCGGCGCGGGTGCGTCGAGCGTTTGCTTGGTCCTCTAGGGGCTTAGGCCTCGTAGAAGGGGGTCAGGGTGTCCCAGAAGTTGGGCTCGCTGCAGCCGATGCAGGGGTGTCCTGCTTGCACGGGCCAGTTGGTCTGGTTGAAGAGGACCTTCGGGCAGTTGTTGTAGGTCATGGGGCCTTTGCAGCCCAGTTCGTAGAGGCACCAGCCCTTCTTGGCTTCTTCCGAGCCGAAGGACGCTGCGAACTCGCCGTTTTCGAAGTGCTTCAGGCGTTCGCAGTTGTCGTGCACGGATTCGCCGTAGAAGAGCACGGGGCGGTTGATCTCGTCCATCTCGGGCAAACCCTTGGTGAGGAAGTGCACCACCGTGCCCACGAAGTTGATGGGGTTCGGCGGACACCCGGCGAGGTTGATGGCGTTGACGCCGTACTGACCCAGAACCTCGTTCACGCCCTTGGTGGCGGTGGGGTTCGGCGCAGCAGCTTGCACGCCGCCGTAGCAGGCGCAGTTGCCGATGCAGATGGTGGCTTGCGCGCCGGTAGCCACTTTCTTGGTCAGGTCGTACATGGTCATGCCGGCCACTTTACCGTGAATGCCATTCTCGGCTGTGGGAATGCCGCCTTCAACCACGCAGATGTAGTCGCCTTCCATGGCTTTGTACATCGCATCTTTTGCAGCGTATCCGGAGCCAGCCATGAGCGTCTCGTGGTAGTCCAGCGAGATGGTGTCGAGAATCAGCTCGTCAAGGTAGGGGTCCATGGTGCGCAGTACGGATTCGGTGCAGCCGGTGCACTCCGCGTTGTGCAGATAGATCACGGAAGGACGTTTCTTGGACGTCAGGGCTTCTGCCACTTTCGGCGCGAAGGCGGGGCCCATGCCCATGGCTGCGGCGATAGCCGTGCAGAACTTCATGAAGTCGCGACGGCTCACTCCGCGTTGGGCAAGACGTTCCTCGGCGCCATCTCGTCCGAGACCGACATAGTATTTCATCAGGCTTCCTCCATCCGCTTATGGTTTGGTCCATCTGGGGGACACTTTCCTGCATGACGCCCCGCCCGGGCCTACGCCTTCAGGCGCTGCGTTCTCAGGGGGTCGGCATCATCACGACGATGAAAGAACTGGCGGCGGAGAACGACCTTCCACACGAAGACTCCGCCGCAAGAATTGCAGCATTGAGTTAAGTCTGTCTCTTAATGATTAAGCAACATGAGGTCAATAGAAATTCGCTGAATCCACGGTCTTTTCCAGGCTTCCATGGTCCTTGTGCAGGGAAGCCAACTCGCCGGAAGCGTTCAGAAACGTCTCGTTCGCGCAGGCATGTCGTCGTGTGCGCACGAAGCGCCTGCGATGGGCGCGCAGCGTGTCACAAAAGAAAGATTCGTATGTACGATTCGCGTCCTGCTCCCTGCGTCGAAACACGCCGCCTCACCATGAAAAAACGCCCCCGACACGCGTGCTCGCGTCGGGGGCGTCATGGGGAACGTCGACATCATCAAAGACGAGGGCCTCAGCGGTTCATCACATCCAGGAACTCGCGGTTGCTCTTGGCGCCGCGCATCTTGTCCAGCAGGAAATCCATGGAATCCATGGGGCTCATGGGCGCCAGCACCTTGCGCAAAATCCACACGCGGTTGAGCACGTCCGGCTCCAGCAGCAGCTCTTCCTTCCGGGTGCCGGAGCGGTTGATGTCGATGGCGGGGAAGACGCGTTTCTCCGCAAGGTGCCGCTCCAGATAGATTTCCATGTTGCCGGTGCCCTTGAATTCTTCGAAAATAACCTCGTCCATGCGCGAACCTGTATCGATAAGCGCTGTAGCGATGATGGTGAGACTGCCGCCTTCCTCGATGTTGCGCGCAGCGCCGAAGAAGCGCTTGGGGCGTTGGAGCGCGTTGGCGTCCAGACCGCCGGAGAGCACGCGGCCCGAGGAGGGCGTCACGGCGTTGTAAGCGCGGCCCAAGCGGGTGATGGAGTCCAGCAGGATGACGACGTCGCGGCCGCGCTCCACGAGGCGCTTGGCTTTTTCCATCACCATTTCGCATACTTGTACGTGGCGGGTGGGGGGCTCGTCAAAGGTTGAGCTGACCACTTCGGCGTCCACGGTGCGTTGCATGTCGGTGACCTCCTCAGGTCGCTCGTCGATGAGCAGGACGATGAGGTACACCTCGGGATGGTTGACGTTGATGGAGTTGGCGATGGTCTGCAGCAGCATGGTCTTGCCGGTGCGCGGCGGTGCGACGATAAGGCCCCGCTGGCCGCAGCCAATGGGCGCCAGCAGGTCGATGACGCGGCCGGAGTAGTTGTCCTTGCCGTTCTCCATGCGCAACGTGCGGTCGGGATAGATGGGCGTCAGGTTGTCGAAGAGAACGAGATGTTTGGATTTTTCCGGCGCGTCCATGCCAATTTCGCTGACGCGAAGCAAGGCGAAGTAGCGCTCGCCTTCCTTGGGCGGCCGGATCTGTCCGGAAATGATGTCGCCTTTGCGCAAGCCGAAGCGACGAATTTGTGAGGGTGAGACGTAGATGTCGTCCGGCCCTGGCATGTAGGAGTACATGGGGGAGCGGAGGAACCCGAAGCCGTCCGGAAGAATTTCGAGGACGCCTTCACCATAGATGGCGCCGTTTTTCGAAGCGCAGCTCTGCAACAAGGCGAAGATGAGCTCTTGTTTGCGCATGGAGCTGGCGTTTTCGATGTTGTATTCTTCGGATAGCGCCATGAGCTCTTGCATGCTCTTGGTTTTGAGCTCTGACAGGTTCATTATGGACTCCGCATTGGGTTGCTGCTTGGACGCTTTGGCGCGATTTTTTCTCATAAGCGGCGAGGGGTGAGGAGCGGGCGGGTTCAATGGGAAGAGCGCGCCCTGTCAAGGGCGGGCGCAGGGTACAGACCGATGGGGGTGGACATCGTGCGGGGCAGTGGCGTCCAGAAGTGCTCGAGTTCGTTGTGATCTTTGTGATCTTTATAACAAGGTCCCGCGGGTGGGCGTCTGCGCTGTGGGCGCATGCGCGGAGCGCATGACCGGGAGCGCACGCCGAAGCGCGGTTTCGACGCTATCTGGAGGCGAGTCCAGAGGGTCGTTGCCTCTAGGTGCGACGATGCCGATGGAAAAGTTCAGGGACGTGACGTCTGGGCTGGAAGCGCGATCAAGCGACGCTTGAGCGTCCATTCATCATGTAGCGCAACAACTTCGCCAATGCAAGGACTTTTCTACTCTTTTTCTTCCGGCTGCAAAGCGTCCTGGAAGAGCTCTTCCACTTCCACTTTCACGTGGTCGGGTTCTTTGTCCGTGGCGTGAGCGAGCTCGATGGTCAGCAAGCTCATGGCTTGTTCCAGCAGGCGTCGTTCGCCGAAGGAGAGTTCCTTCTCCTTGCCGATGAGCAGCAATTCCTTGAGCACATACGCCACGTCGCGCAAGTCGCCGCTCTTGAGTTTCTCCGAATATTCCCGGTACCGGCGGTTCCAGTTCTGGCCCGAATAACCCGTGAAGTCCGAGCGATCCTTCAGGGAATCCAGAATCGCCTCGCCTTCAGGACGTGAGCACAACGAGCGCAAGCCCACGTTGTCCGCGTTCTCCACAGGGACCATGAGCGTCACGTTGTTGGAGAGGATGCGTACGATGTAGTACTCGGCCTCGACGCCGCCGATGGACTGCGTCTCCACGCGCTCCACGCGCCCGACCCCTTGCGCGGGGTACACCACTAGCTGTTCGACATCGAACACTCGTTTATCTCCTTGAGACAGGAAAAGACTACTGCGGAGGGAAATGTGTCGTTGGTGTGAAGATTACCCCAAACGGAAACAATAGTCCACAACGGAAAAAGGCTCTGAGGATCGCTTTGGCAGGCAGCTCATTCCGCAGCCGGCGTTTCTGGCGGCGTGGGCCGGAAGCTGTTCACCTGCTCCATGGCCCGGGTCGCGCCATGCCGGGCGAAAGTCGCCAGACACTTGAGCGAAGCAGCGAGCACTTCCGCCGCCAGTGCTTCCTCCTCGGGGGAAAACGGCGCGAGCACATACCCCGCCATATCCCCGCGCGCGGGACGCCCCACCCCCAGCCGCAACCGATAGTAGTCGGCGGAGCCCAATTGCTCCGTGATGGATTTCAGGCCGTTGTGACCCGCCGAGCCACCACCCAGCTTGAGCTTCATGCGCCCCAGGGGAAGGTCCAGCTCGTCGTGCGCCACCAGCAACTGCGCTGGCTCAAGTTTGAAAAAACGCATTACAGGCGCCACGGCTTCGCCGGAGAGATTCATGAATGTCATGGGTTTGAGCAGCAACCACGGTGGGCTTTGCGCCACGGGGCTGGCGCGCCACAGCTCGCCTTTGCCTTTGGCGGCTTTCACAGGAGCCAGATTGGCCGTGCGGCGTTGCTCCAGCGAGGCGCACAAGGCGTCAACCAGCATGAACCCGTAGTTGTGCCGGGTGCGTTCGTACTGGGGGCCGGGGTTGCCCAGACCGGCGAGGAGCATGGCGTAGGTGGACATGAGCGAGACGAGGCGCGCCCCCCACGCCGGCATGACGCAGGGGGCGCAGCGTGCGCAGTGAAGTCGTCAAGAACGAACCAGACAGCTTCGAACGCCGCCGGGTCGCGTCGACGCCGTGAGGGTTACGCTTCGGCGGCTTCGCCTTCGCCTTCCTCTTCCTCGGCGGAGGCTGCCATGCCGCGCTTGGCCACGACGCCGAGGAGCGTGAGGTTGGTGTCGGTGTACGACTTGACGTTCTCAGGGAGCGCCACGTCCTTCACTTGGACGGATTTGCCCACAGTCAGCTTGGAGATGTCCACGTCCAGCTGCGCGGGAATGTCCATGGGCAAGCACTCCACGGAAATCTTGTTGTGGAAGATCTCCAGGATGCCGCCGAGCTTCACGCCGGGCGCCGTGCCGTGCAGCTTCACGGGGACGTCCACGCGGATGGGCTTTTCCATGTCCACGGCGAAGAAATCCACGTGGAGGATGAGGCCGCGTTTGAAGGGATGGCGCTGCACCTGCCAGATGAGGCAGGGCAGGGCTTCCCCGTCGTCCACGACGAGACTGAAGAGCTGGCTGCCGCCGATGTCGCGGATGGCCTTGAAGAGCTCGTTGGCGTCCACTTCGATGGTTTTGCTCAGCCCTTTGGGGCCGTAGAGCACTGCCGGGGTGATTTCCGCGGTGCGTTTGCGCCGGTTGACGCCTTTGCCTGTCGCTTCGCGGGTGGCGGCTTTCAGGGTGAAGTCCAGCTTGGCCATGGGTATGTCTCCTTTGCAAAGGCGGGCGGGCCGCCGGAACGCTTTAGACGAAGAGCACGGACACCGAGGACTCGGTGTGGATATTGTGGATGGCTTTGGCGAGCAGGCCAGCCACCGACATGACTTGAATTTTCGGACAGACTTTCTGCTTTTCTTCCACGGGGATGGTGTTGGCCACCACCACTTGGGAGAAGTCGGAGGCGTTGATGCGGTCCACGGCGGGGCCGGAGAGCACCGGGTGCGTGGCGCAGGCGTGCACTTCCTTGGCGCCGTTTTCCTTGAGCACGGTGGCGGCGGCGCAGATGGTGCCGGCTGTGTCGATCATGTCGTCGAGCACCACGGCGATCTTGTCTTTCACGTCGCCGATCACATGCATGGCTTGCGCCTGGTTGGGCTTGTCGCGGCGTTTGTCCACGATGGCGAGGCCTGCGTCCACACGCTTGGCGTAGGCGCGCGCGCGCTCCACGCCGCCGGCGTCCGGGGAGACCATCACCACTTCGCCGTCCAGTTTGCGCAGATGCTCCAGAAAGACCGGGAGGGCGTAGAGGTTGTCCACGGGGAGGTCGAAGAACCCTTGGATCTGGCCGGCGTGCAGGTCGATGGTGATAAGCCGGCTCATGCCCGCCACTGTCAGGAAGTCCGCCACCAGTTTGGCGCTGATGGGCGCACGGGGCACCACTTTGCGGTCTTGCCGGGCGTACCCATAGTAGGGCACCACAGCTGTGACGCGGCCGGCGCTGGCGCGCTTGAGCGCATCCAGAACGAGACAGAGCTGCATCAGATGGAAATTGACGGGAGAGCAGGTGGGCTGCACCACGAAGACGTCGTCGCCGCGGACGTTGTCTTGCACTTCGATGCGCAGTTCGCCGTCGGAAAAAGTCTCCGTGACGGTAGGCGTCAGGCGGCAGCCCAGATGGTCGCAGATGGCTTGCGCCAGGGCGGGGTTCGCCGATCCGGTGATGATCTTCAGGTCGCGTGTCATGGTGTGAGGCGTCCCAACATGCTTGCGGGCCGGCTGGCCGAACGAGGATTATTCCCTGGTGTCGACGCCTCGACAGGCGGCGCCAAGAACACTGCGCGCTGCGGGAAAAAGTGGCTGGGGCGGTAGGACTCGAACCCACGAATGACGGGACCAAAACCCGTTGCCTTACCGACTTGGCGACGCCCCAGCAGATTTCAACGGTTCCAAGGCCGGGAATGCGAGGCGGGCGAGCCCTGCAGGCGGCCTGCGCATAAGCGCCTCCGCTGCGGTTTCAGCCTGCTCCCGCGTGCGGAAGAGACCGAAAAGGCTTGCGCCGCTGCCGCTGAGCAACGCGACGCGTGCGCCGTGAGCCAGAAGCGCTTCCTTCAAGCGCCTCAGCTCGGGATGCTGCGGATAGACCACGGATTCGAAGTCGTTCACCAGCGGCATCCCCCCTGGAAAGACCGTGTATTTATGCGCATCGTCCTCCGATGTCAACACTTCCTCCGCATTTTTTTTCAACAGGGGATTCACCGCCAGCAGCGCGTCCCAGGCGGCATAGGCCCACCCCGTGGCGACATGGATTCCCGGCGAGGCCAGCAGCAGCCACAGCCCGTCCAGATCCACGGCAGCGGGAGTCAATCGCTCACCCACACCGCTGGCCCACGCGGGCTTGCCCAGCAGGAAGAAGGGGACATCCGCGCCAAGCGACAACGCCACGGCCGCCAGGCGTTCCTCCCCCAACACAGACCGGTCGAGCCGCTGCGCATAGTCTTCCAGCCAGCGGAGCATGGCTGCGGCGTCCGCGCTTCCGCCGCCCAGCCCACCGCCCACTGGCGCGTTCTTCGTCAGGGTGACCTCGATGTCCGGCGCATGCCCCCCCGCGGCGGCGTATGCGACGTACGCGCGTTCCACCAGATTCGTTCCGGGAGCTGTCAACGCCGGCTTGCAGGCAAAGTGTAGACCCCCGGCTGCCCCGGCTACTCGGATGGTCAGCGTATCATGGGGATTTTCCAGAGGATAAAAGAGGGTGCGGAGGTCGTGATAGCCGTCTTCCCGGGGCGGCCCCAGGCGCAGCGAGAGGTTCACCTTGCACCCCGGAGTGAGCACGGATTCCGCCATGGCTTCAGTCCGCCACGGCGTCGGGGTCGCCCACGGTCTCCAGCACGATGGCGTTGTTGGTGAAGACGCAGATCTCCGCAGCGATCTCCATGGCCGCCTGGGCCACCTGCGCCGGCGGCAAGGAGGTGTTGCGGGTCAGCGCGCGGGCCGCCGCCAGAGCGTAGGCCCCGCCAGAGCCGATGGCCGCCAGGCCGTCATCCGGTTCGATGACGTCGCCTGCGCCGGTCACCATGAGCACGGCGTCCTTGTCCGCCACGATGAGCATGGCTTCCAGCTTGCGCAGGTACTTGTCCTTGCGCCAGTCCTTGGCCATTTCCACGGCGGCGCGCGTCAGGTTGCCGCGGTATTCCTCCAGCTTGCCTTCGAAGCGTTCGAAGAGCGTGAAGGCGTCTGCGGTGGAGCCCGCGAACCCGGCCAGGACGGTGTCCTTGTAGATACGGCGGACCTTGCGGGCCGTGTGCTTCACGGCGATGGCTTCGCCGAGGGTGACCTGACCGTCGCCGGCCATGGCCACGCCGCCAGGGCCTTTCACGGCGAGGATGGTCGTTCCTTTGAGTGACATGGAAGGTGTGTCCTTGGTCTCGTGAGAGTGTGAGGGATGCGGACTCAGCCGTCGCCGAAGAGCGCATCCGCGGCGATGCGCCACGCTTCGAAATCGTCCGGGCTGTGCAGGTAGATGTCCACCTCGTCCGCAAGGCGTTGCGTCAGGCCTTCGCGAACAGCCTGGAGCGCGATGGGCGCGGCTTCTTCCACCGGGAATCCGTAGACGCCGGTGGAGATGGCCGGGAAGGCCACGCGTCGGGCGTCCAGGTTGTGGGCGGCGCGCAGGCTGTTCAGGAAGGCCTTGGCGAGTTGATCGCGTTCGCCGGCGTCGCCGCCTTTCCAGAAGGGACCCACCGTGTGGATGATCCAGCGGGCGGACATGTTGAAGCCTGGGGTGGCTTCGGCGTCGCCGGGGGCCAGGGGGCCGCGGCGCTGGATGATGGCCTGGCAAGCAGGGGGCAGTTCCGGCCCGGCCGCGCGGTGAATGGCGCCGTCCACGCCGCCGCCCCCGGCGAGGCGCGGATTGGCGGCGTTGACCACGGCGTCGGCGTCAGCCCGGGTGAGGTCCCCCTGGAGCAGCCGCAGCTCGCCGCCGGTCGTGGTGTAGCTCTGCTGAGGTGCTGGTTTCTGCATGGTCGGCTCCCCGTGAAGGCCCCCGGCGGTCCATGGACGATCCACGGAGAGCGCGCCGGGGGAGTGTTGCGGGTGCGGAGTCGGCGCCTCAGGTCCAGAGGGGCAGGCCGGTGGGCTCGTCGAAGCCGCGCACCAGGTTCGGCCCCGGAATGGGGATGACCGCCGCTTCCGCTGCGAAGATCACCGCGCCGGGCATGCAGTGGCCCGCCACCACGGTGCAGTCCTTGCGGCTCAGGGTGAGGTGGACGTGGCAGAAGGGCTCGCCGTCCTTGATGGAGACGTTGCCGATGCAGCTCACGATCTCCATGTGTTCATCGAACTCGAAACTCTCGTACTGGCGCTCGTCCTGATGGTAGTAGCCCAGCACGGCGCGCTCCACGGCGCCGATCACGGAGACGAAGCCGCGGTTCACGCCGGCTTGCTTGCAGAAGGCGTTCAGGGAGTGAAAGAGGTCCTCGCCTTTGGGCAGGCGGCCGAGGTGCGGTTGCATGGTCATGGCGATCTCCTTGGTGTGGACATGGCGTTGGACGAAATGGACGACGGCGCGGCTATTGCCAGAACTCCTTGCGTTCTTCGTATATCTCTTCCAGCTTGGCGAGTTCGCGTCGATCTTCCGGGGTGGCGGCCTGACCGGCGGCCTTGCGTTTGTGGAATTCGAAGCGCTTTTCGTCCGCTTGATAGAGCGAACTGTAAGCAAGGTGGAGGAAGCCGCGAAAGTACTGGCCGTGCTGGCCGAGCATGCGACCGAAATAGTAGTGCACTTCGGGATCTTCCGGCAACTCCAGGAGGATGCGCTCGAAGAGCTGCACGGCGCGGTGGGCGTCGCCGCTGTCGCCGCTGTCGCCGCTGTCGGCGTTGTCCATAGTGTTCGGGCCGCCGTGTCGGGCGTTTCCGGCGTCTCCCCAGGCGTCTCCCCAGGCGTCTCCATAGATACGCGCCAGGAAGAAGACCGCCATGAGATCATCCGGATTCAAGGCGATGGCCCGCTCCAGAAAAGCCTTCGCGAGATCGAAATCCCCTTTGGCGAAGGCCAGTCGGCCGGCTTCCCGGTAGACCAGGGGATCGTCCCCGGCGCAGTCCAGCGCCGTGTTGAAGGCGTCCTCCGCAGCAGAGAAGCGGTTGGCCCGGGTATGGACAATGGCCCGGCCCAAAGCGTCCAGGCAGGTGGTCGCGCCGGCTTTCTGGAAGTGCTGCATGGCGGTCTTGGGGTCGTCGTAGCGGGCGCGCAGCAGCGTCTGGATGCGGCGGAAGCGGGTGTTGTCCTCCCGGGGGCGCTCGGTGAGGCCTTTGCGCTCCAGCATGTGTTCAATGGAGGCGATGCGTTCGCTGACCCCCGGGTGGGTGGAGAGGTACGTCGGGATGGTTCCCCCACCCCCCAGCCACCGGAGTTTGCGGATCTTCTCGAAGGCGTCGCTCAAGCCCTGGGGAGGATACCCCGCGTGGACGAGGTAGTCCATGCCGATGCGGTCCGCCTCCACCTCGTTCTCCCGGCTGTATTTGAGCATGGCGCTCTGTTGCGCCGCGGCGGAGCCCATCACCATGCCCGAGCCCATGTTCCCTCCCACGAAGACGCCGGCGAGCATCCCCACCAACGAGATGAGGGAGAACGTCTGCATGCGCTCCACGTTGCTGGCGATGTGCCGCTGCGAGACGTGAGCCAGCTCGTGCGCCAGCACTCCGGCCAGCTCGGATTCCCGCTCCATGTTCAGGATGAGGCCCGAATGGATGAAGACATGCCCCGCCGGCGCCGCGAAAGCGTTCACCGCGCTGTGGTTCAGCACGTAAACGTTCAGTTCGAAAGGCTGGGGCGGCATGGCGGCTTGCAGCCGTTCCAGCACGTCCCGACAGTAGCCGACGATCTCCGGGTCTTCGATGAGGGGCAGCCGCGCGCGGATGTACACCGCCAGCTTGCGGCCCAGCTCCTTCTCGTCCTTGACGGTGAACCGGCCGAAGGGGAGGATCTGCGCCTCCCCGAGGCGGCTCGCCAAGGGGCCCAGAACCATCAGGACACAGAGGAGCGCGCAGAGGATGCGGCGCGCCGCCGGAAGACGCCGGGGAGTGGCGAAGACGGTCTTGTTCATACGGGTGCGGATGACGCGCAGGCGACAGGTTGACGCGGGGGCTGCTTGTTACGCCGTACAGGCGCGTCCCGTCATGGACGCCGCCAGCCCCGGAACGAGGCATGAAGGCGCGGAGCAAGGGGGACGGAACAGCGCCGCCATGGCCCGGCGAATGCGCTGCAGGGGCTGCGAGGGCATGGCAAGGCGCGACGTGCACGCGGCCGGGCGCCTGACGCGTTGGGGTGGAAACGGCCGCGCCCATCCCTTATACGCGCCTTGGCGAAAAAGGCAAAACCCCACTGCCTGGGGCTGCGCGCCCTGTGGGGCAGAAGGAGTCTACAGCACGTCCCAGACCGGGCCTTGGGGGGTGTCGCGCACTTCCACGCCCATGGCCGTCAGCTCCTGGCGCAGGGCGTCCGCCTTTTCGAAATCCTTGGCTTTCTTGGCTTCGGCGCGTTGCGCCACACGCGCTTCCACCACGGCGGGGTCGATATCGCGTCGGGCCAGGCGGGTTTCCTTGAGTCGTTGGAGAAAGGCCTCCGGGTTCTGTTGGAAGACGCCCAGCACGTCGCCCATGTCGTCCAGGGCGTCGAGTATTTCCCGGAAGAGCGCGCCGGCGGCTTCGGTCTTGCGCAAGGCCGTGTCGTCCAGCAGGCGCCCGGCGAGCTTGACCATGGTGAAGACGTGGCCCAGTGCGCCGGCGGTGTTGCAGTCATCTTCCATGGCCTCGGTCCAGAGCTTTTCGTGCTGCTCGAGTTCCTGGCTGTATTCTTGCGGCAGGGGGTTTTTGGACCATTTTTCCCGCGTGAGCTCCTGCTGCAACAGCTGTTTGGCGGTGTAGATGCGCTTGAGGTTCTTTTCAGCCTCGTCCATGGCTTCTGCCGAGAAGTCGATGGGGCTTCTGTAGTGCTTGGTGAGCAGGAAATAGCGCAGGGATTCAGGCTGGTATTGCTCCAGCAGGTCGCGGATGGTCTTGAAGTTGCCCAGGGATTTGGACATTTTTTCTGAATCAATCTGCACGAAGCCGTTGTGCACCCAGTATTTTGCCAGGTCCTT
>CAYVWB010000055.1:0-30213 GCA_964455395.1 uncultured Desulfovibrionaceae bacterium
GTGCGTGGCGGCGGTCCGACCTTGACGAATGCAGGGGAATGCTGGGGGGCGGGCGCCCCGGGACAGGGCCTGGCCGGAGGCTTGCTCCACGTTCCCGGTTTGACCCTCGGGCCGGACCGGGGTATGGGGCCTGGGGTGGAGTCTGGAACCGTTTAGCGCAAACGCGAGGGTGGAGCATGGCTGAGTACGAGGCGGTGATAGGGCTGGAGGTGCACGCCCAGCTCAAGACGGCGTCCAAGTTGTTTTGCCCTTGTCCCACCACCTTCGGGGACGAGCCCAACGCCAACGTCTGCGAGGTCTGCAGCGGCATGCCGGGCGTCCTGCCGGTCTTGAACCGGCGTGCGGTGGAGTACGCCGTGAAGGTGGGCGAGGCGCTGGGGTGCGCGGTGAACCTGAAGAGCGTCTTTGCGCGCAAGAATTATTTCTATCCGGATCTGCCGAAGGCCTATCAGATATCCCAGTATGAGGAGCCCGTGGCCGAGCACGGCCGGCTGGTGGTCCATGCGGATCGTGGCGAGCAGGTCATCGGGGTCACGCGGATTCACATGGAGGAGGACGCGGGCAAGTCCATCCACGCAGCCGGGGACAACGCCAGCTACGTGGACCTGAACCGCACGGGCACGCCCCTCATCGAGATCGTCAGCGAACCTGATATCCGATCCGCCGAAGAGGCCGTGGCGTACCTCAAGGAGCTGCGCGCCATTCTCCTCTATCTGGGCGTGTGCGACGGCAACATGGAAGAGGGCAGTTTCCGCTGCGACGCCAACGTCTCCATCCGACCTCGTGGACAAGAGGCCTTCGGGGTGCGCGCCGAGTTGAAGAACCTGAACTCCTTCCGCAATGTCCAACGCGCCATCGAGCATGAGATCGGCCGCCAGCAGGACCTCTTGGACGACGGCGAAGTGGTGGTGCAGGAGACGCGCCTATACGACGCGGCGAAGAACGCCACCTTCTCCATGCGCGGCAAGGAGGAAGCCCACGACTACCGTTATTTCCCGGATCCCGACCTGATCCCTCTGCAATTGGAGGAGGCCTGGGTGACGCGCTGGCGCGCGGAACTGCCGGAGCTTCCGGCTGCGCGGCGCGCGCGGTTCGTTGCGGAGTACGACGTGCCCGAACGCGACGCCGACTTGTTGACCAGCGAACGCGCGCTGGCCGAGTACTTCGAGGAAACGGCCCGCGCTTATGGTGATCCGGCCAAGAGCGGCAAGAAGGTCGCCAACTGGATCATGGGCGATTTCCTCCGCGAGCTGAACAAGGCCGGCGTCTCCGCATGCGACGCGGCCATGACGCCCACGTGCCTCGCAGAGCTCATCACCCTCGTGGACAAGGGGACCATCAGCGGGAAAATCGGCAAAGACATCTTCCCCGAGCTCTTCGCCAGGGGCGGCGACGTGGAGGCCTTCGTCAAGGAAAAGAACCTTGCGCAGATCTCGGACGCTTCCGCCATCGAAACAGCCGTGGACGAAGTCCTCGCAGCCAATCCGGACGAGGTCGACGCGTACCGGGGCGGCAAGACCAAGCTCATGGGCTTCTTCGTGGGGCAGGTCATGCGCGCCACCAAGGGGCAAGCCAACCCCGGCGTGGTCAACACGCTGCTCAAGGAAAAGCTCGACGGCTGATGGAACCCCGTCGCGTCGTCAAGGATTCGTAACGCGTACGGGCCATAGTCGTTCGCCACGCCCCTCGCCGGCCAGGCCGGCGCTTTTCCGCATTCCCTCTGACGAAAAGGACAGAACCATGACCGACCACATCCGTTACGACGCCGCCCGGAAGGCCCTCGTGCTGCTGGACCAGCGCGTGCTCCCCTGCCGTGAGGAAGACTTCGTCTGCCGCACCACGGAAGACGTCATCTACGCTCTGCAGACCATGGTCGTGCGCGGAGCCCCCGCCATCGGCGTCACCGCGGCGTACGGGTGCCACATCGCCGCCCTGGAAGTGCTTGCGGAGACCCGCGGCGAAGGAGACTGGGAACCCATGCTGCGCGCCAAGCTGGAGATTCTGGCGGACGCCAGACCCACGGCTGTGAACCTGCGCTGGGCTGTGGATCGCTGCCGCGTCGTGTGGGACGAGACCCCCGCGCTGAGCCTGGAAGCCTTGGCTGAGCGGTGGCTGGAGCTCGCCAAGACCATTCATGAGGACGACCTGGAGAGTTGTCGCGCCATCGGCCGCCACGGCGGAGCTCTCTTCAACGACGGCGACGCCGTCATGACCCACTGCAACGCCGGCGCCCTGGCCACCGCCGGCTACGGCACGGCCCTCGGCGTTATCCGCGGCGCCATCGAACAGGGCAAGCAGATCAGCGTCATCGCCAACGAGACGCGGCCCTTCCTGCAAGGCGCGCGGCTCACGGCTTATGAGCTGCACAAGGACAACATCCCTGTCACCATAGCCTGCGACAACGCTTGCGGCCTGCTCATGCGGCGCGGCATGGTCCAACAGGTGGTGGTGGGCGCAGACCGCATCACCGCCCACGGCGACGCCGTGAACAAGATCGGCACCTACGGCGTGGCCGTGCTGGCCAAGCACCACGGGGTGCCCTTCTACGTGGCGGCGCCCCTCTCCACCATCGACCGCGCCATCGCCGCCGGCGACGACGTGCCCATCGAAGACCGCACCCCCCGCGAAGTGACCCATGTGGGCGATGTGCAGATCTGCCCCACAGACGTCCCGGTCTACAACTTCGCTTTCGATCCCACGCCCCATGACCTCATCACCGCCATCGTCACGGAAGTGGGCGTGCTCTATCCGCCATTCGACACCGCCATCGCTGAAGCCTTCGTCAAGGCCGGTCTCGCCTGACGCGGCGTCGGACGCCTTCGAAACGACCCTGCGAGAGGGGGGCGCCTGTCTGCGGCGCTCCCCTTTTTGCGTTTGCGTCGCAGCACGTCGCGGCACGAGAACTCCAGGGACGGCCTGCAGCGGTATGCGGCGCCGAGGGATTTCTCGCCTGCCGCCACCATGTGGGGCGCGATCCAGTCGCGCCTTGGCCCGTGCGAGACGGCCTCCGGCGGCGGCGCGAGTCGGAAAGCGGGGCGCGCACGGCCACCCGGAAGGCCGACACCAGAGGACGCAGCCGCCCAGAGCGCGCGCTGCTTTCATGATATCAAAGGGTTGCGGAATCTGGAGGACTCCACTATGTAAGCTCTCGGCAATATTGAAGTAGGTCTGTTGCTGGAGTTTCGTGGATGAAGTATGTACACATAAGTGGCGCTGTAGATCTTTTTCTTGAACACTGTCGTTATGAAAGAAAGCTCTCGGAGTACACTGTCAAAGCATATAGGGTGGACCTGCAACAGTTTCGCACAGCCATGGAGAACGTCTCCATCCACGCATTGGACGAAGTCGATCGCGAGGCGTTGCGTGGATATGTCATTGCATTGAACAAAGCCTTCATGCCGCGCAGTGTCAAAAGAAAGCTCGCCACCTTGAAAGTCTTTTTCAACTATTTCGTATTCGATGAGACGCTGGAGAGTTCGCCGTTCGCAAAGCTGCGGCTGAAGCTTCCGCCTGTGCTCAGTCTGCCGAGAACGATTCCCCTCCCCGGACTCCGCGCCATCTTCGAAGCGGCGTACAAGGAGCTTGCCGTGCACGGCGACAGGCGGCGGACGGCGCAGCTGCGGGACATCGCCGTCCTCGAACTGCTTTTCGAGACGGGGATGCGCGTCGGGGAGCTGTGTCGCCTCACTTGCGGATGCGTCGATCTTGAGGCGCGGTGCGTGCGCATCAGAGGCAAAGGCAACCGAGAACGCATGGCGCCCCTCTGCAGCGCGGAGGCGATCGTAGCCCTCGAAGCGTACGCCACGGAGCGGGGGGAGCGCAACGCCGCCGCGCCGTTCTTCGAGAACAACGGCCAGCAGCGGATCTCAGATCAGGTCGTCCGTCATATCGTGAAGAAATACGCTCGCTTGGCCGGACTGGAGGAGCCAATCACGCCGCACATGTTCCGGCACAGCGTGGCCACCTTGCTGCTCGAAAACGGTGTGGACATCCGCAATATCCAACGACTCCTCGGCCACAGTTCCTTGACGGTCACGGAGATCTACACCCACGTCAGCCAATCAGCGCAGCGCGAAGCGCTCATCACCAGACACCCGCGGCGCTCCCTGTAGCACGGCTGCCGAGGAAGCGTTCATCGTGTGACAGATGCACGTGGTATGGTGTCAACCGGGCGGTGAGCCGGCAAGCTGGCGCCCCTGCCGGAGCCTCGTGGGAGGGAGGCGTTGTGTTCCAGGGCAGGGCGAATCGACGCGGGCGCCCCGAGATTTCGAGGTCGGGATGGTGGTCGGGAGGCGTCGTCAGTAGGCGAAGGGCGGCGCCTCGCGCATCTCGAAGATGTACGGCAGGGCCGGGGGCTGTGTGGGGACGAGACGTGTGGGCTCAAGCACGCGGTCACCCTCGGTGACTGTGGCCAAAGCGTCCGGGCGGCGCAGTTCGGCCACATCCATGACCGGTTCGCCGAGAAGACGGACGCGACCGGCGGCCTGTAGCCACTGGCCGTCGGCGTAGGCTGCGGGGTCCTCCACGGCCACGAGTTGCGCCACGGCCACGGCGTCCGCGAAACAGCAGACCACCATGAGCCGCGTCAGCGCAATCTGTCCGGCCGCGTCCAGCGCGGGGTGACGCAGCGCTTGACCGCGCACGACATAGGGTTCTCCGAACGCGTCCGGGGTCGTGTCCAGATGCGTCATGAGCTCGGCGAGGTTGATGGGCGTGTGCGTTTCGCCGTCGATGGTCAAGGGGCCTGTCGGAGCGTCCTGCCTGCGGGGGGCGCCGGAGAAGGTCCGGGGCGGGGCGTCTTCTTGCGCGAAGAGCCGCGCCAGTTCGTCGTCCTGGGGGATGGCGGCGGTGGCGGGGACGTCGAAAGGTGATGTCGGGGTGATGGTCAATGCGCCGTAGGCAAGCCCCAGGAAGACGGTTGCGGCTGCAAGCGTGGACCACGACGCCGGTCGCCGCGGAGCGAAGACAGCCGCCAATCCCAGCAGCGCCAACAGCGCGCCTGCCGCGAAGGTCACCCACTGGAACTTCGGATTGAGGAACCGCCAGTACACTGAAGACCAGGTCAACATGATGAAAAAGGCGCCCATGCCCAAGGCCAGCGCGCTCTCCAGGAAAAGCCGAAGGGGGTGCGTCCAGCGGGCGGCGGTCATGGAAGCATCCCCAAAAGCGTCGCCAAGCCATAGACGAGCACGCACGGGACGATGATGAGCGTCCATGCGATGCGTCTGTGGAAGACAAGGAAAAACAGGGGGATAAGCTTCAAGTCCACCATGGGGCCGATGGCCGTGAAGGCCACTTGCGCAACGTCCGGGAAAGAGGCGAAGGAAGCCGCCACGAAAGCGTCCGCCTCCGAACAGATGGAGAGCAGGATGGCGAAGAGCATCATCCCGCCCACAGCCAGCGGCGTGCTGGCGGCGAAGGCCTCGATGAACGCCGCAGGCGTGAACGTCTTCACCGCCGCCGCCGCCACGGCGCCAAGGGCCAGGAAGCGGAACATGCTCATGAACTCGGTGAAAGCGTGTACCGCGATGACGAGCCAACGGGGTCTGCCGACGGTTTCGTGGTGGTCATGCCCACAGTCGGGGCCGCAGCCGCAGCCGTGGTCTTGCGCGTCAGACTGCATGGCCAAGGCCCCGCCCGCCAAGACTTGATACGGCCGCAGCCCACCCATGGCGAGGCCCACGGCCACGGCCGAGACCGCCACCAAAAGCACGCGCATGCCCACCATGGCCCAGTCTCCCTGGAAAGCCACCCAGGTGCTTATCAACACGATGGGATTCACCACAGGCGCGGCCATCATGTAGGGCAACGCCATGGCCGGGGGCGCGCCTTTCAGCAGCAGCCGTCGCGCCACGGGGACCACGCCGCACTCGCACGTGGGCAGCGCCATGCCGCAGCACACCCCGACCGCCACCTGGCCCACCGTATTCCGGGGGATGAGCCGGTGCAGCCGCTCCCGCGGCAGATACGCCTCCAGCAGCGCGCCCACCAGGGAGCCCAGCAGGAGGAACGGCGCCGCCTCCAGCATGATGGCGGTGGCGATGGTGGTGAAGAGGAGGAGGTCCGTCATCATGCAAGGATCACTTGACGCGAGGGGGACAGGTGGTTCGGAAGCGGGGCGCCTTCATACGGAAGCACACGCCGCCCGGCAAGCAAACTGGTTGCATATCACTGCGTCATACCGCGCTGCAAGTCAACCGTGGTTCCGACACACTCGGCCAAGTGAGCCGGGTGAGCCGGACGAGCCAAGTGAGCCGGGTGAGCCGGACGAGCCAAGTGAGCCGGGGGAAGACTGCGCCATGAATCGAGGTGCGGTCACGGTGTGAAGGTGCTCCCGGCCATGCGGTGCACCGCCACCACTGCGGGATGCTTGAGCGTACGTTCTCGGGATATCGCGTAATACTTGACGACAGCGTCCTCGGCGTGGCCGATGCATTCCACGCCGTAAGCGCTTATCACCTCGTCAGCGATGACGCTTGGAGCAGGGAAGACGCCCACACCGGCCTGGCCGAAGGCTTTCAGCAACGCGGTGTCGTCGAATTCGCCGATGATGTGCGGGTGGATATGGTGTTTCGCGAACCAGTTGTTCAGCGCTCCCCGCAAGGCTGCGCCTTCTCGCGGCAGCAACATGCGGGCTCCGTCGAGCGAGCCGGGAAAGCCGGGCGAGAGCCTGCCGGCTTCAAGCGCGCTGCCGCAGAAGGTCACGCCGGTGCGGCCCAGTTCGTGGTTGAAACCGCGGATGCCCAGCTCGCGGGGGAGCGGCCGGTCCGCGATCACGAGGTCCAGCTTCTTGATCGCCAGCTCCGCGAACAAGGCGTCGTGCTTGTCCTCATGGCAGATGAGGTGGATCGGTTTGTCAATTTCGAACGCGGGCTGGATCAGCCGGTAGGCCATGGACTTCGGTACGGCGTCCATCACGCCCACTTGAAAAAGGAGCGCATTCGCCATGGGCAGATTGCGCAGGCTCACCTCCAGCTCTTCGCCCAGCTGGAAGATTTTTTCGGCGTGAGCCATGGCGAACTTGCCGGCTTGGGTGAGCTCCAGCTTTCTGCCGGTGCGGCGGAAGAGGTCCACGCCCAAAGTGCGCTGGAATTCGCCAATCTGGCCGCTGATGGTCTGCGGCGTGAGGTTCAGCCGCTCTGCTGCGCGGTGGACGCCGCCGAGCTTGGCTGTGTTCCAGAAATAGAACAACTGTTTGTAATTGAACATCTTCACCTGCGCTGATTGTCAGTTTTTCACGAACGACCCAGAAAAATAATACGAATATATTTTTCCTTGCACAAGATATATTCCTGGTGACCCTCGAGCGGGGTGCGCCCTCCAGGAGCCAGGCGAGGACGCGCGGGACGCGCGGGACGCACGGGGCGAGGGGCATCGGAACGGGGAGCGGTCGGCGCGTGTCGGGGCGCAATCCCTGGCCGCTGCAGCGTCCGCGCAGGGACAGCTGCCGAGCGCGCCGCCTGAGCTTGCCACTTCCGTCGAAGCGCCAAGGCGCGCCCTCTTGCCTCGCAGACGCAGCACATGCGCCCCCTCCACCCGTCACCGCGAAGTCCTTGGGAGGTGTCAATCAAGTCGCGGCGGCGCCCTCCGGTTCATGTGTTTGTCTGAAACCTCGGACAGGGTGATGGCATGCGGTCGTCTTGTCGCCTCGGACGTCGCTGATCGTTTCCCCCCCCCCCCGCGAGCAGGGAGCGCGCGCCGTGGAGCCGTCTCCGAGCGGTTGGAGCAGGGCGCGGCGTCGAATTCGACGATGATCGTGTACACCACACACCAAAACCAGTGAGTTGGAGGCTTTATGGATCATCAACAGTACAGGGTCCTGCCCGGCCCTGAAGGTTTCTTGCCCCCAGCCGCCGCTTCGAAGGGCGTCGAGCTGCCCGAGCCGGGCGAGGCGTTGGTCGAGGGGGAACGGGTGCCCGTCGCCCGCGGCATGGAAGAAGCGGCGATGCGGCTGATTCGTGCGAAAAACCCCACATTTTTCCCCGGCCCGCTCATTTTGTGGGACTGGAAGCCGGGCGTGGCCGAAAAGGCTGAGGCGTTGGTGGAGTTGGCCGAGGCCGTGGGCGCGAAGATTATCCCCATGCCGGACTACCGACCGAAGTACCCCATGATCGACCCTGCCGTGGAGGTCAACCCGAACCACCCCAACCTCACCATCTGGCACAACAAGATCGACGTGTGCGTCTTCATCGGCGTCCACTGCCACTACGCCAACGTCGCGTTGAAGATCATCCGCGGCGGCGCCAGCTGTTCCACCATCGCCCTCTGCGCGGAAGCCGGCCACGAAGACGCCGTGATCTCTTTGCGGGATATCGGTCTGGCGGAAGTGAAAGCGTTGACAGAAGTCGTCCGGCGATTGAAGGCGGAGGGGTAGGCCATGGAACAGCACGTGAACGATCCCGAATACATCTTTTTCGAGGCCGAGAAGAAGAAGCGGTTCATGAGCGGCAGCGAAGCCGTGCGGGAGGCCATCCGCAAGGCCAACGTGGACATGGCCATCTCCTACCCGATAACCCCGCAGTCCGAGAGCATGCACCTGGTGGGCGACTTGTACGCGGAAGGGTTCGTCAAGGAGTACTACCGCGGCGAGAACGAGTTCGCGGTCATGTCCTCTGTGGCGGGGGCCGCCATGGCCGGGGTGCGGGTCTTCACCGCCACGGGCGGTCCCGGCACCATGCGGGCGTTCGAGGTGTTCCCCGTGTGGGCTGGCTCGCGGCTGCCCATCGTCTGCGGGTTCATGACCCGGGGCATCAACAGCCCGCTGACCATCCAGCCGGACACCATCGAGATGGCCTTCCTGCTGGAGACGGGCATGCTCATGCTGCACGCGGAGACCGCGCAAGATCTTCATGACATGCTGCTGAAAGCCTTCGTCATTGCGGAGAGCCCGGACGTGCATCTGCCCGTGGGCGTATTCGCCGACGGCTTCTTCGTCACGCACACGCGGGAGATTCTCCACATTCCGGATGCGGACGCCAAGCTACCCCCGTACGATCCCTACAGCGCTCCCGTGCCGACCATGGACATGGAGAGCGTCCCCGTGCGCCAGATGCGCGACCCCTTCGTGATGAAGAGCAACTTCATCAGCTATGCGGCGCACGCTTCCTGGCAGCAGGAGGTGGGCGCAGCACAGGAGCGCTCCAGAAAGCATGTGGCGCGCTACCTGGACGGCCTGGTGGAGGCCGAGCACGAGGACGCCGAGGTGCTGCTCATCACCTCCGGCACCGCCGTGAGCCAGAGCCGGGAGGCGATGGCCATCGCCCGGCGGGAGGGGTGTTCCGTCGGCCTCGTCAAGATCAAGTCCATCCGTCCCTTCCCCACGGAGGAAATCCGGGCTTTGGCGAAGAACGCCAAGGCTGTCATCGTGCCGGAGTTCAACAGGGTGGGGTGGCTGGCCAAGGAGATCATGGCGACAGTGGACGCGCCGAGAAAGGTGGTGGGCGCCCCCAGAGTGTACGGCGGCATGACCATGCCGGCCCACCTCATCGTGGACGAAATCAGGAGGGTTTCGCAATGAGCAGCTCCAACATTCGCATCGCTCCGGCGTTCGAGTCCATCCTCCCCGAGGAGTACAAGGCCCTTGCGGAGCACGGGCCCTACGGCAAGGGCTACGGCGTCAAGGATCTCGGGAGCTTCAAGGAGCTCGTGGAGTCCCATCCGCTCTGCGCCGGGTGTGGCCTGGCGCTCTCGCTGCGGCTGGTGCTGGCTTCTCTGCCCAGCCCGGAAGACACGGTGGTGGTCGGCTCCACCGGGTGCAGCGCCTTGGTCTTTCCGCAAGTGGGTCTGCACAACGTGCACTCCCTGTTCGGCAACCAGAACGCCGTGGCCTCGGGGCTCAAGCGCGCGCTGGCCCTCCGTTTTCCGGACAAGGTGAAGGACGTGGTGGTCATCGCCGGGGACGGCGCCACAGCGGACATCGGGCTGGACATGGTGATGCAATCCTGGTTCCGTCGCGAGAACATCACGACCATCATGCTCGACAACGAAGCCTACGCCAACACCGGCGGCCAGGAAAGCGGCATGAGCACAGAAGGCGCTGTGCTGAACATGGCGCCCAAAGGCAAGAACTTCCCCAAGGCGAGCATGCCGGAGGTGGCTCAAGCCGCTGGCTGCGTCTATGTGGCGACCACCTCGCCAGCACGGCCCACCCGGCTGGGCAAGGCGGTGCGGCAAGCCATCCTGCTCGCTCGTGACGTGGGCCCCACCTACGTGCAGTTGCTGAGTCCTTGCCCCACGAACTTCAAGAAGAAGCCATCGGACACCGTCTATTCCGTCAAAGTGCGGGAAAAAGACAAGAGTTTCGAGAATTTCGAATACATCTCCCAGGAAGCGAAGCGCTACTTGCGGAGCCTCGAGGAGGGCAAGCAGTAATGGACGAGAAAATTGCCATCCGCATGTCCGGGTTGGGCGGCCAAGGCGTTGTGACTGCAGCGCACATCCTCGGGTCCGCAGCCTACCACGACGACCTGCAAGTCACTGTCAATCCGTTCTTCGGCGCGGAAAAGCGGCTCGCGCCCGCCGAGAGCTACGTACGCATTTCAAAAGAGCCCATCTACGAACGCGGGGAGGTGCTCTACCCCAACATCATCATGATCTTCCACCCCCACGTCATCACCATGGGCAAGAGCTACACCATGCCCTTCTTCGACGGCCTTGTGGAGAGCGGAACGATCATCATCAACTCCGCGGTGGAGCTGCCCATGTCGCCGGAGGATCAGGAGAGCTTGGCCGCCATGAAGGCGCAGGTCCACTACATCCCGGCTTCCGAAGTCGCCATGGAGATCAGCGGCACGCACCTGTCCACCAACATCGCCATGCTCGGCGCTCTCTACGCCATTCGGAACATCCCTTCGTTGGAAGCCTTGGAGACCGCGATGATGGACCGCTTCGGCGGCGGGAAGTTCGTGGCTTCCGGCACCACCGCAGCCCTGGATGACGCGGTGAAGGAAAAATTCAAGAAAGTCAGCCAGATGATCGAGAAGAACATGGAGGTCATCCACAAGGCTGGGGAATCGATCTTCCAACACGAGCTCGCCTGAGGGAGAGGAATCATGTACTATGCCGCCACCGTGGATTCCGAAAAGTGCTCGGGATGCAAGCTGTGCATCTACGGGTGCCCTGACCCCAACGTCATCGCCTACTGCAAGGAAAGCAAACAAGTCTGCGTCGACAAGAAACGCTGCAAAGGCTGCGGCGTCTGCATCACCGTCTGCGCCAAGGACGCGCTCAGCGTCCAACAGGTGAAGCTGAACGACTGACCCGGAGATATCCGGCGAACATCGGATGCGGGAGCCTGCGCACGAACGGAACGCCCCGCTCGCGCGAGGCTCCCTCTTTTTCGGGCGGCCTTCCCGTGGCGAGCGGGGCGCTGCGCCATGCGGGTCGGCTCGGACGATGGACAAACGGCAAGGAGTAAGCATCCGCAATGAATGAACAGAAAACGCACCTGCCCCATGCAGCGTCCACCGGGTTTGCCCTGGGAGACGCGCCCAGAACGCCGCGCTTCATTACAGGCAGCGAAGCCGTGAGCGAAGCCGTGAAGCGGGCCAATATCGACATGGCCATCGCCTACCCCATCACCCCGCAGTCCGAGAGCATGCATCTCGTCGGCGGGCTGTACGAGCAAGGGTACGTCAAACACTTCTACCGCGCGGAGAACGAATTCGCCGTCATGGCCGCCGTGCACGGCGCCTCCCTTGGCGGGGGGCGGGTCTTCACCGCCACCAGCGGTCCCGGCACCCTGCGCGCCATGGAGATGTTCCCGGTCTGGGCCGGAGCGCGTCAGCCCATCGTCTGCGCGTTCATGTGCCGGGGCGTTTCGCTGCCGCCCTCCATCCAGCCGGAGAACATCGAGATGGGCATGCTGCTGGACACCGGCATGCTCATGCTGCACGCCGAGCACGGACAGGATTTTTTCGACATGATCCTGAATGCTTACCTTGTCGCGGAAGAGCCGGACGTGCACTTGCCGGTGGGCGTCTTCGCGGACGGCTTCTTTGTCACCCACACCCGGGACGCTGTCCAGTTGACCCCGGAGGACATGACGCTGCCGCCGTACGACCCGGCTTTGGCTCCTGTCCCGGCTTTCGACATGGAGACCCCGCCCATGCGCATTACCCGCGACCCGCTGCTGAACAAGAGCAACTTCATCAGCGGAGCCGCCAACGCCAGCTGGCACCAGGAAGTGCTCGCTGCAGCGGAGCGCGCCCGACGACACCTGCGCCGCAGGCTCGGGGGGTTGCTGGAGGTTGAAAACCCGCAAGCCAAAGCGCTGATCGTCGCGTCGGGCACCGCCGTCTCCCAAGGCCGGGAAGCGCTGCGGCTGCTGCGCGACGAAGGCGTCGACGCCGGCCTCGTCAAGATCAAGTCCATCCGGCCTTTTCCGGAGCAAGAGCTCATCGAAGCCACTGACGCAGCCGAGCACATCATCGTCCCGGAGTTCAACGCCAACGGTTGGCTCGGACGGGAGGTGAAAGCCGCGCTCGATCGCAACCGCCGGGTGGTGAGCGGACCGCGCATCTTCGGCGGCATGACCATGCCTCCCGGCTTGATCGTGGACGCCGTGAAAGAGGCCATGCACCGCAACAGCAAGGGAGCCTAGCATGTCGAAAGCGATCATCACCCCCGTGGACGCCCTGCGGGACCTGCTGCCGACGCAGTATCAAGAGCTTGTGGAACACGGCCCCCACGGCCGCGACCTTGGCGTGGAGGACCTGGGGACGTTCAAGGAAGTGATCGAAGAACACCCGCACTGCGCCGGCTGCGGCGTCTCCCTGGGGGTGCGGCTCACCACGGCGGCGCTGCCTGCGCCGGAGGACACCATCGTGGTGGGGACGCCGGGGTGCTCCTTCTTCGCCCTCTCGCAAGCCGCGCTCAATTACTCGAACACGGCGTTCGGCAACCAGAACGCCGTGGCTTCCGGCTTGAAGCGCATGCTGACGTTGCGGCATCCGGGCAAGGTGAAGGACGTGGTGGTCCTCGTGGGGGACGGCGCCATCGCCGACATCGGGCTGGACATGACCCTGCACTCCTGGTTCCGCCGCGAGCGCATCACCACCATCATGGTGGACAACGAAGTCTACGGCAACACCGGCGGCCAGGAGAGCGGCATGTCTCCCGAAGGCCGCGTGCTGCCCATGGCGCCCAAAGGCAAGTCCTTTCCCAAGCTCCCCATCTTCGAGCTGGCCAAGACCTCCGGCTGCGCCTACGCCGCCAAGGTCACCGTGGCCAGCCCCAAGAAGCTGGGAGCGGCCATCCGCAAGGCCATCCTCGTGGCGCGGGAGACGGGGCCCAGCTATGTGCAGATCTACACGCCATGCCCCACGAACCTGCGGACGCCCCCTGCCGAGGTCATCCCCATGGCCCGCGAGGCCGGAAAGGGTCTCTACAAGTTCGAGGAGTTCATCAGCGAGGAAGCGGCGCAGCTGCTCCAGTCGCTGGAGGATGCGTGAGATTCTGAGCGCCTGACGACGTGGCGGGGGAAGCGCCCGGCGCGCGCTGTCGGACGCCGGCGCCGCCCCCCCCGTGGCGTGTTCCGGGGGGTGGCGGCAACGCCTCCGGCCACACCCTGTCGGGGGCGTCGCAGGACAGTCGCGCGGGGGGGGAGAACCACGCTGCGGCGCGGCCTTCCCTCCCCTCTGGCATGAGGGGGCGGAAGGCTACGACTCCTTCTTGCGCACCACGAGCCAGTAGGCAAGCCCCAGCGTGACGATGACCAGGCTGAGGGAGGCCACGTACTCCCATTCCGTCGCCTTGAAGTCGAGGATGATCACCTTCCGCGCTGCAGCCATGAGCGCCGTGGCGAGCACGAGGCGGATGTGGATGATGTCCTCCTCCAGATACATCACGATGTTGGTGAATATCTCGATGGCGATGAGCACAGCCATGAACGAGCCGAAAGTCTTCAGAATATCACTGATGTTGAGCAAAAACGTCGGCTTGGCCATCAGCTGGTTGTACAAGACCCAGACGACATCGAAGATGCCCCAGAGGATGACGAGCGTCATGAGTACGGCCAAGATCTTGACGGCGATCCGAATAACCAGGTGCAACTTCGAGATCAGGGGGTCGTCCGAACCGAGAAGGTGGCACCTCGGGTCGCGGCGCAACTCTCCTGCGGCGTTCTCTTCGGTTTTGCAGCTTCGAAAGCTCATCGGTTCTCCTTGTGCGGCGGTTCGTCCAGCGCACTGTCCCGAGGCGTCATGGCGCCGTGCGGGCTACGGTCGCCAGACCGTCCGCCATTGTATCGGGCCCGTGCGTCGTGTCAACGGGAATGCGACGCATTGACGCCTCGGCTGCATCAAACTGTCGCGCTGCGACGAGACGCCTTCTCCCCGGGCCGGCGCTCTGCAGGATGCGGGAGCCTTCCGTCGGAGACGTTGTTGTCCGCGCGGAGGGACACAGCGGGTCGGGCTGCTCCGAGCCACGGCGTCAGCTAGCGCAGCAGACGGACACAGCGCGGCGGCGCGTCGAGTATTGACGCGCGCATAGTTCCGCCCCATAATTCGATCCCGCGGGTGCGGCTCTTGCCGAGACGCAAAGCCCATCGTTCTTCAATGGGCGACCATGTCCCGCAGCTGCCGCCATCCCTCCGAATTCACCTTGAAAGCATGAGGAATCATTCATGATGAGATTTCGTGTCACGCTGTGTCGTATCGGCCTTCTCTATGCCGCGCTGTGCGTGGGGGCCGTGGCAGGCCCCGCCGTCGCCCACGCCGGGGACAGGGTCTCCTCCGCCTGCGACTTGCTCACCACGGCGCAACTCGCCGAAATCTATGGGGTCCCCTTCGACCAAGCCGTAGAGCAACGCCGCATCGAGAAGGACGGGGTGCTCATGACCGTCTGCAACTACACCTCCAGCGACCCGGCGTATGCGATGGCGAGTCTCGGCGTCACGGTGGTCTACAACACGCACTTCAAGGACCCCGATGAATCCGCGGAGCGACACATCAAGAGCTTTCGCGAAGGCGTCGGCGACCCGAACTACGCCTTCGAGCAGGTCGAAGGCCTCGGCGGCGCCGCGGTGCTGGACAAGGCGATCAGGCAGCTGACGGTCTTCACCGAGGGCCGTATGATCATCTTCCAGGGGGATGGGGACGATATCTCCCAGCTGAAAGCCATGGCCCGGACGGCGCTGGAACAACACCCCTGAGCGCCTGCCCCTCATCTGCAGGGAATCCCGGGCGCCGTGGTTCGCCTGCCCCCTTCCCGGACTCGCATGGAAAAAAGCCGCCGCCCTCCGGTGACGGAGAGCGGCGGCGCATGCGGCTCGGTTGAGCGCGGTGACGGAGCGCCTGACGACCGGGATTGACCACCGGGATTGGCGACCGGGTCAGCCGCCGGGGCTAATGCACCGCTTGCAGAGGAAGTCCGGGGGCGACTCCGCTTCGCCATGGACCTGCGCTCGAAGTCGAGCCCATGCCGGGCTGGTCAGGATGGACTCCAGCGAGTCCGTACGGATGTCGCCGAACACGGCCTCGCGGTGGTAATCCATGCAGCAGAGGGTCAGTTCGCCGGAATGAAGGAAGTGCAGCCAGCGTTCCGTGCGAATGCAGCGGAAGCCGCGCAGGCTGGTTCGCGCCGGACTCCCGGCGGCGGCGCGCAAGGGGCCGCGGCGGATGTTCCGCGCCCGGTCGTGGTAGCGGATGAAGTCGATGCGGGGGCGCCGCGCCACGGCGTGCGCTTCGCAGATGCGTTCCCAGAAGGCGTGGTACTCGGCCTTGCTGAAAGTGAATGGATGCGCCGCCGCCAGGGGGTGGGGTTCGCCGGCGCCGCGAAGGTAGACGCGGATGGATGTCGTCCGGACCAGATGGAGCACGTGGACGACATGCCGCAGGCAGGTTTCGAAATCCAGCCCCATGCAGCCTTCATGCGTGCGCGCATCCACGCCGTGGAAGCTGATGCGGAGCTCGCTCTTCACCCCGGCCAGTGACGAGACGAGCCGCTCGGCCACTGCAGGCGTCAACGCGGCGGCGTTGGTGGCCACCTCCAGCGCCTGAAACCGCAGCCGTTGTCTTGCCTGCGCCAGACGCTCCCATAACGCCGGGTCCAACAGAGGCTCGTTCTCGAGATACATCAGCAGTTTACCGATTCTGACGCCCTCCAGCTCATCGAGGATGCGCGCGAAGGCGGCATCCTCCATGACGGCGGTCGGTTGACGACCCCACGTCTCCGGGTGTGGACAGATGAGACACCGACCGTTGCAGGCCGTGGTTGTCTGGATCTGGACATGGATGGGTTCCTGCATGCAGATGGCCTCGCAGTCACATGAAAAAAAAAGTCGCTCGGACGCGCCGTCACAGTCATGATGGAATAATTGATGGGCGTCATCACAAGAGAATGCAGCCGCTCGACTGGATGATCACACAGAAATGCAGTTCTCCGACGGGGCGCCACGGAGCGACGCGTGCACGCAGAGCAGACATACGCGCTCCTACCTTGTGGAGCAAGGCCTCGGCTCGTGGCGCAGGCTCCGACCGCCGCCCCACGGGGGTGGCGACCGCTCCGTCGTCTCGCGGCGCCGCCTTTTCGTGGTCCCATCGAGTGGGGGTGCGAATAGTCCACTGGAAATATGGATGATATCCTGGTGCTGTGATTGACGACCAAAGGCTGTCAGTGAGGGTTCAGCCGCCGTGAGGGCATTGAACGGTGAGATCCGCCAAATCCCCTTGGCGCCGTGGCTTGCTCTGGTATGCATGAGGCTGAACAGCAACCCTCACGAAGGAGGCGACTCATGAAACGTGGCGTTGTCCGCCTGGGACCCAACGACGACACGATGTTCTTCATCAAGAAGATGCAGGAGAAAGCCGGCTTGAGCGCGGAAGACGCCGAGATGGCCGTGGATCTGCTCATCGCCGCCATCCCGCGCGCGCTGAAGAATGCGGATGCCTTCGACCTCCCGGAGATCGGCAAGTTCTCCGTGGCGTACAAGGAAAATCAGCCCGATGAGCACACCAAGCACTACAAGATAGTGAAGTTCGAACCCGCCGGCGGCTTGAAAGACATCGCCGCGGAATGTCGAACTCGGGCATAGCCACGGCTGCCTTCTCTATCAAGATAATTGTGCAAAGGTGTTGATCTGCAACGTCAAGGAGAAAGACGCGTATGCCGGACAAAAAAACACTCACCAACGCCTTGAAGGACTCCATGCCAGAAGTCGTGACGGACGATGCCAAGGCGAACATGATCGTGGACGCGTTCTTCGCAACCATCGAAGAAGCCGTGGATACATGCACCGCCATGACTTTGCATGGCGTGGGCGAGTTCCTCGTGGACACTGAAGGCGAGCGCAAATCCCTCGTCTTCGTCCCGGACAGGGTCCTGCTGGAGACCCTCAACGAAGGCTCCATCGGCGTCGGGCAAGAGCGCACCTGAACTGCCGAGCCACAGGCCCCGCAAGGAAGTACGGACGCCACAGCCGCACGACCATGCGGGCGCCAGCCCCATGCGATCGGCCATTGCGAGAGGGAGCGACGCGTACTGCGCCGCTCCCTTTTCGTCGTGTCGCGCGTTCCCGGAATGCGCGGCCCCGGCGTGTGCGGCGAGGCGCGCGATGCGGTCGCATCCTTGGAATTACTGGAACGCCGCAGTTACGGAATGCTCGGCCTCGCACGGAGTCGCACAGGCTTTAGTCATCACGGTCCTTGGCGTCACGCGGTGGGGCCGGTGAATTCGCGCCGCCTTCGTCCAGTTCGCCGGGCGTCTCCACGGGTTTCAGGACGGGCGTCGCGTCGATGACTTGTTGCGTCGTGGCGCGCTTGCCGTCCAGAGAGAGCATGCGGCCGTCGGAAGTGACGACGGTCTTGTTGTCCAGGATGGCGACGCCTGTCCGCTCCAGCACCTCCTGGCGGTATGCGTACTCGCTTTGCAACCGTCTGGCTTTGTGCATGAACCACAGGCGGACCACATAGCTCACCAACCAGGCGGCGATGAGCCCGCCCGAGAGCCAGATGGCCACCTCGGCCACGGTTTTGCCCAACTCCAGCACGCTGCTCATGATGATGTCGAGATTCAGCACCACGGCGCCCAACGCCAGCAAGCCGCCCAGCAGAATGACCGCAGGCAATCCTTTGAAGAGCGCGAACCACTTGCGGCTCCGCTCGGACAAGGCTGCTTCGGCGTCCTCCGGGAGGTCCTGGTCCGCCAAGAGGATTTGAGAAAAGCCGATGTTCACCAACTGGGCCAGCAGGAGCACAGCCACCGGCGCCACGAACAGCGCGATGAGGTACTCCTTCATGGGGAAATCGAAGCTGACGCCCCCCTGGGGCGCCATGCGCATGGTGCTCACGCCGTAGACCACGGCCACGACAGTGATGAAGAACTCGACGATGAAGATTCCCACCGCCAGATAGGTCAGCAGGGACTTCTTCTCCTTGTCGTTCATGATGCCGCCGACGCCGCCGAAACGTCGTCGGGTGTTCGTCTTTTCGTTATTGGCTTGCTTGTCGGTCATGCTGGTGTGCTCGCTGGAAGGCTGCAGGCCGTCGCCAGGTGGGTGGTCGCTTTCGGACCGGCGCGATTGCGCGCGCCCCATGGTGGTCAGGGAAGACGCTGAGCTGCGCGTTTTTCGTTCGTGTATCAAGGGAGGCGCAGCCTTGCATCCAAATCGTGAAAGGCTCCCATATGGTACGGAATGGGCCATGCGCATGGCAAGGTCGTTTTGATGAAACTTCCGTGAGCAAAGGATGGGTCGGGATCGAAGAGGCCGCCGTGGCCACGCCGACGCTTGCCACGGGGGCGCATTCCGCATCAGATGGATGGTGATTCGAGCCGCCCCCAACGCCTTGGTGACGATGGAGCAGGGTGACGGCGTGTCGGGATGGGACCGGGTGACTGGGGGATTTCTCGGGAGACGTCGGTCCAGTGTGGCGATTCCTCACGTATCACAATGCGTTGTAGAGTGATGAACGGGAGTCGTGTCGCCGTGCGCCGTCAGGAGCGCCATGGTACCATGGCGCCATGGATCACCCCCATTCTCCCAACTCAAAAGGGCCTTGTTCCCGACGAAAGTTCCTGGCGACCGCTCCTTGTCTGCTCCTGTTGCTGTGCGTCCTGCTCGGTATGCCGGCGGCCTGCGGCGGTGAAGCGGACCAGCCCCGCTCAAACGAAGCTCGGGAGGACTCGCGCGCCAGGGCCAAGCCGGTAAGCACCGTCGTCCTCCAGGGGGAAGACTTCCGCGAAACCGCCACAGGCGTGGGGAGTCTTGCCTCGCCCAGGCGTGTGCAGATCGCGCCGGAGCTCAACGCCATTCTGGCCACGGTCCATGTGGCGGAGGGCGCTGCCGTGCGCCAGGGGGAACGTCTCTACACCCTGGAGTCCGACACTCTGCGCAGCGAACGCGAAGCCGTGCAGGCCGCGCTGGAGCAGGCCCGCGCCGAAGCGGAAAACGCCCGCGTGACCTTCCGCCGCTTCGAACAGCTCTACGAGACGCGGACCATCTCCCGCGACGAATTCGACGAGCGCGCCACGGCCTTTCGCACCGCGCAGGCCGAGGTGGAGCGCTTGCAGGCCGAGCTCCGGCGCACACGGCAGCGGCTCGAGGATACGACGCTCCGTGCGCCCATGGACGGCGTCATCGACGCACACCAAGCCGATCCGGGCGACTACGTGGAGGCCGGCGAGACGCTCACCACCCTCTATCAGACCGATCCCCTGGAGATCGAATTCACCGTGGCGGAGACCTTCATGGGCCGGATTCGATCGGGACAGGCCGTGGAGGTTCGCCTGCCCGCGCAGGGTGACGAGGCCGCGTCCCATCACGGCGAGGTGACATTTGTCGCCCCCAACGTGGCCCCAGAGACGAGGCAGCTCCAGGTGAAGGCGCGTGTGCAGAATGGCGAAGGCGCGCTCAAGCCCGGGGCCTTCGCCCACGCCACGGTCATCCTGGATGTGCGGGAGGATCGTCCCGCCGCGCCGGAACGCGCATTGGCGGCGCAGCGCGAGGGCTACGCGCTCTTCGTTGTCGAGAACGGGAAAGCCCGCCGCCGTGACGTCGTCATCGGGCTGCGGCGGCCCGGTCTGGTGGAGATCGTGGAGGGCGCGGCAGTGGGCGAACAAGTCGTCGTGGAAGGGCACATGCGCCTGGCGGACGGCGACCTCGTCCGCGACCGAGCACGGTCAGACGCCGCCAACTCAACGCAGGAGGATTCAGCCGGGCGCGCCATGGGGAATGCGAAGGAGGACGCTCCGGCGGACACCCCGCCCGAGCCCTCGTCGAAGCCTGAATCCGAAACGCGCCGACAGCAGCACGCCACGGAGCAGCATACCGGATGATCTGGAACACCACCATCCAGCGGCCCGTCCTCACCATCGTGGTTTTCCTGGCGCTGGGTATCTTCGGCGTGTGGGGGTGGCTGCAGATGCCATTGCGGGAGAACCCCGACGTGGAGACGCCCGTGGTGAGCGTCAACGTCGTGCTGCCGGGCGCGGAGCCTGAGGTTGTCGAAACCGAGATCATCGAGGTCCTGGAGGAAGAAATCAACACCGTGGAGGGGTTGAAGACTCTCTCCTCCACGGCGCGTGAACAGGTGGGGACCATCGTGGCGGAGTTCGAGCTGTGGCGGGATGTCGACGTGGCCGCACAGGACGTGCGCGACGCCGTGAACCGCTCCCAACGCGAGCTCCCCGAAGGCGTGGAAGCCCCCGTGGTCAACAAGCTGGACCCGGACGCCTCCGCCATCATGTGGATCGCCCTCACCGGCGACGAACGCTGGGACGCCGTGCGCCTGTCCACCTACGCGGACGAGACCATCAAGCCCCGACTGGAGAAGATCCGCGGCGCGGGGCGTGTCATCATCGGCGGGGAGCGACGCTACGCCGTGCGCATCCAGCTGGATCCGGCGCGCCTCGCCGCCCACGACCTCACCGTCCAGGAGGTGGTGGACGCAGTGCGCGCCAACAACGTGGACATCCCCTCGGGGCGGGTGGAGAGCGTCTCCCGTGAACTTCTGGTGAAGACGGAAGGACAGTTCGCCGGCCCCGCGCCCTTCAACGAGATCATTGTCGCATCCCGTCCCTCCGGCCCTGTGCGGCTGGACGACGTGGCCACGGCCGTGGATGGTGTGGAAAACGACAGGCAGACGGCCCGTTTCGTGGGAGACACGGCCGTGGGATTGGGCGTGGTGAAACGCAGCGGCGCCAACACCGTGGCGCTTGCCGACGCGACCAAGGCCGCCATGGTCGAAATCGCCGGGGATTTTCCAGCGGGACTGGAGTACAAGATCGCCGCAGACGACTCGATCTATATCGAGCAGAGCATTCGTGATTTGCTGATCACCATCGCCATCGCAGCCTTTCTGGTGGTCCTTGTGGTGCTGGGATTCCTGCGCAACGTGTGGGGCACGGTCATCGTGGCGGCTTCCATCCCCGCTTCCTTGTTCGTGGGGGTCGCCGGCATGTACGCGCTGGGGTTCTCCGCCAACAATCTGACCATGCTGGGGTTGATCCTCGCCATCGGCATCGTCATCGACGACGCCATCGTCGTTCTGGAGAACACATACCGCCACCTGGAGCAAGGGGGCGAAACAAAGCCTGCAGCGCGGGTGGGCGCCACGGAGGTAGCCTTTGCGGCCATCGCCAACACCCTAGCGCTTGCTGCGGTGTTCATCCCCGTGGCCTTCACCGCGGGCGTCATCGGTCGGTTTTTTTTCGAATTCAGCCTGACCGTGGCGGTCACTGTCTTCGCGTCCACGCTCACGGCGCTCACACTCACGCCCATGCTTTGCTCGCGACTGTTGCGTGGCTCCGGCGAGGAGGGAGGCCTCGCCCGCATGGCGGAGCGTCTCCTGCAGGGTCTGGACAGGCTCTACAGTCACATCCTGAACGCGGCGTTCAGAGCGCGCTGGCTCGTCGTGTTGCTTGCCGCCGGCGCCTTCGGCCTGGGCGTCTATCTATTCGTCTCTCTTCCCACGGAACTTTCCCCGGCGGTGGACCGCTCCCAGTTCATCATCTCCTTCGAGACGCCTGAAGGCGCCACTCTGGCTCGAACGCAAGCCTATTCCCGCCGTCTCGGTGACGTGCTCGAGGCGACGACCGAGGTGGCGCATTTCTTCATCGCGCTGGGTCTCTCCCAGGGGGAGGGGCCAGGCAAGGTGAACGAGGGGATCGCCTTCGTGCGGTTGCTGCCGAGAGATCAACGCGAACGCAGTCAGGAGCTGGTGATGCAGGGGCTGCGGGAAGCGTTTGGGGCCATTCCGGGAGGGCAGGCGTATGCCGTCTCCACCGGGGCTGGGCCTGGAGGACAAGGCGCGCCCGTGCAGTTGGTGTTGCAATACCAGGACCTGAATCGTCTGGCCGCCGCGCAGGAAAATGTGATGGCGTGGATGCGGCGTCAAAGGGAGTTCATCGGGGTCAACTCGAATCTCAAGATGAACAAGCCGGAGGTTCGAGTTGTCGTGCTGAGGGACAAGGCCAACGAACTGGGCGTGAGCGTGGCGGCGCTCTCCAACGCGCTGCGTTACCTGTTGGGGGAGCCGGACATCACGGAGATCGAGCGAGGCGCCGAGCGCTACGAGGTCATCACGGAGATCGCCTCCAAAGGGCGAATGATTCCCGCCATGCTTGGGGAAGTTTACGTGCGTGCGGCCTCGGGAGAGCTTGTCTCCCTGGGGAACGTAGCGCGACTGGAGGAGTCCATCGGTCCAAGTGAGATTCACCATTTCAACCGCCTGCGCGCAGCGACCATCTCCGCATCCACTCCGCCTGGCGTGGCCTTGGGCGACGCGCTGCGATCGCTCACGGAGCACTTGGATGCGAATCTCCCTCCCGGGTTCGAGTACGCTTTCACCGGATCCACCCAGGACTTCCAGGAGTCGTTTCGGTATTTATTCATCACCCTGGCCTTCTCGGTCGTATTCATCTACCTGGTGTTGGCGGCGCAGTTCGAATCGTTCCTGCAGCCGCTGGTCATCCTTATAGCGCTGCCACTTGCTGGCGTGGGCGCAGTGGCGGGCCTCAGCTTGTTGAACATGCCCCTGGGCGTGTTCACTTTCATCGGGTTCATCATGCTCATGGGCATGGCCACCAAGAACGCCATTCTCATGATCGATTACACGAATGTACTCCGCGGTCGGGGGCGCTCCATCCACGAGGCCGCGCGGGAAGCCGCCCGTTTGCGCTTCAGACCGGTGGTGATGACCACATTCTCCACCGTACTGGGTCTTTTGCCCATCGCCTTGGGCTTCGGCGCCGGCGGGGAAGCGAGGGCTCCCATGGGCGTGGCCGTGGCCTGCGGTCTGACAATGACGACGCTGCTGACCCTGGCTGCATTGCCTGTGGCGTACACCCTGGTGGAGGACGGCCTGTCACGGCTGCAGCGTCGGGAGGAAACTGGATGAAACTCGTCATGATCACGTGCCGCTTCGAATACAATGTTTCTGTCGAGCGCATCCTGCGCGAACACGGGGTTCAGGATTATATCCGGGTTCCCATGGCTGAAGGCGGTGACAAGGACGGTCGCCATGACGGTTCGAAAGTGCACCCTGGGCAAATGGCCGTGGTATGGGTCCAATTGGCGGACGACGCGCTTGGCTCCCTGCTGGAGGATTTGCGTGCGTTCAAGGAGGCCAAGGCTGCGCACGAGCACCTTACGGCGTTGGCGCTGACGGTGAGTGAGCGGATATAAGAATCTATCATAAGGCGCTATCCTCCAAACTGGGGAGCAAGCTGAAAAGCCATTTGATGAGGCAGCTGCGGCAGAACCTAGAACCACCACAAGGGAGTCGAGCAAGTTCCAGAGAGAGGCGTGAATGCATGTGACGCGTCTTTATCGGCAAGATAAAGGTATGCGCAATACTGCTCCGTTGGTATGTCTGACTCGTAAGGGTCCAAAGAAATCGAAGTGCCACAGGCCTGGAAAAAGATTTGGTGTGTGCTTGATACTTCGTGAGATGGATTGAATATGATTCAAGAAATTCCAGAGATAAATTGCAGGAAGCAGAACATAAGAGTGATGTCTGAATTGGAAGTGAGCGATCATTTTGAATTGATGCTTTACTGTAAGGTGACGATGTCGAATGAGTCGCCAGTCAAACAGACGCCGCCTTCAGAAGTGACTTCAAAAGTGTTCTCGACGCCGACCATTCCCAAGCCGGGAAGTCCGATTTTGGGCTCCAGGGCAATGGTCATGCCCACCTCGAGGGGGCTTTCAAATTTTGGCGCGATGACTGGCCATTCATCGATGTGTAGGCCAATGCCGTGACCAACGAAACCGACATGATTCGAGTTCAGCGCCATGAATCCTTCAGTTTTTCCAGCCTTGCGCGCCATGGCGACGCAATGGTCGTAGAGTTCTGCAGGTGCGACCCCCGGTTTGAGCCTGCTTGCAAGTTCTTGTTGCACATCGATACAAAACTGGTGAGCATCCAGTATCTTGGAGGGAATAGTGTGTCGCGCGCCCGACCAGTAAACTTGAGTTTTATCGGTCTGGTATCCTTCAAGTGAAAAACCGATATCACAGGTAAGTAGTGAGTCGTCATTCAACACTGAGCCATGGTATCCCATGAATGGAGTCGCCGGGTGTTCGCCGACGAGCCCGACAGGACCATTAAAGTGGCTCGGGTAGTTGGCGTTTTCACCAACAGCAACATGGCCAAGGAAGATTTCCGAGTTACTCATTCGGAGCGGGCCGGAATGTCCATACTTGAAAAAAACATTCCATGCTGCGTGCGCAATTTCGCGTTCCGAGTTGCCGCTGGCAAGCACTTCAGGGAGTACATGATAGAGGCAATGGTGATGCCGTGCGCCCGCGAGGCGCATTTTCTTGAGTTCCCACGAAGTCTTGACAGAGCGGCTTTGAAGGAGAACGATGTCGGCGTTGGAAATTTTGATGTTCGGAACTCGCTCCTTGAACATTTCGCCGTGAGTCCAGGAAAGGCCGCTCAGCTCCACGCCAATCATGTCCCCAAGCGCGTCATTTTCCATGCCGAGCAGGCTCTGCAGTTGCCCGAACGACTTGAAAGGGTGGATTTCTGTAAGTGGGGACTCCAGACGAGCGCGCTCAACGCCACGCCGGAGTAATAGCAATGGCGTCCCATTATGCGGTAGCCAGAACACGCCTTCATTCAAGGTGCCAGTTAAATGGTATATCGCCACACGCGAGAATGCGAGTAGCCCCGAAGCCTCCGGTACATGCTTTTCCAGAAGCTTCAGGCACCGATCATGACGGAGTTGCAGTTCTTTCCGTGGGATCTTTTCAGTTATTTTTTGCATCATCCCGAGTGGCCTTCCTTGATATTAATTTAGGCTGGAAACACTGATGAGTCAAAAAGGATATCAGATGAAAGATACCGTAGGGCAACGCGTTCATATAACCAGAGTACTACTTACAATGGTTCTACAAAGTCAAGATTCGCGCGCCTCGGATCTAAATGAGTACTTGGACGTTGTGCTTCCTCAAGGCGACAATATGGAAATGGCGCAAATCGTCAGCCAAGCTCCTTCCCTGATTTCCACCTTACATGCAAAATGGATCGATATGTTCATTGAGCGATTACAGGAAACCGCGTCACCCCAGCATGTTGAACTCCTTTGTGACAACACTTCTGGCAACAATGCCGCCTTGTTGCTGGCGTATACCATGTTCTTGGAATCTGAGCGCATGGAGCAGATTGTGGAACAAGACATACATGGGATGATGACGGCAAATTTCGCCGAAAGCGCACTGTGTGACTCCATCGGTGCACAACTACGTAACTATCTTATCCGCAGAAAGACCTCATAGTGACAGATTTGTTGCCAAAGTTGCTATTTCAGCTCGTCAATATGTATTCGCCGGCCACATGCTGGGCATTCGAATTGGTTCTGACCAGAAAACAGCGCCAGATTCCAAAAGGTTGGAGACCATCGCTCGTTGCGTTTCAGAAACTGAACATGTATTTTCTTGCCGCATAGGCAGTATCTGTCAAGCATGATTTCCTCCTGGAACGTGGCGCGATGTAGCTACCTGTACTCGCGACAGCTCCATATAATTTTCCCGACAACCCTGACTGTATCCAGCTCTTCACCGCGTAACATGATTGGTTGATAATCGGGGTTGTCTGAAAGCAGAACCAATGCGCCAGGTCTTTTTTCAAGACGTTTGACAAGAACCGTGTCTTCAACACCTACGGCATATATACCTCCTGCGAATATTGTATTCTGTGACTGGTCGATAAGAACTGTATCGCCGTCGAGTAAGGCGGGCTCCATGGAGTTTCCAATTATGTCCATGAGCACCATGGCGTTGGGCACACCCTTTCTGTTGATCCAAGGCGATGCAAACGGAGTATGATCAACCGTCGTTGCGCTGACGTCGAAAGATCCTCCGCCTGCACACAATGTTGCACGCACCTTGGGAACAAGCACGGCGTCTGGACGCGTCGCATCATCATCCCTTGTTTTCATGGGCCCTTCTCCGCGTTCGAGCCACGCTGGAGAAAAGTCGTGGTCACGTGCAAGGATGTACAGCCACTTCTCGGGGATGGCGTCTCGTTGCTTGGCTTGAGTCACCGCAGAGCGGTTCACGTTCAAGAGATCGGCCAATTCCAGCTGCGTGGTTATGCCAGCGGCAGAGCTGACACGGTCGAAAAATGCATCAAAACGGCTCGATTGCTTCATGTGTCGCTCCTTGTTCATAAAACTATACAGCTGGCGTGCTTGAAGCGCAACAACTTTTTGGTGTATTCCACATTTTCTCACCTCGACCAGGACAACCCATGAACCTTGACGATATAACTTGTCCCCAATTTGCCGACGCCGTCGCACAACTTAAACGTCAACCCAAGCGGTGGTGTGTAACAGGCGCCGCTGGCTTTATCGGGTCGAATCTTGTCGAACTTTTGCTTGATCTTGGGCAAACTGTAGTTGCGCTGGACAACTTCTCTACAGGCCACCAGCGGAACCTTGATGAAGTTCAAGCAAATGTTGGACCTGACGCATGGACACGTTTTGCATTTTTACATGCTGATATTGTAGATTTTGATAAGTGTTGCACTGCCGTCGATGGTGTCGATTATGTGCTGCATCAGGCGGCCTTGGGTTCTGTACCGCGTTCCATAAATGACCCTTTAGCGACTAACGAAGCCAATATTACAGGCTTCCTCAATATGTTGCATGCAGCCAAGGAAGCTTCTTGCGCTCGTTTTGTGTACGCTGCGTCTAGTTCAACGTATGGAACGTCCCCTGATCTACCCAAAGTTGAATCTGTCATTGGCGAGCCTTTGTCACCTTACGCAGTCACGAAGTACGTCAACGAACTCTACGCCCGCAATTACACCCGAGTTTACGATTTTTCGACTGTTGGGCTCCGGTACTTTAACGTGTTTGGTCGCAGGCAAGATCCGAATGGCGCTTATGCAGCTGTCATCCCCAATTGGTTCAATGCATTTCTTCGGGGAGAGCCTCTTTTTATCAATGGTGATGGGGAAACTACGCGTGACTTTACATATATCGACAATGTTCTGCGCATGAATATACTTGCTGCGCTTGGGGAAGGAGTTGATGGTGAAGTGTTCAATGTAGCCGTAGGACAACGTGCATCATTGAATCAGCTTTTTGTACTGGTGCGTGAGCAAGTCGCTGCATTCAGACCTCTGGCGGTGGAGCAAACACCACAGTACAATGACTTCCGCGCCGGGGATGTACGGCATTCCTTGGCTAGCATCGAAAAAGCGCGACGCTTGCTGGGGTATGAACCCGTCGAATTTCTTGAAGAAGGTCTGGCTCGAGCTGCGCCTTGGTATCACGACTTTTTTCTAAGTCAGGGGTAGCCGCACCATGTTGCATCAGCGCAACTGACTTTTTTTACTCTGACATTTTGCAGCATCGCGCCGTGTCGACTCAAGTCGCATGCAACGCATAAAGGCCTCCATTCCGACGTGGCGGAATAGAGGCCTTTTTGTGTGCGACGCCGTCGTAAAAAGAGGCGCAAGAAGCAGCCGTAACGTCAGCTCACGGCTTTCATCAAGGTGTCTTTGATCTCGTCGATGGTCTTCTCGCCGTCGAGCTCGATGTATTGGGTCTCACCCTTGGCGGCGAGGTCCTTGTAGAAGTACGCGGCGGCCAGGGTGCCGGTGGTGGTGTCGTAGTAGATGTCGTGGCGTTTGTTGATGGCTTCTTCGTCCTGATCGTCGGCGCGGGTCTTGAGGGCGCCGCCGCAGACGCGGCACTTGTCGCCGTCGGGCTTGATGGCGTCGATGAAGATGTTGTTGGGGTGGTTGGGATTGTTTTCGCAGAGGCGACGGCCCATGATGCGGTTCTTGGCGACTTCACGGGGGAGCAGGATCTCCACGACAAAGTCGAGCTTCATGTTTTTTTCTTGGAGCGCGGCGTAGAGTTTTTCGGCCTGCACCATGTTGCGGGGGAAGCCATCCAGCAGCCAGCCGTTGGCGCCTTTGGTCTCCAGGGTCTCCAGGACCATGGGGATGGTGATGTCATCCGGGACGAGCTCGCCTTTGTCGATGAATTCCTTGGCTTTCTTGCCGAGCTCGGTGCCGCCGCCGATGTGCTCGCGGAAGATGCCGCCGGATTCGATGTGGGCGAGGTCGAACTTGTCTTTCAGCAAGTTGCCCTGGGTGCCTTTGCCGCTGCCGTTGGGCCCGAAAATGAGAATGTTCACGAGAAGCTCCTCCATGTTGAAATTTTCACAAGCGGATACCCCTCTGTCACCAATCTGTCAACGCTTCTTTCCTTCCGTCACGATCACAACACCATCCCGTGTGACCTTGGCGACCTTGGCCCCAGGGAACTGCACTTGCGCGCCTGTGCGTTTGCTCATGATGGCGCAGTCCAGGCGAAACAGGCCTTCCAGGAGCGCTTGGCCGGGACCGGCGGCCTCCACGGCGGATTTCAGGACGCGCAGCCGGAGCGCGCGCGGCGAGGCGCGCAGGCGCTTCCCGGAAAGGAAAGGCGCTTCGCCGCCGACTTCCAGGCCGGTGTCCGCCACGGCGTCCCGCCAGTAATCCTCGTCCAGGCGGCCCAGGCGCCAGAGTCCGGCAGCCGTTTCCAGGTAGTTGGGATTCTCACGCGACAGCAAAGGCAACAGACTGTGGCGCACCCGGTTACGGGTAAACGCCTCGTCGCTGTTGGAAGGGTCTTCCCGCCAAGGGATGTCGTGATTCTCCAGAAAGACGCGCAAGGCGGCGCGAGGCGTCAGCAAGAGGGGACGCGCAAGAAGCCGGGAAGCGTCCACGGCAGGCATGCCTGCCAGACCGGGCCAGCCGGCCCCCCGCGCAAGCCGCATGAGCTGGTCTTCGGCGAGATCGTTCAACTGGTGGCCCGTACAGATGAACGCTGCTCCCGACTCGTGGCGCATCGCTTCCAGAAAGTCGTAGCGCGCTTCCCGGCCGGCTTGCTCCAGCCCGAGGTGGCGCGTGTCGGCCATGGCGGCCACATCCGTCCGGGAGGAGCGCAGGGAAATGTGCAGAAACGCACAAAGTGAGGCCACAGCCTCGGCGTCGGCCGGGCTTTCCGGTCGCAAGCCATGGTCCAGGTGCGCTGCGCAGAGCTCGAGTTCCAGGCGCGGCGCGCAACAGTGCAGGAGCACGGCCAGGGCCGTGGAATCCAGCCCCCCGGAGAGCGCCAGCAGCAGCCGTGCAGGCCGTGGCAGACCGTGAGCGTCGAGCTGGTCGAGAAAAAAGCGCTCCACCTTCAATGCGAGCCGCGCGCCGGCGGGGTCCAGCGTCTGAAGGCAAAGGGGGCGCGCCACGGCCCGCGCCTAGACGGAGATGTCCAGGGATTTCAGGGTGTCGTCCAGCCAGTCCATGACAAAAGCGCGTTGCGGCGGCGTACAGTAGGCGATGCACGAACACCGCATGACCTGGCGGCAACGCACCAGCAGCTCCATCTTGATCCACGTCTCGTCCACTTCGATGGCGACGCAGTGGGGGCCGCAGTCGGGGCCGTGGCTTTGCTGTTCTTCGGTGAGCAGCGTTTCCGGGATGGCGAGCCAGTAGACGCCTTCCAGCACGCCGTCCATCTCCAGGTCCTTGAAGCGTTTGGCGGCGCGCTGCAAAGCTTCGGGGGAAAGTTCTTCGATCATGTAGCTGCGCATGGGATGCCTCCGTGGATTCTGGCGTTGAGGGCTTTGGGACGCGGTTATTCCGTGTCCGGCGCGGCGGTGGGGGAGCGGGGCTCCCTGCTGTCGGCTGCGCACTCGCGCGAGGCGCGTCGACCAGGGTGAGCGTCCGCGGGGGCGTCTTCGTTGTCCAGGTTGAACATGCGTCGCGTCACGTCGATGTA
>CAYVWB010000056.1:0-29579 GCA_964455395.1 uncultured Desulfovibrionaceae bacterium
GAACGCCGAGGTCACGCCGGGGACCACGTGGGAGGACACGCCGGCAGCCTCCAGCAGCTCCCGCTGTTCCTGTACTGCGCCATAGAGGCCGGGGTCGCCGGTATGCACCCGCGCCACGCGTCCGCCTTGTCGCACCACGCGCATGATCATGGCATGCGTCTGTTCCAGAGTCATGGGGGAGGAATCGGCCACCTCGGCGTCGGGCCGGGCCATGGCGACGACTTCACGCGGCACCAGGGAGCCGGCATAGAGGACAAGATCCGCCGCCGCCACGAGCCGCGCGCCTTTCAGGGTGATGAGCTCGGGGTCGCCGGGTCCCGCGCCGATGAACGCCACGGGAGGCTCTGCATGCTGATTCGGAGGGGACATGGTCGAGATCAGGAAGGTTTTTCGGCGCAGATGACGAACACGGGGTTCTGCGACTGGAAATGGAGGTCTCCGGCCAATTCGTGGGTCTGGCTGGGATGAATGAGCGTCGCCTCATGTTTCCAGAACAGTTCCTTGAAGTGCGCCTTGGCAAGGGCCAACGAATCCAGCAGCACACAGTGGATCACGATGCGGCCCCCTGGGGCCAACCGCACCGTGGCTTCCTGAAGGACGGTGGAATCGCCGGAGAGGCCGCCGCCGATGAAGATCTTGTCTGGAGGGGGCATGTCATCGAAACATTCCGGAGCTACACCGTGATGTGGCTCCACGATGTAGGCGCCGAACCGGGCCACGTTGGCGCGGATATCCGTCACCCGCGCGCCGCGCCGCTCCATGGCGCAGACCACGCCGCGACGCATGAGCGCAGCCGCTTCGATGGAGACGGCGCCGCAGCCGGCGCCCACATCCCACACGACGTCGTCCGGCGCAGGGCCCAGGGCCGCCAAGCCCACGGCGCGCACGGGCCACTTCGTCATCACCCTGGATTCGCAATGAAAATCTTCATCCCGGATGCCCAGCCGAAGCTGTTTCTCGGGCGGGGCGGTGCGTTCCACCAGCACCATGTTCAGATGGGAAAAGCTGCGCTGTTCCGCGTCGGCCAGAGTGTAGCGGCCCACGCGCTCCTTCTCGCTCTCCAGGTCCTCGAAGACCCAGAGGACGAAGGGTTTGTCGCTGTTGTCCGGCGCGAGGGCGCGTTCCCGGATGGCTTGCGCGATGGCGGAGGGAATGTTGCGTTTGTCCGTCAGTACGGCCACCCACTGATGCGCCATGATGGCGGCGAGAAGCTCGTCCATGCCTTTGCGGCCGTGCAGGGAGACCGTGGGGATGTGCTGCCAGGGGATCTTGAGACGGCCGGCCACGGCCTGCAGCGTGGAGACGTTTGGGAGGATGCGGACCTCGCTTTCGCCGAAGCGCGTCACCAAGGTTTCCGCCACACCGAAGTAGAGTGGATCGCCGCTGGCGAGGACGACCACTTCCTTTTCCTCGGCGAGCCGCGCCTGGATGGTGTCCAACACCCGCTCCAAGGGAGCGACGATGGGCACCTGCTCTGCGGGATGGCCATCGAACCAGCTCAGCTGGCGCGCGCCGCCCACCAGCACTTGCGCCAGGTAGATGCGCTCCTCATGCTCTTCCGGCAGGGAGCCGGGGTCCATCCCCAATCCAACCACATGAATCGCCATACAATGTCCCTCGCGCTTACGTCCCGTGCTCCACGCCGCCAAGCAGCGTTCCGTCCTCGTCAAACACCATGACCGCCACCCGCGGCGGCGTCGCCCCTGCCGGCGCGGCCTCTGCAGCGAACTCCGCAGTGTGACGCGCAGCCCGCCGCGCCAGGGTCGTCACCAGCTCACGGAGGATGGCTTCGCCTGATGACGCCTGCCGGATGGCTTCGAAAACGCCACGCGCCGTTACGCTCTTTCCGGCGAGGCGCGTGTGTTCGTCATCCATTCCCCGCAAACCGTGTTCCCGCGCCAACGCCACCAGGCGCGGCAAGTCCACCCGGCCGTGTCGTGCGTGGGTGTTGGGCATGCCTTGCGCCATTTTGACGAGCTTGCCCGGCAGCACCGCCCAGCGCACGACGGCGAACCCTCGTCCGACAGCCTGCGCCGTGGCTTCCGCAAAGGCGTCGCCTGCCTGGACGATGGCGTGTGCGGGCAACTCCGGCCAAGCCTGCCGCGCCATACGCGCCGTGCGGCCGCCGGTGACCAGCGTTACGGTCTCGCAGTCCGTGGCGCGGGCAACATCCAACCCTTGCAACACCGTGGCGATGAATGCGGCGTGGCTGTAGGGCTCCACCGTGCCACGCGTGCCGAGGATGGAGAGCCCCCCCACCACGCCCAAGGCGGGGTTCATGGTGCGCTGCGCCAGGACATCACCGCCTGGGATGGAAAGCTCGACCACCACGCCATTGGGCGGGGACGCCCCCTTCCCGCAACAGAACGCCAAGGCCTGCGCGACAGCGACGTGAATCTGGCGCCGCGGCTCCGGATTGATGGCGGGTTCCCCCACTGCCACCGGCAGCCCCGGCAGCGAAGCCACGCCGACGCCTGCCCCACCCATACAGTATATATGCACGCTTTCCGGAAGCTCTGCAATCGGCGGGGGGGCTGCCGCCTGGACACAGACCCGACCTGCAACACGTTGGCGCGCCAAGTGCGCCGCCAACGCAGGGCCCTCCCGAAACAGGACGACCCGTGCACACACCGAGGCGCCGTGAGTGACGTCGGGATCGTCGCCGGCGTCCTTGACGACGCAGGCGCTCGCCGTGGCTGCGTCCTCACGACGCACATCGGCAATCGCCAGAATGAGCGACCGGGGGGCGTCCGTGCGGCCGGTCCAGGCGACCGGGAGGGTGACCTCCACCCCGGCGCGTATCGATGCCGTATCGACGCCGCACAACAGCAGCGTCGCCGCCTTCGCCGCCCCCGAAGCTGCCGTCCCTGTGGAGACGCCGCGGCGGAGCGACGCACGCGCGCTGGCCTCGCCGCTCATGGGGGGGGCGCTTCCCCGTCGCCTCGGCCGTTATGGGCGTCGCCAGCCAGAGGGGTGACGCGGTTCTTGTGGGACGAAGCGACGGTCGGCCTGGCGTCAAGTCCCGAAATACTGTGCAAGGACATGGCGTGCGGGGTGCTATCCTCCTCGACGCGTGTGGGGCCTGAGGACGCAAGCCGGTCCTCCATGAGATCGAAGCCGCGGAAACACTCGCCTGCCGTCTCCCGCATGGCGAAGATCAACGAGAAGAAATGCGAGACTTCCTGCAAGGTGAACGCCGCCGAAGTCTTCGCCTGCCGCAATCCTGCCATGGCGCGGTCCAGCTCGTGGAGGGCGACGCGCAAGGCGTCCTTCTCCTGAGCGAACCACACGCCACGCGCCGTCGAAGCGGCGGAGACCCGGGCTCCTGGCGACGCGTGCAAGGCTTCCAGTCGCGCAGCCAAGGCGGCCAGCGCATGCTCCACGGCTGCGCCGAGATTCCGCAGGGGCCGCTCCACTTGACGGTGCAGGGACTCCGTCGCCAACTCCCGCGCGGCATGGTCCATGGCGAGCAGGTCCTCGAAGAGGCGCTCCTCCCACTCCACCAAAGACGCCATGGCCTGCCGCCGCGCCGAGGGCCGCGCCGGCTCCTTGCGGGACTCCGCCAGCAGCGTCTGGTTGGCGACCTGTTGCTCGTGCAGGGCCTGCTTGAGGGTGGCCACCGCCGTGGCGTCGTAGCTGCCTGTCATGCAATCATCCAAGAGCCGACCGAAGAGCCGTCGCGTCATGTGCAGATCCGCAGCGAGGCCTCGCAGCAGGCCATGGCTGGCGCGCGAGGGCCAGAGCGTCATGGAAAAGCCCATGGCCACCGTCACGCCCAAGGCGATCTCGATGAAACGCTCCAGAGCGGTGCGGATGATATCCGCCGACTCCGCACCCACGAAGATGACGATGGCGGCCGTCAACCCGGCGATGCGGAAGGCCTCGTGCAGCGCCGTGAGGTACGCGCAGACCAGCATCGTGGCGAACACCGCCACGCCCAAGGAGAGGTGCGTGTCCCCGAACGCGAGCACGGAGACCGCCCCCAGCGCCGCGCCGACAGCCGTGCCCAGGATGCGCGCCCACCCCGCAGCCACCGCGCGCCCCAACGTGGAGTGCATGACGATGATGGTGGAGATGACCGCCCAGTAGCCTTCCTCCAGAGCGAAAAGCTCCGTGAGCGCGTAGGTGACCACGGCGGCGGCGGCCGTGCGCACGGCGTGCCGAAGTTGCACGGGGTTCAGCCGCGCCAGGCGATACATGGCGACGCGAGACGGAAGCAGCGTGTTCACCCGTCGGCGCCGTCCGTCACCAGGTCCGCCAAGGCGTTGAGTGCGGCGCACGCCATGGCCGTGCCGCCTTTGCGACCTTCCACCGCGATGTATGGCGAGGGCGCCTGTGTCATGAGCAGCGCTTTGGACTCGGCGGCATTGACGAAGCCCACAGGCATGCCCAGGATGAGCGCCGGCTTTGCGCCATGGGCGCAGCATTCCAGCAGCCGAATGAGCGCCGTGGGGGCGTTGCCCACCACCATGATGACGCCGACCAGATCGGTCCACCGTTCGCAGGCGAGGTCCACGCCGGCCACGGCGCGGGTGACGCCTTGAGCCTCGGCGCGGGCAGCGGTCCGGGGATCATCCATCAGGCTGACCACCTCCACGCCCAAGGCGTCGTAGCGGCGGCGCGGCAGACCGGCGCGGGCCATGGCCGTATCCGTGACGACCACCCCCCCGGCCCGCAGCGCGGCCTTGCCCGCGGCCACGGCTTCCGGGTGGAAGCGGATGAGGTCCAGGAGTTCGAAGTCCGCGGTGGCGTGGATCATGCGGCGCGCCACGATCCATTCCTCGTCGACGAAGGGCCGGGGTTCGGGGACCTCTTCGTCGATGATCGCCATGGACCGGGACTCGATGGCCATGGGCGTGCGTTCCTGCTGAAGCCGTATCTCGTCGGACATGATCATTCCTTCACCTGTCGATACCGGCGGCACCGCGCAACGAATGCGGACGCCACATGCGGATTGCCGCCGAAGTGGAGATGGACATAGGACGCCAGCGCTTCCCGCAAGGCGTACCCTTGCGCTTTGGCGGGTTCGCCGCGTCGGTTCGTCACCGCATAGACCGCTTCCACGCCGGCGTCCAGAAGGGTCTCGGCCGTGGGCGGCGTCGGCTCATACGAATAATGGAACTCGTGGCCACGCACCACGGTCCCCGTCGGTCCGAGCAGGCTTGGGCGCGTGGTGGTCACCTCCCGGTAGCCGAGGCCCCGGCGGCGCGTATCCATGGCGCATTCCCAAGGGAAGAGGTCGGCCATCAGATAGCGCAGCCCGCGGACGTCCCTCAGGGCCCGCATGCAGTACATGTAACCCCCGCACTCCGCATAGAGGGGCGCGCCCGCTTGCACGACGGCCTTCACGGCCCGGCGCATGCGCACGTTGTCCGAGAGGGCTTGCGCATGCAGCTCCGGGTAGCCGCCCCCCAGGTAGAGGCCGTGGATGTCTTCCGGCAGAGCACGGTCCCGCATGGGGGAGAAGAAGACCAGCTCGGCTCCGGCGCGCTGCAGGAGGCGGAAGTTTTCCTCGTAATAGAAACAGAAAGCCTCGTCGCGGGCCACGGCGAGACGGACGGCCTCGGGCGCCGTCGTCTCGCATCCGAGCACATCGTCCCGGCGCGCCGGCTGCTCCAGCGTTCCAGAGACGTCCGGCAGGCGCGCCAGGAGCGCATCCAAGTCCACGGCCTGTTCCATCCAGTCGGCCAGGTGCGCGGCCCGACGTTCCTCGTCCTCGTCTTCTTCCTGCGCCATCACCAGCCCCAGGTGGCGGGATGGCGTCTCCAGGTCCGTGTTGGTTGACAAGGCGCCCAGCAGCGGCGGGCCGCCCCGTGAGGCGAGGTCCCCAAACGCTTCCTCCAGGAGCGCGCGGTGGGTGGCGGAGTTCACGCGATTGGCGAGGCACCCCACGAAGGCCGGCGCGTCCTGGAACGTGGCGAACCCGTGGGCCACGGCGGCGATGGACCGGGCCATGGAGCGCGCGTCGATGACAAGCAGCACGGGGAGGCCCAGCCATCGGGCGAGCTGCGCCGCGCTGCCCTCCTCCGAATCCCCGGCGGCGCCGTCGTAAAGCCCCATGGCCCCTTCGAGGAGCAGCACATCACAGGGGCCCGCCCGGGGGGGCGCCGCGCCCTGTGCGAAGCAGGCGGCGCTCCCGGCAAGCGTCCCGGACGCCGCGCGGCGGGCGATATCCAGCACGTCGTCCCAGCCCAGCATCCAGCCGTCCACATTGTGGCTGGGCCGGCCGGAGAGGGCCGTGTGGTGAGTCGGGTCGATGTAGTCCGGACCGGCCTTCAGACACTGCACGGCCAAGCCGCGGCGGGTGAGCGCCGCCACCAGCCCCATGACGGCGAGCGTCTTCCCCGAGCCGGATGCAGGCGCGGCCACGCAGACGCCCTTCACTGCGCCGACTCGCTCCATCCAGACCTTGCCGAAGCGGCGTCGCCGGCAGCCCTCGCCTTCACAGAGCGATGACCCCTTCGACGGTGGAGGCCTTCTGGTAGATCATCACCACCTCTTCCGGGCACGACATGTGACGCTCGAAAGTGAAGCTGACATACTTGCCAGAGCGAGAGGCCCGCTCGCAGGTGGGCAACATATCCAGCACGGCGGCCAAACGCGCACAGGAACCTTGCGGGACGATGAATTTGAAAATATAGGTACAGGGCCAGGTCTCGCACCGGCTCAAGCGATTACGGAGCGATTCCAGAGCTGCGTCGGAAAGAACGGTCATGATTCTCTCCCGAAAGCGGCGGCGATGGCCGCGGCGTCTTCCGGCCGAGCCTTGACGCCGAGCTCCGGCGCGTCGCCATGACAACGCAACCGGCGCTCCGGCAAGGGCGCACGAGGCGTGGACGCAGGGCCCTCGCGACAGTCGTCCAATTCCACGTAGCCAGCGCCGAGCACCACGCCGTAGGGCATCTGCTCGCGCATCTCGGCGTGCCCTATCCTGTCAGGAAAGACGATGGGCACGGCGTGGCCGGCCTGGTCTTCAAAGCAGATGTATTTCATGAGCCTTCCGCTCCCCGGGGCTGAGGGTTTTCGCCAACGGCGACGACGTCGCCTTCACCCCCTACTTACCCCAATCGCCATGAATTCTCCAATGCTTCCCCCCTGGACGTTGTTCATCATTTCCCCCCTCATCTGCGGCCTCATCGGTTGGGCGACCAACCGCATCGCCGTGAAGATGCTCTTTCGACCGCACACGCCACGCCGCGTGCTGGGCGTGACCTTCCAAGGCGTCTTCCCCAAACGGCAAGCGGCTCTGGCGGAAAACCTGGGTCGCATGGTGGCGCAGGAGCTCATCTCCCACGAGGACGTCACGGCGTTCATGCGCGACCCCGCCTTCATGGCGCGGTTCCACAACCTCGCCGAAGAGTATGTGGACACCTTGCTGGACGACCGCCTCCCAGCCACCCTGCCCATGGCGACCATGTTCCTGACGGACAAGGTGAAACCACGGTTGAAGCAGGCTCTGACGGAACAGCTGGACTCCCTGGCGCCGAAGTTCCTCGATGTCGCCGTGGACGAACTGGAGCGCAACTTCGACGTCCAGGCCCTGGTGCGCGACAAGGTGGCGGCATTCTCCATGCAAGAACTGGAGACCATGCTGGAATCCCTCATGAAACGGGAGTTCCGATTCATCGAACGGCTGGGCGGCGTGCTGGGCGCCATCATCGGCCTGCTCCAGGCCGCCGCGTATCTCCTGTTGACGTGACCCGCGCCGGGCATGGCTCAGCAGCAGGCTTCGCACCCCTCGAACCAACCGGAATCTTTGGACTCTCTGAAGCCTTCCGCACCAGGCGACCGGTCGCGACGCACTCCCGACGCCGGCCCCGGGCTCTGCGTCGCCGCAGCGGCTTCCGCCGTGGCATGCGCTCCCATGATGTCGAGACTCGACGCCGTTCAGGCGGCGCCTTCGCCCTCCCCGCCTCGGTCATCCTGCTTGGCGGTGTCGACGGGTTGGACGGGGTCGACGGGCTTGACCATGTAGACCGTCGGCGACTCCGTAATGGACCGTACCAGAGGCGCAAGCGCCTCCCCCACTTCGCCCACACGCTGCTGGAACAGTTTTGCAGCCACGGCGTACAGCTCCAGATCGTAGACGTGCCGCAGCCTGATGGCCGTGAGCACCCGCCGCGGCAGGTCCTCGCGTCTGGGGTAGTTCCGGTTCACGTTCCACCGAGTGATCTCCGTCGTGGAGAAGCCGAAGGTGTGCGCCATGAGCGCATAGCTGAGGTGGAACTCCTCCGACATCCCGAAAAACGTCATGGATTCCAGCGCCCGCACGGCGGCGGCGAGATCTTTGGAAGTGGCTGGCGTCCTGTAGTCACGGGGCTCGTCAAAGGCGTCGAGAGAAGCGAGGACCTTCGTCATCAGGTTGCCGGTCAGCCGAGGGTCGTCGCAGTCCAGCGCTTCTTCCAGACTCAGCGTGAACGCGCCCACATGCGCGTGCACGTAGTTGCTGCGCCGTAGAAAATTGTAGCAGGAGAGATAGCGCTCCACGGGATGGCGCAGGAATGTCATGGCGTCGCGGGGCCGGGGCCGCTCCAGCGCGGCGCGCCAGAGGTGATGGAGATGATCCGGGTGCCCGCTGATGACGAGCGGACGCGCCGCCGTGACGGTTTCGAGGAACGGCCCTTCAGCCGCGCCGGGATGCCGCGGCAAGGGGCAGGACGCCTCCGCGCCGAAGGCGTCCTCCAGCAGTTTGACCACGGTGGTGCCCGCAGTCTTCATGATATGGAAAAAGACGAGATCGCGCGTGAGTGCTGGCATCGTGTTCTGCTGTCGTGAAGGGTGGGGAAACACGCAGGCCGAGGCCTCTCCCGGGGGAGGGAACGCCGCGCCCACGCCGCTTCGAGCCTAGGGCGAGCGTCGCCGGGAGTCAACGCCCATCGCATGCGCTCCCCCCTGACGTCGGGAGATGTCACAAGTTTCTGGATGACGTCCGGATACTTCCAGAGTCCCTGAATGACGGCTGATGGCCTCCAATGGCTTCAGGTGACGCCTGACGCCATCGGACTCCCACGGCGCGCTGTCCCGCCATGCCGCCAGGAAGCGCGCCGACCGAGTCCCCACTTCGTCCGGCCATGAAGCCGACGCCTGAATACTTCGGGCGTCCCCCCGCGCGCTGTACGACACGAGAGACGAACGCTTCTCCCCCACCAACGCATGGACTGCTTCCGTGCGGGACATGGGGCGTTCGCCTGCATGCTCCCGCGAAGGCGTACGCAGCGCCTCCGGCCCCGCCAAGGTCGACGGCCGCGCGTGGGGGTCGTTCTCCGTCCACACGGCGGCGTCGCTCGCCAATCGCGCCACGGCTTGATCATCCCTGGGAAGCAGGCGGAACCTGCCCCGCCTCGTGTGAGTCGACGGCTTCGGCGGCGGCGGCGAGGGGGAGTCGCACCTCGATGACCGTACGGCCCTTGCCGGTGGCGATGAGCCTTGCGTCCCCGCCCATGGCGCGGGCCATCATCCGCGCGGAATAAGCGCCCAGGCCGGTGCCCCGCGCTTTGCCGCTGGTGGCGTATTTCTCGAAGAATGTATGGCGGATGTCCGACGGCACCTCCCCCGGATTGGCGATGCGCGCCACGCCCTCGGTCTGATGGGCCCCCAGCTGCGCCTGCACCACGCCGCCCCGTGCGGGCATCGCCTCCAGGGCGTTGCGCAACAGGTTCACCAGCATGCTGCGACACAGGGCCCGCTCCCCGAGAACGTAGGCCTCTCCCCGAACCTGGATCTCTGCCCCTCGCTGCCGGACCAGGTCGCCCAGGTCGTGGAGCGCTTCATGAAAGACCACGCTGAGCGCCAAGGACTCCCGCGCCGGCGTGTAGGCCCCGGACTCCAGCCGGTAGAGTTCCAGGGAGCGGTCTATAAGTTCCAGCATGTGGGCGCAGGAGCGCTCCACCATGGTCACGATCTGGCGCTGGTCCTCATCCAGGGATGTCTGACGCTGCAGCACCTGCATGCCGGAAAGCGCCGCAGCCAGGGGGCTGCGCAAGTCGTGGCGGGTGACGCGTTCCAGGTCCTCGCGGAAGTGCTCCATGGAGACGCGCTCGGATATGTCCCTCGCGCTGGAGCGCAACCCCTGGTACTCGCCTGTGGTATTGTAGATGGGCGTCCAGGAGAGGGACATCCAGAGGGTTTCCCCGGACACGCGCAGGAGACGGAAACGACAGTCGTTCATCGTGTCCCCGCCATTGCGCAAGGCGCCTTCGAACTCCCTGGCGAGGCGGTCGCGGTCCTGCTCATGGATGATCGGGAAGGGGAAGCCCTCCATGGCCATGCACTCCGCAACCTCGCGCCCCGTGTGCGTTTTCACGGCCGGGTTCACCCACACGAGTCGGCCGTTCGGGCCGTGCCACATCTCCAGGTCGCTGGTGTAGTTGGCGATGGCTTCGAAGCGCTCCCGCTCCTTTCGCAGAGCGGCTTCCGCAGCCTTGCGCGCCGTGATGTTCGAAAAGGTGATGACCACGCCGAGGAGCCCGCCGTCGCCGGGAGCGCGCATGGGCCGCGTGTTCATCAATAGCCAGCAGACGCTATCCCCCCGCCGCGCCCCCATGACGACGTCGCGCAGGGGGTCTCCGGTGTGCAGCGTGAAACGGAAAGGATCTTCCGACTCGGTGATGGGCGAGCCGTCATCGTGAATGATCGCACACGCCTGCGAGTTCGTCGCGGCGCCGAGGATATCCTCGGCTTCCATCCCGAACACAGTCGCCGCGGCGCGGTTCCACAGGACGATTCTGCCTGTCGCATCCTGCATGATGACCCCGGCTCCCGCGGCCTCCACGAGGGTCCGCAGTTTGTTCTCGCTCTCCCACAGGTCGCGGGTGCGCTCTTGCACGGTCTTGCGCAGGGCCGCCACCCAGAGCAGCACCACCGCAGAGATTGCCACCAGCGCCACGACGCCGATCAGCAAACCCTGCTCCAACTGTTCCTGTTCGGCGATGAGTCGCGCTTCGGGATCGTAGATGGTCGCCCACTCGTCGAACTCGCCGTCCACCAGCCCCAGGTCCTTCAGCTGTGCGTGCATCATGGCCCAACGCTGCGGATTGACATGGCCCAGCGGCACCGTGGGGTGCAGGGTGAGATCCCGGAGTTGCTCCATCTGAAACCGGTTGAACGCGAGGGGGTCCTCCAGCGTGATGGAGCGCGACAGCTCCGCGCTGATGCGGGTGGCCATCTCGTCCGGGTGCGCCAGGGCGTACATCCATCCGCGCACGGTGGCGCGTCGGAACCGCGCGGTGAGCTCTGGCTCCTCCCCCACCATGGCTTGGGTGGTGAAGAGCGTGTCTCCATAGAAGTTCACGCCGAACTGCGTCGGCCTGAGCACCCGGGGCGACTCCACGCCGGCTTCTTTCAGGACAAAGGGAGCAGCGATGGTGTACCCGGGGACGATGTCCACGGCGCGCTCCAGCAGGGACTGCACATCCGGCGTGAGGGGATAGGACTGCAACGACTCGGGATTCACCCCTTCGGCGAGGAGCATGGCCTGGAGCTCCACATCGATGAGATCGTTGACGTTGCGAGCCACCCGCAGACGGGTGAAGTCCTGCACGGATTCCAGGGGGGTCTCCGGCAAGGCGTAGAACGCCGCGGCGCTCTTCTGGAAGATGCTGGCGAGGATGACGAGGGAGGCCCCCTTGTCATTGGCGATGAGGATGTCCGCGCCGCCCACGCCGAATTCCGCGCTGCCGGTCTGCACTTCCTCCACTGCGGAGAGGATGCGGCCGTCCGACGTCACGCCGGGTCGGATCGTCACCTGCAGGCCCTGCTCGGCGTAGAAGCCTTGCCACTGCGCGGCGTAGTAGCCGGCGAACTGGCTCTGGTGGTCCCATCGCAGCTGGAGCGTGACCTCGTGCAAGGCGTCCGCCGTGGCGCCCCGCGCCGGGGTTGCGCCCGCCGGGCATACGACGCACGCAACGACGAGCGTCGCCACAACCACAGCAGCGCACGTCACGCCACCCGACCGAATTGCGCCAACGACGAACTGCATCCGCCCCCCTCTGGCCTGTGTGTTCACGGCGTGGCGCTGCTGCGTCCCCCAACGCGCCCGAGTCCTGCTCCGGCGCGCCGCGCTTTCCATCCGGACTGTAGTACGCTCCGGGACGCAAGGCAAACTCCGCGCTCACGGCTTGGGTTGCAAACACGGCGCCATCAATCCGTCCAGTTGTGCATGAGCCGCAGCCGCGCAAGGCAGCAGCCCGGGAAAAGCGGCGGCCTTGCGCACGTAGCTCGGCACCTCCTCCGGCGCAATGTATTCGACGCTGAGAACAGGCTTGCCCGCGGCGAGGACCTGCCGCACGAGCGCCATGCGGTTCGCCTGGTCGTCTTCGCTGTAGATGTTGTAGAAAAGACTCTCCACGGCGAACATGTCCGCCACGCGCAGGAACCGTCGGGCGGCCTTGGGCGAGGCGTCCTGCAGCAAGCTCAAACCGTTCTGCGGACAGACGATCTTGTTCCGTCCGGACTTCGCTTCCAGGTACAGCGCGATGCGGTTCACCAGTACGACCATCTCGTCCGCAGCCTGGGTCAGATCACGGCCTTGTTCGCTCCAGAACCAGTACGCGTCGATGATGTCCAGATAGACGCCGTCGAAACCCGCCTCCAGGATGCGGTCCAGGTAGGGCTCCAGCACGTCCTCCCACCACGCTTCCTCCCAGTAGCGGACCTTGTAGTTGCCGGGCCAGTCGGGGTTTTCCTGACCCAGAAACGCAGGCGGCTGCGCTTTCCACGCGGGTTTCCAGTAGAAGCGGTACTCTTCGGCTTCCCCGATGGAGAGATAGGCGAGTCGCGTTTTGCCCTGGAGCACGGCGAGGTCCTCCCGAGTGAAGGGCGCGCCCTCCCCCGTCTCCCCGACGCGGGCTCCGGCGGCGTAGTCGATGACCACGATGGCGCAGTCCGTGGCGGCGAGGACTTCCAGGTTCGGGTTCTGCAGCCAATAGGCCCACCCGCCTTGCGCGTCCGTCTGGAGCGCCGGCGTGATCGATTGGCGCGCGCAGCCGGCGCCGGCAAGGCTCAGGGAGACGAGCAGGAGCGATACGGTAAGCAGTTGCAGGGCGATCTCCATGGGTCACTCGCTTGTCAGGGGTTGGCCGGTGAAGGTGAGTCGCTCCAGGGAATCCAGCGCGTCGAAGAGGCTCGCGGCGGCGACGAGCAACGCAATCAGGCACGCGAAACAATACCCGTGTCCGTACCAGGCTGGACCGAGCTGGATGGACAACCAGGAAAAACCCGCGTTGGCCGTGACGAAGACCAGCGCCGTGACCAGCACGCGTCGGCGCAGGTCGAAATAGCAGAGCACGATGATGGCGATGATGAGCAACGCCTGGAGAAACGCCCCCACGAACGCAATGCGCAAAATGGGCAGCTGCAGGGGGGAAAACCGCGCCAGCATGGCGAGTTCCCTGCTGAAGAGCATGCACGTGAGCGTGACGAATCCTTGCAGAATGAGCGCTTCTCGCAAGCCGCGCGCCAGCGCCGAAACCATGGCGGCCTTGGCCTGGAGGATGCGCGTGTAGCTGCGCTTCTCCAGGAGCGCGGCATAGTAACCGCGGTAGCGCTCGAAGAACCGCGTCTCCAGTTTGAGCAGAAACGCCGCCAGCGTGGGCGCAGCCGTGATGTACGCAACGAAGATGGGACCTTCGTACAGATCATGTGTGACAAGATGCGGCGCTATGGCGCGGGCATCCGGCGCAAACATCCAGAAAACGAGCTTGTCAGCCCAGATTCCCAGATTGTACGCCACACCCACCGCCACCAGCTCCCAATGTGTGCGGAAATAGCGCAGCAGGCCCCGGTCCCAGGCCGGGGCGTCGGGATACTCCACCCAGAGCCGCGCCAGCAGCCAGAAGAACGTCACGGCCTGGCCCAGCGCGAACCCCAGGAGGTAGCCTTCCAGCCCCAGGGAGCCTTTCAACGCCAGGGCCCCCGCCACGCTGCACGTCGCGCCGACGAAGAACGCCCACACGATGCTCATGTAGTCCTTGATGGCGGAAAGGAAGATCATCGCGAGCCAGATGAGGCTGACGATGACGAAGGTGAGCGCCGCCGTGGCTCTGTACAGCACGGACGCCTCCAGCTGCGAGAAGAAGAGTACGGCCGCCGGCGCTCCCGTCAGCAGCAGCAACACAGCGCTGGTGCACAACGTGCGCAGGGTCATGTGATGACGCTTGCAGTAGAGCTGATCCGCCAGATATCGGGTGACGACCACCTGAACGAGTCCCGTGACGATGAGCGAAAGCGCGTATGTATAGATGATGGTGGCGCGGAACACCTCTTGCGAAAACCAGGTGAGTCCACTGTGACGATAGAACCCCAGCACCGCGAAACAGAGGATGGAAAGCATCCACGGTCCCGAAGTGACCAACGCGGCGTACGCGTACGCTTTGGCGTCATGGAAGTAGGAATCCTTGTCCAGCATCTTCCGCAGTTCGAAACCTATGCCTGCCATCTCACGCCTCCTGCAACATGCACTCGCGATACGCCGCGGCGTATCGGTCATAGAGGTCTCGTGCGCCGTAGTACTGCAGCACACGCTTTCTGCCAGCCAGGGACATGGCTTCCCACACATCCGGGTCGTTGAGGATATGGAGGATGCAGCGCGCCGTGTCCGCGGGGTCCGCAGGACGACTCACCATGCCGGAGGGCCCCAGAGCCCTGTCTTCGGGAGTGCGGCCCTCCAGGAGTTCGCGGCAGGCGCCCACGTCCGTGGCCACGCAGGGAATGCCGGCGCAGGGAGCCTCCAGCAGCACCAGAGGCTGCGCCTCGCTCATGCTGGTGAGCACCAGCACGTCCAGGTCGGGATAGTGGTCGACCACGTTCACATTCCCCGTGAAGCGCACCACGTCCTCCAGTCCCAGCTCCCGAACGAGCTCGCGACACGATTCGGCGTACCAGGGATCCTCCTCCGTGGGGCCCATGATGCGCGCCTCCACCCGGGGCGACGCCGCAGCCACCATCTTCATGGCGCGGATGAAGGTCTTGACGTCCTTGATGGGCGTCACCCGGCCCACGAAGCCGACAACCGGCGTGGGCTTGTCACGCAAGCCGCCGCTGTCCGTCCGGAGATCCAGAAAGCGGTCCGGATCGATGGCGTTGGGCAGCACCTCGATGCTGGCGGGATCGGCGCCGTCGGCGATCTCCTGTTCCCGATTGCCTTCGAACAAGGTGAATATCCGCGTGGCTTTGCTGTAGGTGATGCGGCTCAACGCATGAAACAGGCGGACCCAGACGGCGTGCAGCCGATTCAACTCCCGCTCCGGCCGGGCCTGCCGCCGCGGCGGCGCGAAAATCCACTCCGCCTGCGCGATCTCGATGCGGCGCTCCTTGAAATAGAGACCGTGTTCCGTCAGCAACAGGGGCCGACCCGTGACAGCCTTTTGCGCCGCCCCCACGAGGCCGGCGTATCCCGTGGAGAGCGCGTGGTAGGCGCGCGCTTCGGGCGGTCGCGCCTGCAACGCCCTGAAGAGCGGCGCATGCGAGATGCGGTAAGTCCAGAAGTAGTCGATGAAGGAATCCTCGCTTTCGTCCACGCGGTAATGGTCGAGCAACATCTCCCAGGCGTCCCCGCCGTGCATGAGCGCGGGGATGGAGACGCCGCCCTCGCGGAAAAGAGACGCCGCCTCGTCGAAACCGTCGACTCCGCCCTGCATGAGACTCTTGTGGAACCGACGCAGTGCGGCCATGGCGGCAGGCTTCGGTCGTTTCCCCCGCGTGCGCTCCTGCGGCGTGGGGTCGTGCAGGTGAAAGACCTGATGCTCCCGAAAATTCGGCAGCGGCGGATAGACGGGCTCCCAGGGGACCTCGCTGGAAGGCAGGATGCACAGCGCCGTGAAGTCCACATCGGGCAATGCCTTGACAAGCGCGTGGGTCCAGGAGGACACGCCCCCGACGACATATGGATAGGAGCCTTCCAGGAGCAGACAGACATCGTGGGTCATATGGCGATCCTCCGCTGTTTCTCATCCCCCTTGCATTCCTCGCGCGCATCCACGCGCAACCCCACGGCCTGGGGCGCAGCCCAGAACCGCCGCAACGCCTCCATGGTCGGGTCCACCGATGCGAAAGCGCACGCCGAGACCGAGCGCATGGCCCGCGCCTGTGCGGCCAAGGCGTCGTAGTCCCTGCGTTCGTAATGCAACCGGCAGAGGGCCAGCCGGGCTTCCAAGGCCAAGGCGGGCTCCTGCGTCGCGGCCTCCAGCAGAGGCAGCGCTTCGTCATGGCGTTTCGCCTGCAGCAGGGTCTCCCCCAACTGCAGCGCCACAGCCGGGTCCCCAGGATTCAGGGCGTGCGCCCGCTCCCAGGCCTCGCATGCGCGTTGCAGGTAGTGGCCTGTCAAGGCGTCGTCGGCGAGGCAGCCTTCGGCGCACCCGCAGTACAGTCGCGCCAGGGCTGCGGCCTCATCGGGACCACCGCGACGGGCGGCCTCTTCCGCAGCCTCCAGGGTGCGGACCAACTCCTCCTGCAGGCGCGCCAGCGCCGTGTGCGCGTAGAGCCGCACCTCGGCGTCCGGGTCCTGGAGGAAACGGTGGATGAGCCGCGCCGCCTCCGGACCGCCGCGCTCCCGCAACAGCTTCACGGCGCCGCGCTTGAGCTGGACGTCGTCCCCCCTGGCGATGTCCAGCACGGGACGGGTGGAGAGCTCGTCCTGTAGATACGCCTCCAGCCCGCCTATGGCCTCGAGGTGCGACTCGATCTCGAAGCCCTCCATGACTGACGCGCTTCCGGCGTTGCGTTCGAACTCCCTGGCGAGCCCCAGCGGCCGCATGCAGAGGCTCGCCAAGGCCGCAGCCAGCACGCCGGCTGCGCCCACGCCGGGCAGGAACCACGCCAGCCACGCCGCCAGCATGAACGTTCCCCGAGTCGTTGCGCGGGTGGACTGCGCCGTCGCCCAGAAGAGCCCCCCCTGCAGGAAGTGCAGCACCAGCGCGCCCAACGTCCAGATCAAACCCGACACGCCAACCAAGCCCAGCGCGTCGACAAAACCCGGCGCGTCGCCCTCCACCGAAGCGCGCCACAGCCAGAACGCCCCCGTTTCCACCACCAACGCAGCCACGGCCACGCCCGCCAGCAGGAGCCGCCCCGCGCGGTTCGGACGCACCGTTCCCCCTGACGCCTGCGCGCATCCGCAGCGATCCCCCACGGGGGGCTCCCATTCGTCGTGCGTCGTATCACGTCTCATGATCGGCTCCCTGCGCCGCCGCCGCGAGCATGGCCGTGGCGTCCGGATGTTGCTCCTCCATGGCCGCCACCCCGCCTCCCAAGACAACCCCGCCGTCGCCCAAAGCCTCGGCGTGTTCGGCGTACTGCGCCATGATGGCCCGTGCGACCACCGCCGCGCCCTCCTTGGGCGTATTGGGCGTCACCAGCGCGAAGCCGCCTTCATGATCCCGCAAAAACAATAGATCCAGCGCGCGCACCTTGGCCTTCACGGCGCTGCTGAAGGCCCGCAGGCAGCTGGCGCGCGCCTCCGGGGACATGGCCTCCAGACCGCGCAGCCGGAGAGCGAGCACGGCGAGGGGCAACCCGTAACGGGCAGCGCGCTGGAACTCCTCCTGCAGACGGAGGTCGAGATAGGCCGGGGTGTAGGCGTGGAGGTCGTCATCCAGAATGAGCCGGGCGCGCGCCGCCTGGTGTTCCCGCGCATTGGCCAGACTGGCGCCGCACCAGTCCGCCAGCAAGGAAGTCAGCTCCACGTTCATCTGATTGAACTTGAGGAATGGCGCGTCCTCCACGTTCATGACGCCGAGCACGGCCCCCGTGACGCCATGACGGATGGGCGCGCTGACGAGGATGTCGTCACGCCGGCGGTCCGCATAGAGCGCCACGTTCAGACTCTGCGTCCGACCGTGGCGTACGGCGGCGGCCATGGTCCCTTCCCGGTGGGAGGCGAAGGCCGGCGGCGGCGCCCCCCCGCCCTTCCACGCCGCCAGCGCGAGGGCTTCCCCCTCCAGGAGATAGATGGAGGAACGCGTGGCGCCGACATAGTCATGAAGCAGGTCGAGGGCCGCCGGGCAGATGGCGCTCTCATCCAGCGAGCGGAGCGCCTGCGCGCCCTCATACAAGGTGGCGAGGGTCCGGCTCTGCAGGGAGAGCCGCGCGTCCACCTCCTCCTTGGCGGCGACGAGCGCGGCGTGACGACGCTGCAGCTGCGCGCCGGCGCGTCGGGCGTTGTGCAACTCGTCACGCAGACGCCCCGCGACTTCCCGTTGGGACTGACGGATTTCTCCCAACAGCGCGCCCCCCAGCACAAACGCCACAGGCGCGCCCCAGAAAGCGACCCGTCGCATGTCCATGAGCGAAATGTCCGGCGTCTCCCACAAGGCGAAGCCCACGTAGAGCAGTCCCGAAGCGAGCCCGGCCGCCACCCCCGCAGCGAAGCCGTACCGCACGGGGATGAACGCCGCCACCAGCCAGTAAGGATGTGGCGAAACCCCAAGAAACCCTGGCGTTTGTCTGAAGAAGAGCATGTTGACCAGCGATATGAGCGCCAGGCCGAGCATGATCTCCATGAGGATGCGTCCGAAGCGCAGCTGGTCATCCGCCCACGCCGCGCCGTCTGCAGCAAGGCTTTTCGGCTCGGCCTGCGGGAGCGGGAAGCCCTCCCAACGAGGCGTTCTGATCCGCGCCGGCGGCGCGGCGACAACAGCTGCATCCGCGCCGCCCACGTTGCCGGTCAACTCGCCTTTCACCTTCGTGTATTCGGTCAGTCTCATGATTCCCCCTTTCGTGACGATGCTCCGATACTTCGTTGCCGCGACGACCTCCGGCCTCATCCGCTGGCGTTCGACCGTTGCGGACCGTCGCGCGTCTCCCCCGGCCCCCCCGGCTGAAGGCGCTTCCCCCCATCAAGCCGCCCTGCTCAGGGACAGAGCCGCCTCGAACGCGGCGCCCACGGCGAGACATACTTCGTGCGCCGTTCCCGACACAGCACACGGATATGCTCGCGCACTTCCATGTTGTCCGGCTGCAACGTTTCCAGCTCCCTGAAACGTTGCAAGGCGTCGCGCTCCTTGCCGAGATCCCAATAGGCGTAGGCGAGGCCTTCCAACGCGTAGAGGTCCGGGGGATCGCCACGGCGTTCGGCGAGGCGCAACGCCGTTTCGTAGGCGTGTGCGGCTTGCGCCGAGCGTCCCTGCGCCATATACAGCTCGGCCATGCGTCTGGCGGCAGTCGGGGACTCCGGTTCGCGCCGCATCCAGTCCCGGAGCAGCGCTTCGGCGTGGTCATGGCGTTCGTGTCGGATGAGCGCGTCCAGGTATTCGTCCCGGATGTCATGATCTTCGGGATGCTCGGCGAGCAGGCGCTGATAGGCGGCCATGGCTTCGGCCACACGGCCGTTGCGCTCCAGGAGACGCGCTTGCATGCGTTCCCGGGTCTGGATGTCGAAAGCGAAGGGCGCTTGCGCGTGCGTCGGCGTCCCCCAAAGCGTCACGGCCACTCCCACGAGCACGAGCAGCCGGCGCGCGATGCGGCGAGCGCTTGTCATGAGTCACCTCCCTGGCCGTTCGAGGAGGCGCTTTCCGGCGCACGCAGGAGCTGCAGCGCCGCCCGGTATTCGGCCTCGGCGCGTTCGCCTTGTCCGGAGGCTTCATAGTAACCGGCGAGCAGGTAGCGGGCTTCCGCATCGTCGCCGCGCAGGAGGACGTAGCGTTGCATGGGGTCGATGGCGCGTACGTGGTCGCCCATGGCCGCGAAGGCGAGGCCCAGTCCCTTGAGCGCCGCAGCGTTGTCCGCCTGGACGCGCAAAGCGCGGGAGAAACAGTCCTCGGCCAAACGCGGCATGTCCGCAAAGAGCGCCTCTCCGCCGAGTTCCGCGAGGAAGCCGGGGTCGCTGGCGTTGGTCTCGACGAGTTGCATGAAGATGTGCTGCGCGTCGGCGTCCCTGCCCGACCGCTGGAGCGCGAGCGCGTAGGCGAAGGCGTCATCCCGCGCGAGCGCTCCGCTCCGGTGGAGCGGTTCCAGATACCCCACGGCTTCTGCCCACCGCTGCGCCGTGACGGCGCGCCGGCCCAGCAACAACCGTGTCCCCGGGGGCGTGTCGCCGGTTCGGGCCAGCCTTTCCAGCAGAACTGCCGCCTGCTCCTCCCGACCAGCCCAGAGGTAGCGCTCCGCCAGGGTTGCGGCGAGTTCATGGCTGTGCGGCGCAAGGCTGTACGCCCGCTCGTGGTAACGCAATGCGAGCTCGGCAAGTTGCGCATTGTCCGCAGCCTCGGCGGCGTCCAGCGCCGCTTCCAGATCCTCTGGCGTGTCCTCCGCCACGGACGCCAGCAACGTGGCGCGCTTGTCTTCCCGGCCCACCCAACCGTAAGCGTCCGCGAGTCGACGCCGCAGTTCCCGATGGCGACGTTGGGTGGGATTCGTGCGCGCCAAGGCGTCTTCTCCCAGCCTGAGAGCGTTGCGCAAGGCGCGTTGGTCCTGCGCGGCGGCGGCTGCGTCCAGATAGGCGAAGAGGTCCTGGAGATCCCCTCCGGCGGCGGCGATGCGCTGGAAAAGCGGCAGGGCCTTGTCGTACTGCTTGGCTCCCAGGAATCCATGGGCGGCGGCGCGCAGGGTGTCCAGGTCGTCCACGCCAGCCTCGTAAGCGCGGGCGAGTTGTCGCGCGCGGGCTTCTTCCATGCCCACCCACCCCAGGATCTCCGCCATGCGCAACCGCAGCTCCCGCACGTGCGTTGGCGCCGGATTCGTCTGCGCGATGAACGCCTCGGCGGCGTCCACGGCCGCTTTCGTCAAGGCGGCGTCGCCGGCGTACCCCACGGTCTCCAGGTACGTCAGGACATCTTCACTGCGCTGCGTCACGGCGAGACGGCGGCGCAGAGCGCGCTCACCCGCTTGGTGGTCGCCCATGGCGAAATACTGCTCGGCGGCCTGCGCCAGCAGTTTCGTGTCGTCGGGGAAAGCCGCGAGCGCGGCTTCCAGGGCCTCCAGCAGCGCCGCCCGGGAGTTCTGCGGCCGGGCCTGTCCCTCGTGCGCATGGACCACTGTCGCAGCGGCGGCCTCCACCATGGCGCGGGCTGCAGCTGCGTCGCGTTTCAGCAGGAACAGCTGTCTGAACCAGGGGTAGGCGCGCGCCGGCTCCTCCAGAGCGAGCCATGTTTCCCCCAGCAGATGTTGCATCGCCGGTGAGACCGACTTTGCTTCCGTGGCGAGGGCCTCCTCCGTGAGCGTCACGGCCTCGCGCAGCAAGGCCTTGTCGTCGGCCCACTGCGCCGCCTCCATCATGCGTCTGAGGTCCTGGCTGTCGGCGCCTCCTGCGGCGACGAGCTTCATGTACGCGCGCGTCATCTTTTCCGGCGCGCCGGAGGCTTCATGGACGCTGGCCAGCAATCGCAGATGAGCTTGCGGATCGCCATCGCGCTCCAGGGCGTGGAGCAACCGCTCGGCGAGGGTGAACTCCTGAGCGACGAGACTCGCTTCGAACGCCTGCTTGCGAATGGCGGCGTCCCTGACGGCGCGTGAGGCGGGAAGGGCTTGGCCGACAGACGCTTCCGGGGAAGTGGTTTCCCCTTGGGGATCGGGGCTGGCGTCGGCCAGCGTCTCCAGGTACCGCGCGGCCTGTCCCGCATAACCGCTTTCCAGAAGCAGGAAGCCGAAGCGTTGTTGCGTGACGCGGTCCAGCCCCAGCCGCAGGTCCCACGTGGCGGCGAGTTCCTTTGCGAGCGCCTGGCGTCCGGTCTGGATGCAGTGCGCCATGGCCAGGGCGAGGTGCGTCTGGAAGGCTTCGGGATCGGCTGCAGGCGTGGCGTCCCCGTGCTCTTCCTGCAGGGCGAAGAGGCTGATCATGACCTGATCGCGCAGCACGTCGGGACCATGCTCCAGTCGCGCGCGCGCCAGGGTGCGCAAGACGGGCGCGAGGAAGTTCTCGAGGGTCGGGACGGGCGTCGGGGTCTTCGGCTCGTCGGTGGAATCTGGCGTGGGCGCGGCGAGGATGTAGCGCGCCATGGCTGCGCCGGCTTCGTCCATCATGCCGTGAGCGAAGTGGACATGGTAGATTTCCAACAGGAGCTCGCGACGACTCGGCTCCAGAGCGTAGATGCGCTCCAGATAGGGGGGGACCTCACGTTTGCGGCGGTTCCAGATGAGATAGTTCACCATCTGCTGGAGCGCGGACAGGTTGTTGGGTTTCAGCGCCAGGGCGTGCTCCAGGGTCGCCACGGCGCGGTCGCCTTCACCGTTGAATTCGAGCACTTCCGCCGCCGTAACGAGCATGCCGAAGTCATCCTTGGCGGATTCCACGGCGTGCGGCGTCATCTCGTAGGCGCGGTCCAGCTTGCCGCTCGCCATCAGCAATTCGAGCATCTCGCGCTCGCTGGGGAAGGCGGCGTAGGCTATCGCCACCACCACGGCCGCGAAAAGGAGGAGTGAGGGCACGGGGTGTTTCATGGGGCCACCTCCACACGTTCAAGTCGGGTCGCGTCCACTCGCATCACGCCGTCCGCGTTGCTCTGCCGTATGGACGACTGCTCGCCCACGCGCACGGTGAAGGGTGTATCCGGCGCCAACCCCGCGAATTCCACGAACCCCGGCGCAGGCCCCTCGTACACGCAGGCGGCGCCGCCTTCCTTGGCGGTGAAGTCGCGGACCTCGCCGCTGGCTTGCCGGATGTGCGGAATCCTCTGGGGGGCGGCGTCCAGCGTGACCACGGCTTCCTGCGCGTCCTGCATGAAGTGGATGAAGAGCCCTTCCGCCGTGCGTCTGTAGCCGAGCACGCCGGCGCAGCGCTCCAGGTCCGGGTCGTGCGCATCCGGGGGGAACCGCACCGTGCGGCACGCGCCGAAATGGGAGAAGCGGTAACGGTCCGGCGCGGTGTTCACGATGCGGCCTTCGAGGAACCCCCGCACGGCGAGAATCCATTCCGAAGCGAAGACATGCGCGAGGTCCTGGGTCGTCATCCACTCGTAGATGGTGTGGAGCGCCGCCACGGAGGCGGCTTTCTCCGCGCTGTAGAAGTGATAATAGGGGTTGACCGGGGCCAACACCCGGGGGGTCCCCGTGCGTTTCATGGTCTCCACGATGCTGCGGTAGCCAAAGAAGGGACCCGTCCAGAGGTTGGTGAGGATGTTCTCGTTGGCCTGCCCCGTGTGGATCTGATGGACGCCGCCCACGGCGCGGTAAAGCGGCGCCACGTTGAAGAGGGAGTTCTGCGCATCGTCATAGACGGTGTCGCCGCCGTTCATCTGGAGCAAGCCGGCGTCGTCGGCGATGGCGATCTGTTCCGGAGTCGGCGCGCAGTCCCCGGACCACAAGAGCACGCGACACGGTTTCTCGGGTGGAGCGAGCCGTTCGCTGATCCATCGGGTGGAGTATTCGATCTCCTTGGCGGGGTCGAAGTCGTACCCGGGGATGGTGTAGGCGTGGCGCCCGTAGAGGCCCAGCTTGTCGGCGGTCTTGTTGGCGTCCCAGAAGAAGGGGTGGCTGAAGGTGTGGGAAGCCGGCTCCACGTTGGGCAGCGCGAAGAGTTCCTGCGCCAGGGCCATGGAGCGCGCGTCGCCTTTCAGCTCGGGGTCGATCTCCGCCACGATGACCGATATGGTGAACGGCAGATCGTAGCGGGTGAAGATCTCGTCCCGAAGGATTTCGGCGCAGTTGGCGTCCGCCCGGATTTCCGTAAACCCGGCGAAGGCGTCGCCATCCACATGGGTGAAGGCCAGTCGCGCGCCGTTGCGCATGGCCGGCGCGAAGGCCGGCGGTGGGGTCTGCGCGCCGTGCAGACACGCGCCGAGGAAGGCGAAGGGGTCCACATGCCATTGCTGATCGTAGGTATAGGGATTCGTCCACGCCAGGAACTCGATGAACGCGTGACCACCGCCCGGTCCCACCGAGACCATGGAGCCGACTTCCCCCGGCCGATCCCGCCGGTGGACCGCGACCAGAGTGCGCGCCCCGGGGACCTCGAGCGTGATGTTCGCCCAGGCCGGAGGCGGCTGGGGCATGGCGCGCTCGAACCCCGTCATGGCGTCATCAAGGTGGACATAGTCCAGCATGCTCCTGTCATGAAGGGTCTCCGAAATGAAGCGCAGCCCCACCTGTCGGAACAAGGCTTCGTGCAGCTCCGGATCTTCCGACGTCTCGTCCGGCCGCGCGCCAGCCAGCGTCCCCAATAGCACCAGCTTCCGACCCGCCTCGGACTGCGCCAGCAGCCAAGCGTTGAAGGCGTCCGGGTCGGCCATCTCTCCGGAGTAGAAACTGGTGACCACCGCGGCCACGTCCGTCATCGTCTCTGGGGCAGGCAGGGGCCGCGCCGCCGCGTCCCGGTACTCCACAAGGTAGCCCATGTAGTTGGCCACCATCTGGAAGCCGGCGCGGAAGAAATTGTCCTCCTCGTTCAAGCCCTCGTCGCTGTTGTAGAAGACCATGATGCGGCGGGGCGTGAAGGTCTGCGCCGCAGCCGACGCCGTCGAACTTGCGGTCCCTGTCAGGAGGACCATGACGACAAGAATTCCCAACCACGCCGGAATGCTGCCTGTACGGCGAACTCGATGCATGACGATGCTCCTGCGCTCGCGTATCCGTGTTGATTCGAAATATCGCGCCGGTTCGCTGCGGCGGCCCGGACGCCCCCCCGCCAGCCCGCATACGGCCAGCGTGTCGGCAGACGCTCAGACGTGCGCCGCCAGCCGGTCCATGTACCAGGCTGCGGTCCGGTTCAGACCCTCGGCCACGTCCACTGACGGGTTGAAACCCAGCAGGACCCGCGCCTTGTCCACGCACGCCAGGGAGTGGCGCACATCGCCCGGCCGGAAGGGGCCGTGCTCCGGCGTCAACGACGCCGCCTCGGGAAAGCGTTGCGCCACGGCTTCGCGTATCCACCAGAACAGCTCGTTGAGCGAAGTGCTGCGCCCGCACGCAATGTTGTAGACCTGTCCCGCCGCAGCGACGTTGCTGCAGCTGCTGGCCAGCAGGTTGGCGGCCACCACGTTGTCCACGTAGCAGAAATCGCGGGTGGTCTCCCCGTCGCCGTGAATGCGCGGTCGTTCGCCTTGAATGAGCGTCGCGAACCACGCCGGGATGACTGCAGCGTAGGCGCCGTGAGGGTCCTGCCGCGGCCCGAAGACGTTGAAGTAGCGCAAGCCCACGGTGCGCATCCCGTGGAGCGCGCTGAAGACCTGCGCGTAGAGCTCGTTGGCGAGCTTGGTGACGGCGTAGGGGGAGAGCAACACCCCCGCGTGGCGCTCCACTTTGGGGGATTCGGCGTTGTCCCCATAGACCGCGCTGGAGGCGGCGTAGACGAAGGTCTGCACGCCAGCGGTCCGGCTCGCGAGGAGCACGCGCAAAAACCCCGTGAGGTTCGCTTCGTGCGCGGCCAGGGGGTCGTCGATGGAGAGCGGCACGGAGCCGAGCGCCGCCTGATGCAGGGTGACCCGAACGCCTTCACACGCCTGCGCGCACACCGCGGAATCGCAGATGTCCCCACGGATGAGTTCGAAACGCGACCACAATGTGGGACCGACAAGCCGGCGGACCTCTTCCAGATTCTCCAGCCGGCCTGTGGAGAAGTTGTCCACCCCCACTACCTCCTGCCCCAGCATCAGCAACCGTTGCAGCAGGTTGGAGCCGATGAACCCCGCCACCCCCGTGACGAGCCATCGCGCTGGGTCTCGCTTCAGCCGCGTCTCCAGATCATTGAGCAACACCATCGTTCCCCCCCTTGCAGGACAGTTCGCGTTATCCGTTGCGGCGGTCCCCGTCGTTCATGAATCGCCCCCGATCGCCCCCGATCGCCCCCGATCGCCTTCACGACAAGCCCGCTCCCCCCTCACGGCTCCCGCGGCGCGTCTCACAAGAGCACATCCTGCGAAACCTACACGAAAGCATACCCGAAACTACACACAGCCAACCATCTTCTACTCATGCAAATGCATTTTGATTATTTCTCATCAAACTCATCTCGATGTCAACAGCCCTTCTTGATAGCAAAAAATTATACCTGAAAGAAAAGTATAGCGGCCTTGTCCGTACTTTCATGGTTTGTTTCGGTAAAATCTTTTTGCGCCCCTCGACCGACGAGACCGTTGTCCGAAAAAACGCACAAAGCCTCCCCGGCGATGCGTGGATTGTTCTCGAAACGCCTTGAAGCGCCAGTTCATGAGCAATCGCTCACCTACTTGGCCATGCTTTCGCGAGCCGCAGCCCGGGAGGCGATCACGCCGGAGTCATGGACGTTTCAAACCAAAAAGGGGAAGCCCTTGCCGGAGCAAGGCGCTTCCCCATACGCATTCACGGGGCGTGTGATCTGCAGAATCAAGTGGAGGATGAACGCATCATCGGTCCATGGACGATGCGCTTGCAGTGCAGTGCAGACACACGCGCGCGTTTTTAGCCGCCATGCAAGGCGTCCACGTTCGAGATGCTTCAGCTTGCCGCAGCGGAACGGCGCTCTAGAGTCCTCCCTCGCCGGCGATGCGTTCCAGAACCGTCTCCATGGCCTGCTCGCCGAACATGTCGCGGAAGACGTAGGGTCGGTTCGCGTCATCCCCTGCCGGGAACACCGCCACTGTGGGGATGGATTTGCTCTCCAGGGCATCCAGCAGGGCCATGCGGTCCGGCTCATGGTGGGTCAGGTCCACCTTGATGAATGTGACGCCATAGACCTCGCTCCAGCGCTCCAGGTTCGTTTCCCGCAGGGTGGTGGCTTCCAGGGCTTTGCAGTTGGGACACCAGTCCGCGGTGAAGTCCAGGGCCATCGTGGTTTCGCCCAGGTCGCGGCGGAAGGCGGCGGCGTCGAACTCCCGCCAGTGCGTCGTCGGCGTCGGGGGGAAGACCGCCCACGCCAACGCCGCCCCGGCCACGGCGAGGGCCGCCAGCCGCACTGTGAAGAGCCGCGCGCGGCAGTCGTTCAAGGTGGTCCACTTGCCCCACATCCACGCGGCGAAGCCTACCGCCCAGATGGCGACAAGCGCCCGGGTGGCCATGCTTTCCGAAAGGATGGAGAGCAGATAGATGCAAGCCGCCATGAGGAAGAAGCCCACCACGCGCTCCAGATGCACCGTCCACGCCCCGGGCTTGGGGAAGAACCGCACCAGCGAAGGCCGCAGCGCCATGGCGAGGTAGGGCAGACTCATCCCCAGACCGATGGCCACGAACACCGTCACCACCACCAGGGGGCCGCGCTGCAGCACCCAGCCCAGCACTCCTCCCAGCAGGGGACCGCTGCATGGCGTGGCCAGCAACGTGGCCACCAGTCCCGTGGCGAAGGCCTGTGCGCGAGGGCTGCCGGTCGTGTGGTTGGCGCCTTTCAAATCGATGATGGGCAGATCGTACACCCCGAAGAGCGACAGCCCCAGCCCGAACATGAGCGCCGCCAGCAGCAGCACCAGTTGCTGACTCTGGAAAAGTTCCCCCCAGGCCATGTCCGCCGTGGCCAACACCGCGCCCAGCAACGCGAAATAGACGAGAATTCCCAACGCGAAGAAGACGTTGTGTTCCCGAAACAGCGAACTCTTGCGGCCGGCTTCCTCCACAGAAGAGACCGCCACCAGCGAGGAAAGCTTGAGACTTACCACAGGCAACACGCATGGCATGACATTGAGGATGAGCCCGGCCAGCACGCCGAAGAGCAACGCCTTGGCCAACGACCCCACTTCCAGCGCCGGGGCCACGAACTGCGGCGTGAAGCGCCAATCCTCCGCCGAAGTCGCGTCCTCCGGAGCCTTCGGCGCGTCAGGCGCGGCCTGCGTGACCGCCGCGTCTGCTTGCGGAACCGCCACGGCGTCGCGCAGGGGCCACCAGGCTTCTTCCTCGATGGGCGACGCCGCGTGTAGGCTGAGGGCGACGTCCACGGCGCGGTTGATGGGAAAACACGCCGCCTTGGTGCAGCTCAGGCCGCGCAGCATCCCGGAGAGGACGAGCTCCCCTTCCGGTGGAGCCTCCAGCATCACGAGGATGGGCGCAGGCTCGGCGATGGCGTTCACCGTCATGGAGGGATCGAAGGCGTCCGGTCGGGGGACCCCCGGGGGGTAACGCACTTCCCCCACTCGCGCGGGCGGCTCCGCTGTGACGTCGAGCTCCAGGGGCAACCCCGTCTCGCCGGGGTCGCGGGCGTAGGCGTACGCGTCTTCCTCCGGGAGGAGCCACAGCACGGCGGCGTAAGGATGGGCCGCGCCTTCGGGCATGGCGTGGAGTTCCCAGCGTGATTCGAGGGGAGCGGCGTCGCCGCCAGCGGTGAAGGCGGCTGAACTCCCGCAGCCGAACACGAGCAGGATCGCCGCACACACCAAAACCAGCCGGCTGGCGCGCCGGTACGGAAGGAGTTCCGTCACATTGATTCTCCAGAAAGCTGAAAAGCGCTTGACATCACCATACCTCTCCCGTAGAAGGATCGCCTGCTTCGGGGGCCGACCCTGCGCAACGCAGCGGCGCCTGAAGCGAGACGCCCGGGGGTCATTAGCTCAATTGGTAGAGCAGCGGACTCTTAATCCGTTGGTTCAAGGTTCGAGTCCTTGATGGCCCACCAGCAATTCCAAGGGTTTACATGCAAATGTAGACCCTTTTTTCAGGACCGGCGGCGGAGAGGCGACGTGCAAGGCGCCACTTTCTCGCTCGCGATGGTCCATCGGACAAGCCAGGGACTTGCGAACATTCGCGAGTCCCTTTTCTGTTGGACGAGGGGGTATTGTCCACCCCCTGTCCGCCTTGTTGTAAGGACGGGAGCGGAGGCTTGCGCCGCCACCCCGCCCCTTGCGATTCTCCCAGGTTCATCTCTGAAGAGTTACAAGGCGGCGTCCATGCGGTCAATAACGAGACGGACGGCATGCTACCCGCCGCGCCATCGCCCTCGCCAATGTCGTCGGGAGAATCCGTCCGTGCGCCGCTCCCGCACTCGATCCCCACGCCGCCCTACTGTTCAGACGCCGCCGGCGCGGCGTTTCGCTTCCTGAAGATACGCCGACGCCATGGCCGCATGCTCCGCCGTTTCCGCGAAGTGGAGATACAACCGCCGCAGATAGCGCGCGCGCACCGACTCCACCGAGGCGAGGCGCTCGCGAGGCAACGCGGCGAGATCCATGCCGCGCAACCAGGCGTCCAGCGTCGCGGCGCGGTGGGTGAGCCGGTGGCCCTGATCCGCGTCCACGGCCGCCAGTCCCGCCGCCGCCACGCGCCGCCGCAGGGAATCGTCAGCCAGCAGCATGCGGATCATGGCGGCTGCGGCGGCCACGTCGCCGGATGGATAGGTGAAGAGCGTCTCCCCGGGGGTGAAGAGGTCCGTGAGGCCATGGCCCACCAGCGGCGTCAACAGACACGCTCCGCAGCCCAACGCTTCGAAGACGCGGAAGTTCAGGTCGCCGTGCTCGGAGACGTTGAGGACCACCTTCGCCTGGGGAAAGAGTTCCCAGTAGGGCCCCCGCGTCACATGGAGGATCGCCTCGCCCAGTTCCTGTTGCAGTTCCCGAAGGAAGCGGTGACGCGCCGGCGTACGGACCGGGTCGTTGGTGCCGACAAAAAGCGCCTCCCACTGCGGCGGCCGGGAGGGAGGCGCCGGGTCCTGCCGGGACCGCCGCGCGCACAAGGGCAGCCAGCGCAACCGCTCGTCGGGCAGGCGCAGTCCCCTGAAGGCGGGCGCATGGTCGCGCATGGCCACGGCGCAGAGGTCGAAGGCC
>CAYVWB010000057.1:0-12082 GCA_964455395.1 uncultured Desulfovibrionaceae bacterium
TGGAATGCGAAAGACGTGGCGTTGAGGCATCATGAGTGCTCCAATTTCAGAGTGAAGGCGTATGAATCGTGGCACGTTTACTGTGATCGTGTTACTGTTGCTGTAGTTGGTTCTTCTCCCATCTGTCAAGAGGCATCCCCTCCGCTTTCATGAATGCGCGCCGAGGCTGTGTAACAGGCTGAGGACGTCGCTAGGCATAGAATGAAGCGATTCTTGCAAACACGTTGCTTGTATAGTAACGAGTATACGCAGTAGGCGGCGGAAAGGCTGGTATGAACACGGAAAATACTTATTCAGTGTTCCTTGAGATGTCACTGCGGGGGGCTTTGCATGTAGATCCTTTGTGAACTATAGCCTGCAAAGCAAGGAGAGGAAAGGCGGATTGGAAGTACAAGGTAAACGTGGTCCCGAAGAAATGAAGATTATCTATGTCCTCTTCGGAACGTACGCATCGTTCTTTGTTGTTTGGGAGTGGCCTCGATTCTTCGGAAAGCATTCGGGCTATACAACCTTCAAAGGGACCCCCGATGCAAGCGGAAGAGAAAGTCGCCAAGCAAAGACTGAGCAACCTGGAGCTGAGCCTGGCCCATCCCGCCTGGGTCTGCGTGCGACTCTCCGACAACTTCAAGCTCGAGGACATTTCCGTGAGCTTGCCCACGATCCGGAACATCCTCATCAAGAACGGCATGGACAGCAAGTACGACCGTTGGCTGAAGCTCGAGCAGAAGCGCGTCGACGAGGCCAGGATCTGCCGGTTTCGCAATGGCTTGCAAGGCCGAGGTCGGCCCGGGCGCGGACATGGCGCGCTCATGGACCCGGCCCAAACCGACCTCCTGCCGGCGCAATCAGCCCCCTGCGTTGCTTTTCAGCTCATCGACCATCCGACGCAACACGGAGGCTTGTGACGCGAGCTGCGCCAACGCCTGCGTCGTTTCGGCGACGCCCCGCGCCGTCTGCTCCGCAATCCCGTTGATCTGCTCAATGGCCTGGTTGATTTCCCCGGACGCGGCGGACTGCTCCTCGGCTGCCGTGGCGATGGAGCGGATCTGCTCGGCGCTTTCTTCAGCGCCAGCCACGATCTCTTCCAGCACCTCGCCGGAGCGGTGGGATTGCGTTGCGGCTTTCTCCAGCTCCGTCACGGCGGTATCCATGGCCCGGACGTTGTCGTCCGCAACGCGCTGAATGGCGTTGATGGAGTTGCCGACTTCCTTAGTGGCGTGCATCGTTTTCTCGGCCAGCTTGCGCACCTCGTCGGCGACCACGGCGAAGCCTCGCCCAGCCTCGCCGGCGCGCGCCGCTTCGATGGCGGCGTTCAGCGCCAACAGATTGGTCTGGTCTGCGATATCGGTGATGACGTCCATGATCTGGCCGATGGCAGACGCTTGCACCTCCAGCTCGCGCATGGATTCCTGGAGCAACCCGGCCTGGGTGCGCGTGGTGTCCATGGCCGCGATGGAGCCCCGCACCACGGTGGAGCCGTCTTGCGCCTTGGCCTTGACGCCCTCGCCCTGTTTCGAGGCGTCGGAGGCGTTCCTCGCGACTTCAAGCACCGTGGCGTTCATCTCGCCCATCGCCGTGGCGGTCGTTTCGATGCGATGCCGTTGCTCTTCCGTGCCGCTTCGAATTTCGTCCGCGCTCGTTGAAATTTCTTCGCTCGCCGCCGAGATGCTGCTGACCACTTCTTCGAGCCGTTGCGCCGCGTGGAGCATGCCTTCGGCCTTGGCGGATTCCGCTTTCTTGCGGGCTTCGTCAGCTTCCGCTTTGGCGATCTGAGCGCTTCGAGCCTTCTCCTCCGCCTCCGCGGACTTGGCTTCGATTTCAGCGATATTCTCTTGAAGTCTGGACGCCATGCTGGACAAGGCGCGCTCCAATCGCGTCACTTCGTCGCGGCCCTCCACGGAAAGGGAAATGTCGAAATCGCCCTTGGCGATTTCATCGGCTGCAGAGGTGGCGTTCATCAAAGGGGTGTTGATGCTGCGGAAGATGAGCAGCGCAAAGGGCAGGACGAGGAGCACGAAGACAGCGGCGAAGACGATGACTATCCGCTTCACCTTCGAGGCGACGGCGTGCTCAATGCGTCCACTGACCTTGGCCATGGCGGCTTCGATGTTGTCGATGTAGACCCCGGTCCCCAGCCACATGTCCGTGCCTGGAATCATCTCAGCGTAAGCCAGCTTGGGTTGCTCTCCGGCGCCCGGTTTCTGAAAGATGTACTGGACGAACCCGCCGCCGCGCCGGGCCTCTTCCGCCATTTCCTTGACGAAGAAGACGCCGTCGGCGTCCTTGGCGCCGCCCAGGTCCTCGCCTTCCACGGACGGCTTGGCGGGCACGGAAAGCGCCGTCGTTCCCTTGTACACGAAGAAATATCCCGATTCGTCTTCCTCAAAGAGGATATCCGAGGTGAGGTCCTTGATGATCCCGATGTGTTCATCCGGCGATGCGTTCTTCAGGCTGTGGCCCAGCGCCACGGCAAGGCTGTGCGTCGCCACCTGCAGTTTCTGCTTCTGCCCCTCCAGCATCAACTGGCTGACTTCGTCCACACTGATTTCCCGGATCGTGGTCGAGTTCGCGAGAAATGCGAGGATGACGCCCGCGACAAAGACCACCATCAAGCCGATGATCATGAAAATACGGATGCGTATCGAAATCTTTCGCAGCATGCCCCTTTCCCCCCGAAACAGGTTTCAGTGTGATATTGGGAACTTGCAGACTTCCGCCAGCACGTCTTCCACGGTGGGAAGCTTGGTCTGGACATGCCGCGTGGCAGCCCCCACACGGAGCAGCTTGTCGGCGCCCCCCGATAGCGCCCATGGGAATCCCGAGAATCCCGAGAATCCCGAGAACGCGGGACTCATACTCAGGACTCCGCCGGGTCTGCAGCAGTGGTTCACCCCGAATGACACTGCAAAGCGCCCCGAACGTCCATCCGCCGAACCCCGTGGCGAACCGCGTGGCGAACCGCGTGGCGACTCGCGCCAACGAACCCCGGCCGTGAACGTCAATCTACCACCATTCTGTGTCGTTATTGTCACGAAAGCAGCAGCCTCCTTGCGGAAGTCCCCGGCTTCGCATGGTATTCTCGGCTCGCCCCGGGCGAGAGCGACCCCCGTACGCCTTCCAGCCCGGTCCGCGGCCCCTGCAATGGATGCGAGCCTTTGCAGCGGAGAGCGCCCCGGCGCATCGCGCGTCGGCATGCTGCGCCATCCGCGAAGGGGCTGCTCGATGGCGACGCGCGCCTCGGTATCATCCAGCACCGTCCCCGGCTCCTGAGACGCAGCCGCGTCCGATGACATGGCAGCGCATGCCAACCGGGCGCCGGGCCAGCTTCAGCTTGGACTTGATCCAGAAGATGATGCTGCCGCGACAAAGGACGACGCTCGGACTCGTCGCCATGCAGGCCGCAGGCGTGATACGGTAAGCTCGTGGACATGGCGCGTCCTCCTCCCGGTTTTCATCGGCGTGACGACCGGTTGGACGCCATGTCCTTGCATTGTTGCAAAAGTGCGCTAGAGCCGGAGGAATTTTGTTTCGTCGCATACGATGACGTTCCGCCGCAGAGGAAAAGACGCCCTCAGCGCTGCAATTCGTAGAGCTCCCAGACCATGCCGTCGGCGTTCAGGAGCAGCAAGGCCTTGTCGGGCGCCGTGAGGTGGAATGCTCCTGCGGTGTCGCTCGGGCGGGGGGATTCGGCGCCGTCCAGGGCGCTGTAGGACAGCTCGGGCCCTTCATTGACGGCGATTCCTCCCAGGAACGCCAAGCCGGGGCCTCGCGTGGGCAAAAGCCTTCCGGCGACGCGCCGTGACCCGGTGGTCGCGCGCAACACGACTTCGTGCTTGACGTCGGTCACCAGAGCGCTGATGTCAGCTTCGAACCAGGGGGAGATGAAGACCTGGCCGTCCCCGACGGCGCTGTGCGTGCGCGCCTGCCACGTTCCCGCGATGGCCGCCGGGTCCGGGGTGAGGAAGGGGCCTTGAACAAGACGGCGCAGCAGGTCCAGGCTCTCGGCTGCGTCAGCCACGTGGTCTCCCGCTTCGATCATGGCGGCGAGCAGGGTCTCGGACATATGCGCGGAAAGGGCGGCGGATGTGATCATCCCTTCGTGCACGGGCCAGACCAGGTCGCGCCACCAAGGCGTCCCCCAGGAAAGCGCGGCCTCCTGCGGGAAAAAGGGCCGCCAGGCCGGAGGGAGCTGGCGGTGGATGAGGCGAGTGGAGGCGGTTCGCTCGGTGATGAATGAAGGCCATATTTCTGGAGCGATGGCGACGGGATACCATGGCCAGGCCCAGTCCACGTCCCCTGCGCCCACGGTGACCTCCACAGGCAGGGGCTCGTGCATGACCACGCCCTTGACGGGGTCCAGCTCCACCAGAACAAAAGCCTTCTCGTCTGCGCCCAGGCTGGTGGTCAGGATGAAGGCCGGCTCCATGGGCACGTCGTAGGACTCCTCAATCAGCCAGGCCTTGCCCGGCGGGTCGAGGGTGACGGTCAAGGGGTCGAGGATGTCGGGCAGGTCTTCGCGCACATTGCCCCGGTCGTGCTCGATTTCCGCCAGCAAGGCCGCATCCAGCGTCAGTTCCACCATGGCGGCCTGCAGCCTTTCACGCTCGTCATTGAGCGGCGTTGCGGGGATGAATGTGAGCGAGACGGTTTCCGTCGCGGCGTAGAACAGGTCGATCCCTTCAGCCATGTCCTCGGGGTCCTGTCCCGGTGAAAGGGGCAGGAGGGGGTGGAAACGCGGCAATTCTTCGGCCAGAACCGATGCGGGAACGAGCAGGAGGACGACGGCGAGAAGGAAGGGGAGGCCGCGGAGGCGCTCCCGCAAGGCGGGGGAGGGTGTGTGCATGGCGGTGCTCTTGTGCCGAGGTTTCCGGTTGATTTATCGGGCTTTGGGCGGGGCGGGATGGCCGGCGTCCACGCCCTTGGGGTACGGCTTCTGTCGGCGAAGAAGGGAGCATGCGCCAGGGCGAGCCGCCGGCCTTTGTTGACGCAGGCTGATCACTCCACGACGCCCTTGGCCCGAAGCGCCTGGGCGATGCGGTTCAGCGAGTGATTGAGTTGCGCAAGGTCGCTGTCGGCCACGGGCGCGCGCTGGGCTTCCAGCCAACGCGCGATGGCCTGGCGCTCGATGTCGCTCAGTTCTCCGTCGTCGCGCAAGCGCTCCAGCACCATCAGCCTGATGTCCTCATACAGCTCGGTGCGCCAGTCCACGTACACCATCTCGGGCGTGGACCATGGGAGCGCCTCACCCCAGCGTGGGTAGGTGGTCGGGCATTCGTCCACATTGCAATAGCTCCCCCCCGCTGTCGCGGCCTGGAAGTTCACGCTCTCCAGGGTGTCTCGCGCCGCCATGGGCGCAAAGACGCCGTGCGCGCCCGTGGCGCCGATGAACACCGCGTTTGTGGGGTACGGGATGTAGTAGGCGGCCCGGGCGGAGACGCCTTCCTCCGACGGCCAGTCCCGGGGCAGCGCCAGGTCCAGGACGATGAAGACCACATCCCCCAGGAGCAGGTCGCCTTTGACCAGCCCCCCTGTGTCGCCCTTCTGGTCGGGCATGTATGATGGATGCTCTTCGGCGGGCATCAGACGCTCGCGCAGCGCCGCATGGACAGGGGCTCCCGAAGTCTCGTCAAGAAGATGCTCGACCACCGGCCGCGGCGCGATGAGCTCCATCGTCGGCCAGGCTTCGAGCAGTGCGGGCAGACCCGCCAATGGCGAAGGCTCCCCGCCCGTCAGCAGCATCGCCGCCGGCGGCTCGTCCAACTCGTCCTGGAGTGCGCGCGCCGCATGCTCGGTCGGGGGCGGGTCGACCAGCACGATTCCCCCGGGCCCGTCGACGATCCATGTCCTGGCCGAGGCGAAGTCGCCGGGGTCGGCGCGGATGGAGGCAGGCGCAACGCCGCCCCCGAACAGCCACACCAGCGCCAAGACCAACACCACGGCGAGGCCCGCCGCCCCCATGTAGAGGTTCGGCGGACGCAAAAACCTCGAAGCTGAATCGGGAAGTGTCATGGCATGGCTCCCTAGAGGTTCTCGGTCAGGTATTCCTGGATTTGAGAATTGGCCAACACGCCGTCGTAGCCTTTGGCGGGGAAGACTTTCAAGGTCACGACGCCATCGGCCAAGGCGATGGAGGGCTCGCCTTCCTCACGGATGACCTTCACGGTCCTGATTTGCTCGCGCAACGCCTCCTGGCCGATGGCGTCCACGCCGATGCGGGAAATGGCGTCCGTGAATTGCTGGAGCACATAGCCATTCAGGTTCAAGACGCCGTCGTAGTCCTTGGACCACTCGTCCCAATCGATATCGAAGGCCAGCTCGCCGCCCTTGGTGACCTCAGCGAAGTTCCGTTGGTGAAAAGGGATCTCGTTATCCTGAATGTTCGCAATGATACGCTTCTCCTGCATGCCCATGGATCTGGCTCCTTGAAAAAAAAGGGGGAAGATGTGCGCATGTTATCATACCTTGGCAGGGGGGGTGAAGAAAAAGTGCGCCACGCGGCGCGACATGCGGGTCCTGGAGACGGGACCTGAGACGGGTCCTGGAGACGGGACCTGGAGCGGGTTCACGGCGCATCATGCTGTCCGTGCAGGTCGCGCAACCTGTTCCCATGAGCACACCTCTTCGTCGCTTCAGGGCTAGCCGGACTTCACGCTGTGGTGTTATCTGCGCTTTGCTGATGGAGCAGCGCAGGACGACGACGCGCTTCCCCGTGGCGGCCACGAGGAGACTTCTGGCGACGCCGTCTTTGCCAGTGGCGCTGTTGCGGCTCGCTTTCGCGACATGAATTCCTGCTTGTGGAGAACGGCCAGTCGGCGCCCGATCATACGACTCTAAGCCGCATCCGTTCACGCCTGCCGTTGGAGGTAGTTCAGGAAGTCTTCACCGGTATGCTGGACGTGGTCACCGAAGCCGATCTGGTTCATGGGGACCGGAGCGGCGTGGACGCCGCGACCACGGAGGCCTATGCCGCCTTGCGGACCATCATGCGCAAGGACAGGAACGGGCGCTTCGACGGCGCACGGTTCATCCCGGAGTCCGCGACGGGGGCACGGCCGGCTTCAACCTGGATCTGCTGATGAGGCGACTGACTGGGTACGGCCCCCCCCAAGGGGGGTCGCCGACGCCTGGAACATCGTCTTTATCGGTGGGGGAATGCTGGATCTGGCTGCTTCTGGCGGTCCATGACGACCAGCCGGAACACTGGTCGCCCATCGTTGTCGTCAGGGCATGAGGCGGCAGAAGTGACGACTTTCGCAACGGCCTGGTAAGCCGGTCAGACCTTGGCTGGGCCTCCAGTTCCTGAGAATCGCTGGCGGGACGGACCAAAAGAATTGCATCCGTCGGGGCGTGGTTCACCGTGAATCGTGCGTCTTGAAACGCTTCAATAGGCGTCTTTTGAAACCGGAGTGCGGACCTTTTGTATGTTCTCGGATGGATGAATTCTTGCTGGCCTTGACGATGACAGTAACCCAATTGTGAAGTTTACGCTCGTTTCTAGGAATGGCGTAGGAAAAATGTTCCAGGACGACGTACGGATGTTCAAAAACAATGTTTGACAGCTGTACATCATCCACTTTCCAGAATCTGAAAAGCCTCGGCTTCTGCAGAAACGTGAATCCAGTACGGATGATTGACGCAGCCATTGTTGAGACATCGCCACCCCAAGGCCTGTCATAACTATGAATGTGCACGCCATTGGGCTTCAAAATTCTGCTGATCTCCGCAAAAAACTCGTCCAATGCATCAGCAGGAAGATGTTCAATTACACTTACGGAGTAGACAATGTCGAAATAGTCATTCGGAAGATGTTGTTTGGAATCAGCTCCAATATAGCCACCGTAAAATCTGGCGTTGGGGTAGAGCTGTCGCAGACTGTGAAGGCTTGACTGCTCAACGGTTTCAGCCACGTCGTAGTCGTCTATGCCACTCAGCTCGACATCCGGGTGATCGTGAAACACCGAAAAGGTCGGGCTGAAATTCCCATGTCCTATTTCAAGAAGACGCAAGGGGGCCTTCGCATCGCCAAGCATCGCCATAACGTGTTCGACGACAGTCGCATGGCCAAGTGGTTTCAATGCATTGGTTTGAAAGCTCGCCAGAAAGACATCGGGATATTTCTCCCTGCATCTCCACAAGGCGTCCGCTGAGGCGATTGTATACATCATGTCCAACTTTGGTGGTTTGAGATGTTTGGAGAGATAAGCCGCTTGGATTCAATACAATATGCCGCAATCACGTGGCGTACGGTCCTTGCGCGTACTCTGTTGGCGAGACGGCCTGTTCTTCGTTCGGCACACTGTTGCATGCACTCGCGAGGGACGTACTCGTTGAAAAACGAAGAGTCAAAGAACAAGCGATGTATGGAAAAGAACGGAAGGCAGAGCCCGCAGTCCCTATTGGTCACGGAAGGAACGTGCAAGGTGTCATTGACAAAACACAACAGGCCCGAAAAGTTTCTCTCGTGGAATTTACACTGCAGTGCGTTGTGGAGGGCGTGCTCCCTTCGACAGATGAATGCGCGACCGGAATCAGCCACAGTGTTTGCCATGCCGCGCTCCGAACGAGCACTCGAATATACGTGTATCAAGAGCAGGCCGTCAAAGGGTGAATGCGGCCGCGCCAGCTGGCGCGACAGGCTCACTCCGCCGGCGCCTTCCTCGCATGGTTGCCGTCCCCGAATCGCAGAAGCAGGCGCGCCCCGAGGCGGCGTCCGCCATACGCATCGCGCAGACTACGCCATCCCCCTTCCGCCATGCAGCCATGGTCGCCTGTAGGTCGATGGACACGGACGGTGGTTCAATCGGCGCGCATTCGATCTGAGGTGGTGTTTTGGACGATGTGTGTACCGAGTGCGCACTTGTGCGACATATCGTCAGCTGCATACAATGTACGTGATGTGTTGGCGCGTTGAGTGCTCCGGTCGATGCGCAAGGCCTCCTTGGAGCTGAGGGCGCGGCGTCGGCGCTTCCGGCCATCAAGGTTGGCCCTTTACCCCGCCGCTGGATGGCGTACAGTGGACTCTGAACGTCAGCGCGCGCCGCCGCTGCGGCGCGTCACCCACCGGACATCCGCATACCCCAGGACACGCCATGCCCGATGACCAGCGCCCCGACCACAACCCAGACGACTCCGCCAAGCGCTCCGACCAAACCGACCATCGCAAGGCCACGCCCTCCCAGGCGAAGGAAGGCGCCTCCCGCATGGTCAACCCCCTGCTCGTGGGCGTGGGCGCCTCCGCTGGCGGCCTGGAGCCGCTCTTCTCGTTTGTGGAGGCCCTGAAGCCGGAGAGCCCCTGCGCCTATTTCATCGTCCAGCACCAAACCCTGAATACGGGACAGGCGCTGCTCTCCTCGCTGCTCGAAAAGCGCGCGACGCTGCGGGTGGTTCTTGCCGAGGAAGGCATGGCCGTGGAGCCCGGCGTCATCTACGTGGCGCCGCCGGACCAGCGCCTCGCCGTGGAAGGCGCGACTGTCCGCCTTACCGAGCGGGAGTCCCTCGAAGCCAGGGACCGCAGCACCATGGGGGTGGACCACCTCCTGCGCAGCCTCGCCACGGCAGGCAAGGAGCGCAGCGTCGCTGTCATCCTGTCGGGGTCGGGCACGGACGGCGCGCTTGGAGCCAAGGCCGTGAAGGAGCAGGGCGGCTTCGTCATCGTCCAGGATCCGGAGACAGCCGAGCACCAGGACATGCCCCGGGCCGTCTTGACGAGCGGCGTCGTGGATGTCGCCCTCCAGCCCGCGGACATGGCGATGCGCGTGGCGGAGTACGCGCTGTCCCTGGACAAACGACGCATGAACACGGACGGCGCGCCCTTCTTCGATCCCAACATGCGCAAGGAGCTGCTGCGGATGGTGCAGCGCAAGGTGGGCCACAACTTCGCCGTGTACAAGGACAACACGGTGAACCGCCGCCTCCAGCGCCGCATGGACTTTCACCGGTTCGAGTCCCCCGAAGAGTACCTGGATTTCCTGCGTGCGGACCCCGAAGAGGCCAAGGCGCTGTTCCGGGACATGCTCATCAGCGTGACCAACTTCTTCCGTGACCACCACTGCTTCGAGCGCCTGCGAGAACACCTTGTCACACAGCTTGCGCAATCCAGGCGGGACGTCGGCGGGGAGATCCGCGCGTGGGTCCCGGGCTGCGCCACCGGGGAGGAGGCGTATTCACTCGCCATCATCCTGCGGGAGGTCATGGACCAGACGGCCCTGGATTGCGACGTCACCATCTACGCCACGGACCTGGACGCCGACGCCATCGTCAAAGCGCGTCGGGGCGTCTACCCGCAGAACATCGAGGCGGACGTGAGCGCCGAGCGCCTGAAGCATTGCTTCATCCAACAGGAGGACGGGCAGTACCGCTTGAAGCAGCACATCCGCGACATGCTCGTCTTCGCGGAGCAGAACCTCCTGCAGGACCCGCCCTTCTCCAATGTGGACGTCATCCTCTGTCGCAACCTCCTCATGTACTTCAAACCGGAGGCCCAGCGCGAGGCCCTGGCCCAGTTCCTCTACGCGTTGAAAAGTGGCGGCGCGCTCATGGTGGGCTCCTCGGAAGGCGTCTCCCAGCTCGAACAACATTTCGCGGAAGTGGACAAGCAGTGCCGCATCTTTTCCTCACTGGGGGGCGATGAACGCCAACGGGTCAGAAGTCCCCGAGGCTCCTACGTGGCCGCCCTGGACGACGACCAGCGCGCCGCCATGCGTTCGAACCGGGACGCCCCCTCCAAGGCCGCCGAAGACGAGACCCGCTGCGGCGCCGGTGCCATGGAGCGGGTGCTGCTGAACATCTGCACGCCGCCCTCCATCATCATGACCCGACAGGGGGATATCCGGTTCTTCCACGGCCGCACGGGCAAGCTGCTGGAACCCAGCCAAGGCGTCAGTGAAAACAACGCCCTGCGCATGGCGCGTGAAGGTTTGCGTACGCCCCTGGCCACCCTCGTGAGCGAATGCGCCGCCACGGACGAACCACACACGCGACGGGGCGTCCGGGTGAAGACCAACGGCGAAGAGGCCGTCTTCGACGTCACCGTGCGGCCCGTGCGTCTGCATCAACAGCGGCGGCGGCTCTTCACCGCCACCTTCGAGGAGCGCGACCCCAAGGACATGACGGAGCTCTCGAACGGGGAGGACGAGGGCGGCTACTCCGAGATGGCGCGCAAACGCATCGCCGCGCTGGAAGCCGAGGTGCAGGAATGTCGCGAAAGCCTGCGCGCCGTCATCGACGACTACGAAGCCGCCAACGAGGAGCTGCGGTCCTCCAACGAGGAGATGGAGTCCACCAACGAGGAGCTCAAGTCCACCAACGAAGAGCTGGAGACGGCCAAGGAGGAGCTGCAGTCCATCAACGAGGAGCAGTCCACCCTGAACGCCGAGCTGCACGCCAAGAACGAGGAGCTGCAGCGCATCTCCAGCGACATGGACAACCTCCTCGTCAGCACGGAGATCGCCACGCTCTTCCTGGACCAGGAGCTCGCCATCAAGCGTTTCACCCCGGCCATGCGGGAAATCATGCGGCTGCGTGATGCGGACGTGGGCCGCCCCGTGACGGACATCGCCATGCGTCTGGAGTACGAGGAGCTCGTCGAGGACGCGCGCCGCGTCATGGAGTCCCTGGAGCCGCGCGTGAAGGAATTGCAAGGCGAGGACGACGCCTGGCTGCAGATGCGCATCCGTCCCTACAAGACCGTGGAGAATCGTATCGACGGGGTGGTCATCACCTTCAACGACATCACCTTGCTCAAGCGCAGCGAACGCACCGCGCAGAACGCCCAACGCTTCGCCGAGCATACCCTGGAGTTCGTCAGCGAGCCCCTGGCCGTGCTGGACGCGGACTTCACCCTCCACTCCGTCAACAAGGCCTTTCTCGCGCTCTTCGGCTTGGAGAGGCGCGACGCCCTGGGCCGCCGCCTGCCCCGCGTGCTGGCCGACTTGGTGGACCGCGACGCCCTGGAGCGCTGTCTGGAGGACCTCGCCGCCACGGAGCACGATGGCGGCTTCCAGGCAGACGCCGAGCTGCGGAACATCACCCTGCCCGCCCCGGGCCTGCCCGACGGCGGCGGGGCTCTGCAGCTGAATCTGCG
>CAYVWB010000057.1:12092-20821 GCA_964455395.1 uncultured Desulfovibrionaceae bacterium
CCTATCCCGAGGTGCAGGCGGAACAGCGCATCCTGCTGGCCGTGTCGCGGGTGACGCGGGAATAGGCTCGATACCCGCAACGGGGAGGGCCATACCCGACCGGCGCCCTTTACAGCTTGGCGAGTGCGGTAGTAGGATAACAGCTACTTGCACGCGTAACCCCCCGCAGTGGAAAGGACCGAACCCATGGCCCACGAGCCCTATCGAGAACCGGACCTGAAACGCCTGCGCCAAATGGCGCGCGACTACGCCTCCGGCGGCCCCCGCCCGGACGTCCACGCGCTCACGGCCGATGAAGTGGACACCCTGGTCCACGAGTTCGGCGTCTACCAGGCGGAGCTTCTTCAGCAGAACGAAGCGCTCGCGCATGTGCGCGACGACCTCGAACGCTCCCGCAACCAGTACGCCACGCTGTACGACCTCGCGCCTTTCGGCCTGGTCGCCCTCTCCCGGAAGGGGGACATCGTGCACTGCAACGCCGCGTTCAACACGCTGTCGGAGTGCAGCTTCGTGGGCCTGGTGCAGAAGTCCTTTGCGGATTTGTTGGACAAAGAGTCACGCAGGACGTTCTTCGAGCTGCTGGACGCCGCCGCAGCCGGGGAGCCCTCGGAAGCCGCGGATGTACGGCTCTGGCTGGGAGACGACCGCGAACCCCGCATCCTCCGGGCGGAGTGCCGGCCGCTGATGCATGTGGAGCAGGAGGCGGGCGCTTTTCTGTTGGCGTGCATGGACGTGACCGCGCGCCGCAAGCTGGAGACGGAGTTGCGCCTGGCCAAGGCGGACGCCGAAGCCGCCAGCCGCGCCAAGACGGAATTCCTTTCCAACATGAGCCACGAGATCCGCACTCCCATGTCCGGCGTGCAAGGCATGCTGGGGCTGCTGGAGCGCTCCCCCCTGGATGAGAAACAGCGGGAGTTCGTCACCATGGCGCAGACCAGCGCCAAGACGCTGCAGGAACTCATCGACGACATCCTGGATCTCTCCCGCATCGAAGCCGGCAAGCTGGAGATCAACACCGCGCCCTTTGAATTGCGCAAGCTTGTTGAGGACATCTGCGGCTTCTTCACGGCGCTTGCCGCGCAACGGGGGATTGTCGTGCAGTGCGAGGTGGCCGAAGCCATTCCGCGCCTCGTGGAAGGCGACGCCCTGCGCATTCGGCAGATTCTCTACAATGTGATGGGCAACGCCGTGAAGTACACGGAGCGGGGCTCGGTCTCCCTGAAGGTCTCGCCGCTGCAGCGCACCCAGGAGGGGACGCGCATGGTGCAGTTCCTGGTGACGGACACGGGGATGGGCATCCCCCGGGAGATGCTGAACGACGTCTTCGAGCCCTTCATCCAGTCGGACGTGAGCTACGCCAAGCGGATCGCCGGCACGGGGCTGGGCCTCACCATCGTCAAACGCCTCACGGACCTCATGGACGGCCGCCTCGCCCTGCGGAGCAAGGAGGGGGAGTGGACCCGGGTGACCATCACCCTGCCGCTTGGAGAAGCGCCCCACGAGGAGACCGCCCCCGCTGACGCCGACACTGCCCCCTCCGCAGTGGCGACAAGGCGGGGAAAGCCGGGCCTGCGTCTGTTGCTCGCCGAAGACAACGCGATCAACCGGATCGCTGCGGAAAAGCACCTGGAGCGGCTCGGCCACGAGGTGATGGCCGTGGAAGACGGCCGGCAGGCCATCGAGGCGCTCATGCAGGAGCGCTTCGACGCCGTGCTCATGGACGTACAGATGCCCGGCATGGACGGTCTGGAGGCCACCCGGCGCATCCGCAATGGTGAAGACGGTCCCGCAGCCACGCCCATCATCGGTCTCACCGCGTACGCCTTGGGGTACGAGCATGCGCAGTTTATCGAGGCGGGCATGGACGAGTGCGTGGCCAAACCCGTGGATTATCAGGAACTGGAAGCGGTGTTGCGGCGGGTGGTCGAGAAGGTCGTGTGACCCTTGGCCGCGGGGTCGCCGTTGCGTCCCCCCGGTATCGCCCCGCGCGCCGGTCGCCGGGCGTCGGCGTGTTTTCAGGGACGGCGCACAGCTGCAACGCAGGCGATTGATCACCAGCCGGAACGGACGCGGCGCATCAACCTCGTGCGCATGGAAAAACCCCCGACCCGCGACGGACGCGGACCGGGGGCTTGTTTGTGGGTGAAGCCGACGGGGGCTAGCCGATGACGCCCTTGAAAGGCCGCGAGAGGTTCGCGAGCAGGGAGCGCCGGTTCATGGGCCGAGGGACGTCCGCGTTGGCCACGGCGTAGTCGTGGTAGAGCGCGGGGTCGTACTCCATGAGGAAGAAGCAGCGGTGGAACTCGATGTCGCCCACCACGGCAGCGGGTTTCTTCTTCTTGACTTCAGCGAGCCGCTCTTGGGCGAGGGCTTTCATGTCGTCATAGTCGCCGAAGTTCATGGTCCCTGTGGGGCAGACTTGCACGCAGGCGGGCTTGAGGCCGTTCTGCACGCGGTCCAGACACATGTCGCACTTGGACATGCGGTTGGAGTCCTTGGCTTTGCGCGGGATGTCGAAGGGGCAGGAGCTGCGGACCATTTCGGGGTCGGAGAGCTCAGCCGTCTTTTCGGTGAAGAGGATGCAGCCGGTGGCTTCATCCTGGATGATGGCGCCTTCCACGTCGAGGTCGGCCATGTCTTTGCAGGGCGCGACGATGCAGTGGCGGCACTGGTCTGCGAAGAAGAGCCAGTGGAGCTTGCCGTCCACTTCCTCTTCGGAGAAGCGCACCAGTTTGTAGGTGTCGAAGTTCAAGTCCGGCGGGTTCTGGTGGGTGCCCAGCTGCCGGGTTTCCGTGGCGGGGTTGTTGTGCCACTCCTTGCAGGCCACTTGGCAGCCGCGGCATGCGGTGCACTTGGTCGTGTCGATGAAGAACGCTTTCGCCATGTCCGCCTCCTTACGCCTTCTTGACGTTGACCATGAAGGCCTTGGTTTCTGGGATGCCAGTGTTGGGGTCGCCCACGGAAGGCGTCAGGAGGTTGGCCGCGTCGCCGCCGTCTTTGGGGAAGACCCACCCGTAGTGCCAGGGGATGCCGACTTGATGGATGGTCTGTCCCATGACATCGAAGGCTTTGACCCGTTTGGTGACGATGGCGATGGCCCACAAGGAGCCGCGCACGCTTTCGACAGTGCATTTGTCGCCGTTCTGGATGCCGCGGAGTTCGGCGAGCTCGGGGCTCATCTCCACGAACATCTGGGGTTCGGTTTCAAGCAGCCAGGGTGTCCAGCGCGTCATGACGCCGCTTTGCCAGTGCTCTGTCACGCGGTAGGTGGAGCAGACGAAGGGGTAGCGGGGGTCGCAGACGGCTTTCATCTCCGTGATGAACTGCAAAGCCGTGGGGTTGTGCAGTTGCGGGGAGAAGGGATGCTCCGCGATGGGGCACTCCAGGGGCTCGTAGTATTCGGGGAAGGGGCCGTCTGCGCGGCCTGGTCCGAAGACGTGGCCGTGGCCTTCCGGCTTCATGATGAAGGGGTGCTTCGTCCCGGGCTCCCAGCCGCCGTCGGGGACGTCGCCCACCCACTTGTCGCCGGTCCATTCGATGACGGCTTTCTGCGGCGCCCAGGGCTTGCCTTGCTGGTCCACGGAAGCGCGGTTGTAGATGATGCGGCGGTTGACCGGCCAGCACCAGGTCCAGTTGGGGTAGAGGCCGATGTTGGCCTGCATGTCCGTCTGGGTCTTGTCGCGACGCTCGGACTTGTTGCCTTCCTCCGTATAGGAGTTGCAGTAGAGCCAGTTGCCCGAAGAGGTGGAGCCGTCCGCCTGGAGGAACGCGAAGGAGGGCACCAGCGTACCCTTCTTGTAGACTTTCCCTTTGATCTCCACATCCTTGAGGAAGTAGCCGTTGATGAGCTTGGCCACTTTGTGGGGGTCGAACTCGCCGTCGGTCTCCCAGTTGGACATGTCCAGGTTGAGGATGGGATCCGGGTAGGCGCCGCCTTCCTCCTTGTAGAGCCTCTTGAGCTCGTGGAGGAGGTGGCAGATCATGTGCCCGTCCGTGGTGGTCTCGCCCATCATGTCCGGTCCGGCGTAGCGCCACTGCATCCAGCGCCCGGAGTTGGTCACGGAGCCTTCCTTCTCGATGGAGACGGCGCACGGCAGGAAGAAGACCTCGGTCTTGATGTTCTTGGGCTCCATGCCGGGGCCTTTCCAGAAGGAGCCGGTTTCGTTGTCGAAGATGTTGACGTTGACCATCCAGTCCAGGTTGGCGAAAGCCAGACGGTTCTTCTGGGCGTTGGCGCCGCCGCAGGCGGGGTTCTGGCCCCAGGCGAAGAAGCCGGAGAACTCGGCGTTGGCCATGGCTTCGAAGAGGTTCAGCCAGGTGTAGTTCTTGCCGTCTTCAAGCTTGGGCAGGTAGGAGTAGCCGGTCTCCAGGTCCTGTTCGGGCCACATGGCTTTCAGCAAGCTTGCGGAGTACTTGGGGTAGTTGCTCCACCAGTTGGCGCTGTCCGGGTCCTGGGTGACAGGGGTTTTGGCTTTGTTGTAGGCTTCGAAGCTCTGCATGCTGGCCTGGGGGGTGCCCAGGTAGCCGGGCAGGATGTGCACGAGCAGACAGTGGTCCGTGGAGCCTTGCACGTTGGATTCGCCGCGCAAGGCGTTGATGCCGCCGCCAGCCATGCCCGTGTTGCCGAGCAGCAGCTGGATGATGGCCATGGCGCGCACGTTCTGCACGCCTGTGGTGTGCTGGGTCTGCCCCATGGCGTACATGAAGGTGCCGGTCTTGTCCGGCTTGCCTGTGGCTGCGAAGGTCTCGAAGACTTTGAGCAAGTCCTCCTTGGGACAGCCGGAGACCTGAGCCACGGTGTCCAGGTCGTAGCGCTCGTAGTGCTTCTTCAGCAGCTGGAAGACGCAGTTGGGGTCTTGAAGCGTACGGTCTTTCAGCGGGATGCCGTTTTCGTCCATCTGGAAGGTCCAGGTGGACTTGTCGTACTTGCCGGTGTCCTTGTTGAGACCGGAGAAGACGCCGTCTTCGAAGGCGTAGTCCTCGTTCACCAGGAAGCCGGCGTTGGTGTACTCGCTGACGTACTCTTCGAAGTGGAGGTTGTTGTCCAGAATGTACTTGATGAGACCGCCAAGGATGGCGATGTCCGAGCCGGACCGCATGGAGGCGAAGATGTCCGCCTTGGCTGCGGTGCGCGTGAAGCGCGGGTCCATGTGGACCACCGTGGCGCCCTTTTCCTGAGCCTTGATCACCCACTTGAAGCAGATGGGGTGGTTTTCTGCAGGGTTGCTGCCGATCATGAAGAGGCAATCACTGTTTTGCAAGTCGATCCAGTGATTGGTCATCGCACCGCGTCCGAACGACTCTGCCAGAGCCGCAACAGTTGCGCTGTGTCAAATACGCGCCTGGTGCTCGATATACACCAGGCCCATGGAGCGAAGGAACGACTGGTAGAGCCAGCACTCCTCGTTGTCGATGGCGGCGGAGCCCACGGAAGCAATGCCGTTGGTGCGGTTCACCAGCTCGCCTTTGTCGTTCTTGACGGAGAAGGAGTCGTCCCGGGATTTCTTGATCCGCTTGGCGATCTCCTTGTACATCCAGTCCCAGCTCTTCTCTTCCCACTCCTCGGAGTTGGGCGCCCTGTACATGGGCTTGAGGATGCGGCGTTCGTTCTCCGCCAACTGGTAGATGGAGGCGCCCTTGGCGCAGAGGGACCCTTCGTTGATGGGGTGATCCGGGTCGCCTTCCACGTTGATTGCGCGTTTGGTCTGCTTGTCAGTGTGGACGATGAGCCCGCACCCTACCGAGCAGTAACAGCAAATCGAGGTGGTCTCCTTGGCTTCTCGGGTCTTCAGCGCGAGCTGTTCGGCGCGCGCCGTGGCTGGCTTCATGTTGAAGCCGAGCCCCCAGAAGGCCCCCGTCGCGGCAGTCGCCGCCGAGAGCTGGAGGAATTTTCTGCGGTTGAATTCCATGGTATCGCCTCCGATGTTGAGGGGTTGAGACACGTGCGCCGTTACCCTGCGCGCGTCTCGCGGGACAACGCAACGAGAAGCGCATAGCCCCAGAGCAACGCCGGCGCGAAGCTCCACGGGCTACCCGATGTGGGCGCCGCAGTCCGAAACGCCACGCTCGACGCGGAGAGCGACTTGGCCCGCGCCAAAGCGGGACGCATGTCGAACCCCAAGCCGAAGAAGGGGATGGCGGTGTGGACGGTGGCGTGCATCAGGGACGGCGCTCCAGAAAACAGTTCAAAAGAATTGACGACGACAGGGTCACGAGCGTTACGGAATAATCCGCAAATGACGCCCTTGGCACAAACTTGACGTCGAGACACTCAACCAAAGTCCGGCACAAACGCGCACAACAATCGCGCGATCTCCTCGAAAATATCCTCCCCACGACGGTTGTACCGGAATTCCAGCTCTTTGAGGTAGAGGGGAAAACGCTCCGGCGCCACGCCGCGGTAGCGTGTCAGACGCGTCTTGGCGAAACGCCAGAACCGCTGGCTCGAATCCACGGCCAGGCCCTTGTCCCGGTGGGACACCACGCGGCCTTGCTCCTGGCGCCACATCTCCGCGGGGCAGCACACCAGCAGCGAGAGATACGGAGGATACCGATCCGTATATACGACAGCCCCCATCGATGCGCTGCGCAGCTTGAGATTGCGCTTGAGGTGGATGAGCGCTTCCACGGAAAAGTTCGGGATGACATCAAGCGAGACTGCGCCGTCCTTCTCCAGCAAGCCGAACACCGGCGGCCAACTCTCGCCGCACTGGGTACGCGCCGCCGGCGCGCGCCCGCTGGCGAGCAAGGCGTGGCGAAGACAGCCGGAATGCTCCTGAGGCCCGGTCATGAGATGGTGGGCGATGGCCATGCGGATGATGGTGGCGGCCTTGGCCGCCGTGTTGGGCGCCAAGCCCGTCTGCTCCGCCATGGTCGCAGGGGGCGTTTCGAGCTCGAAGAGCTTCACCAGCCGCAGCCAGTCTTGCAGGCCGATATGACTCAGATTCAGAAAACGCTGGGTGAAGTCGTGGAAAGTGTACTTGCAGCGCGCGCACCGCCGCCGCCCTGATGCAAGGGCGTACACTTTGCGATGACGACACCGGGGGCAGAAACGCTGGTGGTTTTTCCAGCAGAAACCCAACAGGTATTTCCGGGCCGTGTTTTCGCTCCGGACCATTGTCTCGTAAGATGCGAGGTCCATGAAGCCGCCGTCGGTTTGGTGTCAAAAAGAATGCATCAATTTTTTTGATATGCCTCGCGAGGCATAAATGGCCGCTCTGGACGAATTCCGCCATGCGCCGGCTGTTTCGTCAGTTGACACGAACCCACGCTGCGGCCGGTGTTCTTCATGATGCCGGAAGGTTGCGTCTTGCATGTAGCGTTTCCCCCGCCAGTCGTGGTGTCTGGAGACCCCTCGGGCTGCGGCTCTGGTGCGAGGCCCGCCAGGCCGCCGCCCCCTTGGTCGACTGGCCGCGTGTTGGCGAAGCTCCCTGGAAATCCCCCATCGCGATGCTCTCGTCGCGCCATGGCTGGGTCGAGCGTCAGGGCCCGACGTCCTCCCGATACCCCAGCCGACGCAGCATGGCCAAGTCGGCCGGGTAGTTCACATTGAAGAAGACGAGCGCCTCTTCAGGCGCATACGGAATGTGCAGACGCGCCTCCGCCGGTACGGCTGCGGAGATCTTGAAGCGTCCGGCGGCGAGCGCCGCGGTCAGCATGGGCTCGGCTTCCGGGTCGTAGATGGCCACAAGCGATTCGATGAAGCCCGTCTCCGACTGCAGATACGTCGTCATCACGCGATCATGGGGTTTGCTCCGCCACGCCGCGACGAGCCGGCCCACGGTGGCGTCGTCCAGCAAGGGGAGGTCGCAGGCCACGGCGAGCACAGGCCCCCCGGCCTTGCGCAGACACGTGAGGATGCCGGCCATGGGCCCTTTGCCGGCGACTTCGTCGGGCGCCCACTCCAGGTGCAGTGGCGCGCCGAGGCTCACCGTGGCGGGGTCCCGCCCCGATATCCAGACCCGTTCGCAGTGCGGCGCGAGCAGCGCCACCATGTGTTCCAGCATGCACCGGCCCGAGACCGGCAGCGCGACTTTGTCTTGCCCGAGACGTCTGCTCCGGCCGCCGGCGAGCACGATTCCCGTCAATCCTCCTGCCGCGTTGGCCCTGGAGGGCGCAGCGGCGGCCCCGGGCAGGGCGCTTGCGACTGGCGCAGGGTCCGGAGGGGGCGTCATGCGTCCTCGCAGGCGAAGCGTTCGTTGGGATCCGTGAAGATGGTGACGCGGTTTTCCCGCGCAAAGCCGGCCAAGGAGAACGGCGCCGTGCTGGCGGCGGCGATGGCTGCTTCGGTGACGGCGGAGCGGCTTACCACGCAGTGGAAACCGGCGCGCGCGATTTTCGCCGCGAGCGAGCCCGTGACCCGCGCCGAGACGAAAAGAACGAGGTTTGCGCTGGCTGCAGCGTCCAGGTCGGATTGCAGCCGCCACCCTGCGAGGCGGTCGATGCAGTTGTGGCGGCCGATGTCCTCCTCGACAGCGAGGAAGCGCTCCGTGACGAGGTCGTAGAGGCCGGCGCGGTGGAAGCAGCCTGTCCAGTCCCAGCGGCCTTCGCCGGTCATGAACTCCTGCATGCGCGTCACCATCTCCTCGCCACGCAGAAGTCGCGCGGCTGGCGCGGCCGGAAAGGCGACAGGACCTTGCGCCTTCCCCGGAGCGAAGACGAAGCGGCGCTCCGCTTCTTCGGTGAGGACGGGGATCTCGCCGGGGCCGCACCGTTCCAGCAGCGCGTGT
>CAYVWB010000057.1:20831-23065 GCA_964455395.1 uncultured Desulfovibrionaceae bacterium
GTCCCAGGGCGAGCCGTTTGAGGTCACGCGGGTACGCCCACAGCAGGCGCGGCGGTTCCTGCGCCCACACCACTTCGAGTCGGGTTTCGGGGCTTGTCAGATCCTCGATGTCCCGCCAGGCGCCGTTCTTGAACTGCCGGTAGCGCCCCGTGCGCAAGCCTCGGGGGGCTTGCTCTGCAGGCGCGTCGGGGTAGGGGGTGCGCGGCATCAGAACCCCCATCCGGAGAAGGTGGCCCGCCGCCATTGCTCTTGCGCAGCGAGGATGTCAAGGGCCAGCGAATCCAGGTCGTCCAGCAAAGGCAGCGTGTGGCGATCCAGTTCGCGGAAGTCCAGCGTTTTCATGTAGGTCTTGCAGGAGTGGCAAAGGTCGAGCCGGAAACCGCGTTCTTCTTCGGCGGTGAGGAACGAGAGCTTCTCTTGCGCGGATTCCCCGCAGAAGAGACAGCCCAGCCGAGGCGCTCGATACGCCGTGCTGCAGAAGGAGCAGACGCAGTGCTTGTGGCCTTCGCGTCCCCGCAGTTCCGAGACCAGCGGCAGGCTGCCGCAGACAGGGCAGTGGCCGTGAAGCCAAGCGCGGGAATTGTCGTGTTTGTCCGCGAGTTGTTCGCCGAGCGCGGCTGCCGCGGGTGCGTACGCCGCCTGCGCCAAAAAGACGAGGGCGCGGGGCGCGTCTTCCAGCGCGTCGGCCCAGGCATCGAAGAGTCGGTTGTCTTGCGCCACGTGCGCGGCCACGGCCTCGCGGGGGTCCAGCCGGCCGTCGTCGATGGCCGTGCGGAGGGTCTGGGCGGCGCTCTGGAGGGGCCCCTCGCTTGCGCCGGCGAGCTCCAGCAGCGCGTCGAAGAGGCGCAGCGTCTCATCCATGCAGGCGTTGTCGAGGGGGAAGCGTTCGCGGGGGAGCAGAGGCGCGCCTTGCGCGTGACGCACGGGATCGGCGAGTTCTTCATGCGCGATCGGGACGCTGCGGAGGCGTTCTCTGGCGTCGAGCTGCAAGGCGGCGACCTGCTCCAGCACGGCGAGCAGGGGTTGAGGGATGTGGTCCTTGGCGCGGATGGCTTCGAACCTGTCGTGGGTGAGACGGCGTTCCTTGTCGATATCCATCGGGAATCCTTCGTCGTATGTGTAGCGCGTCAAGATGATGCGCAACTCGTCGTGAGACGGGGGACGGGGGATACGCCACGTCGGGAGCAACGGAAACGAAACGTCGGTAATAAATGTATACCACTCCAGGCGCTGAGGCAAGGTGAAGCCGTCCTCCCGGCGACCAAAACGCGACGGCGCCTCTGTCCGGCAGCTTTCGCCGAGGGGGTGATGCGCCGGCCGCCGCATTCCGCACCGAGGCAAGGCGCCTCCGGATGCGCATGGAACGATCCACCCTCGCGCGTCGCGGCGTTCTCGCGAAGAGTCCGTCCTGGGCGGAGGACGCATGCCCATACGCTTGCCGAAGTCGACACTGAGTCAACGCCGAACCCGACTGCCCGACTGCCCGACTGCCCGAAAGGGCGCAGGGACGACTTGGCGGAGATTGATCCCCCATCGCGAGGGGGCGGCTCGACGCGCGGTCGCTGCGTCTTCCCCATGCCTCCATGGAGGAAAGCGCGCCGGCAGGGAGCCCGGACCGACCGCAATCCATGGGGGCGCCGGCATTGGACAGGGAGCCGGCGTCGCTTCCGGACGGGATGAGGTCAGCGCCGGAAGGCGGCTCGAGGATCGATTCGTGGGGTTTGACATGGAGGCAGGTATCCATGAAGATGCATATTGGTTGCGCCTCGACGATGCTTTCAGTCGGGAGGGCGAGTGGGTGAGTGGCTGGCGCGTCAAGCGCCGCAAGCATAGGAGCGTGCCGAGTGGATCAATGGTGCGTCATATCGTGTCTTCGGTGTGAGAAAACCTACAAGCTCGAACGAGAGGTTGCGCAACGCGCCCTCGCGTCAGGGCGCAAGGTTCGCTGCACCAGTTGCGGCTTGGTCTCCCGGCTCCGAAAGAAGGGTGCGGGCATGGGAGTGCCCGCCGGCCCGTCCCCCTCGTCCCCCTCATCCCACAACTGGGAAGGCGTACACGCCAGACGGCGAACTCCCGATCCCTGGGAGGCCAGCGCGCCGGTTGCGCCTGTCGGCTCGGCCGATGCGGCCGATGCGGCCGATGCGGCCGATGCGGAGGACGTGGCGGATGCGGGCGCTGTCCCGTCCCCCTCGTCCCCCTCATCCCACAACTGGGAAGGCGTACACGCCAGACGG
>CAYVWB010000057.1:23165-29218 GCA_964455395.1 uncultured Desulfovibrionaceae bacterium
TCGGCCGATGCGGCCGATGCGGCCGATGCGGCCGATGCGGAGGACGTGGCGGATGAAGAGGACGTGGCGGACGTGGAGGACGTGGCGGATGAAGAGGACGTGGCGGATGAAGGGGACCGCGATCTCGTGGACGCCGCCGCGTGGCGGGACGCGCCATGTGATGACGGTCCCGTTCTCGATGATGCTTTTGACGCGGACGCCTGCTTCACGCCGAAGGAAGAGCCCTGGGCAGGGCTGGGGGGGGATGACGACCCGTGGACCGAAGCCCTGCCCGGTGCGACAGACGAACCCCCGCATCCGGAGACCTCCGGCGAAGGCCCCGAGCCTGTCGACATCCAGGTGGAAGGGCGGCTCGGGAAAGCGGCGCGGGTGCGCATCGTGGCAGGCGATATCCGGCGTCGGCACGCCCTGGAATGGGATGCGGTGGCGGTCCTGGAGGAGATACTGCTGACCGAAGGCGTTCGAGGCATCCAAAGCCAGATAGAACGCGAGTTGCGGGAAAACGACATGACCCTGGATGAACTGCGCCGTGTGGCGGAGGTGCGGGCGTTATGGCGGGAGCATGACGAATTCTCCATGGCCAGGAATCTGTTCACCCCCTTCGAACGCGGCGGGTTCATCTCGAACAATCACAACATATCCTGGGCGTTGGCGCTGAAGCTTGTGCGCTCCTTGGGGGCCTATCCGTGTATGGAGGAACTCAGCGGGTGGCTGGGCGCGCTCCATGACGAGTGGCGCAACACCACGCGATTGCTCGATGAATATCCCAGCTATCTTCTCTATGTGCAGGACATGATCGAGTACGAGACCCCCTTGCACGCACACTGTGATGCGCCGGAGTATGAATGCCATGACTCGTGATCCTCTCATCCCGCAGTCGGGGCTGGGACGTTCCCATGCGGCAGCGTCCCCGGCTAGCGTGCTGCCGCCTGCACGCGGCGTCATCGTCAAATCCGTCCCGGACGAACGCCAAGGCCTGGTCATGCGCGGCGAGGTGGAAGATGGCGAAGCGTGGGCCCTGGTGCGCTGGCGCGACGGAGAGCAGTCCTGGACGCGCGCTGGCAGTCTGCGCACCAGACTGGAAGACGCCTGCGAAGTGGCTGATGCGCCTTATGGACCGCGGCCTTCGCTGGGGGAAGGCGTGGTGCGGGCCGTCAGGACGCTGGCCGGAGAGGAGCAAGCGCTCGTGGAGCTGCACGAGACGGGCGAAACCGTCTGGCTGCCGGCCATGCGCCTGCAATTCATCAAGAGCTTGGCGAAGCGGTTTGTCTTAGGGGAGCTTCCCAGGCAGGCGTGCGTGGACCGGGAGGGTTCGTCGTCGTATGACAACCAGGCGGAGCGTCTGCGGCTGCGCGTGCTCGCCAGCGCCATCACTCATTGGAATGAGAACTCCGGGGCCTTCGCTCGGTTGGACATAGACCCGCTCCCGCATCAGATCCAGCTCGTGCGCCATATCCTCGCCTCAGGTGAATTCAGTTGGCTGATTGCGGATGACGTGGGCCTGGGCAAGACCGTGGAGCTTGGCATGCTGCTCTCTGCGCTCATGGCCCGCGACGTGGTCCGTCGGGTGTTGCTGATCACCCCGGCGGGCCTGGTCCGGCAATGGCGCGAGGAGCTCTGGAGCAAGTTCGGCCTGGGCGGTTTCCTCGTCTACGGACAGGACTTCACCATCGCTGAAACGCGGCATTGGGCCATGTACGAACATGTGATCGGCTCCATGGACACCCTCAAGCAAGACAAGCACATGGAGACGTTGCTCGGCGCGCCCCATTGGGACATGGTCGTCTTCGACGAGGGCCATCGGCTCACCCGCCACACCTCGGGCAGCCGGGTCGTCGCGAGCGAACGCTTCCGGCTGGCCGCCGCCCTGCGCCGACGCACGACGTCCATGACGCTGCTCACGGCGACGCCGCACCAAGGCGACGTGAGCAGATTCCAGGCGTTGCTGGAGCTGGTCCGCCCCCACCACGCGGAGGCCATCAACAACCTGGAGGCGCACCCCGAAATCATCACGAGGATGGTCGTCCGCAACCCCAAGTCCCGCGTGACCGACCTCCAGGGGCGGCTCATCTTCAAGGGCAAGCAAACCCACGCCGTGACGGTGCGCCTTTCCGAACAGGAGAAGGCGTTCGACGCCCTGCTGCAAAGCTACCTGCGCAGCGGCTACGCCACGGCCGAGCAAGGCAAGGCCACGAAACGCGGCCGCGCCGTTGGTCTGGTCATGAATTCCTACCGCAAACTGGCTGCGTCCAGCATGGCGGCCATCCGCGCAGCCCTCGTGCGACGCAGGCAGCGCCTCGCTGCGCCGGAAGCGCCACCAAGCGTCAGTGCGCCGTATACGTATGATGATCGCTTCATGGGTGAGGCGGAAGAGCAGATCGCCACGGAAGCTGGCGGCGAATTCTTCACGCATGAACGGGAGCTGTTGGATGAGCTGCTGAAGACTGCGGAAACCGTCGCGACGCACGACTCGAAATGCGCGGCCTTGCTGGAGGAGATCATCCCCCAGCTTGGCGCCGAGAAACTCGTGATTTTCACCGAATACCGCGCTACCCAGGCCCACCTCCAACACGAGCTCGCCGTGCGCCACGGCGCCGACGCCGTCACGCTCATCCACGGCGGCATGGACTACAAGGAGAGGGAGCACGCCATCGCAGCCTTCGAGGATACAGCGCAGTTTCTCATCTCCACGGAAGCAGGGGGCGAGGGCGTCAACCTCCAGCGGAGTTGCCATGTCCTGGTCAACTTCGACCTTCCCTGGAACCCCATGCGGCTCGTGCAGCGCATCGGCCGGCTGTACCGCTATGGACAGGAGCGCGTCGTGGTCGTCTACAACCTCCACCGACCCGACACCCTGGACGGCCGCGTCGTCGGCGTGCTCTACGACCGTATCGCCCAGGTGGCGCGCAACCTCGCTGCGCTGGGCGACGAGTTCTCGCCCGGTCTGGAGGAAGAGATCTTCGGCCAGATGGCGGAGCTGTTGGACATTGAAGCGACGCTGGAGCATGCGCGTCAGAGCAGTCCCAAGCAGACGGAGGCCGAACTGGAAGCGGCGCTGGAGCGCGCCCGGCAAGCCGTGGAGCATCAACAGGAGCTGCTCCAGTTCGCCCATGGGTTCGATCCGGACGCCGCCGCCCACGAGTTGGCGCTCACGGCGGATCATCTGCGGGCGTTCGCGGAGGGGATGTTCCGCCTTCTGGGAGTCCACGTCGAAAAGCAGACGCACAACGGCCGTGTCCTCACCATCCGTCTCTCCCGAACACTCGCGGAGGAGCTGGGACGCAACGCCCGTGTGATGCGCGTGACCGCAGTGCGCGAACTGGCCGCCCGCCGCGAGGAAGTGGAAATGCTCGACATGGAGTCGCCGCTGTTCCGCCTGCTCGTGAAAAAGGCGCTCCACCTCTCGTTCCAGGGGAGACTCGCCGCTGCGCCGGGACTGGCCGGCAGCGCGCTGGTTGCAGCCGTGTTGCGCTGGCAGGACGACCGCGGTCGACGCATGCGACAGGAGCTGGCGGTCTGCCTCGTGAACGAACAAGGACAGGCGGAGTGCAACAGCGAGGCCCTTGGCGAATGGCTCCTGCAACCGATCGACGACGCCGCCGCGGCGGCGGCCCATTGCGCATGGGACGTGGACGCCGCCAGACAGGCGGCGGGTCGCTGCCTCGAAGCTGCAGGCGGCCACATGAATCGCCGCCTTGTCGCCGCCTGCAATGAGCACCTGCATCCGCATGCGCGCCAGCTGGTCGCAGCGGCTTGGCTGTGTCCCGAGGGCGCGTCCCGACGGGAATGACGCCGCGCCAGCAGGACGTCACGGACCCGCCGATATCCCGATGGCCGCCCATGCGGGATTCCCCGCTCTCCCGGTGTCCTTGCAGGGCGCGTCGCCGGGGCGCGGGCCACGGCCTCTTGCTGCATCTTGTCGAGTAGATTCGTAAACACATTCCTTTCGCCATGCGCTACAAGACGCTTGAACAAACGCGCATGCCTCCTTACGATGGCGCAGTCCTGCCCGGGACGGCTCCACGCATTTTCCCTGCGTGCGAACAAGGCTGCGGAAGCGCCGTGGCCCGTCGTGAAACCTTCATGAGATCAATGACGCCACGAAGACCATCCTCCCCCTCAAGTCCCGACCAGCACGGCAGGTTCGGCGCGTTCTCCCGCATGAAGTTGCCGCTCACGCTTTCCCTGATCCTGCTGGTGGCCATCGTGAGCACCAGCGTCATCAACTACAACTTGTCGCGCGAGGCCATCCGCGAAGAGCTGTTGGACTCCTCCTTGCCGCTCACTCGGGACACCATCTTTTCCGAGGTGTTGCGCAATCTCATGCGGCCAATCTTCGTGGCGTCCACCATGGCCAACGACTCGTTCCTGGAGACGTGGGCGCTGGAAGGGGAGCAGGGGCTTGCGTCCATTACCGGGTATCTGAAACAGATCCAGGAAAAGTACGGTTTCTTCTCCACCTTCTACGTATCTGCACGGACGAACAGATACTATCACGCCGAAGGCGTGCTCAAGCACATCGCCAGAGACGACGACCACGACGTCTGGTTCTACAACTTCATCGAATCCGGCGCGGAGTTCGATTTGGATGTCGATACGAATGAAGCGGCCAACAACACCTTGACGATCTTCATCAACTTCAGGATGGAAGACCGTCTGGGACGACTTCTGGGCGTCACCGGCGTGGGGCTGCGCATGGACATGGTCTCCCGACTGCTCAAGGAGACGCAGGAGCGCTTCAACCGGCGCGTGTTCTTCACGGATCCGCAGGGGCGCATCCAGGCCCACTCGGACGCCTCGCTGCAGTTGAACCAGTCCATCCGCGAGGTGGAGGGCTACAGCGACGTGGCCGACGCCATCCTGGCCCTGCGCGAGGAGCCGGGAGTGTTCGAATACGACGCTGACGGCGCCCACTTCCTGGTGACGGCGCGCTACATTCCCGAGCTCAACTGGATTCTGCTGGTCGAAGAAAACGAATCCGAAGCGCTCTCGGTGGCGCGCATGAACGTGGTGCGCACGGTGGGCATCGGCCTCGCCGCCGCGGCGGTGGTCATCTTCATCACCATGGTGACCGTGAAGCGCTATCAGGATCGGCTCATACGGTTGGCTTCCACGGACGAGCTCACCGGGTTGCCCAACCGGCGGCAGTGCGAAAAAGTCTTCGAAGCGGCGCTTTCAAGAAAACTCCGCGAGGGCGAGCCCTTCTCGGCGATACTGGCGGACATCGACGGCCTCAAGCGCGTGAACGACCAGCTCGGCCACTTGCAGGGGGATCAGCTCATCCGCGATGTCGCCGCAATCATGGCGCGAGCGGTGCGGCCCTCGGACATGGTGGCCCGGTGGGGAGGCGACGAGTTCATCGTGCTGGCCCATTGCGACCGTGACGAGGCGTACGCCGTGGCCGAACGAATTCGCGAGGCGGTGCGCGCCTTCGACTTCACCCACGGCGCCAGCCCCAGCGCGGAGCCCGCACAAGGCCCGACGGCCGGGACGCCTCGGGACGACCCCCGCAACCATGTCTCCCTGAGTTTGGGGGTGGTGGAGCACGCCGAAGGTGAGAGCCTGGATGCGCTGACCAACCGCGCTGACGACGCGCTTTACGCCAGCAAGCGCGCGGGCAGGGACCGCGTCTCCATGGGTTCGGCGAGCGGCTGACGGCACGGGCGCGCGCTTCCTCTTCTCAGTGTCGCCATAACGCCTCCAGAAAGCGCATGACGCCTTCGGAACCAAGCCTCACGTCTTCGAGGAGGCGGCGGCGCCGCATGAGGAGAGGTCCCACACCAACGCAGAAGAGGGCTACGAGATTTCCTCGTAACCCTCTGAAATTGCTGGTGGGTCGTGTTGGGCTCGAACCAACGACTCTCTGCTTAAAAGGCAGATACTCTACCGACTGAGTTAACGACCCGTTGCGTGAAGGCATGTTGTATAAGCGAGTCGGCAGCAGACGTCAAGCGTAAATTGTCTGGAGCGAGGAAAAAAAAGACTTGCGCTCCCGGCTGGGATTACGTAAGTACACCCGTTCGCGGAGAGGTGTCCGAGCTGGCCGAAGGAGC
>CAYVWB010000058.1:0-28816 GCA_964455395.1 uncultured Desulfovibrionaceae bacterium
GCGGGATGACATGCACGCCGCCGGTGGGCATGGTGACGACGCCGCGCACGCCTCCCGGGCCCTCGTACTCCATCCGATAGCCGGGGCCCTCGTTGAGCACGACGAAGGGCGAATCGAACGCGGGCACCTGGATGTGCGGCGCATGCGCCGGCGTCACCCCCGGCGACTCCAGCGCAGCGAGCACCACCGAGTCCTCCTCCGGCGAAGCGGCGAAAGGGCGCAAAGGCGCTGCGCCAAGGAGCCGCAGACGCTGCAGGATGGAGGACTCGGCTCCCGCGTCTACCTGCTGGGACGCGAGTTTGCTGTCGTGTCGGCGTGAAGGATTGTCTTGCATGATGTGCTGAGCCGCGCGCGCTGTCGTCACGGTTGCATGCTCCGGGAGCGTGTCGCCTTGTCCGAAGCGATGGTCCGATCCCCCTGCGCCGGTGGGGCTTGTTGCGCCCGACATCTCGTCGGGTCGCGCGGCCTCTTCATTAGTTCGGCTGTCCATCCGTGGCATGCCGGGTCATGCCGGTGCAATGGGGTTGAACATGAATCGACGCGCGGCCATCCCGGCGGCTTCACCCGCTGGTCTACAACCAGCCTTGCCACCCCCCGCTGCAGTCTTCGTCGCCGGTCTCACAAGCCCGGCGGCAACGCGCCGTGTGTGGTCTTACGCCTTGCGGAATTCCTTGGGACTCATGCCCGCTTTCTTCTTGAACAGCGTGGTGAAGTAACTCGCGCTGTCATACCCTATCCCTTGCGCAATGGTCTTGACGGACTGCTCCGTTTCGCGCAGCAGCGTCTTGGCGCGCTCCAGTCGCAGCGCCGTCAGGGTCTTGCCCGGCGTCTCCCCCCGAGCGATCTTGTAGGCTCTGCAGAAGTAATACGGGGACAGCCCGGCAGCTGCGGCCATGGTCTGCAGGGAGACGGCTTTCAACTCGCTCCCGGCAAGGTGCGCGTCTACCAGGGCGAGCTGCTCCATGGTCAATCCGCCTGCAATCGTCGGGGATTGCACGGCCCGTCGACAGCGCCGGCTCAGGAGTCTGGCGGCCAGAAACTGCGCCGCCGCCGTCACGAAGGCGTGGCCGTTTTCGTTCGGGTTGCGGACTTCCCGCGCGAGACTGTCGCAGATGGCGGCCGCTTCGGGGTCATGAACGCACAGGGAAGCGTCCACGACGAGGCAGTTCCAGCCGCCCAGACCGGCCTGACGCGCCAGCTTGTCCATCAACGCCGGCTCGAAGACCACCAGCATGTTGCGGGACCACGCCCTCCGCTCCGGACGCACGGCTTCCCCCGGCTCCGGACGCACGGTCCCACTCGCCGCCGCCAGGGACGGCGCAGCCAGCATGTCTCCGGGCGCCAACTCGAAATCCCGCGCCGGGGCCCCCTCGAACGCCACGCGCACCCGAGAGCGTCCTTGCAAGGCCACGTAGAGATATGGCCCAAGGCATGGACTCAAGGCGAAGACGTGCTCATGATCAAAATAGTCTATAACGGCGGCGTGCATGTGCGGCCACGCCAGCGCCACACTCGTCTGCGAGGTGGGCCGCACCAGTTCGCGAATGAATTCCGCCGGCGTCAAAGACTCTTGCCGGGACGCCATACAACCTCTTGATGACTCTGTGACAGATACCCGTTCTCTATACGAAGTAAACAAAGATGTAAACACTGCGCCATACCATGCATCGCTCCCGGCGTCGTTCGCGCCGGAGCACGCCGCCGAGGGGCGGCCCGGCTCGCGGGAAAGCGCGGGTGGTTGTTCGTGAACAGACGTACACTCTGCGCCACGTGACATCAAGCCAGCACCGGTTGAGAAACGACGTCCCCCAGGTGTATCCCGTCACCCCGCCGAGGTCGCGTCGTCCCGGCGAGGTCCCGCGGAATCCCGGCGATCAAGCGTCACATGCACGCATGCATATACGAAAACATTGCTTCCCCATCGTTCATTACAATTATTTCATGTGTCAGGCGGCCATCGTCATCCAATCTCGCTCTGTTCTCCACATCCAGTGCACATGAACAGGGCATGGTCTGAACAATCATTCGGCATCAATCCGCCACCGCCACGTTTCAGGAGACTCCATGCGACGCCTGCTTCTGCTCCCCCTTATCTGCATCGCCGTGCTGGGTTCCGCGATGCTTTTTTCCTCGCAAAGCGCAATCCACTGGCCTTCGTTGCTCTCTCGGTTCGAACTCTTCGCCGAGCCCAAGGCGCCGCTCTTCATCCCCCGGAAGACGCACCATGTGCAGCGCGCCCACGGCATGGAGATCTACCTGTTGGCGGCCGCCGGCAAGGGCGCAGCGCTCCCCCGCGACATCGAAGCAGCTTTTGACGAACCCTGCGCCCTCGGCGTGGCTGTGCGTCACGGGGATGTGTGGTACACGGACTTCGCGACGTTGGCTGTCGACAACGTATCGATACCGGCGACACAACGTCGTCCCCTGCGCGAGCTCCCCGGCTTGCAGCGCGTGCTCTGGTGCAAGGTGGAGCCCACCAGACCAGCCTACGCCAACAGCGATGACACCCCGGGCTGGTGGGACGCCATCGAGTATCGGGAATTCGTCTGGGTGGAGGACGCGCCCGGCCTGCTCATGGCGGACGTCGCCCCCGTGGGTCTCTCCGGCGTGCTCTGGCGTGACGAACCCGTGGGAACCATGCGGTTCAAGGTCGCGTTGGAGTTCGATGACCACTGGCTCGCCACCCCGGGACGCGAAGCCGTGACCCGCCACGGCGACTTGCCCGGCGTGCGGCGCGTGGCGCGCATGGCGAACACGGGCATTGCTGCGGTGGACCACGCCTACGCCATGGCGAACCTTCCCTACATCTGGGGCAGCGCCAGTCCCCAGGGCGGCGGCTCGCCCCAGGGCCACCAGTCCGAGCACTTCATCGGCGCGGACTGCGCGGACATGATCGCCGCCGCGTGGCGGCGCGCCGGCGTCGCCTCCTTGCGCTACACCAGCGTACGGGACATGACGGCGGACTACGCTCGCTCGCCCCGCGCGTTCGTTCCGGCGGGTCTTTGGGAGCATGAAGCCGTGGCGTCCTCGAGTCCATCACGCCCCGCATCCAAGAAGGTGTACGTGGACGCGGAGGGCCGGCCGTTACCCATCCGGTCGAAGCACGATGCCGACATCTCGGAAGGCGTCCGCCTCGGCGCAGCAGTGCTCTGGGTCTATGGCGACGGCGCCAAGGGCCACGCGGCCCTGCTGGTGGAGGATACCGCGCCGCTCGGTGTGCTGGACCCCACGGATCTGGCGCTGCACACCAGCTGGGGACCGCCCCGGGTGCAGCCTCTGGGCGCAATCCTGCGGGGGCTGACGCCGCGTCTCGTGCTGAATCCGCCTGCTGAAGCGTCACGGGACGCCGACACGACGGTCCATGCTCAGGCAGACCACATCACCGACGAGCCAAGCTGAGAGCCACGCCGAGAACCATACCGGACGCCCCGTGTGTGAGCGCGCGTTCCATCCATATATAAGGATAGCGTTCCGGCGCGGACCCTCCTTTTCATCGGGAATTTGACCTGGATCAAAGCGCTGCATGGTGCGTATTGTACTGTCGCGCCATGACCACGCACCACCCAACGCCATCTTCCTACAGTATCGAGATCTGCCGCGGCGGCCGCGACGGTTCGTGTCGATTCGCCTTGCCCGCGCCAAATTCGCTTCCGGGGCGACTGGCCGCCGCCGTGGAAGCCGCAGGCTGGCCGGCATTCCTGCACGAACGGCTGAACGGAGCGTCTCCCCGCCATCATCAGCAATTCCGGGTTGCTGTAGCCGCCTGCGCCAACGGCTGCTCCCGGCCGCAGATCGCGGACGTTGGCCTCGTGCTGACATGCCGGCCATCGCTCCACGAAGCGCTGTGTTCCCGGTGCGGCGACTGCGCCGAGGCCTGTCCGGACGGCCTTCTCCACATGCGCGCCGCAGGTCCCGCCCTGAACCACAGCCTGCGCTGCGAATGCCTGGGCTGTGGCCGCTGCGTGGCCGCCTGTCCGGCTGGCGCGTTGGGCGCACTGGACCGGACGGCCTCGACGGGCGCACAAGGCGCGTCGCCGGCTCCGCTCGGATTCCGGGTTTTCGTGGGCGGCCGGCTCGGCAGACGCCCCCGGCTCGCAGAGGCGCTTCCCGGCCTCCACACCGGCGATGCCGTCTGTGCGTTGATGCAGCGCGTCCTTATGCTGCACATGACGCGGTTCCGTCATGGCGCGCGCCCGGGCGACTCGGTGTCGGCGGCGGATTTCACCGATCTCGCAACCTCGATCGGTCAAGGCAATCCAGCACCCCAAAGCGCCCAGGGCCGGCAACCCGAGCCGGCGCGGCCCGCCCTTCAAACAACCTGCCCGGATGAACGCGCGCCCGACGACACAGCGGCCTCCGCGCGTCCCCCTTCGTCCCTTTCCTGTCCCGACATCAAGCGAGCGCGGTCATGACCGCTCCCCCGCACAACGCCTCCCCCCGGCCTGCAAGCTCTCCTCCCACGAAGACGCCGGAGCTGACGGCGCGCGCTGTCATCCTCATCCCCAGCATGGCGTTGTTGCTGCTGAGCGCGCACGCCTTACGCCAAGGCGATCCGGGCCAGACTGCGGCGTGGGCGCTCTTGGCCGGTCTGCTTCTTACCGGAACGCCGTGGCCCCGCGCGGCGGCGCTGCTGGCGCTGGGGTGGGGGGCATTCGTCTGGGGGGAGACGGCGTGGATGCTCGTACGTATGCGGCAGGCGCTGGATCTGCCATGGATACGGTTGGCGCTCATCATGGCCGGGGTGATGACGTTCAACGCCGCCGGCATGGTCGTGCTCGCACGCAAGGCGCTCGATGCGGGGGCGCGGTGTTGGACACAAGCCGGCGCGTGGTTCGTCTGTGTGACGGTCCTCGGCGTTGCACGGGAGGCGGCTTCGTTTCCGATTCTGTTGGCGGATCGGCTGCCTGCCGACTTTGGGCCGTGGGGTTGGCTGCAGATCATGGTCATGGGATCGTATGCAGCGTGGCTGGCGGGTTTGGCTCATGCGCCGCGGGGACATCGTCGGGTGCGGCCGCGGGCGTGGTTCGCGTTTTCCCTCGTCTTTTTCGGGCAATTCGTCCTGGGCCTCACGGTCTCCCCCCTCTTCTTGATGACGGGGGATCTGCACCTTCCCGTACCGGCGCTCATCGTTGGCGGGCCACTGTTTCGCGGGGACTTTTCCTTCATGCTCGCGCTATTCTGCGGCGCGGTGGCGCTCGTCGGGCCGGCGTGGTGCAGTCACCTGTGTTACATCGGCGCGTGGGACGACGCCATGGCGCGTCGCAGCGGCGCACCTCGAGGGGACGCCGGCCGCGCACTCTGGGCAGGTCGCGGCGCCACGTTGGCGCTTACCGTGACGGCGTCGCTGGGATTGCGCTGGCTGGGGGCGCCGTGGCCCATGGCGCTTGCGGCGGCCGCCGTCTTCGGGCTTGTCGGCGTGGGCGTCATGGTCGCCGTATCGCGCCGCCGGGGCCGCATGGTCCACTGTCTCACGTGGTGCCCCATCGGTTTGCTCAGCGTCACGCTGGGTCGGCTCTCGCCCTGGCGCATGCGTACGGGAGCGGGGTGCGCGCAATGCGGCGCGTGCGCCACGGCATGTCGCTACAACGCCCTGACCCCCGCGGATATTCAACGCGGCCGGCCGGGTTTTTCCTGTACGCTTTGCGGAGAGTGCGCCGGGGCGTGCCCGCGATCGTCCATGGGATACCGCGCGCCGGGACTATCGCCTGTGGCGGCGCGGGGCGTCTTTCTGGCGGTGACGCTGGGCCTGCACGCGGCGTTCATGGGGGTGGCGCGCCCATGAGCCGTCCTGCCTCGACGCCTTCGTCGGCTCCTGTCCCGGATGCTGCGCAGTGGGATGACGACGTTTTCCGTGCAGCGGTGACCAGCCTCTGCGAGGACGACGACTGCGGCTGCCCGCGCTGCGGGGATTCCCGCCGTTACCCGTTGCAGGATGGCAGACGTCGGTGCGGCGGCTGCGGCTACACCTTCCACATGCTCACCCGGCGCTGGCTGAACCGCGGGGGTCTCTCCCTGCCGGGGTGGCGCTGTCTGCTGCAGTGCTTCGCCGAGGGCGAACCCGTCTCCTGCGCGGCCCAACGTCTCGATATCAAATATGACACCGCGCTGAAGGCCTACGCCACGACGCGTTCGGCCGTGCTGGCGACGCTGCTGCAGGAAGCCTCGTCCGCCACCGAAAGCGCGGCCGGCTCGTCACGGAGGCGCGCTGCGGGTCCGGCCACGCTCTTCACCCACCGCGGCGAACTGCGCCGGTTCTGTCCCAACCTGCGCGACGAGGGTCCGCAGACGCTCTGCGAGGGGTGTCGCGCCACCGTCTTCCGGCTGGATCTTCTGACGCGTGCGGTTCGGCCGGGTGGGGAGACCCCGACGTCCACAACGCCGCCTGTGCTGGAGGATTCGGCGCCATCACGGTACGGTTTGAGCCTCCTCGCGTCCGTGAAAGCCCGCGAAGTGCTTGCGTGGCCCCTGCCCAAGAAGCAGTGGCGTTGCTTCATCCACACGGACTCCTTCCAGGGCGCGCAGGCGCTGGTCTTCAGCTGTTGCCGGCTGGGGCGTGAGCTCTTTGCGGACCGCTTCACCCAGGCCCCGCTGACTCTCGACTCGGCGAGCGATCTGAAGCCGTTCGTGGACGCGCATCTGGCGAGCCACAAGGCCATCAACCCCGAGTTCCATCCGCTGTATCTGGCGGAGGCGATATTCCGCTACAACAACCGCGGCATTCCGCTTTTTCCCCCTGTGCTCGCCTGTCTGTGCCGACGCATTCCCCATGCGTCTTCCCCTTCCTGACGCCCCTCGCGGTTGGTTTTCGCATCCCCGAGCGGGGATACTTCAGTCGTGTCAAGATGCGGGGCAACAGGAAACGCTTGGTTCGCCTCGTGCTCCTGCTATGGTTGCAGACAATTGCAAACCCTTTCACTTGCAGGGAGCGCTGGATGAAACGACTGTTGCGACCGCTCCTCTTCGTCGTCATCGGCATGGTGTTGGCCGTCCCCCTCATGCATGTGGGGTATCAGGCCATGGTGGTGACCTCCACGCCGGAGTTCTGCGGATCCTGCCATGAAATCGCTCCGGCCGTGCGCGCGTGGCGGGCTTCCACCCACGTCAACAACCAGCGAGGCATCGTGGCGGATTGCATGGACTGCCACTTGCCGCCCCCGGAAAACACCCTCCAGTTCTTCGCCATGAAGACGTACCACGGCATGAAGGACGTTACATTCCACGTGCTGGAGGGTGTGGAGGGGTACGACAAGGAAGAGGCGCGCCAAGGCGTCTACGATGAAGTGACCAACGATACGTGCCTGCGCTGTCACGAGAACATCACGGCCATGCCTCACAGCCGCGGCGCCATGCTGGCGCACCGCGCCGTGCTGAACCCGCCCCCGAACGGCGCCGAGAAAACCTGCCTGGACTGCCACTACGACCTGGTGCACCAGCCGCGCACCGCCTTGCAGTATTCGCACCTGCGCGAGCTGCCCTACCAGGCCAAAGGTTTGCGGACACTCTCCGTCCGACGTGCGGTGACGGATTCATAGCCAATTCTGAACCCCCAGAGCAAAGGAGCCCCGCCCATGAAACGCCTGCACCTGCGACAGTGGCTGACCGTCCTCTGCGCCGTCGCGATCTGCCTGGCGGCGTACGCCCCGGCGGCGTGGTCGCAAGCGGACGACATGTCCCCTGCTGCGGACGTCCAGACGCCGCAACCCGCGCCCAACTTCCCCACCCAGAAGGAATTCCGTGTGGAGCGCGCGCTCTCGCCTGCTGCAGTGGCGTGCATCGAATGCCACAAAGCCACCACCCCCGGGGTCTTTGCGGACTGGGTGAGGTCCGAGCACGCGGATTCCAACATCTCCTGCATCGACTGCCACCTGGCGCAACCCAACGACCAGGATGTGGCCAAAGGCCACGCGAAGTACTATGAAAACCGGCAGGATATGCCCTACAGCGAGAAGCAGTACTATGTCCCCATCGCGAGCATCGTCACCCCCAAGGACTGCTCCCGGTGCCACCCGGACGAAGCCGCCCAGTACTCCCGCAGCAAACACGCCAACACCATCGAGATCATGTGGAAAATCGACCCGTGGCTGAACAAGGGCATGAACTCCGACAACGAACGCAAGACAGGCTGCTACTCCTGCCACGGCACGGTCATCAAGATCAACGAGGAAGGCGTCATCGACCCCGACACCTGGCCCAACGCCGGCGTGGGTCGCGTGAATCTGGACGGCTCCCTGGGCAGCTGTTCCTCCTGCCACACCCGCCACCGCTTCTCCACCGCAGAAGCCCGCCGCCCTGAAGCGTGCGACCAGTGCCACCTGGGCCCCGACCACCCGCAGATCGAGATCTTCGAGGAGTCCAAGCACGGCACCATCTACCACGCCTACCAGGACGAATACAACTTCGACGCAGCGCCCGGCTCCTGGACGCCCGGCACGGACTACCGCGCCCCCACCTGCGCCGGCTGTCACATGAGCGGCTCCGGCGACGTGCTCACCACACACGACGTGACCGAACGACTCTCTTGGGAGACCCAGGCCCCGCTCACCGTACGGCCCAGCGAATTCAAACCCTTCCCCGCCAACACGGACTGGCGAGTGGAACGCGAGAAGATGAAATCCATCTGCCGGCAGTGCCACTCCGACGCCTGGACCAACGACCACTACACCGGCTTCGACAAAGCCGTGGAGGAATACAACGAGGTCTACTACAAACCGGCCAAAGCCATGCTGGACGACCTCTACGCCAAGGGCTTGCTGGATGACAGCAGCTTCTTCGACGAAAACCTGGAATGGCAGTTCTACGAGCTCTGGCACCACGAAGGCCGCCGCGCGCGCATGGGCGCCATGATGATGGCCCCGGACTACGCTTGGTGGCACGGCTTCTACGAGTGCAAGCACCGCTTCAGCGAATTCATGGAAGAAGCCCGCGCGCTCATCGCTTCCGGCAAATCCGCGCACGTGTACGAAGACTTCCCCAACAACACGGGCGACACCACCAGACCGCCGGCCATCTTCGGCCAGTAGAGCAGACGACGCCGCTGACGCCCCACGCGAACCTCGGCTTACCCGGCTGCCCCTCTTCCCCGGCTTCCTGCGATACCCCTCGCGGAAGCCGGGGTTTTTTCGCTGCAGACGCGGAAAGCGCTCCCCACCAGGGCATGGCGGTCGTTCCTCCTGAGACGCCGGCGAGCCGGCTTGCCTGTCGCCCCCCGACCTTCAAGGGTTGACATGCAAAATTTTCAGGCTATAATCTTTTGTGTTGAAACGATTTGCATTTGAACAATTCAAAGCTTTACCGAGGCCGCACTCCCGCCCACGTTTCCACACTTGAGGGCGTGGCCGGCTCGTGCGTTTCGGCTCGTATGTGGACGGCTCGCGCCAGAGTCGAACCGTCATACCGTCGTTTCCAGGCCTCCCAGCCGGGGCGACTCCATGAGGATGACACGATCCAGGACCACCCGAGCTTGTGCGCCCTGCGCCACTCCGTCCGCAGTTTCACGTGTCTTTCCTGCGTGTGTCTTTTCAGGATGCTCCATGGCCTCCTTCACACGCTGTGCGGCTCGCGCTGCACCGCGCTCCATCGCCGTCCCGAGCGCCTGTTTCGGCGAGGCTTGCAACCCGCCGGCGCACCTGCGCGCAGCGCGTGACCACACCATGGCGAACCATCCAACCAATCCGCCGCCACATGGCCCGGCCGCGCGCCCGGGGAAGCCCTTGACGGCCGCCGCCTCAGCTGTTCCCGGGCATCCTTCGCCACGACGGAGGGCGACGCTCGACGCCGGTCCCCCCCGGCGTGGCTGTCCAGATCGCTTGCATTGTCCTTTGGCGCCAAGCCGCCGCGCGCCGAAGCGTTTGCTCACATCCTGACCACTACTTCGCAAGGACGGACTACCTCAGCATGGAAGACAAAATCGTCGTCAAGAACCTCTTCAAGGTCTTCGGGAGCGATCCCCGGAAGGCCATGAAGCTCATCCGCGAAGGCCGCGACAAGGAAAGCATCTACGAACAGACCGGCATGACCGTCGGCGTACAGGATGCTTCCTTCAGCGTGCGTCAAGGCGAAATCTTCGTGGTCATGGGCCTATCCGGCTCGGGCAAGTCCACACTGGTGCGCATGCTGAACCGGCTCATCGAGCCAACGGACGGGCATGTCTTCGTGGATGGCGAAGACGTCGCCGCCATGAAGGAGGACGCGCTGCTGAAGCTGCGTCGCCGCAACATGTGCATGGTCTTCCAGTCCTTCGCGCTCATGCCCCACATGACAGTGCTGGAGAACGTCGCCTTCGGCCTGGAAATGGCCGGCGTGGACAAGGCGGAACGCACCCGCCGCGCCCAGGAAGCCCTGGACCAGGTGGGCCTCGGGCCCTATGGCGCAAGCTTTCCCAAGGAGCTTTCCGGCGGCATGCAGCAGCGCGTGGGTCTGGCGCGGGGATTGGCCGTGGACCCCGAAGTGATGCTGATGGACGAAGCCTTCTCCGCGCTGGACCCGCTCATCCGCACGGAGATGCAGGACGAGCTCTTGAAGTTGCAAGAGCGACACAAGCGCACCATCGTCTTCATTTCGCATGATCTGGACGAGGCCATGCGCATCGGCGACCGCATCGCCATCATGGAGGGCGGCCGCATCGTCCAGGTGGGCGCGCCCGAGGAGATCCTCCGCAACCCGGCCGACGACTACGTGCGCTCCTTCTTCCGCGGCGTGGACCCCACCAACATTCTCACGGCCGGGGACATCATGCGCGACACCCAGACCACTGTGGTGCAGCGCGAAGGCGTGGGCCCCCGCGCCACCCTGGAGCGCCTCGTCTCGCAAGACCGGGAGTTCGCCTACATTCTGGATGCGGGCCATCGGTTCCTTGGCGTGGTTTCCGTGGACACCCTGCGCGGCGTCATCGACGCCAGCGACGGGCAACGCGGCCTCGCCCTCTCGGACGCCTTCATCCCGGAGATAGAGCCCGCGCGCGAGGACTCAACCATGCAAGACATTCTTGCGGACGTGGCTTCCAAGCCGTGGCCGGCGCCGGTGGTGGACGCCGAGGGAGTCTACAAGGGCGTCATTTCCAAGAACATCTTCCTGCGGACCCTGCAGCGTGAAGCCGAAATGGCGCAAGCCGCCGAGCAGTAGCCGGGCAGCAGCACGCCCACGCGACATTGCTCAGGTCGCAGGACATCCGCGCACAGGACGACAGCACAAAGGTGACCCATGGCCGACATCCCCAGGCTCATAGACTTCGACTTGTACACGATCCCGCTCGATGACTGGATCGAGACCTTCGTCTCCTGGCTGGTGGAGAATTACCGCAGCCAGTTCCAGCTCATCAAGTGGCCTGTGGAGCAGACCCTCCACGGCATCGACTGGACCCTCAACACGCTGCCGCCCATCATCATCATCGGGCTACTGGCGCTCGCAGCGTGGAAGCTCTCCAACAAACGGCTGGCCATCTTCACCTCGGTCACCATGCTTTTCATCGGTTTTCTGGGCTTGTGGGAAGACGCCATGACCACACTGGCCATGGTGCTGGCTGCGGTGGTGTTCTGCGCGTTGGTGGGCATCCCGGCAGGCATCATGGCCGCGCGCAGCGACCGCTTCGAACATTTGCTCCGACCCTTGCTGGACGCCATGCAGACCACGCCGGCTTTCGTCTATCTGGTGCCTGTGGTCATGCTGTTCTCCATCGGCACGGTGGCGGGCGTCATCGCCACCATCGTCTTCGGCATGCCGCCCATCATCCGTTTGACGAACCTCGGCATCCGTCAGACGCCGCGGGAGCTTGTGGAGGCCGCTGTGGCCTTCGGGGCCACGCCGTGGCAGGTGCTTTTGCGGGTGCAACTGCCTCTGGCCAAGGCGACCATCATGGCAGGGTTGAACCAGACCATCATGATGTCGCTCTCCATGGTCGTCATCGCAGCGCTCATCGGCGCAGGCGGGCTTGGCGTCGCAGTTTTCCAGGGGTTGAACAGCCTGGACGTGGGCCTTGCCGGCATCGGCGGGTTGGCCATCGTGCTGCTGGCCATCGTGCTGGACCGCATCACCCAGTCCCTGGGGCAGGCAGTCAAGAAATAACCCTTCCCCTTTCCGCACGAAAAGACATGCTCTTCCCAGGCGGCTCGCCCGTCATCGCGGGCTTCACACCGCCACAACGCATCAACCAAGGAGATCCCATGCAACGCATCCTCACCCTCATCGCCGCTGCTGCGCTCGTGTGCGTGTTCGCGGCCAGCGCCGTGGCTGAAAGCCTTCCCGGCGAAGGCAAGACCGTGAAACCCGGCCGCGCCACCTGGACCACGGGTTTCTTCCAGGAAGCCATCTACTCGCGCGCGCTGGAAGCGCTGGGCTACGAGGTGGAAAAAGCCAAAGACCTTTCCAACCCCATCTTCTACCAAGCCGTGACGCAAGGCGACGTGGACTACTGGGCCAACGGCTGGTTCCCTCTGCACTACGCACAGCTGCCCGACAACTTCGATGAAAAAGCCGAGCGCGTGGGCTACGTGGCCAAGGCTGGCGGTCTCTCCGGCTACCTGGCTTCCAAGAGCGCCGTGGAAGAGTTCGGCATCGAGTCCCTGGCGGACTTCAAGCGCGACGAAGTGAAGCAAGCTTTCGACGCCAACGACGACGGCAAAGCCGACCTCGTGGCGTGCCCTCCCGGATGGGGCTGTGAAAAAGTCATCACCCACCACATGGAAGCCTACGAGCTGGAAGATCACATCAACGCCATCAAGGCGTCCTACTCCGCTTCCATGGCTGACGCCCTGGCCCGCCACAACGCTGGCGAGCCCGTGCTCTTCTATACCTGGGCGCCCAACTGGACCATCTTCAAGCTCAAGCCCGGTGAAGACGTGATGTGGATCAACGTGCCTGAAGTGAACCCCGCCGAAGCCCAGGAAGGCATGGAAGAGCAGCTCACCGCTTCCGGCATCGACGGCGCGGTGACCGACCCCATCAAGATGGGCTTCATCGCCAACGACATCCGCGTGGTGGCCAACAAGGAATTCCTCGCCGAGAACCCCGCAGCCAAGAAGCTCTTCGAGATCATGGAAATTCCTCTTGAGGACATCGCCGCACAGAACACCAAGATGTTCGAGGGTGAAGACGGGCAAGACGACATCGAACGCCACGTGGGCGAGTGGATCGAAAAGAACAAGACACAGTGGGACGCGTGGATCGAAGAAGCCAAAAAGGCCGCCATGTAAGCGCGCTCCATTCCGCGACGGATGACGCCACGCGCTTCGACCGTCGCCTCCGCTTCCCTGCGCGGGGGAACCGCGCCGCGCCGCCGGCGTGGTGCGGCTCCCCTTTCCCACACCTCTCCCCTTCCACAACCTGCGCATCATTCTTCCGAGGAGGACGCCCCATGGCCAACGAAAACCCCGTGCTCGACAAGGTCTACTACGCCACCAACCACGACGAACTCATGGACGCCTACAAAGACTGGGCCGGCCGTTACGACGACGACGTCGTCGGCAAGTTCGGCTACGTCGCGCCCGTGGTCTCCAGCGAGCTGCTCATTCGCTATCTGGACGACAAGAACGCCCGCATCCTGGACGCCGGATGCGGCACCGGACTCGTGGGCGAGATCCTCAAGAAAGCCGGGTACACCAACGTCGACGGCCTGGACTATTCCCAGGAAATGCTCGACGAATCCGAAAAGAAAGGCGTCTACAAGGAATACATCCAGGCCGACATGACCAAGCCCCTGGAGATCGCCGACAACGCATACGACGCCATCATCTGCGTGGGCACCTTCACCCTGGGCCACGTCGGCCCCAGCGCCTTCACGGAGCTCATTCGCATCACCAAGAAAGGCGGGCCCATCTGTCTCACCATCCGCGAAGGCGCCTTCGAGCAGGAAGACTACCGCCGCGCCATGCTGGATCTTGAATGCAAGAACCAGTGGGAGCTCCATGAGTTCGTCACCACGGACTATCTCAAGGAAGAAGGCGTCACCTGCAAGCTCTGCCTCTTCAGCGCGCTGGTCTGAGCTCCAACGCCGCTCCGAGAACATCGCCATCAGGATGACGAAGACGCCGTGCGCCCTCACCGGGGACCGCGGCGTCTTTGCGTACGGGAGACCCTCCGCAACCGGGACGCGGTGGAATCGACCAGCCCTTGCGCCGGCACGGTTCGAGGATCAGGAGGTGCGGTGGTGCGAGAGCACCGTGTCCAGGTCGATGCGTTTCGCCTCCACCCGGCCGCCGACGATGACGTAGCGCGTCAACACCCACTCGTCCTCGTCGATGGCGTCCAGCTTGCCTTCGGCCTCGGGCGGCAGCAGGGGGGTCAACGCCTCCACCAGGGCCTCCGCCGGCGACCAGGGACCTTCGAACTCCACGGCGAGGTGTTCGCCTTCGTGCGTCACCGCGTCCTGAGGGAAGAGGGGGTCCTCCTCCAGCGCGGTCCGTAGCGCCTGAAACGCCCCCCCGGGGAAATGAAAGATGTCGCCATAGAGGCGCGCAGGATGTTTTTTCATGGGATCTTTCTAGCACACCAGCCGCCGCCGTGGAAGGTTCGCTCTCCACGAAACCTCCAAACCCGTGCTATAGGGTTGCTCCATGGCCGCCAGCACCACCCCACCCGCGTCGCCGCGGTCCCCTTCCGCCTTGAGCGCGCGCGCCATGATGGTGGGCGCGGCCACCCTCGGCAGCAGACTGCTCGGCTTCCTCCGTGATGTCGCGCTGGCTGCGGCCCTCGGCGCCGGCCCGGCCGTGGACGTCTTCTTCGCGCTCTTCCGCATCCCCCTGCTGGCGAGACGCCTTTTCGCCGAGGGCGCGCTGAGCCTCGCATTGACCCCACCCCTGACACGCCGCCTTGCCAAGGAAGACGGCGGAGAGGCCGCCAGCCGCACGGCCATGGCTTTCGCGGCGGCGGCAGGGCTGGTCGCGGCGTTGCTGCTCACCGCGGCGGCGCTTGCCCCCGACGCGTTCACGCCGCTGATTGCGCTCCTTGCGCCGGGGTACATGCATGATCAGTCACTCATGGATGACGCCATGGACCTGCTGGGCCTCATGCTCATCTATCTGGCGCTGGCGCCCCAGCTCGCCGTGGGGGCGGCATGGCTGCACGCACGGCATCGGTTCGCTGCGGCGGCGCTGGCGCCATGCATCTTCAACACGTTGCTGATTCTCGGTTGCGTGGGAGCGTGGCGCCTGGGCTGGGAAGCCAGTCACGCCGTCGCGGCGGCCGCGGCCGCCGCCGGGACGGTACAAGCCTTGGCGCTCTACGCCTGTGCGCACAGAGCTTCCTTACGGCTCGGAGCGCTCCGTCGCATGTCCCTGCGCGTCATCTTTCTGGACGAGGGCATGCGCCGCATGGTCCGCGGGCTCGCGCCGGCGGTGGTGGGGGCCTCTCCCTTCCAGCTCATGCTGCTGTTGGCCACCCCCCTGGCCACGTTGACCGCCGCCGGTGAAGCTGCAGCGCTGTACTACGCGGAACGGCTCGTCCTATTCCCACTGGGCGTGGTGGGGGCGGCCGTGGGCGTGGCCGCGCTGCCCACCCTCGCGGCGGCGCATGTCGACGGCGACCACCACGCTTTCGCTGACACCCTCGCCGAGAGTCTGCGTCTGGTGCTTTTTCTGGCGATGCCTGCCGCGACGGGGCTCATCGCCTTGAGCGAACCCCTGGCGCTGCTGCTCTTCGCGCGGGGGGCCTTCGACGCCGCCGACGCCGCAGCGGTCTCTCCCCTGCTGGACGGCTTCGCACTGGGCCTGCCAGCCTTGGCGACCTCGCGGGTGTTGGCCTCCGGACTCTTCGCGCAGGACGCAGGCGGAGCCGCCATGCGGGCGGCGTTGTGGGGCGTCGGCGGTTTCGTGCTGATGGGGCCGCTGGCGGTGTGGCTTGGGGGCGGCTTCGTTCTCGCGGCGGCGGCCGCCGCAGCGGCGTGGCTGGTGTGTGTGCTGCAGTGGCGGCTGCTATGGCGACAAGGGGTCGCGCCGTCAGCATCCGTCTGCTTCGGGATGAGCGCCAAACCGACGGCGTTGGCTCTCGTCATGGGCGCGCTGGTCTGGTGGCTGCATGGGCTTGCGCCGGTGGGCGCCTGGAGTGTGTTGATCGCGGTCGCTGCGGGAGCCCTGGGGTATCTCGCAGGGGCGCGGCTCTGGGGCGTGGACGAATCCCGGCGGCTTTTCCGTCGCGTTCGCCGGTCGTAAGCACACATCCTCTCCGCTGTTTTGCCGGTGGATGCCGGGGGCTTTTTCCTTGCGAAAGACCCCGATGGTCGGAATGCCCTTGCCGCGAGTCGAGAGTTTTTATAGAGGATGGGGGGAGCCGCTCGCTCACCAGTTGCGCATGGATCGCCCATCAGGCGGGTCCGGTTGGATACCCCGCTGGCCCTTGGCTGGTCCCTCGGCGGTTTGGGGTGACAGGAAAAGCCTCCCCGGCGCCGGCGATCTCATACGAAAAAAAACCGCGCCCGAGGGGGTCGGACGCGGCTTTGAAGACGGATGGGGCGAGAGAGGGGACTTGAACCCCCGGCCACACGGGCCACAACCGTGTGCTCTACCTGCTGAGCTACTCCCGCCGTGAAGAAGGACGAATGTATAGCCAACCCCGAGACGGAAGTCAACCCCACCGGAACGAATCCCCCACGCCCGGCTCCAAAGGAAGCCCATCCCCATGGACATACTCATTATCGAAGGGGGCCGACCGCTTCACGGCTCCATCCGCATCAGCGGCTCCAAGAACGCCGCCTTGCCCATCCTCCTCGCCACGCTGCTGTTCGAAAAACCCGTACGCTTCACCAACACGCCGCGGCTGCGAGACATCTTCACCACACTGAAACTGCTGAACATCCTCGGGGCACCCTCCTTCCTGGAAGCGGACGTGCTGGAAGTGACGCCCGAGCGCATCAACCACGAAGCTCCGTACGAACTCGTGAAGACCATGCGCGCCTCCGCGCTCTGCCTGGGGCCTTTGCTCGCGCGGCTGGGCAAAGCCTCCGTGGCTCTGCCCGGCGGCTGCGCCATCGGCGCACGGCCTGTGGACATGCACTTGACCGCCTTGGAGAAAATGGGCGCGACCTTCGATCTGGACGCCGGCTACATCATCGGCCGCGCCGACAAGGGCCTCAAAGGCGCGCACATCCAGTTCCCCTTCCCCACGGTGGGGGGCACGGAGAACCTCCTCATGGCTGCGTGCCTCGCCGATGGCGAAACCATTCTGGAAAACGCAGCCCGCGAACCCGAAGTGACGGATCTTGCCAACTTCCTCGTCAGCTGTGGCGCGGACATCCAAGGCCAAGGCGCCAGCACCATCCGCATCAAAGGCGTCAGCACGTTGCGGCAGCCCGCCGGTGAAACCTACATGATCATGCCGGACCGCATCGAAGCCGGCACCTACCTCGCTGCAGCCTTGGCCACACGGGGCGCCGTGACCCTGGAGAACTGCCCCGTGGGCGAGATGGAAGCCATCCTCACCGCTTTCGAGGAAATGGGCGCCTATCTGGAAGTCTGCGAAGAAGGCCTCTTCGTCTCCGGCGAGAAGCAGGCGCTCAACTGCGTGGACGTGACCACCCTGCCCTACCCCGGCTTCCCCACGGACATGCAGGCGCAGATCATGGCCGTGATGGCGCTTTCCCAAGGCTCCGGCGTCGTGGAGGAAACCATCTTCGAAAACCGCTTCATGCACGTTCAGGAGCTGGTGCGCATGGGCGCGAAGATCCGTCTCTCCGGACGCACCGCCGTGGTGCGCGGCGTGGAGCGTCTCATCGGCGCGCCGGTAATGGCCTCGGATCTGCGCGCCAGCGCTTCGTTGGTCATCGCGGGACTGGCGGCGCAGGGGGTCACGGCCATCCAGCGCATCTACCATCTGGACCGCGGCTACGAAAACCTGGACGAGAAGCTCACCAATGTCGGCGCGCGTGTGAAGCGCGAGAGCGATTCCGGGTAACCCCACCCACTGCAGGGATGACTCCAAGCCGTGCGTGAGGCGATCCGCAACGCCCCCCCGCCATTGCTGCCGTGGCAGCGCTTGCTGCTGGGCCTCTTCGCGGGCTTCGTGGCCGCCGCGTCGTTCTGGCCGGCAGCGGCGGCGCTCGTCGCGTTGGTCTGGCTCTGCGCCTGGCCGGGCATGCAAACCGCCGGATCCGGCCCCGCCGCCCCCCTGCGCCGTCGAGGGATGCTGGCCCTCGGCATGGTCGCCTGTTTCATGGTTGGGCTCGCATGGGCGCATCTCGTGCTGCAGTCCCGGATGGACGATGCGCCCCTCCCCGCCTGGGCGACCACCGGCGAAAAAACGCGCATCGTCGGCCGCGCCGTGGAGGCGAGCTCCAAAGCCGGCCAACGCGTTCGGCTGATTCTGGAGGACGTCGTCCCCATCGCAGAGGACGGCGCCCCCCTGCCGGGAGCCACTCCCTTGCCGGGTCGGCTGCTGCTCACCTGGATGTTTCCGGAGACCATCCCGGCGCAAGGCGTCCGTCTGGCCCTGACCACCCGGGTCAAGCCCCTCACCGGTATGGATAACGACTTCCACAGAGAAGCGGACTACGAGACCTATTGGCGACAGCGCGGCGTGCGCGCGCGAGCCTTCACCGCTCATGACTGGGGGGAGACGCGGTTCCTCTCACGGGGCGACGCCCTGTGGGAACAACGGCTCGCCGTCCGGGAAAAGGTCTTCCGCCACCTCCAAACGGCCGGCGACTCCGAAGCCGACAACGCGACGCTCTCCCCGGGCGGCGCCTTGGCTGCGGCCCTCGGCATGGGTGAGCGCTACTATCTGGACAAAGCGACCATGGACCTGCTCTCGCGCACGGACCTGCGCCACAGCGTGGCCCTTTCCGGGCTGCACGTGGGGTGCGTGGCGCTCATCGCCGCAGCGGCGGCGTGGCTCTTCGGCGCGGCGTGGCCTCGGCTCTACCTGCATCTGCCCAGACCGAAACTGCGCGCGGCTTGCATCGTCCTGCTGGCGCTGGCGTATCTGTGGCTGGGCGGCGCCTCGCCGTCCTTGGCGCGGGCTGTCGGCATGGCGCTGGTCTTCGCGTTTCTTCTGTGGATGGGACGACGCGCTGTGCTGCTGGATGGTCTCTTCATCGCCGTGGCGTGCATCTGCCTGCTCGACCCCCTGGCTGCGACGGACTTGCGCTTGATTCTCTCCGTGGCGTGCGTGGCGGGCATCGCCTGCTTTCTCCCCTTCACCGACGGTCTCCGGCGCGCTGACCCCGACTCGCCCCTCCAACGCAGGCTCGCCCGACGGGTTCTCGTCGCCATCCTTGGATTGCTGGCGGTGCAGTTGGCGGTGCAGACGGCGGCGGCGCCCCTCCGGCTCTGGTATTTCAACCCCATTGCACTGAATTCCCTGGCGAACCTTTTCTGGTTGCCCATGCTCAGTCTGGTCGTCATGCCGCTGCTGGCCGTCGGCGTGGGGCTGTCGGCCACGCCGTGGAGCTGGACGGCGACACAGACCGCCGCCGAAACGAGCCTCCACGCTGCGACCGACGTCCTGGACGCCATGCTCGCCGTCCTCACATGGTTTGACAGCCTCGGCGCCTTCCCCACCACAGCGACCCTGCGGCCTGCCTGGCCAAGCTGGATTGGCTACTGGACGCTGGCGGCTCTGGTCGTCATCTGGCTGACCAAGCGACGAACGCGGACCACGTCGGCCGGAACGACCCCAGGCTGGTCCATGCGGCTCCTGGCCGTTGTGGCGGTGCTGACCATGACGGCCCCGCCGCTGTGGGAGGGGCTGCGCGCCATGCGAAACAACGCCGTGACGCTCACCGTGGCGGACGTGGGGCAAGGGCTCGCGCAGCTCGTCGAAGGCCCGGGCGGTGTGCGCGCCCTGGTGGACGGCGGCGGCTTCCGCTCCGAATTCTTCGATACCGGAGAACACGTGCTGGCCCCGCTTCTGACGGAAAACCGGGCGCCGCGTCTGGCCGCGGTTGTCATGTCTCACGGACACCGCGACCACGCCAAGGGCCTGCGCCACTTCCTCGTCAATTTCCACGTGGATGGCTTCTTCGCCAACGACTGGCGGCCGTGGACCCTGCCCGAAACCCTGGATGAAGGCCAGCTGGAAGCGTTGCTGGCGCAACGGGGCGTGCCTTGGCGCATGCTCGTCGCTGGCGAGGTCATCCCCCTGGGCGACGCCCTCTCGCTGGAAGTCGTCCACCCTGCTCCGGATTTCGAGGCGGACGGCCTGAACGAGGCTTCCCTGGCCCTGCGACTCGTCTGGCGCGGACAGGGGCTGGCGCTGCTGCCGGCCGACGCCGAGGCCGACGCCACCACCGCCATGGCCGAAGCCGCCCGGCGCACGCCCATCCAGGCGGAGGTGCTGGTGGCTCCCCACCATGGCGGCGCAACCAGCGTGAACGAGGCCTTCTTCGAGGCCGTGGCGGCCAGGCTCTGCGTGGCGAGTGTCGGGTATCTGAACCAATGGGACCACCCCGCCCCGGCCTTCCGGGAAGCCATGGCCGCGCGGGGGATCCCGCTCTACAGCACAGGCAACCACGGCGCCGTGCGGCTCACGTGGCGGTTGGGAGATGATGGCCTCCCCGGCAAGGCTCACTTGGAGACGGCGCGCCACCCCCCCCTGCCATGACCTATGGCCCCCGTCCTCACGGCGCCTGCGACGCGGTTTCGGGAAAGCTGCGGCGCCGCTCGTTTTTACGGGAAGACACGGACGTCATCGCGCAAGCTCCCCGAAAGCCGTGGCGGCCGCGCTCTGCGTGGCGAGCCGTCGGGTCTCCGAACCAATGGGACCACCCCGCCCCGGCCTTCCTGGAAGCCATGGTCGAGCGGGGGATCCCGCTCGACAGCACGGGCCGCCGCTGTATGGATAGCTTGGGCGCCGTGCGGCTCACGCGGCGGGCTGGGTCCGCCGTCGCTCAGTCGTTGCGGAGTTTGCGGATGACCTGGTCGAGCTCCGAGGCGAGCGTGGCGAGGATGGAGACGGCCTCCGCGGACTGGCGCATGGCTTCCGAAGTTTCCGAGGCGATGCGGTTCACCTCGTCCACGGAGAGGCTGATGGCGTCCGAAGCGGCGGACTGTTCCTCCGCGGCGGAGGCAATGGAGCGGACTTGGTCCGTGGAGCGTTCCACCAAGGAGACGATGCGGCCCAGGGTCTCGCCGGACTTGCGGGCCTGCTCCACAGTGGAGTCCACGGCCTCGGCTGCGCCCTCTGCGCCGGTGTAGTTCTCGTGGACGCCTTGCTGGATGGCGAGGATGGCGTCGCTCACTTCGCGGGTGGCGGCCATGGTCTTTTCGGCGAGCTTGCGGACCTCGTCGGCCACCACGGCGAAGCCCCGGCCGGCCTCCCCGGCGCGCGCCGCTTCGATGGCGGCGTTGAGGGCGAGGAGGTTGGTCTGGTCCGCGATGTCGTCAATGACCTGCATGATGCGGCCGATGCCCTCGGCTTTGCCTTCGAGGTCACGCATGTTCTCGCGCAGTTTTTCCGTCTCGCCCTGCACCTTGCCCATGGCGACGATGGAGCGCTCCACCTCCTCGGCGCCGGCGGCGGCTTCGTTGCGGGCGTCGTCGGCGATTTCCGCGGCGGTGGAGGACTTCTGCGCCACCTCCAGCACCGCGCGGTTCATCTCCTCCATGGATGAGGAGGTCTCGGTGGTGCGTTCGCGTTGCAGTTCGGCGCCGCGGCTGGATTCCTCCACCTGGGCGGAGAGTTCTTCGGAGGAGGAAGCGAGCCGTTCCGCAATGATCTGTGCTTCCTCGGCGATCTGCGCCATCTCCTCGTTCTGTTGGGCGATGAGCGCTTCCTTCTGACGGATCTCGGTGAGATCGAAGTATTGGCTGAAGACGCCAATGAGGGCTTTGTCGATATCGTAGATGGGGGTAAGGCTCACGCTGACGATCTTTTCACCGCCGCGGGTCTGGTAGGAGCGCTCCTCGGTGAAGCCTTGGCGGCTTTGCAGCGCGCGCTGGGTCAAGGTCTGGCGGCCCTCTTCGTTGTAGAAGAACCGGGAGGAAGTCTGGCCGTAGTAGTCCTCGGGAACGCCGGATTTCTCGAAGAGTTCGAGGAGCTTGGCGTTGGCGAACATGAGCTTGTTGTCCATGTCCACCACAAGGCAGCCCAGGGTCATGCCCTTGAGGATGCCTTCGGAGAAGCCGAGCTTGTTCTTGAGTTCGTCCACCATGAGGCCCAGGTTGCCGCCGAGGCGGGCGAGTTCATCCGCGCCGCCGACCTGGAACTGCTGCTGGAAGTCGCCGGCGATGACGCCGTCGCTGGCGGTGGTGATGGTCCGAATGCGCTTGATGACGGAGCGGCGCATGAAGAGGAGGATGGCCGCGAGCAGGAGCAGCAGCCCGCCCAGGGAGATGAGCACGGCGTTGCGGGTGGCGTTGTCGATGCGGGTCATGTCCGGGGTGACGTCGCGCAGGATGACCATGGAGCCGAGGATTTCGGCGCGGGAGCCGTGGCAGTGGTGACAGCTCGGTTCATTGGGGATGGAAAGCACGCGCACGAAGCGGTTCACGTCCTCATGTTCGTCCAAGAAGCTGGTGGCCAGCTCCTGCTCCAGGCTCTGCGCCACGGTCGCCGTCACCTCGGCTTCGCCGGCGTGGACCGTGGCGAAGTCTTGTCGCACCACTCCGGGCGCCGTGGAATAGGTGATGTTGCCGGCGAGATCCGTCATGTGGATGACGGTGTCCGGGAAGGTCTTGGCGAGGCTTTGGAATTCCTCGCGGGTGGCTTCGTCATCGCCGACCACCATGGGCCCTTCGATGGCGTGGCTCATGAGCTCGGCTTCGCGCTGGCCGGCGTTGTCCAGCTTGTCCAACGTGAGGCCCTGCAGGTTCACAGCGTTGATGACGGCGAGCAGGCCGAAGACGAGCACGCTGACTGCGAGCACCAAGCCGAGAATCTTGCCATTGAGTGATGTATCCAACTTGAACAGCATCGTGCAGCGCCCTCCCTCGACGCAGCGCCAGTCAGCACATCCATGGGAAACGCGTCTCGACGAAGACGGCCTCCTCTCTCCACCGCGCGTCGGATCAGTGCGCGCCGCTGTAGATCAACGGTTTGAAATTGAAGGACTGCACCCGCGATTCGTTGTGGCACACCATGCAGCTTTCCATGGTGGGGACGAGGACGATGGCGTCCGCTTCGCCATACTCCGTGTGAACGCTGCCAGGACCGTGGCACGTTTCGCAGCCCACGTGGGCGAGCTCCGGCGTCTCTTCATGGGAGACGAACCCCCCGGGCTGACCATACCCCGTGGTGTGGCATTCGTAGCATTCGCGCACTTCGTCCGGCTGCAGGTTGGAGCGCATGACTTCCACGGATTCCCACGATTTCGCTTTCTTGGAGTACGCGTTGAAGTTTTCGTACTGCTCCGGATGGCAGTCCGCACAGGCGGCGGAGCCCACGAAGACGGCGTCCTGCGCGACGCCTTGGCTGGCGAAGACGGCCACCCAGCAGACGACGCCCAGCGCCATCAGACTCCACAACACGGCGGGGCGTCGAAAACGACTCGACATAGGGAAACCTCGCTCATGGCTGGTTCATGGTCAAAATGGAATGCTCATCTACACGAATGTCATCATTCCGTCAAGATTCATCCAGTGCGCCAGTGGGAAACGCCACCTACCATGAAGCGCACAGGGACGCCCGCCCCTTCAGACACCGGGAACACCGCCCCCATGGCCCCTTGCCCCTGCGCTCTCCTGAGGCTATGACGACTCCCAGGCCGGGCGACGTCGCCCCGAACCACACACGCATCGTCATCGCCAAGGAGCGCACCCCATGGCCCCATTCACGGCCCAACCCGCCACAGAGTTCCCCGCCTACCGCGGACGCATGCTCTATCGCTGCCTCGGTTGCGGCGCAGAGCGGTCCATCACCGAGTTGCTCTACACCTGTCCCGGCTGCGGCGGCGTCTTCATACTGGAGGACGCCGAGTTCGAACGCCTCGCCGCCATGGATGGCGCCGCCTGGCGCGCCCGCTTCGACGACCGCGCCGCCTCCAAACGCCCCGCCACCGCCGGCGTCTTCCGCTTCTATGAGCTCATGGCCCCCGTGCTGGAGGAAGAGGACATCGTCTATCTCGGCGAAGGTCACACCCCTGTCATCCCCGCAAACGCAGCGCTCACCCGGCAGATAGGCCGCTCATTCGCTTTCAAGAACGACGGCCAGAACCCTTCCGCTTCCTTCAAGGACCGCGGCATGGCCTGCGCTTTCAGCTACCTCAAGAAGCTCGTGCGGGAAAACGAGTGGGACCAGGTGCTCACGGTCTGCGCTTCCACCGGGGACACCTCCGCCGCCGCAGCGCTCTACGCCGCCTACGTGGGGGGCGCCATCACCAGCGTTGTCATCCTGCCCCAAGGCAAGGTGACGCCTCAGCAGCTGGCCCAGCCCCTGGGCAGCGGCGCCGTCGTGCTGGAGGTGCCCGGCGTGTTCGACGACTGCATGAAAGTGGTGGAGCATCTCGCGGAGCACTACCGTGTGGCTTTGCTCAACTCCAAGAATGCGTGGCGCATCCTGGGGCAGGAATCCTACGCGTACGAAGCAGCCCAGTGGCGCGACTGGGATGTTTCGGACCTCGTGATCTTCGTGCCTATCGGCAACGCGGGCAACATCACTGCCATCATGAGCGGTTTTCTGAAAATGCTGCAGCTGGGGATCATCGACGCCCTGCCCACCTTCATCGGCGTGCAGTCCCACCATGCGGACCCCGTCTACCGGTATTACGACCAGCAGGACCCCGACGCCCGACGTTACGAACCCGTCACCGTGCAGCCTTCCGTGGCGCAGGCCGCCATGATCGGCAACCCCGTGTCTTTTCCCCGGGTGAAGCACTACGCCGACCAAGTCATCGAGCTGGCCGGTCCGGAGAAATTCCATGTGGTCCAGGTCACGGAACAGGCCATCATCGAGTCCATGCTGCTCGCCAACCGCCACGGCCACATCGCGGACACCCAAGGCGGCGAGTGCCTGGCTGGCCTGCAGGAGGCCATCCGCCGGGGGCTGGTGCGCGAAGACCAGTTCGCCATCCTGGACGCCACCGCCCACGCCCTCAAGTTCATCGGCTTTCAGGAGATGTATTTCACCAACGCCTTCCCGGCGGAGTACGGCGTCACCCCGGACCCCACTCTGGCCAACGCCCCGAAACTGGTCATCGACCCCACGCGCAAGGCCGCGCTCTCGCCTGCGGACTACCATCAGGAAGCCGCCGACGCCGCGGCCCACGCCCTGGGCCTGGCGAAAAAATAGCGCGCCGGCGAACACGTCTTCTGCTCACGAACAAAGGCCGCGCCGGCGAATATGCGTCAGCGCGGCCTTCTGCCGTGGTGTGGATGGTTGCGGGGTGTGCGGCGCCCGTGCGGAACGCGCGCCCGGCCGAGGCCGTCAGCCGAAGCTGCGGGCGAACAGCGCTTCGATGGCCTCGCGGCCGTTGGCTTCCAGAAAGCGCGTCCCCGTCCCGGTAAAGTGGTGGCGTCGGATGGTGGGCGGGTCGATCTCCTTCCAGCTGTCCTGCTCCCAATGGAACCAGGCGTTGCGCACCTGTCCGAAGACGTAGAGCGGCTTGTTGCAGATCTTGGCGAACTCCGCGCCCCAGCCGGTGCCGCCTTTGACGGTGTCGTCGTCCTGGATGGTCCCCACAACGAATATCTCGTGGCCGCTTTCCACTTGATACATGATGGTCTGGAGCACCTTGCGCATGACCGGCGCGTTGGTGAAACGGCGGTGGAGGAGCTTGGAGACGTAGGTCAGGCTCACATCCTTGCGCGCGAGCTCCTCCGGGGTGAGCACGCGTTCCCCCCGGTCGCGGGCCACTTGGTGGCCTTCGAAGGAGTAGTTCACTTCGTTGACGCCGTAGCGTTCGGCCAGTTCGCCGAAGGCGGCTTCAGCGCCTTGGGCGCCGCCGGAGAAGAGCGTGTATTCGCTGGAATTGGCCATGGCTGCTCCTTTTCGAAGGTGGGATGCGCGTGGATGCGGCCTCGATAGCGCGTTTTGCGACAAGGCGCAACGGCCTGTCGCTGAAAACGAAAGCCCCCGGGGGCCCGGGAGCTGCCGGCGCGATGCGCTTGACGGCCGCCACGGTTTCGACACCCCGGATACGCTGACCGACGCAACGGGGAAGACGCACGGCCGCGGCGGCCGTGGGGTGTGGTCGCACCAGGCGCAGCGCCGACGTCCCGGCTTTCCCGGCTGCCCCCGGGTAGATCCGCACGAAGGCGGCGATCACCCCGCCAACGGCAGCTGCACGAAAAAGACGGAGCCCTCCCCGGGTGCGGACTCCACCCAGATGCGACCCTGGTAGCGCTCCACGATACGACGGCAGATGGCGAGCCCCAGCCCCGTGCCCAGAGGTTTTTCCGAGAGATTGTCCACCGTCTGGGTCTGGTAGAAGCGACCGAAGACGGCGTCCTGCTCATCGGGGGAGACGCCCACGCCCGTATCGCGCACCTGAATTTCCAGCACGCCAGGCTTGACGACGCTGGCGGCCAGCGTCACGGCGCCGCGGGTGGTGAACTTGGCGGCGTTGTCCAACAGATTGCCGACGAGTTGCAAGAGCCTCGCCCTGTCCATGTGGAGCTCGGGCAGCCTGTCGGGGAACTCCCTCTCCAAGGTCACGTCCGGGCGCTGGGCGAACACGGGCCGGGCGTTCGCCGCGGCTTCCTCCAGGGCCTCCACAGGGTCGAAGCGGGTGTCCTCCCAAGGCATCTCGCCGGATTCGATGGCGTTGAGGTCCAGCAGATCGTTGATGAGCTGGGTGAGCCGCTCGCCTTCGCGCTGAATGATCTCGAAGTTGGCGTCGGCTTCCTCGGCGAAACGCTGCAGCCGTTCGTCGCGGTTCAGGTACGGGGCGAGTCTGCGCTTGAGGCCTTTGCGCAGGAGCTTCGCGTAGCCGAGCACGGCCGTGAGTGGGGTGCGCAGCTCGTGGGAGGCGGAGGAGAGGAAATAGGTCTTGAGCTTGTCCAGCTCCCGCAGCTCCTCCACGGCTTTCTGCAGCTCCTTGGTGCGGGCGGTCACGGTGTGTTCGAGGTTCTGATGCGTGCGTCGCAGCTCGGCCTCCACCACCTTCTGCTCCGTATAGTCCTGCAGGGAGACGACCCACACGTGGGGCCCGGGAATCTTGGCAACGAGGGCGCGCATCTGTCGCGAATTGCCGGCGGCGTCGCGGACCACGAGCTCCGCTTGCTGGCGCATGCGCTCGCTGTCGGCTTTGGCTTGCATGGCGCGCAGGATACGGGCGTCCTCCGAGGGGAAGAGGTCCGTCCAGATGCGTCGCAGCTCGATGGCTCTGGGCTCCATGCCCACGAGCGCAGCGAACTCCTCGTTGACCATGGTGACCACCCCCGCAGCGTCCACGATGAGGCTCGCCGCCCCCGTGTTCTCGAAGATGGCGCGGTACATGCCTTCGGAGGCGCGCAGGGCTTCTTCGGCTTCCTTGAACTCCGTGATGTCGATGAAGGTCTCCAGCAGCAGCGTCTCGCCGCCGCGCTGAATCTCCGTGACGGATTTCAGGATGGGGATCTCGCCGCCATTGAGCCCCAGCAGGGAGCGTACGGAGAGGTCCACTTGTTCGCCTTTGTCCAGCACGGGGCATTCGTGTTCCTCTGCGGGACAGATGAGCGCGTGGCAGCGTTCTCCCACCAGTTCCTCGCGGGAGCGGCCGGCCAACCGCAAGGCGAAGTTGTTGATGTCGATGATGCAGCGCGTCTCGGGGTGCACCACCACGATGCCGGCATGGATGGCGTCGAAGACCTGTTCCAGAAAATGCTCGCTCGCCTTGCGCGCTTCCAGCTCTTCTCTGCGGCCTTCGTTGGCGCGCTCCTTGGCGTCCATGAGCGCGTTGATCCCCGCGGCAAGGCCGGCCAGTTCGTCCTCGCCCTCCAGCCGGACCCGCGAAGGCGGCGCTTCGCCCGGAGCGAGGGGCAGCCGGCGGCTGATTGCCTCCAGCTGCACAGTGAGGCTCCGCACCCGGCGCAGCACCTTCCTGTGCATGAAGCCCAACACGGCCATGCTGAAGAGCGCGCAGGCGATGGCCACGGCCAACGCCACGTGGCGCAACGTCTTCATCCCCTGAGCGTGCACCTCCCGGTCCATCCGCAACTCCAGAAGATAGCCGGGTTCGCCCAGGATGTCTTCCAGCACGAGGAACCCTCGCAGCACGTCGTCCTCAGGCGTCAGCCAGCGCGAGGCTCCCTCCCCGAGCATCACGCCGACTTCGGTCGGGAGGGCGCGGTCCGGTCGGCGTCCCACCACAGGCATGGCGAGCCGTACGGCGAACGACTCCAGAACGGCGTCGTCGATGAAGCGGCCCATGGCGAGAATTCCGCGCGCAGGGCCTTGTCGCGCCGAGGTGAGGATGGGCCGTGCGGCCACGAGCAGCGCGCCTTGTTCCAGCAGGAGCAGACCCCGGACGCCTCTCCCCAGTTCGTCCTCGTGAAAGACCTTGGCGTCGTCGGCGGCGGCTGTATCCCTCAGGCCCGGGTGGAGCAGCCCGCCCGGCGCGAAATAGGGCAGCAACCCCGCAGGCGGCGGAGTCAGCTCCCCGGGGGCGGCGTCCGCAAGTTCGGCGCCTGCCGCGTAGATGGGGCGGCCTTCGGCGTCGAGCACGGCGATGCAGTTGAGGCGCTGCTCCTCGAAGGTCTCGTAGATGATGTTTTCGCGGATGAACTCTTCGTCGCGCTCTTCCACGAAAGCGTATGTGTCGTCCCAGAAGGCCCAGTCTTTGACGAGGCTGTCCAGGGCGTGGAGCTTCGCCTGAAAGGCGGCTTCTGCGCGGTCCAAGTTGCGCTGCGCAAGGCGCGCTTCCAGGACATCGAAGCTGTCGCCGAGGATGACCCAGGAGGCGGCGGTCAACAACGTCACCAAGCCCATCAAGGCGACGCAGAGCACCAGGAGCACGGTGGCGCGCAAGCTCACGCCCACG
>CAYVWB010000059.1:0-15907 GCA_964455395.1 uncultured Desulfovibrionaceae bacterium
TGAGCTACACCCGCAAGGCCAAAGGCTTTTTCTCCCGCGCGGAAAAGGAGTTCCACATCCAGCAGCAGGTGATGGGCTTCAAGGCGCAAGCTGACGCCGAGGCCTCCCCGGAGGACCAGGAGCGCTTCCTTTGCGCGTTGTACCGGCTGCGCCACAAGAAGCTCGCAGCTCGGGAGGATTGAGCCGTGCGCATCCACATCGCCCCCTGCCCCAAAGGCGACGCGCAGGACCTGGACAAGACCCGGCCGCCCGCCCAGACCATCGCCGACGTGCGACGCGCTTTCCAGGCCATGGAGGACGCCGGCCTGGACGTGCTGGCCGAAACCCGGCGCATCGACACGGGCCGCCTGGACGTACCCGTCTATCTCTCCGTCTGCGGCGGCGCAGCGCGGCGCGTCATGCCCACCCGCAAGCAGATGGGCAAAGGCGCTTCACCGGAGCAAGCCGAAGCCTCCGCGCTCATGGAGCTGGTGGAGCGCTTCAGCCTCTTCAGCTTCTGGGAGGAGACGACTTTCCGGCAGTGGACGTGGTCTCAAGCAGAGGCCCACGCGGCGGCCGAAGAGCTTCCCCCGGTCATGCCCCTGGCGCACATTCTGCGCAGCGTGGGCGAGGAAGGCGTGCTGGACGAAGCGCAAGCCCGCGCCTTGATGGACACGCGCGCGTGGTGGTTTCATCCCGCCACCGACCTGAGCACGGGCGAAGCGCGGCTCGTCCCTCTGGACTGGTTCAAGATCCTCGGGGAATTCAACGGCTGCTGCGCTGGCAACGCGCCCGAGGAATCGCTGCTGCAAGGCGGCTGCGAGCTGGTGGAGCGTCACGTCTGCGCGCTGTGGACACGGGAACGCATGGTGACGCCCTCCATCGACCCCACCTCCCTGCAGGACCCGGTCCTCGTCACGCTGCTGGAAAAATTCACCCACCTGGGCATCGAGGTCGCGCTGAAGGACTTCAGCATGGGCATGCCTGTCCCCACGGTGGCCGCGGCGTGCCTGGATCCCACCACGTATCCCGAACGCTCGGAAATCGTCTTCACTGCAGGCACGGCCGCCACCCCTGCCAAGGCCGCCATCCGCGCTCTCACCGAGGTGGCGCAGCTGGCCGGGGATTTCGAGACAGCCGCCGTCTACGAGGCCTCGGGCCTGCCCAAGCTGGACGAAGCCGAATTCCGTCAACTCCTGACGGGACCGATGGTCCCCCTCGCCGACTTGCCCACGGTGGAAGCCGACGACTTCGCCGTGGAGCTCACCCGGCTTGCCGAAGGCCTTGCGGCGCAAGACGCGCCCCTTTACGCCGTGGACGTCACCCATTCCCGGCTGGGTTTGCCCTCGCATTACTGCTTCGCACCGGGGCTGCAGTTCCGCGAACGCGACGAGCACGCTTCGATGGGTCTGTTTGTGGGTCGCCTGCTGGCCGAACAAGCCGAGGACCCCGAAGACGCCGAAGCCGGCCTGGAGGTCGTCCGGCAAGCGTATGCGCACGCGCAGACTGGCGGGGAGCCCTTCTTTCTGCCATTTTTCCGGGGGATGCTGGCGTTGCGCCAAGGCCAGCTACTTGCCGCGGAGGCTCACTTCGCCGAAGCCGAGCCGCTGCAGCCAAGCGACGAGAAACGCGCCATGACCGCCTTCTACCAGGGCTACACGTTGACCCTGCTGGAGGACTGGCGGGGCTCCATCCCCTGCCTGGACCGCGCCATCGCCCTGGCGCAGGACGTGAAGGAATACTTCAATCTGCGGGGCGTGGCCAAGTTCAAGCAATCCATCTACGACGAAGCCGCCTGCGACTTCGAAACGGCTCTCACCTTGGACAAAGGCTCGGCCACGGATTTGGCGAATCTCGGCGTGTGCAAGCGCCGCCTCGGCGAACGCAACAAGGCCATGGAGCTCTTGAGCGCGGCGCTGGAGCTGGATCCCCGTCTGGAGTACGCTCGTGCGCAGCTGGAGGAATTGGCTGCAGGCAAGCCCTGAAGCGAAGAATGATGCGCCTGGAATGTGACGATTCGGCGCCGTCGGCGCCGTTCCTATAGCCCTTCGTGCAATGGGGCATAAAGGGATTGACAAAATACGTCGAGAGCCATTAGGTATCACCCAACTTAACGACATGGTCGACACGCGCTGGGTTCGCCAAGACCCCGCTGACGACCGGATTCGCTGGGAACGCTGTGTGAAAAGTCCGCGGAAGCGGGCTTCAATACAAGGCATGGCGTGAGACGAGCTTGAGTCGCTTCACGCCCGATAATCCATGCACTCCAAGGAGGAAGTTACATGGCCACTGTTGAATACGCCGGCAAGACCTTCGATGTGGATGAGGACGGTTTCCTGCAACGCTTTGAAGACTGGAGCCCCGAGTGGGTCGAGTACGTCAAGGAATCCGAAGGCATCAAGGAGCTCACCGAAGGCCACCAGAAGGTGATCGACTTCTTGCAGGACTACTACAAGAAGAACGGCATCGCCCCCATGGTGCGCATCCTCTCCAAGGTGACCGGCTACAAGCTCAAGCAAATCTACGAGCTGTTCCCCTCCGGTCCCGGCAAGGGCGCCTGCAAGATGGCTGGCTTGCCCAAGCCCACCGGCTGCGTCTAAGCCTGCTGCTTACCAGTCGAGTTTTCGACGGGACGGAGTGTTTCGACGCTCCGTCCCGTTTTTTTTCCTGACGCCCCCCTCACCGACCCGGCGGCAGCGCCTTGGGCGCGCCCTTCTTCCCTTCCCCCAGCTGCGCGCGCTCCTTGCGCTGGCGGGCTTGCGCGCGGGCTTCCTCCCGGGCCTTCTCCGCCTTGGCTTCCAGCTTGCCCAGCAGCTTCTCCTTGCGGCCTTCGAAAATGAGCGCAGTGCGCAGCCCCGAGAGCGCGAAAGCCAAGGTGAGGAAGCCCACCATCATGCTGATCTGCAGCTTGAATTTCTGCAACGTGGTAAGCCCCATGGTGAAGCTGAGGCCCAGGTCCGGGCCGAACAGCAGCAGCACGTAGAAGGTGACGAAGGAGATGAGCAGACTCGCTCCACCCACCCAGAGAAACGTCTTGACGAAGATCATGAGGAAGAGCGTGGAGTCGCGGATGATGCGCAAGGTCTTGAGCCGGCCCTCCAGCTTGTCCAGCTTGACGTCCAGCTTCTCCTCGATGTCGCTGGCGCGGCGGAAATTCTCCGCCACTTGCAGGTGTTGCGAGAGCGCCCAGTTCAGCTGACGCGCGCAATAGTTGAAATCCTTGTTGAAATCCACCAGGATGCGCGGGAACGGGAACCATGCGGACTCCCGCTGGATCTGCTTGAGCCGCTCCATGCTGCGCGAAAATTTCTTGCGCAGCTCCCGACTCTCCTCTTCGATCTGCTGGTGGAAATCCTTCGAGAGCAGCATGCGGTCCTGCACCAAGCGGATGAAGGCCACGTAGTTCTTCACCTCGGCCAGACGCTGCAACGCGCTGATGCGTTTGGCCATCTCGTCGGCGAAGGGGTGGTCTCCGGTGAACCACTTGCCGGTCTCGGTCTGCAGTTCGGCGAGGCTCTTGGTCTCCTCCTCCGCGCGGGCCTTGGCCTCCACCCAGAGGCGGTAGAGCGCGGTGAGGATCTGCACGTGCCCGCGCTCCAGCTCCGGATCGAAGAGCGCGCGGTTGAACATGTGCGGGTTGCGCTCCATGAGCGATTCGAAGTAGCCCATGGCCTGCTCGGCGAAGCCCATCTTCACCTGACAGACAGCTTGGCGGTACGCGGCGTCCAGCCACTGCGGCGTGATCTTGTGCGCTTTCTTGTACAGCTCCGTGGCTTGCTCCAACTTGTTGGTCACCTCCATGGCGCGCGCTTGCAGAAAGACGAGGTACGCCTGCTGCAGTGGGGTGGCGGCGTTGCGCTCCGCTTCAGCCCAAGCGCTGATGGCGCGCAGGGGGTCGCCGCGCTCCATCTGGATGAAACCGCGCAGGGCCAAGGGTTTGTAATCCCGCGGGCTCTTGAATATCTCCTTGCCGGTCAGTCGTTCAGCATGCACCAGCTCGCCGTCGCGCAAGGTCTCCAGGGCTTCGTCCAAGGCGTCGTCCACCCCTGGCGCAAGCTGGCTGAGCCCCCGCGGATAGTCCCGGCCCATGCTCCTCCAGATGGTCTTGAGCATGCGCAGCTGACACGGCGCGTTGGTTTCATAAATGGCCTTGACGAGGGAGCTCTCCACCCCTTCGCTCTGGTGCAGCAGCTCGGTAAGGCCTTCCACGCCGTCGCCGGAGAGCTTGGCGTCCACACCTCGCAAGCCCTCGTTCATGGTGTTGAAATCGATGACCGCGATGCGCTCCCAGGCTTCCGGCTCCAGAACGTCCAGGCGCCTGCTGGGACAGCGCTCCATGGGGTGACTGCGCAATCCGCAGTAGAAGCAGTTGCCGTGCTTGCCGGCCACCAGCCGCGCAGGGAGCTCCACGTTGAGCGACTCCTCCTGATCGGCGGCGCCGTCGGCGAGCTGGACGTTGCACCAGTTGTCCAGAGAGCTCTGCTCCACGGAGAAGCGCACGTCCTTGATCTTGAAGCCCTCGCCCAGCAGGAAAGCGGAGCGGTAGGTCATGTGGGGGAAATCCGGCGCGAGCTGATCCCAGTCCAGGGGGATCTTGCGGTAGAGATCGTTGGAGAGGTTCAAGCCGCGTTTCTCAACCACCGCCAACACGCACGGCCAGTAGCCTTCCGCATTGGGCTCCTTCAGCCGCCGCACCAGCTGCAAGTATTCCCGACACCAAAAGCGCAGCTCGCGCAGGGTGTTGAGGGGCAGCATGAGAAACGAGTCGTGGAGAATATACTGGTTCTTCAGCTTCTTGATGATAACTTCCGTGTGCCCGAAGAACTCCCGCCAGCCTTGCTGAAAGGCCTTGTCCAAGGCGGCGCCGAGTGGCTTGAGCACCATGTACCACCCCAGAGAGGGCGGATACGGCAGCCGCGGATCGGCTTGCAGCACGCGCCACTCCACTTTGGCGAGCCCCTGACGTTTCTCCACACGCTTCATGGAGACGCCCGGCAAAGACCTGTTTTCCTCGGCGGACTTGGGGTGCGCCAGCACCTGGAATTCCTCGGGGACGCCCACCTCCTGCTTGTCCAGGCCTGTCTCCAGGGAAAGGGAAAGGGTGAGCTTGTGATCCACCAGGAGCTTGGCGGGCATCACCTCGATGAAGGCTTTCATGGGGTTGAGCCGCGCCCACACCTCCAGCTTGGCCAAGGCCAACACGGCGTCCTGGTTGAAGAAAAACCACAGCTCCTGCCGACGTTCCGTGGCCATGCGCAGCCCGCCGTAGTCCGCCAGGGTCTGCGTGACTGCAGCGTCCGGGTTCATCCGCCAGACAGCCCACACCGCGTATCCCGAGCCCACCATCCGGGACTCGCTGAAGCGCGGCAGCTTCTTCATCAATGATTCGAGAGAGTTCTTGTCCATGGCGCCCTGGCTCCAGATCCTGGCGTAGGCGTCAAAACGCCAACGCCGCCGATGTGCACAGCCGACCTCTTGACGTGGCGACGCGCTTGCGCAACAACAAGCGCATGGACATCAATACCGCCATCGCCACAATGAAAAAGGAACCCGGCTTCGCCGACAACGTGGGCATGATTCTCGTCCACAACGGTGTCGTGCGCGCCACTTCCCGATGCGACCCACGCTGCGTTGTTGGCGTGGAAGTCACCCCGGACCTCGAAAAAATCGAAGCCATCCGCAAGGATATCGAAGCGCTGCCCGGCATTTTCCAGTGCCGCGCGCAAGCCGCCAGCGGCCCGCTCAAGCCCGGAGACGATCTGCTGATGCTCGTTGTCGCCGGCGATATCCGTGAAAATGTCAAACCCGCCCTCGCGACGTTTCTGGACCGCGTCAAGAAAGAAGCTGTCTCCAAACGGGAAATCTTCGAGGGCGAATAACGCCAGTCCGGCGACACGCCGGATTCCGATGATGCGCGGGGAACGGTCATTCGGGGACAGCTGCAATTCCCGCGCCGCGGCGCCATGTCGTCCATGGCTTCATCCTACCCCTTCCCGGGTGTCCCGTACAGACTCCCCCACGCGCTCGCACCATCGCGGCCATGCTCGCCGCCACGGTCACTGCGCCGCCAGCAGCGCAAGCGCTCGCGCCGCCACGACCTCCGGTGGAATCGAAGCGAGGCACCGCGGTTGGCCGCAATCCCCGGGCGCGCACGGATGACACGACAAGGGCGCGGACACGCTTTCATGGACAGCCCCCCCGGAGCGTTCCCACGGATATCTCCAGTGGACTGCGCCGGTGGCCCCCTGCACAGTGAGACTCGGCGTGCCCACCGCCACGGCCGTGTGCCGCGGCAAGGAGCAGTTGCCCACATGCAGCCGCGCCACGGCCTGCCGCGCCGCCGCCGCCCGCAAGGACAGCGCTGTTGGCGCGCGCCGTGCCTGTTCGCGGGGCACGCCTGCAGCCCACGCCGCCGCCAGCGCCGCGTCGGCCTGCTCCTCCTCCCCGGGGCCGTGCAGCACGAGGAACCGGAGCGCAGGCCGGGCTTCAGCCACACGCGCCATGCACGCTCCATGGAAAGCCCCTGGCCAGCGACGCGTGTCCAGCTCTTGCGTCGGCGCCACGGTCACCAGACCGCCCTCGGCCCAGCCGGGCAGCAACTCGTCCAAGCCGGCTTGCGCCTCGGCCTGCTCCTCCGCAGTCAGCCAGAGCTTCGGCCGCTCTCCTTGGTAGATCACGCCCAGCGGCGCCAACAGGCTTGTCTTGGCCTCCGCGGCGTAACCCAGAGAACGCGCCGTCATGTGGGTGAAGAATGGTCGGAAGCGACGCGGCTGTTCGTCCCCCAGTCGCCACCGCGCTCCGGAAAGCAGCGCCGCCAGCCGGGTGATGCGCATCCCCTCGAAGACCGCCGCCACGTCGTAAGGCCCTTCGTCGCCCGAGCGCCGCACGCTCTCCAGCGCCGCTCGGAACGCGCCGAGCCAAGTGGCGTTGCGCTCCGGCTCGACCGTGCGCACGGCCGCCACATGCGGATTGTGGAGAAACAGCGGCGCCGCAGCCGGCGAGGTGAGCACATGGATGGCGACATGAGGGAAGCGCGCCTTGAAGGCCTCCACCGCAGGCGTCATGAGCAGGGCGTCCCCTAGCTTGGTGAGCTGACAGAAAAGCGCCGTGCGGATGGCGCCCGCCGCCGTGGGTTCTGGTGACGCCGACCCCGCTGCAACGACCATGACGCCCCCCCGCTCTCAGGCGTTGGCTTCCCGCACGGTGAAGCGCCAACGGCCTTCCACTCGTCCCGCCGCCTCTTCCAACAGGGAGAGCGCCTCCCGCCGTACGGCGTCCACCACCAGAAGCCGGGGCTCCTCGCCGGCCCCCTCCCTGGACCCATCGCCCTGTCGCGAGCCCCGCCGCAGGATGGCGTCCGCCAGCAGGGGCGTCACCTCCAAACGCAGCACGTTGTCCACGCTGCGCGCGCCGCCGCCGCCGTCCGCGGCCATGTCGGCCACGGCGTCCACCAGCGCCGCGGTGTACTCCAGCTGGACGCGCCCCTGCTCCGCCGCCTGCCCGGCCAGACGGAAGAGCTTGAGCGCGACAATTTCCCGTAGCGCCTCCCTGGAAAGCGGGGCGAATTCGGCGACCACCAGCCGTGCGAGCAACGCGGGCGGAAAACGGCGCTGGAGCTCCTGTCGGGGTGAAAGCGGGCCCTCTCCGGAGGACTCGGCGACGCAGCCCGGCGCCCCGCCGGAGATGTCGTGTGCGCTTCGGCCGCCGGCGCTCGTCGCCGCATCGCCAGGATCGGACAGTGTGGTTGTCAGAAAGAAGAGCGAGTGGCGGCAGTCCACGGCGCGGCCCTCGGCGTCGGTGACGAGCCCCTTGTCGAAGATGTGGTGGAACAAGCCGAGAATCTCGGGATGCGCTTTTTCGGCTTCGTCCAGCAGAACCACGGAATACGGCCGCCGGCGCAGGGCGTCCGTAAGGGCGCCGCCTTCGCCGTAGCCCACATATCCCGGGGGCGAGCCGATGAGCCGCGTCACGCTGATGCGCTCCTGATACTCGCTCATGGAGAAGGTGAGCAGGGACCCTTCGTCGCCGAACAGGAGCGAGGTGACGGCGCGCACGGTCTCTGTCTTGCCCACGCCGGGCGGTCCCGCCAGAAGGAAGACGCCGAGGGGTGAGTCCGGCTCCTTGAGACCGGACTTGGCGGCGCGGATGGCGCGGGTGATGGTTTCCAGGGCGGCGTCCTGCCCACGCACGCGCTCACGCAGGGCGAATTTCAGGCCCAGCACGCTGGCGGCCTCGTCGCGGCGCACCTTGCCGAGCGGAATGCCCGTCCACTGGGAAACGATGCGGGCCACGGCGTCCGGGTCCACTTCATGGCGTACGAGAGGCGCGTCCCCCTGGAGCACGGCGAGCTCCTGCAGGCACTGCTCCAACGCGTCACGGCTGTCCGGCGCATCATCCTGTCGGGGGCTGACGGCTTCCTCGGCGGCGCGTTCCCGCAAGGCGAAGAGACGCTGCACGAGGGCGCCTTCCTTGATCCAGCGTTCCTCCAGGCTGCGGGCTTTCTGCTTGCGGGCGTCCAGGCGGTCCCACGCCTCGGCGAGAACCGTTTCGCGCACCTCCAGGCCGCCTTGGCGGTCCCGCATGAGGCCGTCTATTTCGCGGCGCTGGTCTTCTATCTCCCGTTCCAGATCGTCCAGAGCGGGGGGGCGGCCGGTCAGGGAAAGCCGCACCCGCGCAGCGGCGGTGTCCAACAGATCCACGGCCTTGTCCGGCAAGAACCGTCCGGTGATGTAGCGCGCGGCGAGCTCTGCGGCGGCGGTGAGCGCGTCTTCGCGGATGGTGACGCCGTGGTCCGCTTCATACAGCGGCTTGAGGCCGCGCAGGATGCGTGCGGTGGTCTCCACGGAGGGTTCGCCAAGCACCACGGGCTGGAAGCGTCGGGAGAGGGCGGCGTCCTTCTCGAAATAGCGTTTGTATTCGCCCCAGGTGGTGGCGGCGATGGTGCGGACTTCCCCGCGCGCCAGCACGGGCTTGAGCAGGTTGGCGGCGTCGCTGCCGCCGGGTCTGCCGCCGGCGCCGATGAGGGTGTGGGCTTCGTCGATGAAGAGGATGACGGGCTCGTCGGCCTGCTGGATATCGTTCAGCACGCGTTGCAGGCGGTCTTCGAATTCCCCTTTGAGGCCGGCGCCGGCTTCAAGCAAACCGATATCCAGACTCCAGATGGTGACGCCACGAAGCATGGTGGGCAGGCGACGCTCGTGGTCGGAGCGGTTCCTGTCTTCGGCGATGCGCAGCGCCAGGCCTTCGGCCACGGCCGTCTTGCCCACGCCGGCGTCCCCCACCAGAATGGGGTTGTTCTTCCTGCGCCGCGCGAGGATGTCGATGATGCGGCGGATCTCTTCTTCCCGACCGAAGACCGGGTCGATGCGGCCCTCCAGGGCTTTCTCCGTCAGGTTGATGCAGAAGCGCCGCAGGGACTCTCCGGGCGCCGGCTCCATCTGCACGGCGTGGCGCAGGGGGACGGCGCCGGCTTCCCTCGCCGAGGGCGAGACTTCGGATGCGGATGCCGGCGTCGCCTCACCGGAGGATTCCGTCAGCTCCCTAAAGCTTTTGCGCAGCGCACCAGCAGCGTTCACACCCAGATGTTCCGCCATGAGGCCGGTCAGACCCGGCTCTCCGGCGCCGTGTTCCAGCAGCGCCAGCACCACGGCGCCGGAGCGGATGGCGTCCTCCCCGAACTCCAGGGAAGCGAGGAGCCAAGCGTCCTGCAGGAGCGACACCAGGGAAGCCGTCAAGGAGGGTCGGCCAGCGTGCGTTCCGGCCGGCGCGCCGCCAGGGTCCCCAGCCACCGGCGCTGGCGCGGCGTCCACCATCGTCTGCAGGGAAGCGACGAGGGTCTTGGCGGCGTGGGGCGACTCGGCCATGGCGGCGGCGATGACGGCTGCGTCCGTCGCTTTGTCCGCAAAGAGCAGCAGGAGGAAATGTTCCGGCCGCACTTCGCCGTGGCCTCGGGCGGCGGCGAGGCTTGCGGCCGCTTGCAGGGCTTCCATGCAGCTGGGGTTCAGCCGCTCGAGCAGGCGTTTCAGGTCGATGCGCGCCATTGTCGTAGGTGCGTAGGGGGCCGGGCTCCCCGATTGGGAGCGCGTCAGAGGGTGGGTCGGTAGGTGTCCCCGGGGTGGGTGTACAAGAATGTGGTCTGGGAGTTGTTGAGTTCCCGGGCGAAGGCGCGCAAGGCTTCCACTTGTCCGAAGCAATGCATGGGCACCAGGAGCCGGGGTTTGAGCCGCCGGGCGAACTCCACGCCGCCGGCCCAGTGGGTGAGTCGCGGGTCCGCGTTCACGAAGGCGATGTCCAGACCGCGCACGGCTTTGCCGCGCAGTTCCTCCAGGGTCTTGCGGAAGTGATCGTCGGCGAAGGCGCGTGCGGCGTCGTCCTGGTTGGGCCAGCTCCAGCGCGCCACGTCTCCGCCGAACCAGACGGAGCCGCCGGGCCATTCGATGAGGAAGCCCACGCCGAGGTCCGTGCTCTCGAAGCCGTGGACGACGAATTCGTCCTGGTGGACTGCGCCGCCAGGCTCCACTATATGGACATCCTCGCGGTGTTCGGGGTTGAAGGCCTCGCTCAGGTCGGCCACGTCTTCCGAGACGAAGAAGGTCACGCTTTCCGCTTGCGGCTCCAGGAGAGCGCGCAGTTCCGGGTCGAAATGGTCGGCGTGGCTGTAGGAGATGAAGCAGACGACGCGTTTGTCGGAGACGAGGGCCTCGATGAGTTCCGCAGCGGCGGGGGGCCGGTGCTGGGCGCCCGGCGCATCGAAGAGGAGGATGGTGTTTTCGGCGTCTTCGAGGGCGAGCGCGAAGGCGTCGTGGTGGATGTAGGTCAGTTCCATCGTGGGTCTCCAGGCGGCCGTGGGCGGCGCTGACGTCGCCCCCTTTTTTCGGGGGCGGGGTCTCGAGGGGGGTCGCTGACGCCGCAGCGAGTCGTTAAGGGCTTGTCATGATCCCTTGTCGCAGGCAAGCCCTTTGTGCAAGGGCGTGGCCGCGGCGGTCCACGGCGCTAGGCGCCATCCTGCACTTGCGCGAACCATCGGTAGTAGATCTCGAAGCCTTTGATGGCGTTGTTGAAGAGATCTTCGGCGCGGAGAGCTTCGTTCTTGTTGAAGTACACGTTGACGCTGCGGCGGAAGGCCATTTGCGGATCCAGACTGGCGGCTTGATCGCCCACGAGGACAAGGTTGATGCGTCGTCTGCGCAGGCCTGTCCAGGTGGCGATTTCCTCCAGGACCACTTCGTTTTCGGGCGTCTCCTCGACGACGACGATATCGTATTCGTTGAGCCGCAACTTGAGCACGGCTTCGTCGGCGCTGCTGGAGCGACTGATGTAGTAGCCGTTGGCCTTGAAGAATTCCTCGGAGTTTTCCTTCCACTGCTTGTTGGCCATGGCGAGACAGACGACTTTGGCCCCCGGGGGAAAGACCTCCGGCTCCATGGTGGAGTACGGCACGGAGGAGGTGCGGCCCAAGGCGCTTGAGCCTTGGTCCCGCGCGCCGCGGGAGACCACGATCTCCGTGCGGCAATGCGGACACTTCACCTTGAATTTCGGCGCATTGGGCAGCTTTTCGTCGGGAATGTTGAGATCGCGTTCACACTGGGAACATTTGATGCGCATGGCGGCTCCTGAAGGCGTGGCTATGCGGATGCCTGGATATGTGGATGTGCGCGTATGCGGATACGCGGTTCAGAGTAGACGTCCTGCACGCCGACAGCGGCGTTGCACGCGACTGAAGCCGTCGGGGAAGTCGACTTGCGCTGGCGACCGCGTCCGTCTTCGGGTTGCATCAGACACGCCTTGCGCTAATCATCGTCGTCAGGGAATTCCAGTTCGGCGAACTCGTCCATGCGCAGAGCGGCGGCAGCGCCCACGCGACGCGGCTGCGCATCTGGCTGACGTGTGTGCGAAAACGCCGCCAACCGCCGGGTCATGCGTTGGAGCACGGTGTGGAGGGCGGCCAGCGTGGTGTCCGTGAAGCGTCCGGCGAGGTCGGCGTCCACCTGCAGGGAAGCGCTTCGGGTGGCGGCGTCCACGCAGAAGGGCTCATCGCAGCGGGGGCATGTGATGCGGAACATCTGCACGTCTTCCGGGAACAAGTCGTCGTCGATGTGGAGGCGTCTTCCGCAGGCGGGGCAACTCAGGCGCATGGCGGTTCACTCCGTCTCGACGCCGTATTCGGTGTCGAGTTCGAGGTTGTCGATATCCGTGACTTTCTCCCCACGCGAGGCTTTGAGCTTGTCGATGAGCTGTCCCAGCACGGAGCGGTCGCTGGCGGCCAGCATGGCGGTTTCCTCGGTGATGCGGCCTTGGGAGAAGAGCGCGAAGATGGATTGGTCGAAGGTGCGCATGCCGAAGGTTTCGCTGGTGGCGAGCACGCGGTAGAAGGTCTTCTCCTCGGTTTCGCCGTTCACGATGAGGTCTTCGATACGCAAGTTCTTGCGCAGGATTTCGAACGCAGCCACGCGACCGCCCCCCACTTTGGGCAAGAGCCGCTGGGAGATGACGTACTTGAGACTTTCCGCCAGACGTGTGCGGATGAGTCGCTCTTCCGCCAGCTCGAACATGCCGATGATGCGGTTCACGGTCTGGCCGGTGTCCGAGGTGTGCAGGGTGCCCAGCACCAGGTGGCCGGTTTCCGCAGCGGAAAGAGCGATATCGATGGTTTGGCGATCCCGGATTTCACCCACCAGGATGACTTTTGGCGCTTGCCGCAGCGCAGCGCGCAAGCCGCTTGAGAACTCGTCGAAGTCTAGACCGAGTTCGCGCTGGTTCACCGTGGCCTGCTTGTGCGGGTGCATGAATTCCACGGGGTCTTCCAGGGTGACGATATGCACGGGCAGCGTCTCGTTGATCTGGTCGATGAGCGCAGCCAGGGAGGTGGATTTGCCCGAGCCCGTGGCCCCCGTGACGAGGACGAGGCCGAATTTCTCCTTGGCCATCTCGAAGAAGAGCTCCGGGAGATTGAGCTGCTGGATGGTGGGCACCGTGGTGGAGAGCTGGCGCATGACGATGGAAAGCGAGCCCGAGCGCGAGAAGATGTTCACCCGGAAGCGTGCGCGGCCCGGCAGGTGGTACGCCAAGTCGCAGGAGCCGTGTTCGATGAGGTCCCGGTAGAGCCGCAGGTTCTGGCCCATCATGGCCATGGCGGCGGCTTCCGTCTGGAATGGCAGCAGGGGCCCCAGGTCCGGTTTCAGGGGCACGTCCTTCAACTTGCCGTGCACTTCGGCTTGCAGCGGCTTGTAGGCGGCGAAGTGGATGTCCGAGGTGTCTGCATCGAAGTCCAGCACTTGGGAGATGATGTGGTCCAGCTGCGCCCTAAGCATTGCTCTGCTCCGTGAAGTCTTCCGGCGCGCGAGTGAGGAACTGGCGGAATTTCGATTTCTGGATGGCTTTGTTGTACGCGTCGTTGGGGTCGATCATGTTCTTGGAGAGCAGCTTCATGATCTCGTCGTCCAGAGTCTGCATGCCGAAGTTCTTGCCTGTCTCGATGACGGAGTTGATCTGGTAGGTCTTGTTGTCGCGAATGAGGTTGCGCACCGAAGGCACGCAGATGAGGATCTCCAGAGCAGCGACCCGACCCGGCCGATCGATGCGTTTGAAAAGCGTCTGCGAGATGACGGCGCGCAGGGATTCGGACAAAGCAGAGCGGATCTGCCCCTGGCGGTCGCCGGGGAAGACTTCGATGATGCGGTCCACGGTCTTGGCTGCGGAGATGGTGTGCAGGGTGGAGAAGACCAGGTGGCCGGTCTCCGCAGCTTCAAGCGCCAGGGAGACAGTCTCCAGGTCCCGCATTTCACCCACCAGGATGATGTCCGGGTCTTCCCGCAAGGCTCCGCGCAGGGCGTTGGCGAAGCTTTTGGTGTCTCGGCCCACTTCGCGCTGGTTGATGAGGCAACTCTTGGGCTGGTGCACGAATTCGATGGGGTCTTCGATGGAGAGGATGTGGTCCTTGCGCTGTTTGTTGGCGTAATCCATGACTGCCGCCAAGGTGGTGGACTTGCCCGAACCCGTGGGCCCCGTCACCAGCACCAGGCCTTTGGGCAGCATGGCCAGCTGCGTCAGCAGCGGCGGCAAGCCCAGCTGCTCCACCGTGAGCACTTCTTCGGGAATTTCCCGGAACGCTGCGGCGATGCCCCGGCTCTGCATGTAGAAGTTCACGCGGTAGCGGGCCAGATTGGGCACTTCGTAGGAGAAGTCGATGTCGCCTGTCTCCTCGAATTCCTTGATCTTGTTTTCCGGCGTGATCTCGTAGAGCAGTTTCTTGAGCTCGTCGTGGCTGAGCACCTTGTATTTCACGCGCTGCAGTTCGCCTTGCAGCCGCACGACTGGTTGGGAGCCTGCGGAGAGGTGCAGGTCCGAACCGCCGTTTTCATGAAGCATCTTGAAAAACGCATCGATCTGGGCCATGGGACGCAAGACTCCTTGCTGGCGTTCGACATCGTTGCAGGCGCCGCCACTGCGTTCGTGAAACAACGCGCGGGGACGGACATCAGCACACTCGGGTCCTTTGCAGCCAGTCGACGCGCAGGCGCCGCATGGCCTAGCCCCGCGCCCCCCTTGCGGCCGCAGGCTTTGCGTGTACGGTCTCCAGCCCTTCTTCGCCAACGTGGTTCCGCATCGTATGGCGCACGACACGTTCCGTCTGCAAAGCGACAGATCCATACATTCGCACCAATCATATACAATGTTCACGCATCCCCGTCAAACACCCGCAACGCGGTCTCCCCGGTCTGCGGCCTGATGCTCCAGACGATTTACACGCCGCCGCCGACCGTGCTAGTGTCGCCATCCTCCAACCCCTGTCCCTCCAACATTCCAGGAGTGAACCCATGAGCGCCATTCTCAACCTCGCGGTCTTTCCTTTGGACAAAGGCGCGGAGCTCGCCACCTATGTGGCGCGCGTCATCGACGTCATCGAAGCCAGCGGCATGCCCTACCAGCTCGGGCCCATGGGCACCGCCGTGGAAGGCGACCCCCGCGCGCTCTTCGAACTCGCCAACAACTGTCTGGAGACGCTGCAGCCGGACTGCGAGCGCGTCTACATGGCCATGCACATGGATTACCGCAAAGGCCGCCAAAACGGACTGACCGGCAAGGTCGACGCTGTCCATCAGATCCGTGGCGCCGAGTAACCCCCCTGCTCCACAAGGAAAAACATGCTGACCTCCCCCGCCGACGCCTGGCGTGACGTGCTGGCCATTCGTGAAGCCAAGCCCCTCGTCGTCAACGTCACCAACTATGTCGTCACCAACACCACGGCCAACGCCTTGCTCGCTTTGGGCGCTTCCCCCGCCATGAGCTCCGCGCATGACGAAATGGAGGACATGGCCGCCATCTGCCAAGCCATGGTCATCAACATGGGCACCGTCACCCCATCCTATATCGACGCCATGCCCGTGGCCTGGAGCGCTTGCAACGAGCTGGGCAAACCCGTGGTCTTCGACCCCGTGGCCGTGGGCGCCACAGCCTTGCGCCGCCGTCTCGCCGCCGAGCTGCTGGAAGGCAGACGCGCCGCCGTCATCCGCGGCAACGCCAGCGAGATTCTCGCTCTGGCCGGCCCCGAAGCCGCTGCGGACACTGAATCCAAAGGCGCGGACGCCACCCACGGCGTGCAGGAAGCCGCCCCCGCAGCCAAGGCGCTGGCCAAACGACTGGGCGGCGCTGTCTGCGTGAGCGGCGAAACGGATTATCTGACAGACGGCGAGAGCGAGTGGCTGCTGGAAGGCGGCGACGCCATGATGCCCTACGTGACCGGTCTGGGCTGCACTGCCAGCGCCATCTGCGGAGCGTTCTGCGCCGTGAATGCGGACCCCCTCAAAGCCGCCGTCCACGCCATGGCCGTGATGAACGCCGTGGGCGAAATTGCTGCAGACAAAGCCGAAGGCCCCGGCACGCTGCAGCTCCACCTCTACGACGCGCTCTACACGCTCACAGAGACGGA
>CAYVWB010000059.1:15917-19499 GCA_964455395.1 uncultured Desulfovibrionaceae bacterium
ATCTACGAAGATCTCGAAGCGTGGTACCCGATCATGCGCCTGCGCGAGGCGGGGCAATCCTCATGAAGCCGCGGGATTTCTCCGTCTATCTGGTGACGGACCGTCCCTTGTGCCGGGGCCGGGAACTGCTGGACGTCATCGCGAAAGCCGTGGCCGGCGGGACGACCATGGTTCAGCTCCGGGAGAAGGACGCCGACGCCCGGGAGTTCTACGAACTGGCCAAAGCCGCCAAGACGCTGCTCGATCGCGCCAATGTCCCCCTCATCATCAACGACCGGGTGGACGTGGCTCTGGCGGTGGACGCCGACGGCGTGCACGTGGGCCAGAGCGACCTGCCCTTCGCGGAAGTGCGGCGGCTCATGGGGCCCGACAAGATCATCGGCCTCTCCGTGGACACCTTGGAGCAGGCGCTGGCCGTGCCTGACGACGAGACCCTCCCCGGCGGTCGAATGCTGGGGCCGGACTACCTGGGCGTGGGTCCCGTCTTCGCCACCGCCACCAAAGCGGACGCAGCCCCCGTTTGGGGCGTGGAGCGCTTTGCGGAACTGCGGGGCCAGACCCGCCAACGGCTGGTGGCCATCGGGGGGGTGACCGTGGAAAACGCCGCCGCCGTGGTGCAGGCCGGGGCCGACGGCGTGGCCGTGGTCTCGGCGGTGTGTTCGGCGGAGTCGCCGGAAGCCGCGGCGCACGCCTTGGCGCGCGTCGTCATGCAGAACCGGTCCTCGGGTCTTGCGCTGGAAGGCGGCGCGAAGGATGCGCCCATCCAGTAACCGGCGTGGTCGCAGACGGTGTGGTCCACGCCCCCGCCCCCCGGCGAGGCGCACGGTTCCGACCATCCTCCACAACCACTAGGTTTTCTTGGGGATCGACACGGAAGCCACTGCGCACGCCGTGGCGCGCGTCATCATGGAGATGAAGCCTGCCCGGACGCGCCGGGCGCGCCGGGCGCGAGAGGTCCTACTCCCCCACCACGCCGCCCACGTAGTCCAGAAACTCCGCAGCGAACTCGAAGAGCGGGAGCACGTCGTCGCGTTGATAGACCGCCGGCGCAGCCGCGGCGTCCATCTCCATGCGGTGTTGCGCCAGGTCCACGAAACGGGCCGCCAGCACCGGCGCGATCTGCGCGTTCTCGATTTCCCGCGCGGCTTCGTCGCCACACAGGGGGGAGGCCGTGGCGTCGCGGAGACCTCGCAGCAGCAGCACGGCGTCCACAGCGTGGTCGCAGGCGTCGGCCAAGCGGCGCACGCACCCCGTCCAACGGCAGTGCAGGCCGAGCACCCGCGCGTCCTCGAAGGCTTCGCGGGAACGGGTCATGCGGCCTTTGGCCAGTTCCTGGGATGTGGCGTCGGCGTATTGAGGGGTCAAGGCGTCGTCTCCGTCAGGCTCGTGTTTCGCCATGTCAATTGCTGGCCATACCTGCTCTGTCGATAAAAGGAAAGGGAATGTGCGGGGATTTCCCCGATGAGCGGCGGTCATGAGAGCACGGCCGACTGGAGCCCAGCCGGCCGTGCAAGGGGAACGATGGCGAGGGGCGTTTACGCTTCTGGACGCGGCGCCGTGGTGTAGCCGAGATCCTCGTCCATGATGTCGAAGGTGACGCGCTCGCCTTCGTGGAGCTTGCCACTGATGAGCGCTTTGGCCAGAGGCGTTTCCAGGTGGCTCTGGAGGTAGCGCTTCAGAGGCCGTGCGCCGTAGACGGGGTCGTAGGCGGCGCGGACGATGTGCTCCTTGGCGGCGTCGGTGAGCTCCAGTTCGATGCGGCGATCGGCGAGGCGTTCCCGCAGGGAGGCGATCTGCAGATCGATGATGGCCTTGAGCTGCTCCATGAGCAACGGGGTGAACAGGACTATCTCGTCCACGCGGTTGAGGAACTCCGGCCGGAAGTGACTACGCAGCTCGCCCAGCACGCGGTCGCGCACGCCGGTCATCAGCTCGCCGTCCGGGGTGATGCCGTCCAGCAACGTGGTGGAGCCGATGTTGGACGTCATGATGATGATGGTGTTCTTGAAGTCCACGGTGCGGCCTTTGCTGTCGGTGAGACGGCCGTCGTCGAGGATCTGCAGGAGCACGTTGAAGACATCCGGATGGGCTTTCTCGATCTCGTCCAGGAGCACCACGGAATAGGGTTTGCGGCGCACCACTTCGGTGAGCTGGCCGCCCTCCTCGTGCCCCACGTATCCGGGGGGCGCGCCGATGAGCCGGGCCACGGTGTGTTTCTCCATGTACTCGCTCATGTCCAGCCGGACCATGTTGTCTTCGGAGTCGAAGAGGGCCTCGGCGAGGGTCTTGCAGAGCTCGGTCTTGCCCACGCCCGTGGGGCCCAGGAAGATGAAGGAGCCGATGGGCCGACGCGGGTCCTTCAGCCCGGCGCGAGCGCGCACCACGGCGTCCGCCACGGCTTCCACCGCCTGCTCCTGCCCCACAACGCGCTGGTGCAGCAGTTCGGGCAGCCGCATGAGCTTTTCGCGCTCGCCTTCCATGAGTCGTGATACGGGGATGCCCGTCCACCGGGCCACGATGGCGGCGATGTCCTCCGGCGTCACCTCCTCGCGCAACAGCCGCTGGGCCGGCTCGTGGGCTGTATCGTCCGCTGCGTCCTCATCCGGCGCGCTTTCCTCGTCTGCTGCGCCTTCCAACGCGCGCAGCTCCTTTTCCAGCCGCATCAGCTCGCCGTACACCAGCTTGGAGACGCGGGTGTAGTCGAATTGACGCTTGGCCTCCTCGATTTCGCGGCGGGTCTGCTCGATCTGTTCCTTGAAGCCGCGGAACTGGTCGATGGAACCTTTCTCGCGTTCCCAGCGCGCCATGAGCTCGCGCTGTTCCTCTTCGAGATCGGCGAGCTCCTGCTCCAGTCTGCCCAAGCGTTCGCGGCTGGCTTCGTCCTTCTCCCGCTTGAGGGCTTCGCGCTCGATCTGCAGCTGCATGATCTTGCGGTTGATGGTGTCCAGCTCCGTGGGCAAGGAGTCGATCTCCGTACGGATCATGGCGCCGGCTTCGTCGATGAGGTCGATGGCCTTGTCCGGCAGGTTGCGGTCCGTGATGTAGCGGTGCGAGAGGGTGGCGGCCTCCACGAGAGCGGCGTCGGCGATGCGTACGCCGTGGTGCACTTCGAAACGTTCGCGCAGGCCCCGCAGGATGGAGATGGTCTCCTCCACGCTGGGCTCCTTGACGAGCAGGGGCTGGAAGCGACGCTCCAGAGCCGGGTCCTTCTCGATGTGCTTGCGGTGCTCGTCCAGCGTGGTGGCGCCGATGCAGTGCAGCTCCCCGCGGGCCAGCATGGGCTTGAGCAAGTTGCCAGCGTCCATGGCCCCTTCGGCTTTGCCTGCGCCCACGATGGTGTGGATCTCGTCGATGAACAGGATGATCTTGCCTTCGCTCTGCTCGATCTCCTTGAGCACGGCCTTGAGCCGCTCTTCGAATTCGCCGCGGTACTTGGCGCCGGCGATGAGCGCGCCCATGTTTAATTCGTAGATGGTCTTTTCCTTGAGACCTTCGGGGACGTCGCCTTCGAGGATGCGGTGCGCCAGACCCTCCACGATGGCGGTCTTGCCCACGCCGGCTTCGCCGATGAGCACGGGGTTG
>CAYVWB010000059.1:19509-28701 GCA_964455395.1 uncultured Desulfovibrionaceae bacterium
GGACAGGATGCGCACGCAGCGGCGGATCTCCTCGTCGCGGCCGATGACGGGGTCCAGCTTGCCCTTGCGGGCCTCCTCCACCAGATCACGACCGTACTTGCCCAACGCTTCGTAGGTGGCTTCGGGGTTGTCCGAGGTGACGCGCTGCGAACCGCGAACCTCGGTCAGGGTCGCCAGCACCCGCTCGGAAGTGACGTTGAACTGTTTGTTGACCTTGCCGGCGCCGGTGTTCTCGGCTTCCTCGCTGATGGCGAGAAAGAGGTGCTCCACGCTGACGTACTCGTCCTTGAGGCGTTCGGCGTGGTCCATGGCCTTGACCAGAACCTGGTTGAGCCGCTGGGTTACCATGATCTTGTTGGGATCGGCGCCGCCCCCGGAGACCGAAGGAATCTTCTTGAGCTGCTCCTCCACGGCGGCGGCGTACGCCCCGGGGTTCAAGCCCATGCGCTCCAGGATACGGGGGGTAAGGCCGTTCTGCTGGGTGGCGAGGGCGAAGAGCATGTGCTCCACATCCACGTTCTGATGCCCCATACGCACGGCGAGCTGTTGCGCCGTGTTGATGGCTTCCTGGGATTTTTGCGTCAGTTTGCTCAGGTCCATATGGGAATCCCTCCTTGGGCAATGCGTTAGGAATCGTCAGGACGACTTTGCGGCGGCGTGTTCGACAGGCGCTTCGGGCGCCCTCGTTTGCCGACAGGCTGTTCCCTTGAACGCTTGGTCAACTTCTCTCCCGGCGCTACGGCGACACGGCGCTCTGCTGCGAGACGCGCCCTCACCGAAAACCCGCTCATGAGCCGAGCGCGGTGTGGCCAGGCCCGCGTCCACGAGCCGTCCTGTCTCCAGCAGGCGCAGCGCGTCTCAATCTCTCGGGTTGAAGGAAGACTTCCGGGCGAGCTCCTCCCAGAGCGCGCGCTCCTCGTCATCAGGATTCTTGGGAACGACGATGCGCACCCGCGCGAAGAGGTCGCCTTTGGAGGCGCCCTGACCCAGGCCCTTGCCTTTGATGCGCATTTTGCGGCCCGAGTCGACACCCGGGGGAATGGTGAGGTTGATCTCGCCATCCAGGGTATAGGCGCTGACCTGCGCGCCGAGAACAGCTTCCCAGGGGGCCACGTCCACGTCCATGGTGAGGTTCGCGCCATCCACACTGAAGCGTGCGTGGGGCAGCAGCTCCACCTTGAGGAAGAGGTCGCCGGCGGCGCCGCCGGCGGCGCCGGGGTCGCCTTGCCCGGAAAGACGGATCTTCGCGCCGTGCTTCACGCCCGGGGGAATGTTGACGTTGAGCGTCTTGGTGCGGGGAGCCATGCCGGGTCCATGCTCCGTGAGCGTGATGGACTTCTGCCCGCCGTGGTAGGCTTCCTCCAGGCGGAGCTGGAGCGTGGCTTCGGAGTCCCCGCCTTTGCGTGGACGCTGGGAGAAGCCCCCGCGGCCGAAGGGGTCGCCTTGGAAGCCGCTGGCCCGGCCGCCGCCCATGCCGCCGCCCATGCCGCCGCCCATGCCGCCGCCCATGCCGCCGAAGATGGTTTCGAAGAAATCGGAGAAGCCGGAAGCGTCGAAACCGGCGCCGCCGGGACCACCGGGCCCGCCGCCGAAATCGAAACGAACGTTCTCGTACCCCGGAGGCGGCCGGAAATTCTGGCCGTGCTCCCAGTTGGGCCCGAGCGTGTCGTAGCGTTTGCGCTTCTCGGGGTCCTTGAGGACTTCATGCGCTTCATTGACTTCCTTGAACTTTGTCTCGGCGTCCTTGTCATCCGGGTTGAGGTCCGGGTGATACTTCCGGGCGAGCTTCTTGTACGCCTTGGAGATATCCTCCTGGGAAGCGGACTTGGAGACGCCCAGTACTTTGTAATAATCCTTATATTCCATGATTCGCGCCAGCTCCGTACGAGTCTGCGGCGTGTGCGTGCGCGCGCTGTTGCGCGGACGCCGCCTCGTCTTGAAAAGTCATGATGGTTCGCGTGAGACGCGCTGTGGTCCAGTCGCCAACCCGGACGGGCCCAGGACAAGCCCCCGGCGAAGGAGCCCTCGCACGTCGCAGAAGCCGCCCTCAAATGACAACCCCCTTTACATAACACGGCCCGACTCGGTGTCAAGATGCCGACACCGCGCCAATGGGGATTCTTCCAGGGAATTGTAGCAGGAGCAGACAAAAAGGAAAGGGGAAAGACGACAGGGACGCGCTTGACCTCAGCGCTGGTTGCGTACAGAGCCACATGACGCGAGCCCGCAGGAAAACCGGCAGACGCCGCGCGCCGACTTCATCTCGACTGCGGCGCTGCTCCGGACCCGAGGAGCCATGAGAGCGGGCCGGCATCGCCGGGGCCCCGCCTTCCTCACTGCGCGGCGTAGCCCTCGGCGGCGAGGGTCATGACGAAATCCGGCCACTCATGTTTGTACGGAAGGAAGTTGTCCGCGTAGACCACGCGTCCCCCGGGGGAAAGCCCCAAGGCGAAGGGCGTCGAGTCCACCCCCACGGCCTGCGTCAGCGCGCCGTTCGGGTCCAGCGCCACAGGCAAAGCGAGATCGTTGTGCTCCAGAAATCCCCGCACGATGGCTTCGCTCTCACCCACGTTCACCAACCGCACGGCTACGGGGCGGCTCTCGCTCCACTCATGAAACGCCTGCACCTTGCGCAAGGTCAGCGCGCTGAACTTGCTGTGGGTGACAAAAAAGACAAGCACCGTGGCCGACCCGGCAGTGAAGTCGGCGGTGTTCAAGGGAGCGTCGTCCACCATCGGGAGCTCCATGGCCGGGAGCTGACGCCCCACCAGACCGGAAGCGACCTCCACGTCCGATTCGGTGTACAGATAGAGAAAAAGCCCGAAGCCAAGGACCATGCCCGTGGTGGCGAGGATGCGCACCTTGGATTCATGCCACGCGCCGTCGAACATCATGAAGTTCCTCCCGCGCCGGCTTGCCCCGGCTTGCCGAGCCTGCGAATACAGCCCGAGGGCCTCCATCGCGCCAACGCCTTTCCCGCGGCGCCCCGAGCGGGACGGGACGCATGCACGTACAGGACAGGGCGTACACGGCGATTTTCAACTGGGTCCGCCAAGGTTTCTCCAAGGCGTTTCATCAGTCGCCCTCCATCGGCTGCTGCAGCGTGGCGAGGAAGTCGTCCCACCGGCTTCTGCCTGGCAACTCGTGCTCCACGTAGGCGATACGGCCGCCCTTCGCCACGCCGACCACCAGAGGGATGGCGCGCACGTTCAGGGCGTGGGCGAACACGGCTCCCTGGTCCACCAGCGCGGCAAGACCCCCGTCGGGATCCGCATAGCGTTTCAGGTAGCTTGCGGTGGCGGCTGCGTCGTTCTGCTGGGTCACCAAGTAGACGTCGCACCGCTCGCCCGACCACTGCCGGAACGCATTCACCGTGGGCGTATGATGTTTGCAGGCGCCGCACCACGTGGCGAAAAAGACGAGCACCACCGGTTTTTCCATGGCTTGCAGGTAGGGGCTGACGATGCTCTCCCCCGCCACGAAGGGAACCGCATTGCCGGGCAACTGGCGACCGTGGAGGCCGGAGCTTTCGCCGCAGCCGACGAGCCACGCGCTCAGGACGAGTCCACAGGCGAGCAGGCCAAGGTGTTTGCGCATGGGTTCCTCCGTGGCTTGGGTCGCCTGTTGGGAGTGACGACTCGTGCGTGACGTCTCGCCAGCCGGCGCATCGCATCGCCCTCCGCGGACGACGGTTTCGCTCCGGCCAGACACGTCTCGTTTCCACAAGGTTACATGGGTGATGTGACGGCTTCACGAAGCGCGGCGAGGTCGCGCTTGGCCAATTCCCAATCCGGCGGCGTCCAGCCGGCAGGCCGGGGCGCGTCCACATCCACGGCGACCTTCGCGGGGAGGCCGGCGGGAACGTCCCCGGCGCGTCCAGCCTCGCCCACGGCCTCGATGGAGACATCCACCACGCCGCCGCGCTTGCGGGCCTTGGACGAAAAGGAGGCGGCCATGGCTGCGGCTTCCCGCACGGCGTGTTCGTCCCACGGCTTGCCGGGCCATTGCCGTCCCAGACAAAGGGGGCCGGGGAAGTCCACCGTGTTGAAGAGCAGGTCGCCGGGGCTGGCCATGGTCTGCAGACGCTGGTTGTCGTGCTGGTCGCGGCCCACGCAGAGCCACCGGTCCTCGTTCCAGAACTGGCGTCCCAGGTTGGCGAGATGGAAGTCGTGCGCGGTGGGGGCGCCGCCGTGTTTCAGGAGGGGCCAGTAACGTTTGGCGCTCTCGGCTTCCGCGAGGAGGCACCCCCCCGCAGGCGTGGGAATTTCGGGCAGGGCGAATTGTTCCGCGAGGGCGAGCTGGTCCTTGCGGCCGCGCCCGGAGACGCCGAGCAGTCGGCTGCGGTCCAGCACGCCGGCTTCCTCCACCGCAGTGGGCGGGAGGTGGAGCGCGCATAGCGGCCGTACGAGGATGTCTCGGACGTCGGCGTCCCTGCTGATGATGTTGAGGGCGTCGCGGCGCTGGGACATGGGCCGTTGGCCGAGCACTTCGCCGGAGACGACGCATTTGGCGCCAAGCGCCTCCATGCGGGCCTTGGCGCGTTTCAGCATGAGGATCTTGCAGTCCACGCAGGGGTTGAGCCGCTTGCCGTAGCCGTGGGAGGGGCCGTGGACCATCATGCGGACGTAGTCCTCGCCGACGTCGATGGCTTCGATGTCGAGGTCGTAGAGCGATCGCCAGCGGTCGAGCTGCTCGGGCTTGCCGAAGAAAGGGCTGATGAAGTGCAGGCATTTGACGCGTCTGCCTTGCGCTTGCACGACCTTTGCGGCGAGGATGGAGTCGAGCCCTCCGGAAAAGAGGGCCACGGCGTCGTACGGGGAAGGGGTTGATGGCGTTGGATTGTGCATTGCAGCCAGGGTAAGCCGAGTTGCGCGGTCTGGCAATGGGGATGGAAAAATCCATGGGAGAAGGGGAGAAGGCGCCGCCGCCATGCCCCGGACCCGCCGACGACGGCTCAACCGCCGAGTGCTCGGCTAGCCCCCTTCCCACCATTTGCCCCCGCCGCCGGCTTCTGATACAGCCTCTACACGGCGGCCGCGGCCCAGCTCAACGGGTGGAGACACGCCGCCGCCGCCTCACGAGCAAGCCATTCCGCACCATTCACGCCCATTTCCTCACGCCGCCCCGGCGGCTCGGAGACGTCATGGCCAAGAAACCACAAGTCGACCCCCAGGCGCTGCGCGCCGAAGCCCTCAAGACGGCCCTCTCCACCATCGAACGCAAGTACGGCCAGGGCTCCGTCATGCGGCTTTCGGACGACGCGCACGTGCATATCCCCATCATCCCCAGCGGCTCCATCAGCCTGGACCTCGCCCTCGGCGTGGGCGGCATCCCCCGCGGCCGCGTGACGGAGATATACGGCCCCGAGTCCTCGGGCAAGACCACGCTCGCCTTGCATGTCATCGCCGAGTGCCAGAAACAAGGCGGCACCGCCGCCTTCGTGGACGCGGAACACGCTCTGGACGTGAAGTACGCCAGGCGTCTGGGCGTGAAGACCGAGGAGTTGCTCATCTCCCAGCCGGACTACGGCGAGCAGGCGCTGGACATCGCGGACATGCTGGTGCGTTCCGGCGCTGTGGATCTTGTGGTGGTGGACTCCGTGGCTGCGCTCATCCCCCAAGCCGAACTGGAAGGCAACATGGGCGAGACCCAAGTGGGCGGACAAGCCCGACTCATGAGCCACGCCATGCGCAAGCTTACCGGCGCCATCCACAAGTCGAGCGTCTCCGTGGTCTTCATCAACCAGATCCGCATGAAGATCGGCACCATGGGTTACGGCAGCCCGGAGACAACCACCGGCGGCAACGCCTTGAAGTTCTACAGCTCCCTCCGGCTGGACATCCGCAAGATCCAGTCCCTGAAAGACAAGGAGGAAGCCTACGGCATCCGCGCTCGCGTGAAGGTCGTGAAGAACAAGATCGCGCCGCCCTTCCGCGAAGCCCTCTTCGACATCATTTACGGCACGGGCATCTCCCGCGAAGGCGAGTTGCTGGACATGGGCGTGGACGCCGGCATCGTGGAAAAGAGCGGCGCGTGGTACTCCTTCGGCAGCGAACGCCTGGGCCAAGGCAAGGAGAACGTGCGCGCCTTCCTGCAGGAAAACGACGACATCCGCCAAGCCATCGAGGCCCAGCTGCTCGAACACCTGGGCATGGTCGAACCCCAGGCCCCGACCGAGGAAGACGCCAGCGAGACCGCCTGAGCGAAACGCCGTACGCACACCGCGCACCGCCCCCGACCCTGCAGGCCAGGGACAAGCTGCGCCAAGTCGGGCGGCCCCGCATGCAGCGAGCGCATTGCGCACCCCACGCCATGCGCGGCGTCGTGAACCATGCGCCACAGCGCCAAACCCTCAAGCCACCCCACGCCATGAACCAACTCACTGCAGGCGAAATACGCCGCCGGTTTTTCGAATTCTTCGAGGAGAAGGGACACACCGTGGTGGAGAGCGCGCCACTCATCCCGCGCGACGACCCCACCCTGCTCTTCACCAACGCGGGCATGGTGCCCTTCAAGAAGTGCTTCCTGGGCCAGGAACAACGCGACTACGTGCGCGCCTGCTCCTCCCAGAAGTGCCTGCGCGTGGGGGGCAAGCACAACGACCTGGAGAACGTGGGCCGCACCGCACGCCACCACACCTTCTTCGAGATGCTGGGCAACTTCTCCTTCGGCGACTACTTCAAGGAAGACGCCATCCGCTTCGCGTGGGAGTTCCTCACGCAACAGCTGCGCCTGCCCGAGGAACGCTTGCACATCACCGTCTACAAGGACGATGACGAAGCCGAGCAGCTCTGGCAGGAGATCGCCGGCGTGCCCCTGGAGCGCATCAAGCGCTTGGGCGACAAAGACAACTTCTGGTCCATGGGCGACACAGGCCCCTGCGGCCCCTGTTCCGAAATCCATTACGACCAAGGCGCAGACCAAGCCTGCGGCCCGGCGTGCGGTCTCGGCGAATGCGATTGCGACCGCCACCTGGAGATATGGAACCTCGTCTTCATGCAATTCGATCAGCTGGAAACCGGCGAACGCGTCCCCCTGCCGCGGCCTTCCATCGACACGGGCATGGGCCTGGAGCGCATCGCCGCCGTCTGCCAGCACGTCTTTTCCAATTTCGACATCAACCTCTTCCAGGACATCATCCGCTACACGGGCTCCCTCTCCGGGACCGAGTACGAACGAGGCGCGGAAAGCGGGGTGGCTCATCGCGTCATCGCAGACCACAGCCGCTCCATCGCTTTCATGATCGCCGATGGCATCCTCCCTTCCAACGAAGGCCGCGGCTACGTGCTGCGCCGGCTCATCCGCCGGGCCTTCCGCTTCGGACGCCTGCTGAACCTGCGCGAACCCTTCCTCCACAAAACCGCCATGGAAGTGGTGCGCCTCATGGGCGACGCCTTCCCCGAGCTGACGGACAACGCCGCCTTCATGGAAAAGGTGGTGCGCGAGGAAGAAGAGCGCTTCAGCCTGACTCTGGACAAGGGCCTCGTCATCCTCGGGGAGGAGATCGAACGCGCTCAAGCTGCCGGCGAACCCTCGGTCATCCAAGGCGAGTTCGCCTTCCGGCTCTACGACACCTTCGGTTTTCCCGTGGACATCGTCAACGATATCGCGGAGAAACATGGCTTCACCGTGGACGAGGAGGGCTTCAATTCTCGCATGGCCGAGCAGAAGCAGCGCGCCAAGGCTTCCTGGAAAGGCAGCGGCGAGGCGGACTTGGGCAAAGTCTTCCATGCGCTGCTGGAGGAAGGCGTGCGCACCCGCTTCACCGGCTACGACAAGCTCCAGGAAACCAGCCGCGTGGCGGCGCTGCTGGATGAAACCGGCGCCCGCGTCCCGAATCTCGAAACCGGCCGGAAGGGCTACCTCGTGGCCGCTTCCACCCCTTTCTACGGCGAATCCGGCGGCCAAGTGGGGGATACGGGAACCCTGACCACCAACACAGGCCGCGCCGAGGTGACCGACGCCCTCAAGCCCGCAGCAGAGCTCACCGTCCACGCCGTCACCGTGGTCGAAGGCGCCCTCGCCGAAGAGCAGGAGGTGACCCTGCAGGTGGAGGAAGGCGCGCGCATGGCCACCGCCAGAAACCATACCGCCACACATCTGCTGCACGCCACCTTGCGCAATGTGCTTGGCGATCACGTGAAACAGGCCGGCTCCCTGGTGACGCCGGAACGCCTGCGCTTCGACTTCACCCACATAGCCGCGCTCACCCCTGAAGAACTCGAAGCCGTGGAGCGCGAAGTGAACAAAGCCGTGATGGCCGACGTCGCCCTCTGCATCGAGACCATGCCCTACGAAGACGCCGTGGCCAGAGGCGCCATGGCGCTCTTCGGCGAAAAATACGATGAAGAGGTCCGCGTGGTGGAGGCCCCCCAGATCTCCATCGAACTCTGCGGCGGCGTGCATTTGCAAGCCACCGGCCAGACCGGTCCCTTCGTCATTCTCTCGGAGAGCGGAGTGGCGGCCGGCGTGCGCCGCATCGAAGCCGCCACGGGGTGGGGAGCCCTGGAGTTCCTGAACGAACAGCGCCACGCCGTGGTCCACGCAGCCAAAGCGCTCAAGCTCCAGTCCGGCGCAGCCAGCGACCTCGTCAAGAAAATCAAAACGCTGCAGGACGACATCAAGAAACTCCAGAAGGATAATGAACGCCTCGCCGCCAAGGCGGCTTCCTCCAAAGGCGGCGACCTCATGGACGGCCTGCAGGAGATCGCCGGCGTGCAGACGCTGATGGCCAAAGTGGACGCGCCCAACGTGAAAGCCCTCCGCGACCTCATGGACGACGTCCGCTCCAAGCTGCCTTCCGGCGTGGCGTGCCTCGCTGCGGAAGCTGACGGCAAAGTCCCCCTCATCCTCTACGTCTCCAAGGACCTCCACGACCGCTTCACCGCGCCGGCGCTCATCAAGCCTGTCGCGGAAAAAATCAACGGCTCCGGCGGCGGTCGGCCGGACCTCGCTCAGGCTGGCGGCTCGGATGCAAGCGGCGTCCCCGCAGCCTTCGAAACGCTCAAGGCCCTGCTGCAGGGCTGACGCCTCTCCCCGCATCACTCCAGAACGCCCCGCTGCGGCTACCGGCCACGGCGGGGCGTTTCCGTGTTGGGGACGCATCGCCTGCGCACGAAACGCGATACGTTCGCAACACGACGCAACTAGGGCGCAGCGTTGCCGCAGAGGTTCATGTTGATGTTGCACGCC
>CAYVWB010000060.1:0-27143 GCA_964455395.1 uncultured Desulfovibrionaceae bacterium
ATCACCTACCTGCCGCCTGAGGTGCATACGGAGCTGAAGATCATGGCGGCGCGCCGGGGCACAACCATTCAGGAGCTGGGCGAGCGCGCGTTTGCGCTGTTGTTCGAGGAACAGGGGGCGTAGGTCGTGACCGAGTGGGCGCTTCAGGACCTGCTTGGCGTTGCATGGTGGACGCATGGACTCACTCTTGCAGGCGAGGCCAATCTTCTTCTTGCGCGCGAGGTGATGCCCGCCACGTGGGAGATCAACAACAATAAAGGCTCATGGGCGCATCCTTCCATAGATTTCGTGTTCCTCGACTCCACAGGCGTGCTCACGTTGATGGAGATGAAGCGCCATGTGCGCTCACCACGCGACACATTGGAAGCGCTATGCCAAGTCTATTTCATGGCGGATGCATTCATCGCGTGCGGCTTTTGCGAATCGACTGTATATACGCTGCAAGACGCCGCGCAACAGGATGGCAGAGTCAGTCAAGACTATCAATCGCCACGTGAGCGCGTACAACGATTCTTCAAACATCCCGAGAGCTCGCATGGAATGGAACGATTCGTTGTTGTGTCGCGCCCCTTGACTTCTCACCCCACTGGAAAACACAGACGCAACCATTCCGTGAGGGCGCCTTCGCCGCGATCAAACAGCATGTCGCGACGTATTCACTCAAGCGGTCCAAGCCGTTCCAACGTTTTCTCGCCATGGACGCGCTCCCCGCCGTCATTCCGGATTCACCCATGCCATTCACGGTACAGACGCCGCAGTCGCCGGGCCGTCTCTAAAAGCCCATTCCGTTGAAGAATGACGTCCAGCCCAGCCTGATGATGACGAGCTCGCTTCACGAGGCTCCAAGTCGAAAAGCGTCCACTGAATCGAAGGAACTCCACTACCAGACTAGATGCTGACTTCCCGCTGCGTTCTTTTCACGACAGCTTTTTCCATAATTATCTTTATATACCCCTCGTCTTCTTTTTGAAACAACACGTTGCGTTGCGTAAACGCCTCACGCCCCTGACTCTGATCCCACCACTTCACTTTTTCTAGCGGTGTATTGGACACAATGAATGAGGAAAGGCGAACCTGGGGGTCGCCAAGCTGCTGCTCAAGCTCTTTCACCGTCTTGTGGAACTGAATTTTGGGGTCATTCAGGCCTTCCAGGCGCAGGATGCCTTTGGGGTCGATGAATGCAATGTGCTGCATGTCTGCATGGACAAGCCAAAGGATGAAATCCGGGTAGAAATTGTTGGCCTCAAAGAAGCCGATTCCTCTGCCCTTGCTCTGGTTGCGCAAGAGGTAGAGTTCCTTTCCATCAGCGAAGAAGTCCTGGCTGCTCTCGTAAAACGAACGCAGGTCGTAGACGAAATCACGCTCGCCCTCGTTCAGGGGCACAGGCGATACTTTTATGACGTCACTCTTGCAATGGACAAGGGGCTGGTAAAGGTGCTGTGCAAAGACGAGCGATTGGAATTTGCTGAAGGTCACGTCGTTGAGATTGCCGGCCAGGATGTCTCCTCGAAGCTGTGTCAGCGTCTCGATGATGTCTTCGCGTGATCTCTCAATAGTTATCCGGTATTCTTTGATGAGGTTCGGATCGTCCTCGGTGAGCACCCTTAGCTCCAGATGCGGACGTTCGAATTCATCTTTTTTGTGCTTGTAGTAGCGGTCGCAATACTTTTGCAGCAACGCCCGCGCAATTTCCTGCCAGCGATGCACGCGGCTGAACTTGTCACATTCAAGCTCTGCCTCAGGTATGAGCAGCGTGTACCATGAGTCATCGGCCAACAAGTCATGCAAGGCCTCGCGTGGCAGGTTCAGGTTGTGCCAGGAGCGCTCGTTCTTGAAGCCTACGAGGTCGAAGTACAGCGCGTCGAAGTCCAGGAAGGCCAGGTGCTCTTCCTTCAGCCGCCCCTCCTTTTTTTGGGCAATGTCGTTTGCGGTCCTGATGCCTTTGCTGACCTCCGCCTGCACTTTCGGATACCAGTCCAGAATCACAGGCCGCTTTTTCAAAAACTCCGTAGGTGCGCCAAGCGTGGGCCTTGGTCCGAGTCTCTTGAAGTCCACACCGTCCTTCAGTTTCGGGACTTTGAGTTGCCTGTTGCCCAAGTTTTTGACCACAGGCAGCAAGACGGTTTCCATGTCCTCATTGGTGGGGAGCCCTTCCTCTTCCAGGAACTCTTTGAACTGGTTCATGTAGTCCGCGCGCACGCCGAAAATGTTGAGGGTCTCGACGATCTCGATGTGCTCAGGGGGCGTGATTCCAACCAACTCGCGGCTGCGCTTGAGGCAGAAGTCCAGCCCCTTGAGGCGCACCCCCCTGCCAAAGAGCTGGATGATCTCCGAGCCTTCGCTGCGTCCTATGTTCATAAGCCCCATGGTGGCCACGCGCCAGCTGTTCCACCCCTCGGTGAACTTTTTGGAGCCGATGAGGATGCGGATGCTGGATTCCGGAGAATTGATCTCCTGGAAGAGGGAGCCGGAAAAGTCCCTGTCTTCGACAACCAGCTCCCCTTGCTGCTCGCACAGCTTGCAGAGCTTGGAAGCGTCGCCCACGTTGATGACGCCGAAGGGGTTTTCACTGGCTCCCAAGCGGAGCGCAATCTCGCCGTCAGCGCCCTTGAGGTTCTCGACATGGATGCTGCCGCCCCCGATCGCGCCTGGGGCGGCGTTGAACACCGTGGCCAGGATGTCCGCTTACAGCGCTGCAGCGTCCATGCGGCTTTTGATGACGTAGGTAAAGGCGTTATCGAAAATGTTCTGCCCTCGACCGTTCAGCAGGACTGGCGTCCCCTGGCGCAGCGTTTCCAACCTGTTTGTGGCTTCTGCGCGATTGCGGGCGAAGTCTGCCAGGAAAAGCAGAATGTCCACCACATCAGAGACTTGCCGTCCTCTTTGGGTTCGCACTGCCGTGACCTTGCCGCCCACGAAAACCCAGAGAGGGGTGTGTAGCAGGAAGCGGGCAAAGTCTCCCTGCTTGTCCCTGTAGAGCTTGAGTTGCTGGTAGTACGCGAGCAGGCAGGCAGTCAGATACAACGTCCGGTGTTCCTCGTTCCTGTCGTCGGGGAGGTTGAGGATGCGGAAGTCCTTGCCGTAGCCGTCGCTGTAGAAGTATTTGTAAGAGTAGTCGAACAGGATGCACTTCAGATACGTCTGTGTCATCGCAGGCTTGTTGGCGGCCTTCACCGCCTGGCCGAAAGTGGCGGAATATTCGAATGAAAAGCCCTGCTCACAAAGGCGGTTGCGTTTGTCCATCCATTCGACGCCTCCCGCCCCCCTGTGCCCCTCGTCCACGAGCACGAGGTTCTTGCTCTCAAAGGAATCAACGGCGACGGTCTTTTCCTTGGCGTCTTCTCGCAGCTTGTGGATGTCGATGATCTCGATGCCGCCGTCCTTGTAGGCGCTGGCCTTGTCCTTGTCGAAAAGCTCGGCCTCCAGGCGTGAGAGGCGGAACTCTTCCAGGTGTTGCAGCGAGAGCCCCTCGTTTGGGGTGAGGAGGATGATCCGGTTAAAGTCGCGGCGCTTGCCAAAGAGTTGCAGGTAATGGCGGAACTGAAGGATGTTCACATGCATGAGCAAGGTCTTGCCCGAGCCCGTGGCCATCCAGAAGGCGAGCTTGTTCAAGCCTTCCAGTGTGTAGGATTGCACCTGGTCGCGCGTCTCTTTGTCTTGGTTGAAAGCCTCGACATGGGCGTTGAGGTCATCCAACAAAGCTTCAGGGGAACGGAAGTAACGCTCCAGATAGATTTCCGTGAACAGAAGGGCAAGGTACTGGAAGTACTTCAGATAGAGCGTGTTGCCATGTACGTTGCGCGGCTCGGTGATCTGCTTCCAGTAACGCACGATGTTCTGATCATAGACAAGGAGGTCATCGCGCGTGAGCGGGGAGGCCTCGGGCAGACGCGCAGCGAGCACATGATGGAAGTGCGTGACGTTCTCGGCGTCGAATCCAATGAGGCTGTCGTCCTTGAGCCAGCCAGCGATGGATGTGAATGACGTCTCACCAAACAGCGAGAGCTGCCACTGATTCAGGACAAGGCGCTTGTCAAAGCGCAGGGGCGGGGATGCGTTCCTACGGACTCTTGGCATAATTATATATGATGTCAATATGTTATTGCGAACTTTTTGTCACGAGCCTCGCTCGGGTGCGATGCCGTATTGATTCGAGCAAAATAGTGGCAAGCTCTCTTGTTTCGAGCAATATGCCCTCTCACTATAAGCAAGGTTGCTTGTTGCGAATGCGCTTGCATCAAAAAGCCTCATACCCTTCGGCTACATTCAACAGGGCTGAAAACGCCAACGTTGCCGGGCGGCGGCCGCTCCCAGGGAGAACAGTGCGCAGCACGTTGGAGTCTTTGAGAGTTTTGAGCATTGCTCGCGCAGTAGGTTCAGGGACATCCGAGTGTTTCACGAAGTCAGAAGTGTTGAAGATGGGAACCCTGAACAAAATGTCCACTGCGGCCAGGGTGTGCTGCGAGTGCGTCAGGTCGGTAACCGTGCGTTGGGTCTCCTGGTAGAGCTTGAGAATCTGGTGCGCCTTGTCCTGGTTCTCTTGCGCCTGCTCGATCACCGCCTTGAGGAAGAACTCGCTCCACCCTGTCCAGTCGTTGTCGTGCGACACCGCCAGCAGCTTTTCGTAGTAGATGTCCCTGTTTCGCTCCAGGTACGCGCTGAGGTAGAACACCGGCTGGGGCAGCAGCCCCACAACATGGAGAAACAAGGGCACAAGCATGCGCCCGAGCCGGCCATTGCCGTCAAGAAAGGGGTGCAAGGCCTCGAATTCGGCATGGAGCAAGGCGAGCTGGATGAGCCGGTCGTCGTGCTCGGCATGAATGAAACGCTCCCAAGTGCTCATGCCTTCGGGGAGCTTGTCGGCGGAGATGGGGACGAACTTCGCGTCTTCGATCTCACAGCCAGGGGGGCCGTTCCAGTTGGGCGTGACGCGAAATTCGCCAGGCATCTTGTTGCGCCCGCGCACGCCATCCAGCAGCACGCGGTGCGCTTCCTTGACAATGCGCAGGCAAAGCGGAAGCTCTTGGAGCAGCTCCAGAGCTCTCACCATTGCTTTTCGATAGTTGATGATCTCCTGGATGTCGTCGCGTTTGGACTCCGACACATTGCGCGCCCCCGCTTCGTACTCCAGGACCTCAACCAGGGTGGCCTGTGTGCCCTCAATGCGACTGGACAGGACGGCTTCCTGGGCGGTCAGCGGGGTCAGCAGCACGTGCGGGTTGGGAATGGCCTGCAGCAGACCGTCGAACTTCGCAATGGCGGCATTGGCCGGCCCCAGAAGGGGCACAAGTCGTCGCCACTGCAGCTCGGAGGGCGGAAACGCGCCGTAATGGTACGCAACAGCCGACATCACACGTCCTCCACATCGAACATCAAGCGCTTGAAGTCCTCCTCGATGAGGCGCACCTTCCAGGTCTGGTCCTCACGGCGCAGGTTCTCCAGGTTGTTGTCGCCGTTGACGTAGATGATGTCGAATTCCTGGTCGCGGGTGTTGTAGTTCTGCCGGCGGAAGAATTCGTCCAGGTCGGCGTTGCTCTGCTCATTGGTGTTGCGCCAGAGGATGAGCACGCGCTCCCCTGTGGGGGCGGCGCCGGTGACCACCTGGAAGCCGCGGATGAAGTCCATGGTCTTCACGCTGAGGCCGATAAGGTAGTTGAAGGTTTCCACCAGGTCCACATGCATGGCGCGGGCAGCGCCGGCGCCGCCCCCGGCGCTGCCCCCGGCGCTGGCAGTCGCGATGCGCATCTGGTAGGCGAAGGGGTCCTGGAAGGCGTCGATGTTCAGCAGCGACGCGCTGCCCTCGCTCTCCACGTCCAGCATGTAGCCCAGCATGTAGTCCTCGCGGAACTGGGGCTGGGCCATGTCCAGCAGGGTCTGCTGCTGCTGTGAGCGCGAGAGCTGCAGGTTGTTCTGCGCGTCCTCGTAGGATTCCAGGCGCATGTACTTGAACATGTGGCTGGAGCCCTGGCGCGAGACCGGCTTGCCGTCACGCCAGGAGTCGGAGTAGACGACCTTCTGGATGCGGGGCTTGAGCACGGTGTCGAAGTACTCGCCCACCTCCACGAGGATGTACTTGCGCGAACCGCCGTCTTCGCGGTTGAGGTTGATCACGGCGTGGGCGGTGGTGCCGGAGCCGGCGAAGTAGTCGAGGATGGTCTCTGAGGGGTTGGCCTTGAGGAAATCCACGGTCAACGGCTCGGAGTAGACAGGGGCGCTCTCGCCCCCGAGCGTGTGTTGCTGCCCGGCCTGCACCTCTTGGGCTGTGATTTCGTCGATGGCGAAGAGCCGCATCCACTCCCGGCGCTGGGCGTCGTTTTCACAGATGGCGGGGTAGAGGTCCTCGGGCACGCGGTCCAGGGTGACGCACCAGTTGGTCTCCACCACGAACTTCTTCTTGAGCCAGAGCTTCTTCTGGAAGTTCTCCATCTGCTCCAGAAAGCGGATGATCTTGTGCGCGATGCGGCGCAGGGCGCGGACTTTGGCCAGGTACTGCTCCACGCGGGGGGCGCTGTCGCTCTCGATGTCGTCCAGGTGCATGATCTCGTTCTTGATGAAGAAATCCAGCTCGCGGCGCAGGAACCCGCCCAGGTCCTTGTGGATGAAGTAGTCGAAGCTGTTCTTGGCCGTGTAGTCCGTGAGGTGCTTTTCCAGCAGGGTGCGGTTGGGGTTGGCCTCCGTGCCCCTGTTCTGGTTGAGTCCGCCGATCCAGGCGCGCAGGTCCGGGTCATTGAGCAGGCGCTGGGCGGCGGCGGCGTTCAAGTCGGCCTGCTTGCGCTTCTGCTCGTCGGGGCGGTATTCGAAGCGCAGGACGAGCGCCGCCTCGCCGGCGTCTTGGCGCTCCAGCCAGGGCGTCTCCTCGCAGAGCATGAAGCGACGCTCCCCGCCTTGTTGGGCGCGGTTGTTGTCGCGTTCGGTGTCGGCGTCCACCAGCTTGAACTGCACGCGTCGCCCGTCCGGGAGCGTGAAAAGATAGTCGCGGAAGTTCTCGCTGGACTTGATGTAGTACTGGTCCGCGTTGGCCCAGTGCAGCTGACCTCCTCGCCCTCGTAGGGGATGGCGTAGACGCCTTCCTTGTAGCGGCGCAGTGAGAGGAAATCGCCGTCTTTGTAGTAGCGGCGGAAGAAGTTGTAGAGGTGGGAGTAGACTTCGTCTTCCAGGGCGGGGATGTCGACCATGGCGGCGAGTTCGTCTCGCAGCTCCCGTACCTTGGGGCTCTGCTCCGGGTCCATGCCAAGACTTTCAGCCGCCTTCAGCGCCTCGGCGAGTTCCTTCTCCTTCTCCACCTTTTCCGATGATTCATACGCCGCAAAGGCCTCGCGCACCTGTGGCAGGAGTTCGTGCTCCAGAAAACGCGACACCTCTTCGCGCTTCTGGTTCATGATGCGATAGATGCCGAAATCCAGGTCCGCGCGATCCATTTGGAAGAGTTCGGACAGCAGCGTGGTGAGTTTCTTGAAGTTTGGGGTCATGGCTACCTAGAGTATTTGTTCATGCTGAGTCTGGTCTATCAAATCAACTAACAGGTTGCTTCTGTTCGTCAGGGACAAGTGTCCATATTCTTTTTAAAGGAAGCTCAGCTTGAATAACATCTGAGAGTTGGTCGTAGTGCTCCATTAACGATTGAATCAGCTTGTCTGCATCCCAAAGACGCAACTCAAAAAATTGTTGCCTCACTTCCTTGTATACGGAATCCTTGAACCCACCCCAGGAAACGAAAAGTCCTTGTTGTGCTTGAAAACTTCCAAGTACGCCCTTGAGGGCACGAACATCATGCAAGTCTACTGGATATGGGCTGGATTTCACTTGGACACACAGGCGAGGATGGTCAAATCCCATGCTGCCCTTGCCGGCGATTATGTCTACTCCTCCGTCTGGCCCAGGGGGAGATACATAAGTGTAATACCCTTGTGCCTTCAAAACTGCAGCAACAAGGCGAGTAAGTTCATGGCCAGCGAATTTTGCACCAATATACTTCCGTATGAGGTCAAGCGAGTATTGCTCAAGATCAGCAAGATATTCATCTGCACTTGCGTTTTCATCGCTATTTATTTCGATTTTCTCCGGACGAATTTCTAAGTATGGATCCTTGTCTTGGTCTAAGATCGCCTTAATTCGATCATCAGCATTATTGCGTTGAATTTGGCAGACAGTCATGAACGCACCAAGAGAATACAGCAAGTCTTGCCCAAAAACATCTCTAGGTACATTGCTTTTGATCCAGTTCACTTTCCTATAGTGCTTTGTCCCTGAAACACCATTTTTGTCATACACATACGGACCAGAAATCTTTCCTAGGGCCACTCCAGATCGTGACTTAAGAGGGATAACTGCAATATCCTCTTTTTGCATTCTTTCTTTAAAAGCCCATAGCTGACCAAGTGTATTTGATATATAAGCTTTAGAGGCCGTAGGGTAGGATTCTTCTAGCAATCCCCTCATAGACTCTTTTGTTTTAACATTTGAAAGATTAGGTATGTCGTCCCATCCAATTGACACAATGCCATTTTCAAGATTGTATTCTTCTCGCTCTCCCTGACTCCCAGCTCTTACCATCCACACAGCCATTGCATTGCTCCTGTGAAGTTGTTTGATTACTTTACAATCAAGGCAACCATGAAAAAATCTGTTGTTTCTGCAGTTTGCCCCATCCTCTTCTCCAGCCCCTCAATTAGTGCATCACGCTTCTCGATAATCTCATCTTCAACATCAAAGATTTTCTGCCGCTGGCGACGTTGCTTGCGTTGCAGCTCCTGCACCTGTTTCTGCACGTCGTGCTGCTCTTCGGTTGTGGTTGTCTGGCGCGCCCGGCGGTTCAGGAGTTTGATCTGGCTCTTGGTGTCCTGCAGCTCGCGCTCGGCGGATTGCACCATGTCGTCTGCCCATTTGTCCAGCTTTTCCGCTCCTCCTGGTAGAAGCGGTTGTTCATCTCAAGGGACTTGCTGCAAGTGGCTGCGGCGTGGCGCTCGGCGTCCGCCTGGAGTCGCTTTCGCACGTCATCGGGGAATGAACCCAGGGGGAGCGAATCCAGCTTCTCTACGCTGCCATGGAGCTGGAATAGCTTTTCGCAAGTTTCCTGGTCCAGAGACTCGCCGTCTTCCGTGAAGCCCGAAAACAGCAGATACTCCTCCATCTGAAACGACTCGATGCGGAGTTTCTGCAGAGTCAACCAGCCACGCTTGCCCTGCAGGGCTTCAAGCAGGGAAATGCGGGTGGGGTGCGCGCTGTAGTGAAAGGTTACCCTCGCTGCCGGGGCTTCACAGTCCTTGCCGGCCTGCAACACATGCTCGCCAAGGGGGTGAGAGAGGCGGTAGAGGTAATCGCCTGAAATGTTTTCCCGGTTTTTGGAAACGAGGTGATAACGCCCCTCTCGGCAGTGCTCACACACTGGGGTGAGCAGGTCGAAGATATAGTCCTCTTCATTGAAGCGTGCGGAGCCATCCAGAATGAATTCAGACCCCTGCAAAATGGGGGGATTACCCACCGCCTTCTTGATGTTGAACGCCATGGCGAGCAGGTGGAGTTGGCCTTGTACTTTCGCCAAGCCGACGTAGCGCGAACGCTGGAAGCCATAGCCCCGCCTGAACGTGCCGAAGACGCGCTCCACCACTTGCCGCACCGAGCTTGTGCCGAGGTTGCGCTGCTTGCGTGCAGGATGAAGCCGTCGGCTTCCGTCACGTGAGACGCTTGCCCCCCTTCACGGCTTTTCGGTACAGCCGGCGCCCCCGGCGACGTCAGCGGAATTCGCAGCCGTCTGCCCCGATGGGGGTCGCGGGGTCGTGGCTGCCGCCTCCATGGAACGAGGCGAGCCTCCCCCCACTTCACACGACCTCCCGCCATGCCGTCAGCAACCGCGCCTGGGCCGTGGCGTCTTTCACCTGCAGACGCACGTATCCCGGGGCCATGCCCGGGATATCGTCGCAACACCTGATGAGCACGCCCCGACGCGCAAGCCCTTCGGCAAGGGCTCCGCCATCCGCATCCGGAGCGAGCTGGACACAGAGGAAATTCGTGCGGGAAGGCAACACCCGCGCCACGCCGGGAGCCTCCGCCAGGGCCTTGGCGAAGCCGTTGCGCAACTCCGCAAGTCCCATCGGACCCGCTGGAGTGGACTGCGACGAAGCGCACGGCCTCGCTGCTTCCGCACACGCCCCCGCAGTTCCATGAAGTCGGTCGGCGCGGTAAGCGTCCACCTGTCCCAGAAAACGGACGCCGGCCGTCTGCGCCGGCGTGGTGACGGACCAGGGCGGCTGCAGCGCCGCCAGCCGCGCCACGGTCTCCGGCTGCGCCAACACGTAACCCAGCCGCAACCCGGGACAGCAGAAGGCCTTGGTGAGGGAGCCGATGGCCACCACCTCCACGGGGTCCTGCGACGCGAGAACGGGCGAAACGGGCGCCATCAACGTCCTCCAAGCGCTTGCGGCGTAGCCCGACTCGCCGTGGAGGAACTCCCGGTAGGCCTGATCCACCACCACGCGCACCGGCCGCCCCCGTCGTCGCAGCAGCGTCACGAGCTCCGGCAGGCGGTCGTAGACCTGCCCCGTGGGGTTGTTGGGAGTGCAGAGCGTCAGACAATCGGCGTGAGCTGTCTCCAGCCGTCTCGCGAGGGTCTCCACCGCCCGGGAGGTGAGGCCGAAATCCTCCGCGGGGTCCAGGGGCTCCAGCTCCCAGGGGATGGCGAGCGCGTCCGCCATGCGTGCGTACTCGGCGAAGATGGGCCCCACCAGCATCACTCGACGAGGTCGGAGGGCGGCGAAAGCGAGGAGAATGGCCTCGCTGGCGCCATGGGTTGGCAGGACGCACGCGTCGGGAACCGCTTCATGGCAGGCGATGGCCGTAGCCAGGGCCGGGGCGCCCAGCTCCGGATAGGCCGTGTGCCCCAGGGATACGCCACGGAGCGCCTCGGCGGTTCGTGCGGCCACGAGCGTATCACAGTTGTTGGAGAAATCGAGAATGGCCTCTGGCGGCAATCCCAACTCCCGCGCCGTGGCGAGCACACGGCCGCCATGGGCTGCGTGGGACGAGACGTGCGCGGCGGCAGGGGCCTCCTGAGGCGCGTGACAACCCTGTGACGCCCGGGGGGTATCTCGGGAAAGGTTGGCCTTGGGGCCGCCTTTGGTGTATGGTGCAGTCATGTTCCGGTCTTTTTCCATACGACTTGTGGGCTTGGCGATGCTGCTGGCGGCGTGCGCGGGGTGTGATCCTCTCGGTTTGAACGAGGGGTGCGACTTCTTCGCCGAGACGCCGCTGCGCGTGGCCATGGAAGGCCCTGTGGAGTTGTCGACGCCCACCCCCGTGATGCTCGCCGGGGTGCGCATCGGTCACGTCCGGGCTGTGGAGCTGACAGCCGACAACCGACCGGAGCTCCGGGTCTGCGTGCAGTCCGAGTATGTGGACAATCTGCGCCGCATGACCATTTTCTACGTGGATCGTACGTCCCCGACGACGACCGTGCAAGCCGAGCCGGAGGACGGCTCCGGCCCTGTGGATCTCGCCGCCGAGCCCCTTGTCTTTCCCGGGTTTTCCTCTTACGAAGCTTACACCGCCTGGCGCGCCGAGAATTTCCTCCGACAGGGCATGGAGACCATGTTCAAGGCCTTCGGGAAGCTTCTCGGCCCCCGCGCGCCCCAGCCGCCGCCGGAATCGTCGCCGGCCCCGACGCCGTCTCCCTCCCCCGAGTCGGACTCAGGCCCAAAGACGCTGTAATCGTTACCTTTCTCCAAAACACCCCCCGTGCCTTGCAGAAGCGCGCCCAAGCGCGTATGGTCTTGCGTTCTTCCAACGAGTCAAGTATCCAGAGAGGTTTTTCCTCATGCCGCACAAAGGTCCTCATATTTCCATTCCATCGGAGCACCTCGTCTCGCGCGTCCTCGGCCTGTCCCCCGCCGAGTTGGACACGTGGCCGGAGTCCGTGCGCAGCCTTGCCGCGCAACTCGCCGAGGAGCTCTTTCTCGTCCGCTACAACCCCTACGTGGACCATGAGATGGTCCGCGAGTCCGTGCGCCGTCGGTTCCGTCAGGAAAAGCCGTCGCTCTCCCGGGAGTACGCCAGGTTCCTGGACAAGAGCATCCGCCGCTTCTGGCGGGAAGTGGAGGAAGACGTGCGCTTCCGCCGCGACCTCATCAAGCGTTTGGAGGAAGTGCTGGACAGCGACTCCGTGGACGCCTCCCCGGCAAGCCTCGTGCAGTCCTCCACGGACGCCACGGACCTGCGCATGGCTTTGCCCATGCTCGTGGTCACCCCCAAGAACACGGACCAGATCCGCCACGTGGTGCGCCTCGCCAACGAAATGGACTTCGTGGTGGTGCCCCGCGGCGGCGGCTCCGGCGCCACCGGCGGCGCCATCCCCGCGCACCAGCGCACGGTCATCCTTTCCTTGGCGAAGTGCAAGCAGATAACCCGCGTGGACCCCGAGGAGCGCGTGCTCTGCGCGCAAGCCGGCGTCATCACCTTGCAAGCCATCCAGGCAGCAGCCAAGGAGGGCATGCTGCTCACCGTGGACCCGGCCTCCAAGGCTGCGTCCTCCCTGGGCGGCAACATCTCGGAGAACGCCGGGGGTCCCTTCGCTTTCGAATACGGGACCACGCTGGACCAGATTCTTTCCTACACGCTGGTGACCCCCACGGGGGATGTGGTGGAAGTACACCGCAAAGACCACCCACGCCACAAGATTTTGCCCACGGAGCACGCCGTCTTCGAGGTGGTTGACGAGAAAGGCGCGGTCAAGGAGACCATCAGTCTGCCCGGCGACCAGATTCGCGGCTTGGGCTTGGGCAAGGACGTCACCAACAAGTTCCTCGGCGGTTTGCCCGGCGTACAGAAGGAAGGCGTGGACGGGGTCATCACCCACGCGTGTTTCACGTGCTTTCCCAAGCTGGCGCACTCGCGCGTGCTCTGCCTGGAATTCTTCGGCCGCAGCATGCACAACGCCATGCTCGTCATCCGGGACGTGGTGGGCTTGCGGGACGCCATCCGCCGCGAGGGCGATCTGGTGAAGATTTCCGCGCTTGAGGAATTCGGCGTCAAATATGTCCAAGCCATCGAGTATCAAAAAAAGTCAACCACCTACGAGGGCGATCCCATCTCCGTGCTCATCCTGCAGCTGGACAGCGACCACGTGGAGGCCCTGGACCAGGCTGTCTCCAACATCGTGGACATCGTGGGCCCCTACGACCAGGTGGACGTCTTCGCCGCGGAGGACGAAAAGCAAGCCGAAATCTTCTGGGAGGACCGCCACAAGCTTTCCGCCATCGCCAAACGCACCTCCGGCTTCAAGATCAACGAGGACATCGTCATCCCCCTGGACGTCATCCCCGAGTTCTCGGACTTCCTGGAACAGCTGAACCTGGAGTACATGGCCAAGGCCTATCGCGCCGCCTTGCAGGAAGTGGTGCGGCTGGAGGGCGTGGCGCCGGACGATGACTTCATCCGCATGGAGATGGAGGTGACCTCCCAGATCCTCGCGCAGAAGATCACCGCCAAGGAGCTGACCGATCAGGAACTGGAAGTGCAAGCCGGCTTCTTCTTTCTGGACGTGGTGAGCCGCTACAAACGGTTGGAGGAGCCCATCCTCAAGATTCGTGACCGCATGCACGCCACGCGGGTCATCATCGCCAACCACATGCATGCAGGCGACGGCAACTGCCACGTGAACCTGCCGGTGAACTCCAACGACCCGGAGATGCTGCACAACGCGCACGAAGCCGCGGGACGCGTGTTCGAGAAGGTCCTCTCCATGGGCGGCGCCGTCTCCGGCGAGCACGGCATCGGCGTCACCAAGATAGACTTCCTGCAAGACGAGAAGATCGCAGCGCTGAAGCAATACAAGAAGCTGGTGGACCCCAACAACGTGTTGAACACGGGCAAACTGACGCAGCGCAAGCCCCCGGTCGAGCCCTACACCTTCAGCTTCAACCGGCTCATCGAGGACATCCGCGCCTCGGGTCTGCCGGACAAGGACCGGCTCATCTCCCTGTTGCGGTCCATCCAGGTCTGCACGCGCTGCGGCAAATGCAAGCAGGTCTGCCCCATGTTCTATCCGGAGGAGTCGCTCATCGCGCACCCCCGCAACAAGAACATCAGTCTCGGCGCGCTCATCGAGGCCATCTACTACTCCCAGGTGAACCGCGGCGAACCGGACCCCCACTTGCTGCACTCCCTGAAAGACCTCATGGAGCACTGCACCGGCTGCGGCAAGTGCACCGCCGTGTGCCCCGTGAAGATAGACACCGCCAAAGCCACGCTGGACATGCGCGCCTTTCTGGACTCCAAAGGCGCCGGCGGGCATCCCATCAAGACCCGCATGCTGAACTTCCTGGCTGGCGCGCCAGCGCAACGAGTGCCCCGCGTGGCGCGGCACGCCGCTGCAGCGCAGAACCTGGCGAACCACGCTCTGGGCCTGGTGCCGCACCGGTGGCGCCGCCACATCGATCACCCCATGATGGAGCCCGGCCCTCGGTTGGGGCTGAAGAACCTCGCCTCGGGTCTGCACCTGGAGCGCGGCTCCATCTTCCTGCCGGCGCATCTGGCGGAGGAGCAGGCGCGCTACGTGCGTCGCGGCGCCGAAGCCGGCGAAGCTCCGCCCATCGAAGCGGTGTTCTATTTCCCGGGGTGCGGCGGAGGGCTCTTCTTCCGCACCATCGGGCTGGCGGCCGTGATGCTGCTGCTGGATCACGGATACGCCGTGGTCGTGCCCAGGGACCACCTCTGCTGCGGCTACCCCCTGCTCGTCAACGGCAGCGAAGAGGCCTTCCACACCAACCAGGCGCGCAACCTTTACGCCATCCGCAAGCTGCTGACGGACGCCGCCACGGAAGGGCTGCACGTCCGCTCCATCCTCACCTCGTGCGGCTCGTGCCGCGACGGGCTGGCGCATTACGATCTGGACGCGTTCCTGCGGGAAGCGCTCATCCACCAGGACGTGACCCAGTTCCTCATCGCCAAGCAGTTGGAGACGACCGAGCCCGCGCCCATGGCGGAGACCGCGAGCCCTCTGCTCTACCACGCCTCCTGTCACGCGGAGTGGTCCGGTCTGAGCGGACCCAAGGCCTCGGAAGCATACCGCAAAGCACTGGAAACGCTCACGAAACGGCCCGTGCGCATCTCCCCCGGCTGTTGCGGCGAATCCGGTTTGGGCGCTGTCACCTCCCCGCAGATCTACAACCGGGTGCGTCATCGCAAGCAAGCGCAGCTGTTGCAGGACCTCGCCGGCTACGAGCCGGATTCCCCCATCATCGTGGGGTGCCCCTCCTGCAAGATCGGCGTGGGTCGCAGCGCCATGGCCCTGAACGCCAACCAGCCCGTGCTGCACACTCTGGAGCACATCGCCGCCATGCGCCACGGCCCCAAGTGGGAGAAACGCATGCGCAAGGCCGCCGCGGCTTCCCACCCCAAGGAGGGCGTGCGTTTGATCGACTTCGAAGACGTGCTGGCCGGCGCGTGAGCCCTTCGCCCCTCCGCCCAAGTCAGCCATTCCAGGATGTCCCGGGAGAGGTCCCCTCCGGCGCAGGGGCTCTCCCAGGAGGTCTCGCACCAGCTTTTTCTTCGGGATGACACGCGGCGTGCGCCGCCGGACCACGCCGCATCATACGTCGTCCCCGCCTCTCCACAACTCGCCGAGGTACGCCATGGACGCCTTGCCCAGACTCGACACCGCCGATTTCGCCGCGCTGGAGCTTTTCATCACCGGCCCCACCTACATCCGGCCCGAGGTGAAACGCGCCGCGACCTTGCCGGAATTCGGCCACCGGGACGCAGAAGCCGCCAAACGTTTCGATCCCATCTTCATGCATTTACGCACCGTGGCCGGTCTCCCCCCGGATTCAGCCATCCAGCCCGCCATCCTCAACGGCAGCGGCACCAACGCCATGGAGTGCGCAGTGCGCTCCCTCGTCAACGACGACGAGACCATCCTCGCCGTCACCATGGGCGCCTTCGGCGCGCTCTTCCACAAGCTTGCGCAGGTCAACGGGAAACGCGTGGTGGAGCTCGCCTTCGCCCCCGGCGAGACCGTGGCCATGGACCGCCTCGCAGCAGCTCTGAAGGAGCACACGCCCGCGCTGGTGCTGCTGACGCATAACGAGACCTCCACCGGCGTGACTTCGGACATCGCGCAGGGGGTGGCGCTGGCTCATGAACACGGCGCGCTCGCAGCGGTGGACGGCGTCTCCCTTTTCGGGGGGGTCGCTCTCGAAATGGCGTCCATCAACCCGGATTTCTACGCCACCGCCACCCAGAAGTGTCTTGCCCTTCCGGCTGGCTTCGGCATTGCTTTCGTCGGGCCCGACGCCGCCGCCAAAGCCGAGCGCGTCGAACGCCGCGGCTACATCACGGACCTCCTCGCGCATCTGGAGAAAGCAGCCAAGGGCCAGACGCTCACCACGCCGAACACCGCGCTCGCCAACCAGCTGGCCGTGCAACTGGATCACATCGTGCACGAGGAAGGCGTCGCCAACCGCGCTGCGCGGCACCTCGCCATGCGCGACATGGTGGCTGAGTTCGTCGCGACGCTGGAGGGGTTCGACCGTCTCGCGCCAGCGGCGTTCGCCTCGCCGAGTCTCACCGCCGTGCAAGCGCCCGCCGGCGCATCCGTGGCGGACCTGAAGGCCCTCAAGGAGACCATGCGCGCCAAGGGGTTCCTCTTCGACCCCGGGTACGGCAAACTCAACACGGCTCTGGAGCGCGAGCACAAACGGCCCATCTTCCGCATCGGCCACATGGGCGACGTGCAGCCGGCCATGCTGGAGAGGTACCTGGAAGCCTTGCGGCCTGCGCTGCAAGCCCTTGCGACGACGGCCGCCAGCCGCAGCTGAGACGTTCCGGAGGCGTCGCGTCTCCGTGTGACGGTGGAGCGGAATGATGAAAATCCTTGGCGTCGACTACGGAGAAAAGCGCGTGGGTCTGGCCGTGAGCGACCCCGAGCAAACGCTGGCTTTTCCCCTCAAAACACTGTACAATACAAGTCGAAAACAAGTGGTGCGCGACATCGTGGCCCTCATGCGGGAGCACGCGTGCGAAGCCGTCGCCCTGGGCGTGCCCACCGGCAGCCCCGAGCGGTTCGAGACGGCTCCTGCGGTTTTTCATGATGACGCCAAGCCGGCCAGCCCCCCCGAAGAGCCGCTCGTCGTGCGCCAGATACACAACGTGGCGGCCAGTCTGCAGCGGCGCGGCGTGACCGTCCATCTGGTGGACGAGACGTTGACCTCCCACGCAGCCGAAGCGGACCTTCTGGAGGTGGGCCTCACGGCGAAACGACGCGACGCCCTCCGGGACCAGCAAGCCGCCGTCCACATCCTCAATGCGTTCATGGACCGACGCCGCAACACGACGAGCCCTGATCCGCAAGCATCCAACTAGACCATGCGCGCAATCATTCTCGCCCTCGTGGGCGTCACCCTCCTCGCCGTGCTCGGCATTTCCGGCTACATCCTCTACGAGGGCCAGCGCTTCCTCACCACGCCCCCGGAAACTCCGGGCCGGGAAGTCCATGTGGTCATCCCCAAAGGCGCCACCTTCGACCAGGTGGCGGCGCTGCTGGCGGAACAAGGCCTGGTGACGGACCCCCGCTACTTCAACCTGTTGGGCAAATACCGCAACGCCCTGGGCTCCATTCAGGCGGGGGAGTTCGCGCTCCATACGGGGTGGACGCCCGACCGCCTGCTGGACCATCTGGTGAAGGGCAAGCCCATCCTCCACAGACTCGCCCTGCGCGAAGGCTTGACATGGTGGCAGACTGCGGACGTGGTGGAGCAGACAGGCTACGCCAGCGCGGACCAGTACGCCGAGCTCGTCCATGACCAGGAGCTTCTCGAACGCTTCAACATCCCGTTTTCTTCAGCCGAAGGTTTCCTCTTTCCGGAGACGTACCTCCTCAGCCGCGCAGAAACCCTGGACGCGCGGTTCATCGTGGAGCTGCAGCTCAAGACCTTCTGGAAGAACGCCGAAAAACTCTGGCCCGAAGGGCTGCCGGACGCCGAGACCCTACGCCGCACCGTCATCCTCGCCTCCTTGGTTGAGAAAGAGACGGGCCTCGCCCAGGAGCGCGCGCGCATCGCCGGAGTCTTCGCCAAACGCCTCGCTCGGGGGATGCTCCTGCAGTGCGACCCCACGGTGATCTACGGACTCGGCCGCGCCTTCGACGGCAATCTCACCCGCAAGCACCTCAACGACGCCTCCAACCCCTACAATACCTACCAGCACGCGGGTCTGCCGCCGGGGCCCATCTGCTCGCCGGGATACGACGCGCTCCACGCCGCCCTCCACCCCGAGGAGCACGACTACCTCTTCTTCGTGGCCAAAGGCGACGACTCCGGCGCCCACGTCTTCTCCAAGACCTACCGCCAGCACGTCAACGCCGTGAACAAATACCAGCGCTGACCACGGCGCCTTCGAGACGACCGACTGGCGGCCGCCGCGGCGTCTTCATGCTGTTGATGCGGAACGCCCTCCCCTGTCCGAGGTCCGGGGTCCGGGTGTCCGGGGTCCGGGGTCCGGGGTCCAAAGTATCCGGGTATCCTCGCCTCCGGGCTTGGGGAAGGAGGCTTCAGCCGACGCGTCCCAGCAGGAGCAGCGCGCCAAAGAGGAAAAGCGTGAGCGACCCCAGCAACGCCAGCACGCCGTGGCTGCGTCGCATCAACCGCTCCCGTCCCTGCAGCATTGCCGAGAAGCCCCGCCGCGCATAGAGCGTGGCGCACGCCGCAGCCGTGGTGGTGACGCTCATGCCCGCGGCGATGGCCGCCATGGCCGCCAGCCCCTGCGTGAGCAGACCCTGGGTCAACGCGAACACCAACACGATGGCCGCCCCCGGGCATGGTGCTATACCCACGGCCGAGGCCGTGGCCAAAAGCCCGCGGCGACTGCCCCGCGCCGGCGTATGCGCTTCGGGACACGTCGCGGCCCGGTCATCGCGGCGAGCGCCCCGCGCCAGCTCCCGCACGGCGTGCGCCGTGAAGACCAACCCCACCAGCGCCAGCAAAGCGTAGCTGGCCGTCTCCAGCCACGCGCCGTACTGCTCCACGGCCAGGGCGCCGGACATGCGCAGCACGAAGGCCCCGCCCAGCACCAACGCCGTGGCCGAAAGCACATGCGAGACCATGGCCACGGCGCTGAAGAGCCCTGCCTCCACCAGCCGCGCAGGTCGGCTGGCGAAGTATGCGCAGGCGAAGACCTTGCCGTGCCCGGGTCCGGCTGCGTGCGCCATTCCGTAAAGGAACGCCGCGCCCAGAAACAGCCAGAAGGCCCGGCCGTAGGGATTCTCCCGCATGGCTTGTCCGAATGCGACAAGGTGCGACCGCAGCCGAAGTTGTGTCTGCGCGAGGAAGCGCATCACCGGGGTGAACTGCTCGCGAACCCAAGCCGGCGCAGCGAGGCCCTCGGGCCGGTCGGCGTCCCCCGTGGCGTTGGCGTCGTCAACGGTGGCGACGGCGCCGTTGGAGGGAGACTCCGGCGACTTGACGAAGGGGTTGCGCGCCCCGCACGCTGTCGGCGTCCCCAGCACGCACAGCGCTGTAAGACAGATCAGGAGACCGACCGCGCCAACTTGGCGCCAGCACCATGCGCCAGCTCCCATGGACAGTGGCTCAAGGGCGGCTGAAGGTGAGCACGAAAGCGTACGGCGTGATGCCGCCGCCGAAATACGCCATTTCCTCGGCCTGCTCCAGCTGCGCGGTGATGGTGAACGCCGACGCTGCTCCGGAATACTGCGCCTCCACATGCGCCTGTTCGAAGCCCGTGGCCTCCACGAAGCGCTGGAAGTCGCCTGCAGCGGCTTCGACCATGGGGTCGCCGAAGCGTGGGTCCCGGGTGGGGTCGATGCCCGCGCCGTTCTCGTCCACCAACGCCACGAAGGTGTAGAAGGTGGGATCGTAGACTGCAGCCTTCACCGTGCGGGGACCATCGACGGCGACGACCCGACAGGGGATGAAGAATTCGTAGATGATGGAGCCGTCTTCCACATGCGCGCGGAAGTTTTCGTGAACGCCAGCCTCGAAGACGGCGCCATCGAGTCTGGCGAAGGTGAAGTAGCTGAAGTCCCGCAGACTGCCCATGCTGATTTCCTCGAGCTGGGCGTGCTCTTCCGCGGACAATCGCTGGTCCCGATCCATGTCCACCATGTCCAGCAACGTGGCGGACAACATGGGATCCATGCGCCAGCGCTGCTCGAATCCGGCGAGACCGTCTTCATCGAAGCGGAAGGTGAGCTGCGCCTCGATGAAGGCGTGGGGGTGCGCCGCGCAAAGCGTGGGCGCGACGAAAAGCGCCAGGACAGCCAGCAAGGTGCGGCCGGCGGCGCGCAAGGACGAATGCATGCGTTTCCTCCAGGCTGAAACGTGGACGCGCAGCGCAGAGTGTAAGGCCTTTTCCCGCGACGTAAAGGGGAACGGCTCGGGCAGAAACACGCGCGGCGCGCAGCTCCCGGAAAAAAGCGCCGCGATCTCGGCGCCTGTCCCCCCTTGCACGAGCGTATTCCGACGCCTGAACTAGGCGTCGATGGCGCCGCCTCACGTGAAGCCGCACCCCGCGGTGCAGGCGTAGCAATGGTCACCCACGGCGATGGTCTGGTCAGCCGGGGGCAAGGTCGCGTCCCGCACGGTGGGGCGTCCCGTCATGGGGAGCCGTGCGGCCTGGTTGAAGTCGCAGTCGTAGAGCGCGCCGTCCCACGCCACGGAGACCACCTCCCGGCACATGACGTTCTCCAGCGCCGCGGGATTGAAGGCCTTGGCCAGCGTCGTCATGTAGTCGTCGAGGTTGCCGGAGCTCTCCAACCAGCGGCGGAAACGCCCCAGAGGCGCATTGGGCAGGGCCAGCACCCTGTTGAACACGACGCCACAAGCGCGCTCCAGCTCCTTGCGGTAGCGCCGCTCCATGGCCTCCTGATCCGCCGGGAGAAAGGCGCCGCCGGGATTCGTCACCAGATGGAGCTCCAACCCGGAGCCGACTTGTCCGTAGCCGAGGGCGTTCAGCGCCTGGAGCACGGGTATGGCGGCGTCGTAGGTGTGGGCGCCGCGCACCTTGTCCACGCCGGTTTTGCGGGTGGAGGGCAAGGACGCCACCACCACCACGCCATGGCGGGCGAGCAGCGTCATGAGCTGGCGGCGATCCTCGCCGGCCATGGCTACGAGGTTGGAGCGCAGCATCACCGTGTCCGCCAGCGGGACGAGCCCCTCCACCAGCCGCGTCAGGTGCGGGTTCATCTCCGGGGCCCCCCCTGTGATGTCGACGACCTCGAAGCGGTGCGCCGTGGCGTAGGCGATGACGGCCTCCACCGTGTCGGCGTCCATGCACTCGTCGCGATGGGGGCCGGCCTCCAGATGGCAGTGCTTGCACGCCAGATTGCAGAGGAGACCCACGTTGATCTGCAGAGTGGAAGGTGTGCGGCGACGCAACTCGAGGCCGTCCGCAGTCAGATTTTCCCGAAAAGACATCCATGCGGCCATGGCTAGAGACTCACCTCATCCGTCTTGCGGCGCATCTGCATGGCGTGCACCAGCGTCATACCGGCCTTCATGGTCGCCGCCACATGCACGGCTTCGGTCATTTCGTCTTCGCTGCAGTCCAACTCAAGACATCGCTGCGTGTACGCCTCGATGCAATAGGGGCACTGGAACGCGTGGGCCATGGCCAGCGCGATGAGGGCCTTCTCCCGCTCGTCCAGGGCGCCGGGGCCCATGACGCTGCCGTAGTAGTCGAAAAACTTGGCGCCCAGCTCCGGCGCAGCTTTGGCCACATCACCGAAATTCTTGAGGTCTTCGGGATCGAAATACGTCTTCATGCGGATTCTCCTTGCTGGGTGGTGGTGGGCGACAGCAGTCGCGAGGGCCCTTCGGTCAACATCCATTCCGCGTCAGCCAGCAGCGTCATGCACCGCGTGACGCTCCAGCCGCGCCATTTCTCCGTCTCGACATGGGTGTCGCGTGGGTTGGCGCCCTCTTCAGCGAAGAGGATGTTCGCCCCGGCCGCCACGGAGAGAGCGTCCGGCTCATGCACGCAGAGCCCGCGGATCGTGTGCGGCAGCCCCAGCCGTGTCACCGCCAGGGCATGGGCCTTGCGCAGGTCGCTGATCATGCCATGCGCCGCCAGGGGGCTGCCCGGCACGGTGACGCGCCGACACAGCCCGCTGTAGGCGGGGTTCACCGCGGCGTGGAAGCGCGTCAACGCGGCCAGCTCCTCCGGCGTATGCTCCGGACCCACGGGGCTCACGGAAAGCCCCACGGCGAGACCGACCTCCTGGAAATGGCGGATGCTGCGCTGGCGGATTTCGGGGGGGATGTTCGTGTCCACCCCTTCGCGCAGCCGCAGGGAGTGGTTCACGGCGGTGAAGCCGGCCTCGCGCAGCTGACGCGCCTGCGTCGGGGAGACGTCACCCACGTTGGCCGTCAGAGCCGTCTCCGCGCGCAGAGTGCGGCGAGTCTCCTGGCCGATTTCCAAGTACCGCGCGTGGTCGAAATTGTCCGTGGCCATCAAGTAGATGGCGTTGGCGCCTTCGGCCTCCAGCGCCGCCGCTCGGGCTGCGGCTTCGTCAGGGGCGAGTTCCCAACGCTCCGTGAAGACGCCGGCGCGCGCTGCGAAGGCGCAGTACGCGCAGTTGATGGGGCAAGGCGCCATGTTCACGGCGAACTGCCCGTGGACCTCGGCAAGGCCGTCGTTGAGCGCCATGGAGAGCCGGCGCGCTTCGGCCATTACGGCGAAGCTCTCCGGGGAGCCGGGCGCAAGCCCGTGGAGCAGCGTGAGTTCGTCGGCGCCAAGGACATGGCGGTCGCGGCTCTTGGCGATGGCGTCCTGAACGCGCGAGGCGAAGCGGGAGAATGTCGTCATGAGTGGTCCAACATGGGTCTGAAGACACAGCGGGAGGATCGACGGATTACAGCATGCCGGGCAGCCAGGTGGCCAGGGGAGGAAACGCCACAAGGCACGCCAGGCAGAGAATGTCCATGGCCAGAAACGGCAGCGCCCCCACCACCACGTCCCGGAAATTCACCGCGCCGCCGGCGGCGGAATACGCCGCGAAAAGATTCAGCCCCACCGGCGGCGTGAGCACGGCGATCTCGATGAGCTTGACGAAGATGACGCCGAACCAGATGGGGTCCACGCCGAACCGCTCCGCCATGGCGAAAAAGATGGGCAGAGTGACGATGGTCAGGGAGGCGGTGTCCATGACGCACCCGAGCACGAGATACGCCACGCTGATGACCAGCAGCAGCCCCGCAGGCGTGGCGATGACCGAAACGGCGGCGTCCGTGAAGGCCTCGGCGCCGCCTGTCACCACCAGAAAGCGCGAAAAGAGCAGCCCACCCACGATGACCGCCAGCAACGACCCGGCGAGCGAGGCCGCTTCCCGAAACGAGCGGGCCAGTGCGCGCCCCCCGGCCTTGCGTTGCGTCAATGTCAGGAGCAGTGCGCCACCCGCTCCCATGGCCCCCGCCGCGGACGGCGTGAAGAGCCCTCCGAACAAGCCGCCCAGCACCAGCCCCATGAGCGCCGCCATGGGCCACACCCGCCACAAGGCGCGCGCCATGGACATGAGGTCCGCTTCCGCGAACCGTCGCCGCGGCGGCGCCGCGCCCGGCGCGAACCACGCGAGCCCCAACGCCATGATCATATAGAGCGTCACGTTGAGCAGACCGGGCAACACCCCGGCCAAGAGCAATGCGCCCACGGACTGTTCCGTGATGAGCGAATACAGCACCATGGTGAGGCTCGGCGGAATCATGGCGGCGAGGGTGCCCGCCGTGGCGATGGCGCCGATCGTCCAGACGCGGGAATACCCCTGCGCCACCGCTTCCGGCAAAGCCAGCCGGGTAAAGACCGCCGCGTTCACCATGGTGGAGCCGCTGACTGCCGAAAACGCCGCCGACCCCGCGATGACAGCCAGCAGGAGTCCGCCCCGCATCCAGGAGAGCCACGCTTGCGCTGCGCGGAAAAGCTGGGTGGTCAGACCGCCGGTTTCGGCCAGCGCGCCCATCAGCACGAACATGGGAAGCACTGCCCATGCGTAGTCCGCCAGGGCGTTGTACGGCAGCGTCTTGGCCACGGCGAAGGCGAAGCCGGCATCCTCCAGCAGCCACAGGCCGCCCAGCCCCGTCACGCCAAGCGCCACCGCCACGGGTTGACCCGTGAACAGCAGCACGAAGACCACGCCGAACCCCGCTGCGCCGATCCAGAGGGGATCCATGCCTTATTCCCGCGTCCCTGCGCCAGCGCGAGCAGGCCGCGCCGCGCTCGCCAAACAAGCTGCGGTCATGAGGCTGAGCGCCATGGCGAACCACACTTTCGCGGGATAGACGGGGATGGCCGTCGCTCCGGGGAGCGCCTCCCGCACCAGGATGCTGGCCCATGCGAAACGCCACGCCGCCGCGGCGAGCACGCCGTAGAAGCCCGCCGCGAGGATGTCGCCCAGACGCTGCAGACGACGCCGACCCACGGCGCTCAGCCGCGTGGTCCACACGTCCAGCTGAATGTGCCGACGCAACCGCTGATCCCTGGCGAAGACCGAGACCGCCGCCATGGCCAGCAGCGGCTCCGCAGCCTCCAGCGCCCCGGGCAGGGGCGCATTGAAGAGCCAGGCGCTCAGCACATCCGCCACGCCGAGCGTCATCATCAAGGCAAGGAACCCGGCTGCAGTCCACGCCGCGACCTCCCCGGCGCGATCCACCGCCGCGAAGGCCATGCACACCACGCGTTTCGTCATGGCTCAGGGGCGTTCGGGAATCTCGTCGCGCAGTGCTCGCCACAACGCCGCCATTCGCCGCGCGGCTTCGCCCTCCCCGCGGGTTTCCATGGTTTCCACGAACTGCGCCATGAAGTCCGGCGCGCGCTCGCGCCACGCCGCCAACTCGGTTTCCGGGAACGGATGGAAGACCACCCCTCGTTCGGCCAGCAGCGCTCGTGCGGCGGCTTCCTCTTCCGCCAGCAGGGTCAGCTCGTGGAGTCGGGCGTCTTCGGCTGCGGCCAACAGCGCCGCCTGATGCGCTTCGGAGAGCTCGCGCCACGCCGCCGTGCTGATCCACACGCCCCAGCCCGGCCCCGCCCAGACGATGACTTCCGTGAAATGCGGCGCCACCTCGTACGTCCGATAATTGAGAGCGAACTCCGGGTTGAAAGGCACGACGTCCACCACGCCGCGTTGCAGGCCCTCGTACACTTCCGGGAGCAGCATGGTTACGGGGGCGGCCCCCGCAGCCTGGAAGAGCGCCGGCAGGTATGCGCCCCACACGCGAACCTTTTTCCCTTCCAGATCCGCCAGATTGACGATGGGTTCGCGCGACTGCAGCCGGTACGGCGTGAGCGCGTGGAAGAAGAGCGGCCGCACGCCATTGGCTTCTGCTTCCGCCATGAGCGCTGGAAGCTCCTCCACCATGCGCTTCATGATCTCGCTGGCTTGGCGGGGGCCGTCCATGGCCATGGGCATGGAGTTGGGCGCGGAGAGCAGAGGCAGCTCGTCAGGAAAATACCCGGCGGACATGGCCGCCATGTCCAAGGCGCCGTCCCGCAGCAGGGAGAGGTTCTCCTTGGGCCGGCCCAGAGCGTTGGCCCAGTATATCTTGATGGTGAGCTCTCCATCGGTGAGGCGCGAGACCGTCTCGGCGAAGTGGGCGTCCACCCGGGCGCCAAGGTTGCCGGCGGTGAACTGGTGGTTCATCCGCAGCTCGGTCTCCGCCTGGACGGCCCCGGGCGACCACGCCAGGAGCAACGCGGCGGTGAGCAGCCACGCCCACCGGCGAGGCATGAGGAACGGCATTGAAGGACTCCGAAGGTATGCGATTCGAAAACGATTTGAGTATCATGCCACGCAATGTCCCCCTGGACAAGAGACAAACTCACAACCGCGCAACACATAGAGCACGCCTATGCGGAGTGGCCCGACGCATTTGCCAAGCCCATCCGTCCTGTTCCATCTCCTTCATGAGACTGGGGGCTGGTCGCGCCGGTGTCCCTCGGCGGAGGGCGACGCGCAGCCCCTCCGGTCCACAAAAAAAGGCTCCCCTCAGGAAGCCTCGTGGATGCCTGTTGCGGCGTGCGCGGCGGGGGTTACGCCTCACCGTCCACCATGGCGCGCCAGTGTGGCCACGCTTGCGTCGTGAACTCGCCGGACTTGCCGCCGCTCTTGTAGAGGAGTTTGAGCTCACTGACGACGATGTCTTTCTGCACGGCTTTGCACATGTCGTAGAGGGTGAGCGCGGCGACGGAGGCCGCGGTCATGGCTTCCATCTCCACGCCGGTGCGGTCCGCAGTGCGTGCGTCCGCTGCGATGCGCACGGTGTGGCGCGTTTCGTCCATGTCGAAAACGACATCCAGAAACGCCAGGGAGAGCGGGTGACAGAGGGGAATGAGCTCCGCCGTGCGCTTGCCCGCCATCACGCCGGCGATGCGCGCGGTGGCCAGGGCGTCGCCTTTGGGCAAGGCGTCGGCTGTCAGCATGGCGAAGGTCTCGGCGGCGAGCCGGACTTCCACCCCAGCCACGGCTCTGCGGCTGGAGACGCTCTTGGCCGAGACGTCCACCATCCGCGCGCGGCCGGTCTCGTCGAGGTGGGTGAATCCGTGCGTCCGGCGGTCGGCCATGGGCTATTCCTCCCCGCCGACAGCTTTCTTGAAGAAGTTCTTTACCCGCGTCATGGGTTTCTCCTCTTCCGCCTGTTTGAATTCGCGCAGCAATTCCTCCTGCTTGTGGGAGAGACGGGTGGGTGTCTTCACCGTGACGACCACGATGAGGTTGCCGCTGTGTTCGCTGCCAAGGTAGGGGAGGCCCTTGCCTTTGAGCTTGAACTGCTCGCCGGACTGTGTGCCCCGGGGCACTTCCACGGTGACGGGCTCGTCCAGGGTGGGCACTTCGATCTTCTTGCCCAAGGCGGCGTCCACCATGCTTACGGTGGCATGATAGACGATGTCTTGTCCGTGGCGTTCGAAGACCTTGTCCTCCTCCACGGTGATGACCACGTAGAGGTCGCCTGGGGGGCCGCCGTATTCGCCGGGCTCGCCTTCTCCGCGCAGGCGCAGCCGGGAGCCGTTGTCCACGCCGGCGGGCACCCGCACGGTCAGGTCGCGCATTTCCTGGTTGCGGCCGCGGCCGCGGCACTTGGGGCAGGGGTTGGCGATGACGGTTCCCTCGCCACGGCACACGGGGCAGGTGACAGCGATGCGGAAGAAGCCCT
>CAYVWB010000061.1:0-1729 GCA_964455395.1 uncultured Desulfovibrionaceae bacterium
CGCCGACGCTCCAGCCCCAGCCAAGCCCCATGGCGCAGCATCGGCGGCGTGCGTCATGGATCACGGCGAACGCCGTCTCTGCGCGCCCATCATCCATGGCGAGAAAGTGCTCGGCGTGGTCTCCCTGCCCGTGCGCGATGGGTGCGCTCCGGACGACAAGGAGGAGAAATCCCTGGCCACGGTGGCCAATACGCTGGCGCGCATCATTCTCTACAAGCGGGCCGAGCGCGAACTCATCAAGTCCGAACAACGCTACCGCACCATCTTCGAAGTGGCTGGCGCAGCCATGGCCATTCTGGACTCCAGCGGCGCAGTGCGGCTGGCGAACAGCGAATTCCTGCGACTCTCCGGCCTGAACGCCGCCGCCGTGCGCGACCAGCGTTTTCTGGACCTGCTGCGCGAAGAGGACCAGCCCCTGGTCCAAAGCCGCCTGGAAGCGCTGAAATCCGGCGAAGCCGCCGGCGCCGCCGCCGCCATGGAGGTGCGCCTCCATACCGCGGAAGGCGAGTCCCGCACCGCCTCGCTCACTGCAGCGCGCATGCCCAACACACAGCGACTCGTGCTTTCGCTTCTGGACATGACGGACCGCCGCCGCGCCGAGGAACAAGTGCTGCACAACGCCCGGCACGATGCGCTCACGGGGCTGCCCAACCGCGTCATGCTCCTCGACATGCTGGCGGCCGCCGTGCGCCGGACCAAAGACGACGAGACCCAGAAATTCGCCGTGCTCCTGATGGATCTGGACCGGTTCACCATGATCAACGAGAGCCTGGGCCACACCACGGGAGACACCTTGCTGGCGGCCTTGGCCGAGCGGCTCAAGAAGCTGCTTGCGCGGGACTACCCTGCAGAAGGCCTGGGCGACGCACCCCGCGCAAGCGCCACCCTCTGCAGACTGGGCGGCGACGAATTCGCCATTCTGCTGGAGGAAGCGCGCGACTTCCAGGACGCGGAACGCCTCGCCGACCGCATCCTCCGCGTCATCCGCCAGCCCTTCACCCTTGGCGAGCAGGAGCTGGTCACCACCTCCTCCGTGGGCATCGCGTTGAGCCTCATCGGCTACGACAAACCCGAGGACGTGCTGCGCGACGCGGATACGGCGCTTCATCGCGCCAAGCTCCAAGGCAAGGCTCGTTTCGAAATTTTCGACCGCGACATGCACCTCAAGGCCCGCCGGCTCATGGAGCTGGTGACGGACATGCGCCAAGCCCTCAAACGCGAGGAATTCGTCCTCCACTACCAGCCCATCGTCTCCCTCCAGAGCGGCGCGGTCATGGGCTTCGAAGCGCTCATCCGCTGGAACCACCCCACGCGCGGGCTCATCTCGCCGGGGGAGTTCATCCCCATTGCGGAGGAATCCGGCCTCATCATCCCCATGGGCCAGTGGGCCCTGGCCGAGGCGTGTCGCGCCATGTCGCGCTTCATCCAGCACGGCGCATGCGAGCAGCACATGCTCAGCGTGAACATCTCCGGCAAACAGTTCGCGCAGGAAGACCTCTTCGAACAGATCCGTCACGCGCTGGCGCTCTCCGACATCGAGCCCAGGCGGCTCAAGCTGGAGATTACCGAAAGCGTGGTGATGGAAAACGCGCAAGAAGCCATCGAGTTGCTCAAGCGCCTCAAGACGCTGGACATCCAGATATCCATCGACGACTTCGGCACGGGGTACTCCTCCCTCTCCTATCTGCATCGCTTCCCTGTGGACATGCTGAAGATCGACCGCTCCTTC